>JAFVAQ010000003.1 GCA_017480495.1 Eubacterium sp. | reverse complement strand
TCATTGTTGTGGTATGCTACATCCTGAAATGAAGAATTTAGCTATCCGTAAAATGACATGTGATTGCGGTCTTACAATAAGCCGTGACCAGAACGCTGCTATCAATATCCTAAACGAAGGATTACGACTACTGACTGAAGTAGCCTGAAACTAAATATGACAGTAGGGATGGAATAGCCCAAACTTATACGCCTGTGGACACTGTGTAAGACGAGATGTTATGTATCATCGTAGCCAGCGCAGTAGTGGTTGAAGCAGGAAGCTCCGACTTCTATAAGTGGGAGTAGTTCACAGGCAGACAACAAGGTATGTGCAATCCTGAATACAATTACAGCAGCATTATGGACAGTTATAGCTCTTATGGAAGTGCGTGAGATAATTGTTTACGGACATAAGCTTGGCTGGGATCTCTGGTTTGATATCTCAATGATAATCGTTTGGGGAAGCATCGCAGTAGATTATTTCATTAAGTATAAGAAAGAGAAGCAGGCACAGTAGAGTCAGTTGGGAAGCACATACAGTAATTATGTAAACCTCCGACTTTATTCCTTTTTTGAACAAAACAACCTCCGATTTTATTCCTTTCTTGTTGACATATATGGTAAAACGGTCTATTTACTCATTATCACGTTAGTGTCAGTGTGGTAAAATTGGAGTTGTTTATAGGTGTTTAGGAGAAAG
This sequence comes from Eubacterium sp., assembly GCA_017480495.1. GTDB lineage: Bacteria > Bacillota > Clostridia > Lachnospirales > Lachnospiraceae > Eubacterium_Q. Next base: position 181,861 of record JAFVAQ010000003.1, on the reverse strand, counting down.
GATTCTGATAATGGTACGTAGAGCAATTAAAAGCGATATTCCAAGAATACTTGAGCTACTGGTTCAGGTGGATATGGTGCATCATAATGGGCGGCCGGATATATTCAAGGGACCGACGACCAAATATACGTCGGCGGAGCTGGAGGGTATCCTGCAGGATGACAAAACACCAGTATTCGTATGCGTGGAGAATGACAAGGTGGTCGGCCATATGTTCTGCATATTTAAGCAGGAAGTAAATGACTCCGTCCTGACAGACATAAAGACCTTGTATATTGATGATATATGTGTGGACGAGGAGGCTCGCGGACTCGGCGTAGGTAAGGAGCTCTTTGAATACATCAAGGCTTATGCGAAGTCAGAGGGCTTCTATAACATTACTCTAAATGTGTGGAGCTGCAATCCTGGAGCTATGAAATTCTATGAGGCCATGGGAATGCAAGCTCAGAAGGTAGGCATGGAAATGCTAATTTAAACCACCGCACTTGTTTACGTCCCTATTTGCATAGTAGTATGAGGTAAAGATTTTGGTAATTCAAATAGTAGAAGATGATAAAACACTGAGCGAGGGAATCTCGATATCTCTGGGGGACTTCGCGGATAGTTTTCATAAGGAATATAAGATAGCGGATGCGAAGGCGGGCTTCGATAAATATGGCGACGAGATAAGTCTCATAATTCTCGATCTCAATCTGCCAGATGGAATAGGCTACGATTATTTAAAATATGTAAGAGAGCGAAGCAACGTTCCTGTTCTCATCCTCACGGCAAATGATCTGGAGATGGACGAAGTTACAGGACTCACAATGGGTGCTGATGATTTCCTGACGAAGCCTTTTAGCCTCGCGGTACTAAGAGCAAGGGTAAATGCCCTCGTCCGCCGCAGCCAGCTGACCGGCCCGGCTTCCGTCGATACACCGCCTAGCCCTGCAAAGGAGAATTCTGCAATCTATGAAATCGATGATATGGTATTTGACTTTGACAAGCTCATATTTAGGAAGGGCGAGGAGGAAATATTTCTTAGCGTGAATGAGCAAAGGCTCCTTAAGGTTTTCCTGGATAATAAGGGAATGATCCTTACAAGAGACGCTCTTATCGAAAGACTTTGGGGTGACAGTGGTGAATATGTAGAGGAAAATGCATTGTCGGTAACCGTTAATCGTCTCAGAAGTAAGATAGAGAGCTCTGGAGAGGCTAAGCATATAAATACTGTTTACGGCCAGGGCTACCGATTTGAATAGTGAAGAGGTTTATTTAATTGTTTACTAATAAGGTAATTGAAAGATTAGATCAGATGCTCGACGACGCTCTGAATGGTACATTTTCGGAAAGTAGCTATGATGAGACGAAGCTTTCGAGACTTGAATCTAAGTGGAAGGAGTTCCTTGGAACTTCGGTCCTTTCGAATCAGAATCTGGAGGCGGAGCGGCACAGGCTCGAGCAGTTTATATCGGATATATCTCATCAGACGAAAACTCCTATGACCAATATCAAGATGTACACGGAGCTGCTGTGCGAGGAGATAAAAATACTTCAGGCGAAGGAAGGTGGACAGGGAGCGTCAGATCCTGGAGATATATCAGCTTCCTTAAGTAGGATTGAGAAATACTCGGCGGAGATAAGGCGGCAGAACGAGCGCCTTGAATTTCTGATAGATTCGCTCACCAAGCTTTCGAGACTTGAGAGTGGCACGCTCGAGGTGGTGGCGAATAAGTCTAGTGTAAATGAACTGGTTGAGTCAGGAATAGCTGCTGTTAAAGCAAAAGCCAGCACGAAGGAGATAAGTATTATCACGGCGGACGTTGAAGGTGACGCTCCAATTACGGCATCGTTTGATATGAAATGGACCTTGGAGGCTCTGATAAATGTCCTCGACAACGCGGTCAAATACTCCCCGGAAGGCGGCAAGATTGAGGTGAAGCTGTCGGAGACGGAGATGTATGTGGCGATTCACGTTATAGATGAGGGAGGGGGCATTTCCGAAGAAGAAGCAACTAAGATCTTTGGAAGATTCTTCCGTGGTAGCGAGGTTCAGCAGGACGACGGCGTTGGAATAGGTCTCTATCTGACACGCGAGATTCTTTCGAAGGAAGATGGATATATCAAGGTTATTTCAAATGAAGTAAGAGAGGGCGGGGAATTCGTTCTCTATCTTAGAAAGTAAAACTAAAGAGTTCGGTTGGTGAAAATCAAGTAAATTAGGGGCGGTTCTAGCGTAGAATCGCTCTTTTTTTAATTCTTTCAATATTGAAAGATTTCAGAAATATTCTTGAAAGAAGTGTATGTTAGTATATGCATTGTAAACGAAAAGAAAAGAGACACGGTCTCATAAATGGAGGAATAAAATGAGTATATTAGTTGCAGAACATTTAAAGAAATATTATGGCGAAGGTGAGACACTTGTGAAGGCACTCGACGATGTGAGCCTGCAAGTTGAAAGAGGCGAGTTCCTCAGTATCATCGGAACAAGCGGAAGTGGTAAGTCAACACTACTCCACATGCTGGGTGGACTTGATAATCCAACTGAGGGAAAGGTCATCATAGATGACAAGGATATCTCAGGACTTAAGGGCGACGAGCTCTGCATCTTCAGAAGAAGAAAGATAGGATTTATCTTCCAGAGCTTCAACCTTGTTCCATCGATCAGCGTTTATGACAACATCGTCCTTCCACTTCAGCTGGATGGCAAGAAGGTCGATAAGGAATATATCCAAAATGTAATCGAAACGCTTGGTATCGAAAAGAAGTTAAATGTGCTTCCTTCTAAGTTGTCTGGTGGACAGCAGCAGAGAGTTGCAATAGCAAGAGCACTTGCTTCGAAGCCAGCCATCATACTTGCGGATGAGCCAACAGGAAACCTTGATACAAAGACAAGTCAGGATGTACTTGGACTGCTGAAGACTACAGGAAATAAGTTCAATCAGACAATCGTGATGATCACACATAATGATGAGATAGCTCAGATGGCAGATAGAACTATCAGAATCGAAGATGGACATATTATGGCATAAAAAAACCTCTTTGGAAACGGAGCAATTCGTACATCATAGAATGAATAAAAAAGAATAAAACATTAAGGACTAAATCATGAAGAACGTAAATAATAAAAAGGCAATCAACAATATAGCAACAAGCGGAATCAAGGCAAAGCTTAGCAAGTATGTAATACTTGTTATGGCAGTTGTGCTTACAAGCCTTCTGTTCTCATCACTTTTCTCAGTGGGTGGAAGCATGATAAATGAGATGCAGGAAGGCGCTATGAGACAGGCCGGCGGAAGCAGCCATGGTAGTTTTAAGTATCTTACAGAGGCTGAGTATGATCAGATAAAAGATGATCCAAAGCTTAAATCTGTCAATTATAGAATCATGGTAGGTAACCTTGCAAATGAGGAACTGAAGAAGGTTCGTTCTGAGTGCTACTATGCACAGGATAAAAATGCAAAAGAAGGTTTCAGTTATCCTACAAAGGGCAAAATGCCTGAGGCTGAGGACGAGGTTGTTCTCAGTAATGTAGTACTTGATGCTTTAAATGTCCCATGTGAAGTGGGTAGCAAGGTTACTCTTGATATTGAAATAGAAGATGAAGTTATTGAGAAAGAATTTACTGTGTGTGGCATTTACGAGGGGGACCCTATAAATCCAGCTCAGATGACATATTTCTCAAAGAGCTTTCAGGAAAAGTATGCACCTGCTAAGACAGTGCCACTTCCAGAATCAGATACAATGGATTATGTTGGTAGATATTCTGTTGATTTTAATTTTAGTAATAGCGTAAATATCGAGGGGAAGATTCTGGCGCTCATCGCTAGAACTGGTTTAAGAGAAAATGTTGATTATGGTGTTAACTGGGCTTATACAGCAAGCACTCTTGACCCATCTATGATCATCATGTGCCTTGCCCTTGGAGCGGTATTTATGCTCGCAGGTTACCTGATCATATTTAATATATTTGATATAAATATCATTTCCGATATTCAGGAGTTCGGACTTCTGAAGACCATTGGTACCACAGAAAAGCAGCTCAGAAAGATAGTTATGAAGAGGGCAAATATCATATCTATCATCGGTATTCCGGTTGGAATCGCCCTTGGAGTTCTCGTTGCTGTAGTTCTTCTTCCTATCATTTCCGGACAGTTTAGTACAGTAAATGTTGGAAAGGGTGATCTTCACCTGAATCTATGGATGCTTCTCGGCGCGGGTGCATTTTCTTATATCACAGTAATTATCAGCGCTATGAAGCCTTGCCGTAAGGCCGCTAAGGTTTCACCGGTGGAGACAGTTAAATACACCGAGGAAACAGATAAGAACGGAAAGCCTAAGAAAAAGCTTGTTACAGTAATCCTTTCACTTTCACTTGCACTTGTTGTGCTGAATTCGGTGTATGGTTTCGTGAGCGGCTTCAATATGGATGGTTATGTTGAGAATCTGATTATTGCGGATTTTAGTGTTCAGGATATTACAGTGGATGATCCGGCCGCATCATATAGAGAAACTCAGGCGATAGATTCAACTCTTCTGGAGAACTTGAAAGGACTGGACGGAGTTGAAGAAGTTGGAGCGGTTTATGTGAATGATACATTCCAGGAGTTCGGTGATGAAAACTGGGCTAAGATAGAGGAAAATGTAATTAACACAGATTTGATGAAGCAGAAGTACGCTAGTCTTGGCTATTCAGAAGCAGATATAAAAAATACAGACGAATATATGAGAGCTTCAAAAACTCTGGAAGGAAAGACATATGGAGTTGGAAAACTGGCTTTTGATAAGCTGAAGGTGCTGGAGACAATAGATGGAAAAGATAGTATCGACTGGGATACATTTAACAGTGGAAACTATGTTCTTATGACAAGATTTATAACAGATAATGATGAGGCGGATTTCCTTAAGCCGGGTGACAAGATTCAGATTAGAAGCTATGATCCTAAGTATCAGGAGACTGTGAAGGATGTCGATGAAAATGGAAAAGAAATCGAGTGCGTCAGCTATGATAATGCACCTATGAAGGAGTACGAGATCTACGGTATAGTGGAAATGCCAATAGCTATGGACCTTGGAGTTTATAACCTTTTCGAATGTAACTACGTGCTTCCAGAGGACGAGTTCCTAGCTCTTAACGGGGCTGACTGGGGCGCTATGAGAGTTCTTATGAATGTCGAGGATTCTAAGGAAGCCTCTGTGAATGATTGGCTGAAGAACTATACAAATGAAGTGAATTCAAACATGGATTATGACTCCAAAGAAAGTATCGAAGAAGAGTACGCTTCCTTCGGCAGCATGATTAAGGTTGTCGGTGTTGTAGTGGCTGGTATCCTTGGACTTATCGGTCTCATGAACTTCGCAAATACTATGATCACCTCAATAATTGTAAGAAGCAGAGAGCTCGCAATGCTCGAAGCTGTAGGTATGACAGGCAAGCAGCAGAAAGTGAAGCTGATGAAAGAAGCGATGGTATATTTCCTCTGGACAATCCTTTGCTCAACAAGCATTTCAGTCCTGCTCAGCTTTACACTTATAAAAATGCTGACCGCCCAGCTACCTATGTTCGCTTGGAACTTCACCCTCGTTCCCCTCGGCATCTGCCTCCCATTCATCTGCGTGATGGTAGTTGTCATCCCGGTAGTCGCTTACAACAAGCTTTGTAAGAGAAGCGTAGTCGACCGCCTCCGCATCGAATAATGAGTATATAGGGACGGTTCTGATATACTCACATAGTATGTCCTTTTTAACGCCCTAGATAGAATCGTATAATTAGCTCATCAGAAAGGGGATGATTCTTATGTTGAGATTACTATGGGAATTATGCGTATGGCCACTTAAACTTATGTGGTGGGTTTTCAAGGGCATATGCTGGATAGTGCTGTTTATACTTGGTATCTTCCTAATATAAGTGTGGTATAATGGAGCCAGTACTGATATCGAGGATGGAGAGCTGGATGTTCTTGAAAAATAGATTGAAGAAATTAATTGAGATATGTATATGTGCAGCCATGATGAGCGTTTTCTTTGGCTGCACATCTTTTATAAATGAACCAACCACGGAACAGCTTGAGGTGGTTACGGTAGAGCAGACGACGGAGGGGGATGAGAGCGAAAATGCTCCCGAAACTGCGACGAGCGAGGCCGATGGTGTAGTGCCAATAGGCGATGAGTCAAGTGGTGCTAAGTCACGAGAAGAAGGTGATGAACCCTTTGAAAAAACTTCAACCTCGAGTGGCGAATATCCCGCATATTCCGGCGAGGCATTTATAGAGCTAAATGAAAATGTACCTCTATTTACCGATGAAGAAAAAAAGAGTACGGATGCATTTGAATATTACGATTCACTGGATGAGCTGGGAAGATGTGGTGTGGCATACGCGAATATCTGTCCGGAGCTAATGCCTACGGAGGAGCGCGGTAGCATTGGTGAAATAAGGCCTTCCGGCTGGCACACAGTCAAGTATCCAGACCTAATTGAAGACAACTATTTATACAATAGGTCTCACCTCATCGCTTACAGTCTCGCGGGCGAAAATGCGAATCCCCTGAACCTGATTACAGGTACGCGTTTCCTTAATCAAGAGACGATGCAGATCTTCGAGCTAAAAGTGTTGGACTACGTCCGCGATACTAGGAACCATGTTCTCTATCGTGTGACGCCGGTCTTCGAAGGCGACAATCTGCTCGCGTCGGGAGTGCAGATGGAAGCTTGGTCTGTAGAAGATGAGGGCAAGGGAATCTGCTTCAATGTGTATTGCTACAACGTGCAGCCGGGGATCAAGATAGACTATGCGACGGGCGACAGCGAGGTGGCGTTGGGACAAGATGCGGAAATGCTAAAACCAGAAGATACAGTCACGGCGGATACGAATAAGCCAAGTGAGAATGCAGTTGTCGGAGAAAATGACGCGGCTGATAGCGTAAATGAGACAAGTAATCAGGAAAACGGGAACCAAGGTGGCTCCGATTTTGAGAGTGAGGAAAGAACGTATGTTCTGAATACGAGCTCCAAGAAGGTGCATTTGCCAGAATGTAATAGCGTAAATGATATGGCAGAACATAATAAAGAGGAGTACGTTGGGACTCTGGCGGAGCTTAAGGGTAGGGGCTACTCTCCGTGCGGCAGATGCCTCGCGGAGTTTCGCGACTAAGGAGTTTAATGGAATGCGATTTGTGATATAATGAAAACATCTATTTTTAGGAGGTAAAAGAAATGCAAAGAGTAGCAGATTTTCTAAAGGCGGCAGGGGTTTATTATCTCGCGACAGTTGAGGGCGATCAGCCAAGAGTTCGTCCTTTTGGAACAGCAAATATATTCGAGGGCAAGCTGTATATCCAGACAGGAAAGGTGAAGCCTGTATCACAGCAGATTCACGCAAATCCTAAGGCTGAGCTGTGCGCTTTCAAGGACGGCCAGTGGCTCAGAGTTGCGTGCGAGCTTGTTGAAGATGACAGAGTGGAAGCAAGACAGTCAATGCTGGATGCTTATCCTGATCTCCAGGCTATGTATTCTGCAGATGATGGTAATACAGAAGTGTTCTATCTGAAGGACGCTACTGCAACCTTCAGCTCATTCACCAGCGCTCCAGAGGTCGTAACATTCTAGTTGTGCAAATGGGGACGTTTCTGTTTTGCATATCTTTTATATTACTGCTACTATAGTATCAATTATTAGGAGCCGGTGGGGACGGTTCCTGTGACAACTTTTATGTAATTTTTATGAAGAAGCGGCAGAAATGCTGCTCTTTTTAGTGTGTCCTTTTTAACGCCCTACTAAAGATTTTATAATTAGGGCATCAGAAACGAGAAAGTTTGATTAATAGAAAGAAGGTTGATTATGGAGAGAGGAATAGCAGAATTAATGTTTAAAGCAAATGGAGATATTAGGAAGATATGTGATCAAAAATTGCATCAAATATATGGAAAGATAGTTCCAGATGAAATACTAGAAAGATTAAATGCAGAACTCGCTGGCATTATCGATAATGGATATGAATCCTACTATTTTATTGCACAAAATATAACGCGTATTAGTTTAGAAAAAGGCTATATGACAGGGACCAGGGGAACGCTGGCTGGTTCATTTGTTGCATATCTCATGGGGATAACTGATATAAATCCGCTGCCTGAAAAGTACGGAGGCTACAATATCCCTCCGGAAGTTCATTATGGAATTGATTATTCAAAGAAGCCGGAGATTGTCTTCAATGTTGCTCCGGAGATAAGAGATGATATAGTGGCTGATTTGAAGCAGTTAGATGGAGTCGGAGATATTGTTAGATTTAAGGTAGATAAAGATTATCATCCGACTGCATTTTTAATAATTCCAGAGGGTGTAGATCTTGAGGGGAATCTCTCAGTGGATGAATATGAGAAATGCTTCTACAGATTTGATTTGTGTGAATATAAAGGACTACAAATGTTGAAACACCTGCAGGAAGAGACAGGGGTTAATCCGCTGGATATTACTTTGAATGATAAAAAGCTATTTGATGATTTGCAAATCGAATCTGGAGTTAATGGATTGGCGGGGTCTAGGACAACCCATATTCTTGAGGAAATTTTGCCGTATGTTGAGGTGAGGGGGATATCTGATCTGATTAAAGTGATGGGACTCGCATTTGGCACGGGAGTTTGGGAAGGAAATGCCAAAGATTTGATTGGTAATGATACTACGAATCTTACTGGCTGCATCTCATCACGTGATGATGTGCTGCTGTATTTGGAAGAAAAGGGAATTGATAAGGAACTCGCCTATGAAATGATGGAATACATACGAAAAGGAAAGGCTAAAAGGTTGGGGCTTCCAACGGAATGGAAAGATGCGATGAGAGGGCATGATATACCTGGGTGGTATATAGATTCTTGTGAAAAGATAGAGTATTTATTCCCTAAGGCGCATGCGGTTACTTATGCATTAATGGGACTAAGGATTTTGTATTATAAGATAAATTACCCTGAAGTTTAGTGTGTCCTTTTTAACACCCTACTGGAGAATTTATAATTGGGGCATCAGAAACGAAAACAACTTCAGAAGGAGGTAAGGAACAATGAAGAAGATATATTTTACTCTTACAGGAACTAGATATTATTATGGATCAGATTTCCTAAAGAGAGGCATGAAGCTGAAAGTTAAAAAGGAGCCAGACAATAAATATGACAAAGAGGCTATAGCTGTAGACGTAGAGGGACTTGGTACTATAGGTCATGTCGCAAACAGCATAAATACTGTCCTGGGAGATTCCTATAGCGCTGGAAGAATCTACGATATGTTCAAGAAGAAGGCAAAGGCTAAGGTTGTGTATGTGACTGACTGCGGAGTGGTTTGCGAGCTGGTGCTGAAGAAGTAGGGTGAGAAAGGGGAATGCTTATGAATGTGCTATCGAGTTATGGGTATACGGGAAGCTCTTCACAGCCTCAAAGTCCTCCTCATCCACCATATCAATTAAGAGATAATCCTAACCAGCAGCAAGGATTAAATAATGATTACTATCCTAGATAACTTGCCTCTGCTGCTTTAAGATTAACCCTGTTTGTGGTATAATAAACACATCGCTGGGGTACTAAAATAAGGAGAAGGGACAACAAGCGATGAGGGGTAAAATTGACAAAATAATACTTACAAATCTTACAAGGGCAGACGGTTAACACACGCTGAGTAGGTGTACTTGGTGTATGTTGATTTGGATGCTCTTGTTTGGTTTTGTAGTAATTATGTTTGTTTAGAAATAAATATTTAAACGAGAATGTTAATTAAGGAGGAAAACATGGAAACTTTTAGAGATATGATAATGCAGTATAAGGATGTGCAAAATGTAGTATTCGTTTTTGCAGCTATAGGGGCAATTGCAGTTTTGTATGTAATCATTAAAATCATCTGGATGATATGCTCTGGTAGTTTAAAACTAGAAGCTACACTTACTGATAAGAGACAGGATAAAAAGATAAAAGAGCAGGAAAAAGAAATCGATCGTTTGAATAATGAATTAGAGAAATTACAAAGTATTTCAGATGAAGTAGCTGAGTTGAAAAAGAAATTAAAGTAAGCATATAACGCCTGTTCAGAATGAGTCTAGCTTTGCTGGATAACCTATGTGACTCTTTTTTCTAATGCGTAGGCAATGTGGAGCATTCACTAGGTTGCAGGCGTTATTTTATAAATGATATTAGATATGTGATAAGGGAGGATATATCATGGCAGTAAATTTTAATCAAAACAGTGTATTTAATTTGAGACCAATCAACACTGATGCGGTAAGAAATGAGGTTACAGGACTTCTGGTTCCTAATGAAAAGATTTTGTATGCTTTTCAGTCGGTAAGAGATCAGCTTGTGTTTACAGATAAGCGTATTATATCTATTGATGTTCAGGGAATTACAGGTAAGAGAAAGTCATTTGCTACCATGCCATATTCTAAGGTTCAATATTTCTCTATTCAGACACCTGGTTTTATGGAAATATTCCCAGACTCAGAATTATTCCTTATGTTTAATAATGGATTCACTGCAAAATTCGAGTTTAAGGGACAGGTAGATATAGGTATGATTGGAAGAATCATTTCATCGTACGTTTTACAGTAAGGGGATATAACGAGGATAATTATGAGCATACTAATCAAAGACACAACTAGAGAAGAACGTGAAAAAATAGTCGCTGAATCGCTTGGTAATATTAGTGGTTCCTGTGATGGATGTGCATCAGGACTGGCTGATATGTATCAGGATTATATTGATGGTAAGCGTGAGATTCGCGACATCAATATGGAGTTTAGAGCGCATTATGAATCTGGTGTAGATGGACCAGAGAAAACGGAGTGTGGATATAAGTAGTTTTAAGAAAGAATAATATTTATTATTAAAGAGGTTAATAATTATGGGAAGAGGATACAGATATCATCAAACAATATATCATGAAGGATTAAATCTACAAAAGACAATTGGCGCAAATTCAAAAAATGAATTGAGATATAAAGTTGAGATACAAATGAATCAGTGGAATGAACGGTGGAACAGAAAGATTGAGGCTGATAATAAAAAAATGTTAGCTGAACAAAAAAGAGCAGAGAAAGCAGAAATAGCTCGAAATAATGAAAAGGCTATTATGTACGCTGAACAAATGACTAACGATGCAGTTAGTATTCAAAATCAGTTGGATTCTTTGCTTATTAATGATTTGAATTTTGATAAAATTGATTTTGAGATGCTCAAAGATCATAATGAATATCCCGTTTCTTATCCAAATAAGCCAAGTATGATTCCTGATGCGAGAGAACCTCAGCGTTCTGATGAGATTTTTAATCCTAAACCGGGTCTATTTGTTAAATTATCAAAAAATAAATTGGCTCAGTTTAATTCTGAAAATGATAATAATTATAAACAGGCTCATGATAAATGGTTTCAGATTGATCAAAACAATAAGGCTTTGAATAATAAAATGGAAGAGGATTATCAAAAAAAGGTAGTTGAATGGGAAAATGGAAAGAAAGAATATATTGATAGACAGAATGAGCATAATAAAGGAGTAGATGAATTTAAAGAATCTGTCAAAAATGGTGATTCAGATGCAGTTGATGAATATATTGAAATGCTATTAGACAAGATTGATATTCCTTTAGAATATGAGAGGGGCCATAAAATAGGTTATACTTCAGAAAATAAGAATGTAATTGTGGATGCTTTTTTTCCAACCATTGATATAATGCCTAAATTAAAGTCAGTTTCTTATGTAAAATCTAGACAAGAGTTTAAAGAGTCTTTTTATTCTGATAATCAAGTTTCAAAGAAGTATGATAATGTTGTTTATCAGTTGGCTTTGTTGTATTTAAATAGAATATTTAGTGTTAATAAGGAGTTTAATTTATTTGATGCCGTTGTTTTAAATGGAATGGTTAATACTATTGATAAATCTACTGGTAATGAAACGGTTGCATGTATTCTTTCGGTTAGAGTTAATAGAGAAAAATTTGAGTCACTAAACCTATCATCAATAGATGCAAAAACATGGTTCCGTAGTGTCAAAGGTGTTGCAGCAGCTAATATAGCTAATGTAACTCCAGTTCAGCCAATTCAAGTATTAGATAAGGATGATGAAAGATTTATTGAGGGATACAGTGTTATTGATTCAATTAATGAAGGGGTAAATCTGGCAGCTATTGATTGGAAAGATTTTGAAAATTTAATCAATGAAGTTTTTGGACAAGAATTTAGTGCTAATGGAGGTGAAGTTAAAATAACACAAGCTAGTAGGGATGGTGGTGTTGATGCGGTTGCATTTGATCCAGATCCTATTAGAGGTGGTAAAATTGTTATTCAAGCAAAGAGATATACAAATGTAGTTGGTGTATCAGCTGTTAGAGATTTGTATGGTACATTAATGAATGAGGGGGCCATGAAAGGTATTTTGGTAACAACTTCATATTTTGGTAATGATGCATATGATTTTGCAAATGGAAAACCAATACAATTGATTGATGGGGGACAGTTACTTGGTTTGCTAGAAAAACATGGTCATAAAGCAAGAATTGATTTAAAAGAAGCAAAAATGATTCTAAATGAGACAAAATAGATTATTTGAATTTTAACATGCATAAGATAAAAACATTTTCTAATGGAGGTGACTTATATGATATGTCCAAATTGTAAAGCTATGTTGGCAAGTAATGCAACCAGGTGCCACAAATGTGGTCAAGTATTTAATAATCAAGGTAATCAACCTTTTGTATCAAATCAATATAACAATTCTTATAATCAACAGAATAGTGTAGGTTCAGGACCGTTGTATGGACAATCTTTTAATAATCAACAGAATTTAGGTTCTACAACATATAATAATTATGCACAAGGCCCACAGAATTTTAATAATCAATCATATTCAACGCCACCACAGCAGGTAAAACAGAAGAACCCTAGTTCTGGTTTAGGGATTGCAGCATTAATATTTTCTATATTTGGCTGTACTTTAATTGTGGGTATTATTCTTGCAATAATTGATTTGTGTAAAAAAGATGGAAAGAGTAAAACACTTTCACAAATAGCTCTTGGAATTTGTGGTGCTTGGTTATTTTTTGGTGTGCTTGGTATATTTAATAAAAATGATAGAAACACAAATGATGTTTCTGAGATTACAACAGAAACAGTTACAGAGGCTATATCTGAAGAAATGAAAGATGAAGATTCTCCTTCTGAAAAAGCTTCGGGACCTATTAAAATAGGAATAGGTGATGTGTTTGAAAATAAGACGATTAGTGGAACAGTGATTTATGCTGATTTAGATTATAAGGATTATGATTCTACGTGGGTAGAGGTTCCTGAAGGGAAAAAAGTTATATTTATAAAAATAAAGGTAACAAATATTTCAGATAAATCTAATTATGTTAGTGTAGGAGATTTTGATTGTTATGTAGATAACATTTCAACAAGTGCCGAAATCTTTTCTGGTGAGGATGATGATTATAATGATAATATCGAACCTGGAAGATCAGCGATACTTGGTGCTATGTATGTTGTTCCTGATGATGCAAAATGTATTGAACTTGAATATAGACCGCTTGGAGAATATTCGGAAAGGACTGTTGTTGTAATTTCAGATGAATCTACAACTGAGACTATTTTGGAAGCAGAAGAAGGGGCTGGAGATTCACGAGAGGGAGTATCTGATGATATAGATAGAATAGGCATTGGTGATGAGTTTGGGAATAATACTATTACAGGAGTTGTAGAGGATGCTAATTTAGACTATAAGGGTTATGATTCTACATTTACCGAAGTTCCAGAAGGAAAAAAGGCTATTTATATTAAAATTAAGGTTACGAATATTTCTGAAGAGTCAAATTATGTTAGTGTAGGAGATTTTGACTGTTATGTTGATGATATCATTGTAAAACCTGAAATGTTTTCTGGAGAGGATGACTACAATGCGAATATTGAAGCTGACAGATCAGCAATTCTTGGAGGAATGTATATTATTCCGGAAGATGCTGAATCAATTGAATTAGAATATACACCGATTGGTGAATCTTCAAAGAGAGTAATTATTAAAATACAGTAGTATATATAAAAATTATTATAAAAGCGTCTATGAATTTTGTTATCGTAGACGCTTTCTATACAGGATAGATAAAACAATGATATATTTTGATGGAGCGTAAGTAATGAACATTCAAATATTTGGTACAAAGAAAAGTGCAGACACAAGGAAGGCTGAGAGATTCTTCAAAGAGCGCGGAATCAAATTTCAGTTTGTTGATTTGAAGGAGAAGGGGCTCAGCAAGGGTGAGTTCAATTCTGTTGCTCAAGCAGTAGGTGGTATGGACAAGCTCATCGATGAGGATGCGAAGGATAAGGATACGCTCGCTCTAATTAAGTACATTGCTGATGAGGACAGGCTAGAGAAGATTTTGGAGAATCAACAAATTCTGAAAATGCCAATAGTTCGAAATGGTAAGAAGGCGACAGTTGGCTATCAACCAGATGTCTGGAAAGGATGGGACTAACGATGGAAGAGCTTAGAGTAGATATGAGAAAGAGTACTCCTGAAGATAGAGAGAAGGCGGTGCATTTAACTCAGCTTCTTTACAAATTGAACCATACTATGCCGATGACAGAGGAGTATAATGAAACGCTGCACGAGCTGTTTGAGGATCGCCTGGGAGAAGGTTCCTATGTAGCGGCGCCTCTTTCGGGTGCGGCGATAGATAATCTTGTTATTGGAAAGAGGTGTTATATTAACACTTATCTGTTGGCGATGTCGCGCGGGGGCATTTTCATTGGGGATGATGTTCAGATAGCTGCAAATGTTCAACTGCTTTCGAATAATCATGATCCATACGATAGGCAGGTGCTTACATGCAAGCCGATTGTGATAAAGGACGGCGTGTGGATAGGAGCGGGGGCTTCTATTATGGCCGGCGTTACGGTTGGTAAGCATGCGATAATTGGAGCGGCGTCGGTTGTTACGCACGATGTTCCAGACTATGCGGTTGTGGTTGGAAGTCCAGCGAAGGTGATCAAGATGCTGGATCCTGATAAGTTTGAGTAGGTGCATTTTAGTTGATTTGGCAGGAGGGAATACGTAAATGTTTGAACGTATAGAATATACAGTTGAGAGATTGGATGGGGACTATGCTTATCTGAGGAATGAGGTGGCTCCTGAGGAAGAGCTGAAGTGCGTGGCGAGAGCCTTGCTTCCGCCAGAGATTTCTGAGGGGAGTAGGTTGGCGTATGAGATGTTTCAGTATAGTGTGATTTGAATTTTGATTTGCAAGGATAAGAAGGAGGGATGTAATAATGTGTCAAGCCTTGATGGAAATAATGAGTGATGAAGTTCAGGCTAGGGTTGATGCTGCAGTCGATGCGGCAACTAAAGAAAGCCAGAGAACAAGCGTCCTTAATCTGATGGAAACTTTGCATCTCTCTGCTGAAGAAGCGATGGATGCATTAAAGATTCCAGAAAGCAAGAGAGCTAAGTTGATGGCTTAGGCTATAATTGAGCCAGTGGGGACGGTTCCTGTGACAACTTTTTTGTAATTTTCAGGGTTGTCATTTTGATGGCGATTGTATAGTATAATTATAACGCTGATGAGAGACAGAAAGGAGGTCCTTTTGGGCAATTCAAATCTGTCTCATGGTGTTTCAAAGATTCATTGGCATCCAGGTTTTTATGGCGGAATGGAGCTCGAGCTTAAAGACTATAAGTCTGTGCTTTCTTTTGAGTGTGAGCACGAGCTTAGTAAAGAACCGCTAAGGCTGGATATGCTAATCATCAAGAAAAATTCTGATGTAGAGATTAAGAATCAAATTGGTGTGCTCTTTAGAAAATACAACATTTTGGAATTCAAATCTCCAGACGATGGGTTAACGATTGATGATTATGTGAAAGCTGTTGGGTATGCATATATATACAAGAGTCTTGGCAGAACAGTTGACATTATCCCGTATGACGAACTGACTGTTACTCTTTGTCGTGATGTGTATCCAAGAGAGTTGATGAGGTCTATTAAAAAGTATGGTGGGATGATAGAGAAGACATTTCCTGGTGTCTATTATGTTACTGGGATTGTTCAGATTCCTACACAAATTGTGGTGACCAGTGAACTTGATGGAAATGCCCATGCTGCACTTAAAATTATATCCAAGCATGTAAAAGAAGAGGATATAAGGCATTTTCTTGCGAGTGAGTTTACTACTCAAGGAGATATTAATAATGCTAATGCTGTGCTTCAAGTAAGTAGTACGGCAAATCAAGATTTATTTAATCAGATAAGAAGGAGGGATGAAAAAGTGTGTCAAGCCTTGATGGAAATAATGAGTGATGAAGTTCAGGCTAAGGTTGATGCTGCGACTGATGAAAGCCAGAGAACAAGCGTCCTTAATCTGATGGAAACTTTGCATCTCTCTGCTGAAGAAGCGATGGATGCATTAAAGATTCCGGAAAGCAAGAGAGCTAAGCTATTGGCTTAGGTTTATATATACCACTGAGTTCGTGCTCAGTGGTATATTTTTATGGTATAATTGAGCCACTATGATATTTGCACTTTTGAAAGGATTAATAGAAAATGAGTCAATTATTAATTAGGCAAAAGGTTTTCTCTTGGACAGATACATATGATGTATATGATTCGCAGGGGTATCCTAGATATTTTGTAAAGGCGGATATGTTTTCGATAGGACATAGAATCAGGGTGTTCGACAAGGCAAGTGGTCAGGAAATAGGTTTGATCCAGGAAAAGCTTTTCCGTCTCTTTAAGGAGTTTGAGATAAGCATAAATGGTTATTCTCAAGGCATTGTTAAGAGGGAGTTTTCTTTCTTCCGTCCCGTCTATAATATAGACTACAAGGGCTGGAGACTTGAGGGGGACTTCATGCAGTGGAACTATGACATTTTCGAGCAGGAGCGTCTCGTGGTTCGAATATCTAAACAATTGTTCCACTGGGGAGATACTTATGTTCTGGATGTGGTTAATGATATGGATGAGCTGCCGGCGCTGATGGTTGCGATTGCGATGGATGCGGCGAGATGCTCGGAGGATGACAGCCGTAATACAATGTGGTAAGGGAGAAAAATGAAAGCGAAGATTTTATTTATTGGCATTTGTTTATGCCTGCTTGTGTCGTTATGTGGGTGCACGTATAAGTCGAATAAGAAGATAAGTCAGGATGATTTGGATTCTCGTAAGGAGAATTATGAGAGGTATTTGAAGAAGACTTATCCGGACGAGGACTTTAAGGTTGAGGTTTGGCAGGAATATGCGAAGTCAGGTGGGGCTGGTGGTCTTCCAGATTATGAGGGCTATCAGTTTAGGTCTGTAATCACTGACTCTAATGGGAACAGATTTAAGATACATGGTGATTCGCCTGAAAGTTATTATGATGATCGTAAGAAAGTTTTGGATGGCTGGATAAAGTATGATGAGAATGGTGAGCTGATTCTCACGGATAAATAAGACCAGTGGAACCGTCCCTGGTGGCATCATTTTGAGGAGGTGTTGAAGTTGGGGACAGATCTTGCCTAAAGCTCGCGGTGGAAAATGGTGCGCGCAGTATAGCATTTCCTTCTATATCAACGGGTGTATATTCATTTCCGCTTGATAAGGCGGTAAAGATTGCGGTGGCTACCGCAAAGAAGTTTGCTGAGGAGAACCCTGGAAAGTTGGACGTGATCAAGTGGGTGCTATTCGATGATTATACATTTAATGCATATAATAATGAACTAGGTGAGTAGAGGTTTAGAGGATTAGAGAATTAGTGGTTGAGATTGGATTTGACCATTTGCGACAATAAAATAACATTTTGCGACGTTTTATAACAAAAGGTTCTTCATTTGTTTTATCTTTGCATCAAGAAAGATGAGCGAGGGCTCAAAAGAAAGTGGAGGTAGAACAAATGAAGAACTTTTTTAAACAGGTAGGAAAGGCATTTTGCTATTTCGGAGTTTATATGGTGTGCCAGATGGTGGCAACGTTAATCATGATGGCAGGTTGCTCAGTATGGCTTGGATTAAAAGCAGGCGTTGCAGGTGAGACAGCAGTCAACAAAGATGCTATGGGAGCAGCAGTTGAAGAAATGATACTGGGCAATATGGGGATAGCGCTTATTATAAATGCCGTGCTCGCCCTTGTTATCTACTTGATTGTTATGAAGGTCAGAAAGCATAAGTTCACTGAGGAAGTTGCGATCAAGAAGGTTGGAGTTAAGACAATCATCCTTGCTGTAGCGGCAGCGATTGGTGCGATATGTGTTATAGATTATGGTGTGGATCTTCTTCCTATTCCAGAAGCTCTTATGACAGGACTTGAGGAGAGTACAGGTGAAGTTGCGGGAATGCCATTTTGGCAGAGTGTTTTGGTAGCATCAATCATTGTTCCTATAATGGAAGAGATAGTTTTCAGAGGCTTCATGTTCTCTAGACTTGATAAGGCTATGCCAACATGGCTGGCAGTGATTATTACATCTGTTACATTCGGACTTGTTCATGGTCAGATGATCTGGGCACTTCTTGCAACTCTTACAGGTGTGGTACTGAATATCGTTAGAATTAAGACTGGATCAATTGTTCCAACAATTGTAATGCATATGGTTAATAACTCGCTTGCATCACTAGTTCCAGAAGGGGCTCTTGATTTTGAGGTTCCAACTGTTGCGGTTGTAATCTGCGGTGCAGTACTTCTCACAGTTTCACTTTACTTCATCGGCAGGGGCGAGAAGAAGGATGAAGATGCTGAGGTTGTAGTTGCAAGCGTTGCGTAGTGTGGATATGAGGATATGAGTATATAGGGACGGTTCTTTTTTACTCAATTGTGTTATAGTAGGAGGAGGATGTTTGAGGAGGAGAATGGATGAGTAAAATGAAATGGAAATATAGAAGGCATTTGATGACAGGTCTTCTGCTTGTGATTACATTTTCTGTAATGACTGGGTGTTCCTCGAAGGATGAGAATAGTGAAGGGACGGGAGAACCTACAACTGCAGAATCGTCTGCGACGTCAGAATCTTCCGCAACTTCGGAATCCTCTACAGCTTCGGAAACCGTTTCAACCGAAGCACCGTTAGAGGTCGATGGATATCGTCAGATTAATCAAACGACTGCTCAGAAAATGATGGAGGAAAATGAGGGCTATATCATTTTGGATGTTAGAACGGAGGAGGAGTATAATGACGGGCACATTCCTGATGCGGTGCTCCTTCCTAATGAAAGTATTGGCGAGACGGATGATATAGAACTGCTTCCGGACAAGGACCAGCTGATATTTGTTTATTGCAGAAGTGGTAGGCGTAGTAAGGAAGCGTCGAAGAAGCTTGCGGATCTTGGATACACAAATGTATATGAATTTGGTGGGATAATTGATTGGGCAGGTCCCACTGTAAAGGGGAAAACATCGGATATGAAGCTTACAATAGGAAATGAAGAAGTGGCGGTTGATTGGGAAGATAACGAATCTGTAAATGCTATAAAAGAGATGACGGAGGAAGGGCCTGTGACCATCCAACTTTCTATGTATGGTGGAAATGAACAAGTTGGTTCTATTGGAACAACTCTTCCAAGTGACGACAAGAATACAACAACAAATGCAGGGGACATTGTCCTTTATAACAGTAGTAACATAGTTATTTTCTATGGCTCTAATACTTGGGACTATACAAGACTTGGAAAGGTCACGGACAAAACAGCTGATGAGATGACAGAGCTTCTGAGTAATGGAGATGTAACGATTACACTGAGTAAGTAATAATAAATAAGGTGAACAAAATGGAAGGTCGAGGAATCGTTTAATCTTCAACATACTCCAGGATATCTCCTGGCTGACAGTCAAGTGCAGAACATATAGCATTTAGGGTAGAGAAGCGTATAGCGCTTACTTTACCCGTTTTTAATTTAGATAGATTGACGTTGCTGACACCCACCTTCTCGCTTAGTTCATTGAGACTCATTTTTCTATCCGCCATAACGCGGTCTAATCTTAGTATTATAGCCATAGTTCGTACCTCACAGAGTTTCGTCGGATTCCTGTTGCAACATAGCACCATATTTTATGATATATGCAAGGAAGAAGATAAGTAGACCATTTATCATTGCTACTGGTGAGATCATTGATAGAAATATTCCATCAGCACTAAACCCTGTAATGGCATGTGCTATGAAACCAGGGAGAAAACTACCAAGTATCATTAATCCACCTATACCCCTAACTAGTGTAATGTTAAATGATGAAAAAGGAACACCGGATTTTGCTATTCTGAAAAAAAGGATTGCGGCAATTATCATGAGTGTCATTGATAGTAAAGCAGTTAATCCATTTCTAAGGTATGCATTTTTGGCGGCTGCCACTACAGTATTACCTTCGATAGTAATCTCCTCACCATTTGCATCTCTTCCTACATATATGTATTGTGAAACCAGATACATAAAGGTAAGAACTCCATTGAAGATAGCTGCAAGTATGCAGAGTATTCCGATTACTAAGCTACCGTTTTTCATTTTCGATATTATTTGTTCTTTATTCATAAAAACCTCCACTGGTAAAAATAGTATTACACTTTTCTGCAACCCGGGTTGTAGCAGCTTTCGTGATATGATAATATCACTGCATTTTATGATTGTCAATAGAAAATTATCGACAAACGATAAATTATTATCGCGAAACGACGCGAATGTGAGAACATGTGCAAATAGGGACGGTTCTTATTTGCACACTGTTATAGTTTATTCCTTGGGCTAGCTATAGTCTTAAAACCTATTGACAAAGTAGGTAGGTAGTGTTAAATTTTAGACGACACAATTTACTTTGGTAGTACTTAGGAGTAAGGAGAGAAATGTTATGAGTTTTATTGAAGACATTTCGTCGTATATTAGATCTGGTGAGTCTGATAGCGAGAATCTCGGTCTCGAGATAGAGCATTTTGTTATTAATGATATGGGTCAGCAGATGGAGTTCCACGAGATATCGTCTCTGATTAAGGAGGTAGGAACTGAGCTGGGAGCAGAGATCATATATATGGATGGCTACCCGGTTGGTTATTACACGGGCGAGTATTCAACAAGTCTTGAGCCTGCCTGTCAGTTTGAGATAAGCATCAATCCATATTCGGACCTTGAAAAGATCAAGAGTGTATATGAGGAGTTTAGGCTTCTGTGGGAGCCACTTTTCGAAGAGCGTGGATATCATTTTGAAGAGAAGGGAAATCTCCCACTTGTGGAGCTTGGTATCATCACCCCTGACGATATACCGCTTTCACCAAAGAAGCGCTACAAGTATATGGACGAGTATTTTAAGAGAAGTGGTAGATACGGCAAGTACATGATGCGTGCCTCTGCTTCTACTCAGGTATCAATAGATTATAAGTCGGAAGAGGATATGGTGAGAAAGCTACGAGTTCTCGAGAAAATATCCCCTATTCTCATGATACTTATGGAGAATAAGACAGATGAGCATTCGACTCTCAGGGGAGCTGAGGATAAGCCTCATCTATTCAGAATTCAGGAGTGGGACGATCTGGACCCAGACAGAACTGGATTTATTCCTCATTCCTTCGACGAGGATTTTGGCTATGATGTGATGGCGGACGTTGTCTATAATACTCCACTCATTCTTCTAACTGATGAGGGAGAAACGACAAATGTCGGACACCAGAGCGCGAAGGAGTTAGTAGAGAATAGCATCATTTATGAAGATAATTTAGATGATGCGAGAAGGAAGAAACTTATAGAGCATTTCATGTCGATGGGCTTCTTCCATTACAGAGTTAAAAAATACATAGAGGTAAGAGTTGCTGATAGTGTACCTATTGACAGGGCACTTGGATACGCCGCACTTCTGAAGGGTCTCATTTATTCAGAGGAGAATCTCGGTACGATCGAAAATGATCTATCTTACATAGATGAGCTGAGTCAGCTTCAGGAAGCGGTTGAGAAGATAGAGGTGGAAGGCCTAAATGCCGAAATCTATGGTGGCAAAACCGCTGCCGAGTGGGCGGACTATCTTATTGAACTAGCACAGCAGTCTCTTTCCGATGAGGATAAGGAGTACCTGGAAAATGTGCGAGCTTTTTGGAGTTACTGCAAATAGAAAAATCAAAATAAATGATCTCCTGAAGAGATTTTTTGAACATAGCAAGGAACATAGTGACGGCTGGGGACTGGCCCTCCTGGATGACAATTCGGTCTCAGTCGAGAAGGAACCTGTTCGAGCTATGAATAGCTTATATCTCAAGAATCGTCTGACTGGCAGGATAGAAAGCGCGAGAGGTATGGCGCATATCAGAAAGGCGACGGTTGGAGACATTAGTTTCAGTAACACACATCCCTTTACTAAGCGGGATGATTCAGGACGCACTTGGGTGCTTGTTCATAATGGCACTATTTTTGAGTCAAACATTTTAAATGCTTATCATCCAAAACAGCTTGGCGACACGGACAGCGAGAGGATACTCTTATATATCGTCGATCACGTGAATCGCCACTATTATCAGGAAATGAATAGCTTCGATGCAAATGAAAGGATTAGGCTTGTAGATAGCTTGATCAGAAGAATCGTTCCTGGAAATAAAGTAAATATAATGCTTTACGACGGAGATTATTTCTACGTTCATAAGAATGAAGAGGGTACTCTTTTCAAGAGCGAGAGATCGGGGTCGGTGGTTTTCTCAACGCATCCGCTTACTCCTGATGGTTGGGAGGAGGTGCCTCAGAATCAGCTTCAGGTATACAAAGACGGTGAGCTGATATTTGAAGGCGAGAAGCATGAACATACATATGTTCACGATGATGAAAAAATGAAACTTTTATATCTGGAATATGCGGGCTTATAGCCCATGAGTAAATAATGAGTAAATAGGGACGTTTCTGTTTTGCATATGTGCAAAAGAGAACCGTCCCTATTTGCATATATGCAAAAGAGAACCGTCCCTATTTGCATATTTTTTCAATTATTTGTTGCCCTTTTGTTGCGTTTTGTATTGTAGAATATACGTGTAAATGTAAAACAGTCCTTCTGAGCGTAGCGAAGAATGGAGATAATATAAAAGGAGAGGCGCTATGAAAGATTTCGAGGAAAACAAGATAGTAGAGAATGAGGCAAAAGAGACAAATGAGATAAAGGACACAAATGAGATAAAAGAAGAAAATGCCCCAAAGGAGCCAGATATCACAAAAGAGGATATCATGGCTGTCTATGAAAAAATAGATGCGCATTATAAGAATAAAACCAACGAGAATATGGGTGAGATCTATCAGTTAGATTTATTGGGATATAAGTATATTAGAAAAGATTTTCATATCGATATGGTTTCTCCTGCGGAATTAGATAAGTGCGTAAATATCTTTGATACAAACTTTTCAGACCTTTCTGAGCTAAAGGCATTTGATATTAGTAAATTTACAGACTACAGAGAGGAAGAATCCTATTCTCAGATAGTTGAAAAACAGTTAAGTGAACGCGGGATTACAGACAAAGCAGTTGTGGAAAAATATACTAAAGCCGCGATTCTTTTTGCGCTTCATAATAGTCGTATTTATTATTATGACAAAAGATTTGGAGCTAAGCCAGGTAGACTTCATAATGAAATCAATAGGATTCCTGAGACACAGGCATATAAAGAGGGGCTCGAAAATTATAAGAGGGAATATAATGATGCTTTACCGAAAATAATAGATGATATAAAAAATGCAGATAAGAAGGGTGTTGAGGCACTTTCTTTCGTGCAGAGATTCAAGGACAAGCCATTTGATTCTAAGTCTCTTACACAGGAAGAGCTTGATAAGGCTCATGTTGAGTTCCAGAAAATATTTGGTGCATATTTAGAACATGAGGGCCTTGTAAATAAAAGGGTATATGATAGTTTCCATGTTAAGACATTTGATTTTAAGAAACCTTCAGAGGATCGATCATGTATTAGAAAAAAGGTAGAAAAGGGTGATAAGAACTTCGAGATTTCTGTAGAAAAAAACCCAGAGAATGTTCAGAAGGTAGTAGAAGCTTTTGTATTAAATTCTTTTATAAATAATGATCCTCCTGTAGTTATTTATAATAATACTTTTGATCTAACAGCAGGCAAAGTATATGTTCATAACAAAGATGTGAATAATATTGCTATCAATGGAAAAAATGGCATTATGCCTAATTCTGACCATACAGAACTGGCAGTCAAGCAAGAATATGAGAGAAGAATTCATGTTGATGACAATACTTCGATATATGACCTAAAGGTTTGTGCTCCTGAAACTTTTGAAGATGATGGAATTAGCCTGTATAAGAATCTTACTAAGGAAAATGTTGATGAGGCTCTTAAGCTTTTCAATAAAATGTTCCCTAATTTTCGCGCTAGAACAGGTATATATTTAAGCGAGTTTAAGATTTCTGATATAAGTAATCCAAATAAATTTGTATATGTAGGGGAATTCACCAAAAATGAAAGAGATAAGTGGAGAAGTCGTCCACAGGGATTAAATGAAGAGTTAGGAGAGGACAGAGTACAGGAAATTAATAAGCTCACTAATGGAGCGAACGGAGAGAGTACTATGATTAAAATCAATATTCTCCGTGCAATTGCTTCTCCAGATAGAAAAGTAGGAATTCAGTTTAATAAGAGAGTGGGAGGTTTATATCCTCAAAATTACAAATTTTTCGCAGAGGTGAATAAGAGTCAGCCACCACAGCAGTGGCTTGATAAGAATAATGCTATTCAGGAGGAAAAGCGTCGTAAGAAAATAGCAAAATTCCAGAAAAAGCTGGAAGATGCAAAGAGATACAAAAAGTTAGTTGAGAATGGATTTAAGAGAGCAGCAAATGAGTTTAGTTTTGTTGAGGCTGAAAAATTTACTACTTTCAGTCCAGATACTAGAGATGTAATGCTTTCTTATGATGATATCAACAAGGATGAGCTACAAAGAATATCGGCACTTTTCGATAAGCTTTTTATTGAGGTTGAGATTGCTGATGAAGGAGAGGTTGGAGACCATGGTAGAGATCCTCGCAAGAGTATCGTTCATGATATGAAAATCAAGCTCAATCCAAATGCTGAATATGTGAATCTGGTTGAGTATGTAAGAAATATTTGCTCCTTTGATGATAATATCGGACCAGCAGAAGAAGTGCAGTATGCAAAAGCACTTGCTCTTCAGGCTCTTAGAAATCCTAAGCAGCATATACTTTACACTCCTAGGTTCGAGAATTTCAAGGAAAATGAAATGTTCCAGAAGGAGCTGGATGAGCTGAAGCAGGGCGATATGCTTGTAAAGCCTGAGAAGGCACCAGAACCAGTTGCAGAGGCTCCTCAGAAGGAAGTGGAGTTTAATAAGGCTGAGTTCGAAGCTAGAATCAAGGAAAGAGACAAAGCTCGTAATAAAGAAAAGGTATTCCTGGAGGATGAGTCTCAGAAGCAGCTGGTGGAAGAGGTTACTAAGTATAACCTTCTCATTCAGAAAATCGACAGAAAATCTATCGGAAGTCTGCCTTTCAATAGTAACGAAAAGAATACCAGGGATCTGACTCAGGAAGAACTTGAAGCACTTTCTCCAGAAGAGCTCGAAGTAGCTACTAATCTCTTCGATGATACAATGGCTCCTCTAGTAAATCATTTTAAAGAACTGGTGGGCGATGAAGTAGATTTCATGGGCAACAAGCGTGCCGATGATCCGACAGATGCATTTGAGGTATTAACTGAAAATGGAAATGTAATGTCTACAGCATTTTGGGCTGCTCAGAATATCATTAATGGACAGAATGATCAGAATATGACTAATGCCCAGAAGAGCAAGGCTATTGACGCGCTTGCTATGAAGTTCCGCAAGGTAATCATTTTACATACGATTGCTAGAAAATCTGAAAAGACTAAGGTTTTATATAAAGCTATTGCTGATCAGAATAATGAAATGCTACTTCACTATGATCTTAAGATTCCTAACTCACTTATCGATCTTAGAGCTCCATACAAGATTCCGGCTCCTAAGGTAAAAAAGGTGAAGATGGAGGATATCGGAGAGGTTGAAGAAGGCCTCGAGGATGTAGAAGATGATGAGATCGCTGATGAAGCTCCTGCAAAGAATGAAGAGAATGATGAGAATGAAAAAGATGACGAGGAGTTAGACAGAGAATATAGAGAAGAATTCGAGCAGAATAAGGATGCCTTCAGAAAGGAAATAGAAGAAAAGGCAGCTGAATTCGATAAGAAGAGAGACGAGAGACTCGCAAAAGAACAGGAAAGAAAGCAAAAAGAAGAGCAGGAACGTAAAGAAAACGAGCAAAAGAATGATCCTGAATATCGGAAGATAAGACAGGCGGCTGTACAGGTTAAGCTAGACGAAAATCGAGGCTATATTGAAAATATAGAGAGAGTTTTAGAGAAGTTTACCGACAAGAATATTCCTCCACACATGTACACAGCACTTAATAGTTTCGGGGCTGACAGAAAGAAGCTTCTGGATGAGCAGAAGGAAATCGAAAAGAACCTTGCAAGACTTGGAGCTATCAAGAAGGATGAGCCTATAAAACAGGATAAACAGGAGAATGAACAGGAGAATTTCATTCCAGAAGATGTAAGAGAAGATATTCCTGACGAAATTAATAACGTAATTAATAATGAGATTCCTGTAGAGATTAATAATAATATCCAGAACGATGCGGATGCTATGCAAATGCTGGATCCGGTTAATAGAATTCCTATGCCTCCAGCACAGGCACCTGTACAGGTTCCAGTTATAAATGAACCAATTCTTCCGGAAGATCAAAATCGTCCAGAAGGTCATAACAATCCTGGTAGACAGAGAATTAAGAATTTCATTTCTGCAAAGAATAATTACACTAAGGGTGTTAATGGAATTAAGTACTATCTAAATGGAATAAAGAATAGACTGATTGCTACACAGGATGATCAGACAAAGAACTTTGGTTCTGAAGAACGAGAAGGTTCTAGACTTTATCAGAGACTAACAGAAAGCATAAATGCATTACTTGAAAATCTGAATAATGAAAATACAAGACCAGAAGTAGTCAAGGCTTCTATGATGAATGTATATAGAACAGCTTGCAGCTACTTCGGAACACATTTTGGATTCTTCGGACTTAAGGGAACTGAGAGAGGTGATGTTCGTCTCAAGATGTCAGAGAATCTTATCAATAAAATGCCGGTTGTCATGAATGCTTATGAAGATATGAGAACAAGGACTTGTATCATTTCAAATGAGGAGAATGTGGCATATGGAAATGAAAATCTGAAGGCTGTAAAGGAAAAGGCTGACGAGTTTGCAGGTTGGTATCCAACTATAGCAGCTGAGGCAACTCCGGGGGTTAACTTTACAGAGCAGATGGATCTTTCCAGGGCACAGCTCAAGATGCGCAATTATATATCAAAGTATACAAAGACTATGGCTAATAGCTACGGAGCTACACTTCCTGTAGATCATTATCTGACAATTAAGCCAAATGAGAGCATAGTTGATAAGGCTAAATATCTGATGGCTAAGAAGTTCCTTGATAAGGTTCATAGGCCAGGAGTTACAAAGGCTCAGGCAGAGGCTGCAGTGAGAGAGTTCACACCAGATACATTTAAGAGAGAGTACGAAGCGCTTGCAAAGAATTCTACCTTCAAGAAATTCATGCAGACTCACGCGAATAATGGTATGAGCGAGTGGCTCAAGGTTGAGGAGAAGACTCAGCAGAATCGCGCCGCTTACAGAGAAAGGTTTGATGAGTATAGAGGTTACGGTGCAACTGCTCAGCAGGAATTCAATGAACGTAATACTGGGCTCAGAGATATGGAACCTTTCTGGAATGACACCTACAAGGGTGTGGCTGAAATCATAACTCTTAGAATACTTAATAATCCTAATGATAGATCCTTTGCGAATAACCTTGCTACTTACGGAAACGTAGAAGAAGGCAAGGCTGCATATGACCAGATGGTAGATAACGTAAAGAATTACCTCGTTAGAAAGAATGCCCTTCGCGTTAAGAATAACGAAACCGTGGAAGGTGTCGTAAACCGTGTGGCTATGAGCGAAGATGTTATGAAAGCTGCAGCTAAGAACTACAAGCAGGCTCTCGAAAGAGCGCAGCAGAATCGCGCCCCACACCACTAAACTATGCAAATAGGGACGTTTCTGTTTTGCACATATAGGTGAGCAAAATGGGACGGTTCTGATTTACTTGTTCTCGTAAGTGAATGAGTAAATCAGAACCGTCCCTATTTTTGCTCGCCATTTAGTTCAACGGAATCAAATCAAACTTCTTTGGCATAGCATCCGACTCGATTATAGGAAATGAATTCTCGCTCGAATCGTATTTCATATAACTAATTTCAGTTTCCGAACCACGCCAAGACTCCATCTTGATTACATTTCCTGCACACAGATAGAAATAATAATCGTCGCCGCATGCAAAGGAACGTGTTGGTCCAAAATCCTTGTGGTAAATAATGAGATCGCAGAACTTGGTCTCCTTAGCATCATCGATGATTCCAATCAGGAGCTCATCTCCGCCGTCTCCGTCGAGATCAACCAGTAGATAACCAAACTTGTTTTTTGGGTCCTTCATTTCCGGACAAATGTTATAGTCCGCATCCTCGTGCTTCCACTGATCCTTGAAGCCCACCTTGTAGTAGTTGATGTTTTCTGTTGCCCAATCCTCTGGTACATACGAGCCACATCCTGTAAGGATAAATGCAAGTGCCATAGCTATTAGGCAGACTCTGGTAATTTTTTTCATAGTTTCTCCCTTCACTGGTTACAAAATAATTAATATTATACATTCTAAACACTAATTATTATAATATCTTTTCCTTAATAAGTCTTTAAATATTTACTAAGATTAGTGAGTATATGTGGTTCCCTTTTGATGCCCTTTGGCAGTCCTCAGAATCTCTTCCTCCATTGTGGCTAATCCTTCAATAAGTGGCGTGCTGAGCAGGGCTTATCTATGGTGCTGATACAGCCGGACTCTGCTCACTTATAGGCTCCCTCGCTTCCGTAATCAATTATAGGATATATGTTTGTGAGTATCCTGAAAAGGGAAAGGACTTTGTACGTACTTTCACACTTATTAGCTGGTCGTATTTTTCTTGACAGAATAGATTGTGCAAAATATAATAGTGCAAAAGATAAATTGAAATTGAATAGAGGATTAAAGCTATGGATGAAAAGTTTGATATTCAGGAATATATGACTAAGGGTGTGGAGCGTGTAGTGTCGGATGCATTAAAAGCAACACTTAAGGATCCAAGAGAAAGTGCTTTTATGGTGAAGTTTGCCGCGGCCAGTAAGGCGTCATCCAGGAAGAGAAAGAAAGCGGAAGCTAGGGGGGAACACATACCTCCGTTTCTTATTGCGAGCATTACAAGCAAATGCAATCTTCACTGTGCAGGATGCTATTCGAGATGTAATAATGCTACAGTGGATTCTGAACCTGTGGCACAGCTGACAGCTGAGGAGTGGGGCAGGATTTTCAAGGAGGCAGATGAGCTTGGAATAAGCTTTATCCTTCTTGCAGGTGGCGAGCCTATGCTAAGGCGAGATGTTATAACTGCAGCGGCAGAGACACCAGATATCCTTTTTCCGATATTTACTAATGGAACTTTCGTAGATGGGAAATATCTGGAAATGTTTGATAAGAGCAGGAATCTTCTTCCAATCATCAGTATTGAAGGAGAAAGAGAAGTCACGGATGCAAGGCGTGGAGAAGGTATATATGATCACCTTATCTCTAATATGAATAAGCTTCATGAACACGGTCTTATATTTGGTGCTTCCGTAACTGTGACTACGCAGAATATAAGGGAAGTTACGACGGAGAGCTTTCTAAATAAGCTTTCAGATCGTGGTTGCAAGGTGGTTATATTCGTTGAATATGTTCCGGTATCAGATGACAGTGCATATCTGGCGCCGGGAGATGAAGATAGAGAGTATCTTGCGGCTGAAATCAGTCGTCTTCGAAATTCGCATCCGGAGATGGTTTATATTTCATTTCCTGGAGATGAGAAAAATTCCGGTGGATGTGTTGCGGCAGGCAGAGGCTTCTTTCATATTAATTCACACGGTGGAGCTGAACCATGTCCATTTTCTCCATATTCCGATGTGAATATAAAGGATAAGCCCCTTAGAGATGCGCTGAATTCGCCTCTTTTTATGGCGCTCAGAGCTGGCGATATCCTCAAAGATACTCATGAGGGTGGCTGTGTTTTGTATGAGAAAAAAGAGCTTGTGGAAAAACTGCTAAATGAAGCCTCTAAATCACTATAGCCTGTTATAATAGGTTTAATTTTGATATACTACTACTCTTAGTGATGAGGAGGTTAAGTGATGAATACAGCATTTACCTGTCTAAAGATGTAAATCGGTGCGTGGCTCAGTTTGGTAGAGCACGGCGTTCGGGACGCCGGGGTCGCAGGTTCAAATCCTGTCGCACCGATTTTTTTGTGCAAAGCACGAGCCAGCATTATGAACCAGTGCACCTGTGGTTGGTGTCAGGATTCCAGGAACTGACTTTGTTCCCATATTATTTAGACGCTTCACCATATCTGCTGCCTCAGGACGAAGAACGTCCGACAGAGCTATGATACCGGCACTCCTTTTCAATGACACCATTCTATATCGTTTGTTTAAATCAGAATTCTCAAGTATAATTATTCAGAGTTAATACCATTAAAGACGGACTGTTAATGGCATTCCGGTGGCGAACTACTGAATGAAACACAAGAAGGTTAAAGGAAATATGAAAAGCAAATTATTTACTGTCTTTAAAACTATAGGTAAGGTTCTGGTTCGTATACTGGTTTTGGGAATGATTCCACTTAATCTGTATCTAATGAATATAAATGAGATCCTTGCTCTTATACTAACAATAGTGTGGCTTATAATCGTAAATACTATTCATATTGTCATAAGAAAAAAATATGAAAAAAAACCGTCTAGGGTAGGAACTATATTTTTTGCAGTATTAGATATAATTATAGTTCTCCTTATGGTAGCGGCTACGCAATTTAATATATATTGGAATAGTAACTCATACAGAAATAATGCATGGAATGAAGATACAGGTAACATAGTTCTTACCCGGGAGCAGGCGTTAAAAGATTACGAGTTCGCAATGAAATATCTAAAGAAGATTCATCCACTTACTCTTCACGGACTTCCTGATGATGTAGAGGCTCAGGCTGAGAAGGTTAAGCAGGATATAGAAAATGTGGATTCAATGACAGGATACGAACTTTGCCGCGAGCTTGAAAGTATCTTTTCCTTGCTGAGAGATGGACATACTCATGTGTCGGAGAATTATCTAGAACCTCATTATATGAAGCATATCTACGAACACAGGTCTGCGGGGGATACATTAGTCGCCGTAAATGGCATAAGCTTCGAGGAAATGCTTAAGCAGAAGCCAGGATATATTAGTTATGAGACAGAGGCCTATGGAATAAGGATTCTCAAAAACAGAATATCTACATTGGAAGGTCTTAGATATTTGGATATAGATACATCAGGTGATATAACCTATAGTTATCTCACGAAAGACGGGGAGACCTTGGATGTGGTAGTGACAGCAGAGGACTTTCTCGTGATGGAGGAGTACCTGGATTATGAAGAGTCTGTTACAGGAGAAGACCTGCATAGCAGTAATGGGGCTTCTGATTTCGTAAGTTATGAAATAGACGAGAAGAGAAGTCTGGCCGTTCTGACGCTTGATAACTGCACCTATAATCAGCACTATAAAGATGTTGTAGCGGCAATGTTTGATGAGGTGCACGAAAAGAATATTCAAAATGTAGCTGTGGATCTTAGAAACAATTCTGGCGGAAGCTCACTTGTGGCAGATGAATTCATCAGTTATCTCGATGCAGATGAAGTAAAGGACTGGGCTGATGAAACTAGACTTGGACCGTTATACATTAAGTCAGATGCAGATGTTGAAAAGAACAAGAAGAAGGGCTATGGGTTTTCAGGAAAAGTATATGTTATTACATCAGTTTCTACTTATAGTTCAGCTATGGACTTTGCAATGATGATACAGGATAATGGTCTTGGTGAAGTCGTAGGAGAAGCAAGTGGCAACATGCCTGCAAGCTATGGTGAGGTTTCCCGTTTTCAGCTTCCAGAGTCACATATTAATTTTCAAATATCCAGCAAAAAATGGCATCGTGTAGATGAAAGTAAAGAAGAACTACCAATCTTGCCAGATATCGAATGTGATCCTGAGGAAGCGCTGGATGTCTTAAAGGAATCTTTGTAGATATTAAACTAGATAAAATCTGCTGAATAATAATAAAAACGATAATGACATATTCATTGAAAATATGTATAGTACGCTTGTTAGTTTACGGTGTTAATAAAAGAAATAGCCCGTCTTCTTTATGAGGATGGGCTAAAATTATCTTGCATATTCTAACTTAATCTAGTCTAAAAAACTCATTAAAATCACAATTAAATATTTTTGTGAGCGCATATAGCATTTCTACGGAAGGGTTATTATGACCATGTATAACTTTGCTAAATACTCCTGTCGTGACATAGTCTACGCCAAGTATATTAAGTTGCGCAATTACATCTATATATCTTATTTCCCTTTCCTTGCATAATCGTTCAATATTTTTACCAATAATTGGATATCTTGTTTGTGTGATTCTTTCCATTACGTTAGACCTCCTTTTGGGATAGACTTTATCCAAAATAGAAGTTTTGTAGTGTCCAAAATGGAAGTTTATGATATAATGTTTTTATTATTATCTAGAAAGGGGAAGTATTATGCGATGTATTAAATGTAATAATCTAATTTATCCAGCAGATAAGTTTTGTCCTTATTGTGGTGAACCAAACGCTGGATATATGCAGGTTGATAAATCTCAAGTGAACATGGGAAATAATAGCGCTCAAAATATTAGCATTAAAAAGAATAATAATCCAAATGGTTTCTTTAAGAGGTTATGGAATAGTGAAAAATTTACTGAAATTGCAATTAAATTTGATCAAATTTCTAATTGGATAGAAACACCATTATATATAATAGCTGGCATAATTTTTCTTATACTAGGGGGATTTTGGTTTACTATTATTGGGATTTTTTGCTTTTTATCTGCAATAACTTGCATTTGCCGTATCTTTACCAGAATGAAAAGGAGAAAAACATTAAGTACAAATGTTGTATGCCCTTCTTGCGGTAATGTTTCTAATCAATCATTGTTTTGTCCTCGATGTGGCGAAAAATTACCTAAGCCAAGCGTAATTGATGTAGAAAGTAATGAAGAACTAACGGAGGAAAACATAAAAAGTAAAAAACAAAAGCTCTTCTGGGGACCGCTTGTTTATTTGTTTTTGATACTATTAATATTAGGCGGATTTGTTTCAGATATGATTAATTATTATCCGGTTGAGGGAGTTAAAGAAATCCAATTTGATAATTATAATCATAATATTGATTATTGGGTAAAGAATGGAATTAAAAATCCTAAATGGGATGCTGAGAAAATAAGTGATGGTTCATATTATGTGACAGTTAAAGGGTATTATCCTCCTAAGAGCGATGATGTTATTCTTAAGTTTAGATATGAAGAATTTGAAGAGACATATTCTGTTACCCCAGTTAGTATTACTTTTATAGATAGTAATGAAACGTATTCAGACCCATTAACCTTAGGTGTATTTTATAATATTTTAGATAATAATTAATTGGAGGTAATATAATGAATGATGTATTGAGTAAAGGATATAAAACGATTATTGTTTTTGTTGTAACTGTATTAATGATTGTGGTTTTAGTATCATGTGGAAAAAAACAAGGGGTTGCGGTGGAAAAAACAGATGATACAACAGAAGTAACAACTAATACAGAATCCACTAAACTGGAAACTACAGAAACAACTACAGAAGACATAACAGAAGTACAAGATAATAATAGTCAGAGTGATAATGATGAAGAGGGTTTTAAAGAGAGTGATTATAGAACCGATATAGACTATGATAGTATAAATAGAAAACCAGATGATTATATAGGTTTGAAACTTAAATATTCTGGAACTGTTGTCTCGGTAATTGAAGATGATAAAAATAAACTTGTTCAATTAAATCTTGGAGATGATAATGATTTTAAATCATTAATAGTTTTGTATACGGATGATGTTATAGATGTAAGAATACTAGAAAATGATCAGTTGACAGTCTATGGAGATTATTATGGATTATTCGAATATGAGGCTATATCTGGAAGTACTAAAATGGATCCTTGTATAACTGCAAAAAAAATAACAATAGATAATTATGATAGCATGGCTGATGCGCCAGCAGAAGAGTTGAGAGTTGGTAAATATACAAGTGTTACAAATAGTGGGGATTTTATTTACAATAAAACTATTGAAATATCATATCAGGATGGGGAATCATTTGGCTGTACTATGATGGTAGTAAGAGAAATCCAAGATAGAGGAGATGCAACCATAGTTTGTAATCTTTCTGGCTTTTTGATAGAAACAGCTGATAACCAGTATACATGGAAGGTAGATGGGGAAGGATCGGTGATTATTGAGGCTAAAGGTAGCAAGATTAGTGTAAAAGCAACGCCTGAGCCAGGGAATGAAGATTCTTTCGAAGGCTTAGATGGTGAGTATGAGTATGTTTCTGAATAAAGAAGTTGCTAGAAACTTGTTGAAGACCAGTCAGTGTGGATGCGCTGATCATGTGATTGTTTAATCTTACCATTGTATATTTTGTTTACAAGTTACTTGAAAGAAAATGCAACTCACGAGGAAGTAGTAGCTGCTGCGAAGAAAGCGGCCTGTGACGATTTTATTAATTTATTACCGGAAGGCTATCACACCGCATTTATTACAATACTTGCTTCACATATAATAGGAATTGCTCTTCCGTATTTGCTGGCTTTTGCAGCAGGCGCAATGATATATGTAGTGGTCGAGGAACTGATGCCGGAAATGTCAGAGGGGGAGCATTCAAATGTAGGCGTGCTTTTATTCTCTGTAGGATTTACTCTCATGATGGTGTTGGACGTGGCGCTAGGGTAGGACTAATTATGAAAAGAATATCACGGTGCTGGAAAGCCTTAAATAGCAAAATGGAGTTTTTAAAATTCCACATATAATAAATAGACATATATTGCGTGATATGTTATATTCTTAACTATAGTAAGCAATATATGTCTATTTATTTTGCGTTTGTTATGTTTGGAATTGTGTGATTTTAGTTTAGGAGAAGACGAATGAATGGTTTATTAGAATTAAGTGAGCGTTTAAAATTATATAGAATAAATTATCCTATGACGCAGAAGGAACTTTCGGATAGGTCAGGATTATCGGTCAGGAGCATTTCCAGATTTGAAAATGGTGAGGATATAAGCTTGTCAGCACTTTATAAAATCTTGAGAGCTTTAGAACTCGATAATCGATTAGATATGCTCGTTCCTGATTTGAGTAAGAGACCATCAGCATATTTAGAATCAGAAAAAAAAAGACAAAGGGCATCCAAGAAAAAGAAAAGTAATAAAGAATCTTTTGTATGGGGGGATGAAAAATGATAAATACTGCGGAAGTAATACTTTGGGGAACGCGTATAGGTGTTGTTCACCAGGATGATGGAAAACCATATGTTTCATTTGAATATGATAAAGATTTTATAGGTAGTGGAATAGAAGTATCACCAATAAAAATGCGCCTTAGTAACGTAGTTTATGAATTTCCCGACCTTTCCGGAGATGCCTTTCATGGAGCACCAGGATTAATAGCAGATTCACTTCCTGATAAGTTTGGTAATCGGGTTATTGAACGATGGCTTATGGAACAAGGACATTCTCTTGATGATTTTAATACTATCGATAGGCTTTGTTATACTGGGGTTCGTGGTATGGGAGCTTTGGAATATAGACCGGTTTCCGGACCTAAAAGCGTAGCAGAGGAGAATGTAAATATTGATAAGATGGTTGAGTTTGCATCTAAAGTATTATCTGATAAAGAGAGTAAAAAACTAAGCGTGGATGAGCAAATTGGATATAGTCAATTAGTTCAACTGGGAACATCTGCAGGTGGGGCCAGAGCCAAAGCATTGATAGCTGTAAATGAGGAGACTTCCGAGATAAAAAGTGGTCAGATAGATGCAGGAAATGGCTTCGAATATTGGCTTATTAAATTTGATGGAGTAAAGAGGAATGGCGATCATAATCTTAAGGATTCTGTGGAATATACATTGATCGAATATGCTTATTATCTGATGGCTAAAGCAGCAGGAATCTATATGGAGAAATGTAAAATTCTGGAAGAGAATGGCCGACACCATTTTATGACCAAACGATTTGATAGGGTAGAAAATCAAAAAATACATATGCAGACATTAGGTGCACTTACTCATATTGATTACAACTATCCTGGGCAATGCAGTTATGAGCAAGCTGCTGAAGTTATAAGGTTACTTAACTCATCGATGAGTGATGTCGAGCAGTTATATAGAAGAATGGTATTTAATGTGATTTTTGTAAATCAGGATGATCATGTGAAAAACATATCTTTTCTTATGAACAAAATGGGTGAGTGGAGATTGTCACCAGCTTATGATATTACATTTTCTTATAATCTAAATAATAGATGGTTAAAAGCGCATCAGATGCTAGTTAACGGAAAGAGTGAAAAAATTACATATAATGATTTGATTTCTGCAGGAAAGAATATGGGGATTGCCTCTTCGAAGTGTAAAAAGATTATAAATGATATAATTAAGGTTTTAGATGACATAGAAAAGTATTTTGAACAAGTGGGAGTTAGAGAAGAAACATATTCTAAACTAGCTAAAGTGATAAATCTGAATACAAGTAATATGTTATCCAATTCTTAAAAGATATGAACGATAATAAAAAGGAAGCCTTACTGTTGATTGATTTTAGCGAATAATTAAATGATTACGAAGGAGGAACAAAATGACAGAGATAGAAAAGCTTGAGGCAGGTCTGGAGTATTGTTACGATGATCCTGATGCTATAGCAAGAAAAGTGAATGCACTTAACCAATGTAGAAAGTTTAATGATATAGATGATACTGACTTTGAGGCACAGTATGAACAACTGAAAGCCATGCTCGGCAGTGTCGGAGAGAAGGTGTGGATCGCGAAGACCTTTAATTGTGACAACGGGCAGAAGATTCATATCGGTAATAACTTTACAGGAAATCATAATCTGACCATATTAGATATTCGTGAGGTTTATATCGGGGATAATGTAATGATAGGACCCCATACACTTATCACAACAGTTGGTCATTCACTTTCGCCAATGAGCAGGAGAAAACATATGGCATTTGCGAAGCCTGTTCATATCGGTAATGATGTGTGGATTGGCGGAAATGTTACTATACTTCCAGGTGTTACCATAGGCAACAATGTTGTCGTTGCTGCGGGCGCTGTTGTCACGGAGGATATTCCTGATAATTGTCTGGTGGGCGGTGTCCCAGCGCGAAAGATCAAGGATATTGAAGATGATACCCAATACGGTGACAAAGACAACAACTCCTAAGATGTCATCAGTTAATGGTGCACTTAAAGAAAAGATACACAATAATTAAAGCCTGACTAGGCTTTTGGATTTATGTTATATTAAATAGTGAGTATATAGGGACGGTTCTTATTTACTCACTATAAACTCACTTTATCACTTTAGTGAAAAAAAGTGTTGACAAATGAAAAATGGCGAGTATAATGTGAAAACATAAAAGCATAAAACGAAAAGGCAATGGCGTCTTAGAGAATAAATCTCTAGGGCGCTTTTTCTTTTTTATCAAGAATACAAAGGAGAAAAATGCTATGGAAAAACTTAATGTACCAGAACTATTTGGATCACTTGTTTTCAATGACAAGGTTATGAAGGAGAGGCTTTCACCTGAGGTGTATGCATCACTGAAGAAGACCATCGATGAAAATGTAAGACTCGATGAAACAGTTGCTGATGCAGTTGCTAAGGAGATGAAGAGCTGGGCTCTGGAAAATGGAGCAACACACTTCACTCATTGGTTCCAGCCACTTACAGGTGTTACAGCTGAGAAGCATGACAGTTTCATTTCCCCAACACCTGACGGCGGAGTCATGATGGAGTTCTCAGGTAAGGAACTTATCAAGGGTGAGCCTGATGCTTCATCCTTCCCATCCGGAGGAATCAGAGCTACCTTCGAGGCAAGAGGTTATACAGCGTGGGACCCAACATCATATGCCTTCATCAAGGATCACACACTTTGCATACCAACAGCATTTTGCTCTTACTCAGGAGAGGCACTTGATAAGAAAACTCCACTGCTTCGTTCGATGCAGGCCATCAACCGCCAAGCAAAGAGAGTTCTGAAGCTTTTCGGAACTGAAACAAACTACGTAAGAACAAGCGTAGGACCTGAGCAGGAATATTTCCTTGTAGATCAGGAAATGTGGAACAAACGCCCAGACCTCAAGTACACAGGTAGAACACTCTTCGGTGCTATGCCACCAAGAGGACAGGAAATGGACGATCACTACTTCGGAGTTATCAAGCCTCGAGTTAATGAATATATGGAGGACCTGAACCAAGAGCTTTGGAAGCTTGGAATCCTCGCAAAGACAGAGCATAACGAAGTTGCTCCTGCGCAGCACGAGCTTGCACCTATCTACTCCACAACCAATGTTGCAACTGATTCAAATCAGCTGACAATGGAGATAATGAAGAAGGTTGCTACAAGACATGGCCTCGTATGTCTCTTGCATGAGAAGCCATTTGCAGGCGTTAACGGATCAGGTAAGCATAACAACTGGTCGATTGGAACAGACACAGGTATAAACCTTCTGTCACCTGGTAAGACACCTTATGAAAATGCTCAATTCCTCCTGTTCCTTTGCGCAGTAATTCAGGCAGTTGATGATTATCAAGATCTTCTCAGACTGTCTGTTGCAACAGCCGGAAATGATCACAGACTTGGTGCAAATGAAGCTCCTCCAGCTATCATTTCTATCTTCCTGGGCGATGAGCTTTCAGCCATCCTGGATGCTATCAGAGAGGATAGACCTTATGAGGGAACTGAAAATGTAGTAATGAAGCTCGGCGTTCATTCAATCCCAAGCTTCAGCCGTGACACAACAGATCGTAACAGAACTTCACCATTCGCATTTACGGGTAATAAGTTTGAGTTCAGATCGCTGGGTTCTGCTAACAGTATCGCTTGCTGCAACATCATGTTAAATGCAGCAGTAGCAGAGAGCCTGAAGCAGTATGCAGATGAGCTCGAAGGCGCTGCTGATTTCGAAACTTCACTTCATGAGCTCATCAAGAGAGTTATCACAGAGCATCAGAGAATCCTCTTCGATGGTAACGGATACGGTGATGAGTGGGTTAAGGAAGCAACTGAGGTAAGAGGCCTATCAAATCTTAAGACTACTGCAGATGCTATGCCACACCTCCTGGATGAGAAGAACAAGAAGATGCTTATCGAGCACAAGGTATTTACAGAGGTTGAGCTTCAGTCAAGATGCGAGATCATGCTCGAGAACTATGTGAAGACAGTAAATATCGAAGGAAATACAATGGTAGATATGGTTCGTAAGAATTATCTGCCTGCTATAGAGAGATACCTCTTTAGACTTGCTGAGACAACATCACTTATGAGACAGGTTAGTGATAAGGTTAAATGCAACTACGAGGTTTCAACTATGGAGAGATTATCAGAGCTGACGGATCACATCCTTGATTCCGTTAAGTCCCTTGAGAATATCTTAGCTAAGTTTAAGACACTGGATGACATTTTCGAATCATCAGCATTTGTAAGAGACGAAATGCTTCCAGCTATGGAAGAACTTCGTAAGTATGTTGATGAAGCAGAAATGCTTACATCACAGAGAGATTGGCCATTCCCAAGCTACGGCCAACTCCTGTTCAGCGTGAACTAGGCCAGTG
The DNA here is from genome assembly GCA_017480495.1 of Eubacterium sp. GTDB lineage: Bacteria > Bacillota > Clostridia > Lachnospirales > Lachnospiraceae > Eubacterium_Q. The sequence continues at coordinate 142,010 of JAFVAQ010000003.1, read as the reverse complement.
GGGCCAGTGGGGACGGTTCCTGTGACAACTTTTGTGAATTATATGTGAACTGAAAAAACAAGAACAAGGGCGTTCTGGATTGATGAAAAAACATTCAATCTAGGACGCCTTTTTATATAGATATTTTACGAGACTCTATTTAAAGGAGGGATTAATTATGACAGAAGAAATAATGAATGCACTAGACGGTGAGCTATTCGCCGTATGGTTCCTGATCGGAGCCGCTCTGGTATTCTGGATGCAGGCAGGATTCGCAATGGTTGAGGCAGGTTTCGCCAGAGCGAAGAATGCCGGAAATATACTTATGAAGAACCTGATGGATTTCTGTATAGGATGCTGTGTTTTCATCCTGATCGGATTTGGCCTGCTTTTAGGCGAGGATGTGCTTGGCTTCATCGGAAAACCTGGTTTTGACATTTTCACAAGCTACCAGAATTTTGATTGGTCGAACTTTATATTCAACCTGGTATTCTGTGCAACAACAGCAACTATCGTTTCTGGATCAATGGCAGAGAGAACTAAGTTCCTTAGTTACTGCGTATATTCTGCTATAATCTCGGCTCTTATCTATCCAATTGAGGCGCATTGGATCTGGGGCGGCGGCTGGTTATCACAGCTTGGATTCCATGATTTCGCTGGTTCATGTGCCATCCACATGGTAGGTGGTATCGCTGCTCTTGTAGGTGCCAAGATGGTTGGCCCTCGTATAGGTAAGTTCGAGAGAGACGAGAAGGGAAAGGTGACAAAGGTAAATGCCTTCCCAGGCCACAACTTAGTAGTCGGCGCACTTGGTGTATTTATCCTCTGGCTTGGATGGTACGGTTTCAACGGTGCAGCTTGTACTTCTGTGGATCAGCTGGCATCTGTATTTGTAACAACAACAATCGCTCCTTCAGTAGCAACTGTTGTATGTATGATATTTACTTGGATCAAGTATGGTAAACCTGATGTTTCAATGTGTCTAAATGCTTCACTCGCAGGTCTTGTAGCAATCACAGCTCCTTGTGACGTAACAGATGCATTTGGTGCAATAGTAATCGGTGCTGTTTCAGGACTTCTTGTTTGCTTCGGTGTATGGCTTCTCGACTTCAGGCTTCACATCGATGACCCAGTTGGTGCCGTTGCAGTTCACATGATGAACGGTATCTGGGGAACAATCGCAACTGGACTTTTTGCAACAACATCAGCTCCTGGAAATGACAGTGTTGTAGGACTTTTCTATGGTGGTGGATTCCATCAGTTAGGACTTCAGTTACTTGGTTTCGTTACAGTGGCAACCTGGGCTGCAGTTGGAATGATAATCGTTTTCGCAATCATCAAGGTAATCTTCGGACTTAGAGTTTCGGAGGAGGAAGAGCTGGAAGGACTTGATTCGACAGAGCATGGTCTTGCATCTGCATACTCAGGATTTTCAATCATCGATATGTCAAACGCTGGTATGCTTGAGAACGAGAACACAAGTCTTGGCAAGGGCGACTTCGAGAACACAAGCCTTGAAAATAAAGATTATGACTCCGCTAGTGAAGCAGAGAAAAATGCTTCTGTGCCGGTTGTTAATACAGTAGCAGACATGGCAGGTGCTGGCGTACCAGTTGATACAGGAATTAATAAGGTCGTAATTATCACAAAGCTTTCACGTTACGACAAGATCAAGAAAGCACTGAACAACCTCGGTGTTACTGGTATCACAGTTACACAGGTTAGTGGATGTGGTATCCAGAAGGGTGCTGGCGAGAGATACCGTGGAGTTGAGATGGATGTAACACTTCTTCCTAAGATCAAGCTGGAGGTTGTAGTCAGCAAGATTCCAGTTGAAAGTGTAATCGAAACCGCTAAGAAGACACTCTACACAGGTAAAATTGGAGATGGAAAGATCTTCGTATATCCAGTCAGCAGAGTTGTTAAGATCAGAACTGGTGAAGAGAATTACGATGCGCTTCAGGATGTCGAGTAGGCGCATAGCGCATAGCTTTTTCCCACCCCCTCAGCAGATTCGTATATGGGTTTGCTGAGGGGAATTTTATATTTTGATAAAAATGTAAATAATGATTTTCAGTTTAAATAAAATGGTATAAAATAAGGACATAATATAATAGTTTTATTATTATATTCTTCAAATAGAGGTTTTATAGTAAGAGTTTACTAGAATAATGTGGCCTGTTAAATGGATTGTAGGATCTTATTTGATATATTTGGTGTAGTATGGGAGGTGTAATATATGTCAGATACAAATGTATTCAATGCGCAAGTTTATCTTAATGCGATGTTTGGAGGACATCCGGATTGGGTTGCTGTTACCGAAGATGGAATAACAGGAACTGCAACAATGCAGGCGATTGTAAGGGCCTTTCAAATTAATAATAATGTTGGAAGTGTTACAGGCACAATTGGTCCTCTGACAATTGCTAAAATGCAGAGTTTAGCTACAATAAGTAAAATGAATCCCAATGATCCTAGTAGTATAAATGTCTGTTTGATTCAATGCGCATTGTTCTGTAAGGGATATAATGCAGGTGGTATTACAGGAATATACTATAATGCAGGCGTTGCAGCTATAAATGAGTATCAAAATGATGCTGGTATTACTCAAACAGGAGTAATAGATTGGAAGGTATGGCTGGGACTCTTATCCTTAAATTGGTTTAAACTTGCAATTAGTGGTAATTCCGTCGTAAGAACTATCCAAAGACAACTTAATGGAGATTATTCAAATATAATAGGTATACTTCCATGTGATGGAGTGGTTTCTCGTCAAACTGTACTAGCTCTTATTGGTGCATTGCAAGCTGAAGAAGGAGTTACCACATCTTTAATTACTGATTTAAATCAGGTGAATTTTGGGGTAGCTACAACAGCTAATTTTCCAAGTGCGTTGAAAATAAATCAGAATTCTAGTGCTTATATTGGATATAATAAAATTGCTCAGTATGGTCTGTTTTTTAATGATTATGATCCGGGGAATTTAGATGGGATTTTTGACTCAATGATGCAAAGTAAGGTTTCTTCATTTCAAGAGTTTTATGGATTAAAAAATATAGGCTTAGTTACTGATGGAGAAATAAATGTATCGGTTATGAAGTCGTTGTTAACTAGTAAGGGTGATACGGATAGAATATCTAGAGCCTGTGACTGCGCAACAATATTGAATTCTGCTCAAGCACAAAGCTTAGTTAATGCGGGGTATACCCATGTTGGAAGATATTTAACTGGATATGTGGGTGCTGCAACCAGAAAATATATGACATTTGATGAAATAACGATTATTCAGAATAATGGATTAAATGTATTTCCGATTTATCAAGATGGAGGATATACATTAGAATATTTTCTTGATATCAATCAGGGTGTTAATGATGCCTATTTAGCTATTAATGCAGCCCAAAGAATCGGTATTCCAAGTTTTTCGACTATTTATTTTGCAGTGGATTTTGATTGCTATAAATATCAGGTTGATGATTATATTGTTCCTTATTTTCAAAATATAAATACTGTGTTTTCCTCAGATGTTAACACAAAATATTACAAGGTTGGAGTATATGGCCCTAGATATGTTTGTCAAAAAATGGATTATCTTAATCTAGCAGATTATTCATTTGTAGCTGATATGTCTACAGGATTTAGTTGTAATTTGGGATATAAACTTCCAGATAACTGGTCATTTGATCAGTTCTATGAATTTCAGTTCTCTTCTTCCCCTTCATTCCCTCTTGATAAAGTAGCATATTCGGGGCGTGATATAGGTGTAAGTATTTTTGATGTAGTTGAAACATTAACACCTCAGGAAATAGAAGAAGATAATTATTCTGTTATAATAGAAAATACAAAAAGAGATTATTTGTTAAATGCAATGAATGTGTTTAATCATAGAGACGACTTTGTTGCAGGTAGATTAACTTATGGTGTAGAAAGAACTGTAGCCATATATGAATTTGCGAACGTGTCACTTGAGTTTAAAGTAAGATTAGAAAATGAGTTCACTGAACAATCAAGCTATAATAATAGTATAGTATTAAGTTTAGATGGTAATGGTAATATTTCTACTTCCTGTGAAAGTAGTATTATGGAAGTAGAGGCTATTGTGGGGAATATTGATTCTGATTTGAGCGATTCTGTTGGAGAGACATTGAGAGGACTTACCTTATCATTGAAACAGGGAAACATATATGTAAAATACACGATGATAAATAGCAAATCATTTCGTATAGATTTTGTTATCAAATCAGGAGATTTATTTCCGAATGATAGTCAATTAGATGATGAATTAGTTATTTATTACAGTGTTATTCTGACTATTAACAGTTTAAGTCAGCATGATTACGAGGTGATTGCGGTAACTCTAACTTCAGCGGTTTTAATTGTGGCAATAGCAGTTTGCTTGTTTTTATGCCCGCCAGCTGCAGCAGAAGAAGCCTTAGCTTTACTGATTCTTTTGTTGGTATATTATAATGTTATCGATGATGAGGAAGCATAATTGGGAGATTGATGTTATGAAGTATAAGCATGATTTATTGGAATCCGAGATAAAGGAACTTACTAAATTATTATGTGATAAAGTTGTTGGTAAGATTTATAAAATTAAAGAAAAGCATTACATAATAGAACTTATATTGTTAATGATTATTGAGGTGTTAGTATTTACCTATTATTATGATCATCCTTCTCACTTTAATTATAAAAGCATTATTGTTATTGTAGGCTGTGCTGCATTAATTGGTTTGTTAGCATCGCAAATCATTAATTATTATCTGTTTTATACTAAGATTAAAGAAAAAATAATAAAAATTTCAAAGGACGAGTATGAATTAGATACAGAATTTATTATTAAAGGAAGTAAGGAATATAAGCTTAATGATTATACTGAATGTGTTTTTACAAAGTATTATTTTGTATTATTCTTCAATAACGAGGTCATATGTTTTAAACGAGATCCTGATATCGATAATTATTTTAGTAAAATCCTAAAGAATACTTAAATTTATTGCTGATTTTCTCATATACTAATAGTGTCAAGCATTTTTGAAAATCACAGTTACTCAGGTAAGTGGATGTGGTATCCAGAAGGGTGCTGGCGAGAGATACCGTGGAGTTGAGATGGATGTAACACTTCTTCCTAAGATCAAACTGGAGGTTGTAGTCAGCAAGATTCCGGTTGAAAGTGTAATCGAAACCGCTAAGAAGACACTCTACACAGGTAAAATTGGAGATGGAAAGATCTTCGTATATCCAGTCAGCAGAGTTGTTAAGATCAGAACTGGTGAAGAGAATTACGACGCACTTCAGGATGTCGAGTAAAATTAGATGTTGGGTGACATTTACACCAGTAAATGTGACATAGCATATATTTCTCTTGAAGGGGGATTACCGAGTGGTAGGCTCCTTTCTTTATTTGGAAAAATCTAGTTGTAAAAATATCCATTTAATTATATAATATTTATAGGAAATATTCCACTATTTGATAGGTTAGGAAGTGATTATTATGAATATTGAGACAATGATTGCAATAAAAAAAGAATTTAGCATCTCCTATAGTGCTATTTCAGAGGCTTCAGGGGTTCCAATTTCCACGGTGCAGAAGGTTCTTGGTGGAATAACAAAGCCAAGAAACAGCACCGCTGAAGCACTGGCGAAAGCACTTACCGGATTTATTAAACAGGGCTCACCCCGTTGGATGGGTGCAGTGAGTTTCGAGGAACTATTAATTAGTCACGATTATAATTACATTTTGGATTCGCTCAGAAATTATAAAACAGCTGATAGTGATTACGTAGTTAATGAAAAGAGAGGCTTTAATGTAAGTGGAAGCCACGACAATAACTATGGTCTAAGTAATGCAGCAGGCTTTGAGAATAAGAGTTCAGGAGAATACGAAGTAAGCGACTATGAGAATCTGCCTGAGGATATCAGAGTTGAACTAATCGACGGTTACTTCTACGAAATGGAAGCTCCGACGAAGAAGCATCAGGTCGTACTTCAGGAAATACTTATACAGCTAACCTCTCAGATTAGAAAGAATAAAGGCGGCTGCAAGGTTTACATGGCGCCGTCCGACGTGCAGCTGGATGAAAGTAACAAGACGATCGTTCAGCCCGACCTCTTCATTCTCTGCAATAAGGATATGATCAAGAATTCTAGAAGAACCGTGGGTGCTCCGGAATTCGTAATAGAAGTTCTGTAGGAGTCTACAAGGAAAAAGGATATGACCCTCAAGCTGAATAAATACGAAGCTTGTGGAGTAAAGGAATATTGGATCATCGATCCGAACAAGGAGTATATAATAAAATACTTCTTTGAAAATATGTCGTTGACCAACATCTATACATTTAACGATATTGTCCCACTTGAATTATATGAAGGCAAAATATCAGTTGATTTTAGTGAGATTAAGAGCGAAATAATAGATGAATTTGGAGAATAAAATGCTCCTTTCTAAAGAATCTTGAGATTTAATAAAATTAATAAAAATTTTTGTTGACTTTTAAAAATAAAGTATTATACTAGAGATAGTTTAAAAAATTAATAATTTGATTTAGAGGCAATGGCGCTTCGAGTACTGTACTCGAAGTGCCTTTTTTTGTGCGACGGCGAGAAAAAAGTTACATATGCGGAGCATCCTGCTCGATTAAAAAAGGAAGAAAGAAAGGAAAGCACACATGGGTAAAGTTACAGGTTTTTTAGTATATGAAAGGGTAGAAGGACCAGCAATTTCCGAAGCCGACAGAATCAAGAACTTCGACGAGTTTCATAGTCTCCTCTCATTAGAGGAACAGAAGGAACAAGCCGCCAGATGTATGGATTGCGGAGTTCCCTTTTGTCAGGCCGGAATGATGATAGCAGGTATGGCGTCCGGTTGCCCACTTAACAATCTCGTGCCTGAGGTGAATGATCTTCTATATAAAGGTCGTCTGGAAGAGGCCTACGACAGACTGTCCATTACTCATAGCTTTCCGGAGTTTACTTCCAGGGTTTGTCCGGCTCTTTGTGAGAAGGCTTGTACCTGCAGCCTTCATGGGGAGTCAGTTTCCACGAAGGAAAATGAGAAGACCATCATTGAGTATGCTTACGAAAATGACCTCGTGACAGAAAAGCTTCCTAAGGTAAGAACCGGTAAGAAGGTTGCTGTAGTTGGAAGCGGTCCATCTGGTCTTGCTGCAGCTCAGCGCCTGAACCAGCTTGGTCATCTTGTTACAGTTTATGAGAGAAGCGACCGAATAGGCGGACTTCTAAGATACGGCATTCCTAATATGAAGCTGGATAAGTCAGTTATTGATAGACGAATAAAGCTGATGGAGGAAGCAGGAATCACCTTTAAAACGAATCATAACATTTGCGGTGCGCCGGAATATGACAAGCCGTTTTCTGAAAATGTTACCTATATAACAGCCGAGGAACTCGAGAAGGAATATGATGCAATCGTACTTGCGTGCGGTGCTTCAAATCCAAGAAATATAAATGTCCCTGGAAGAGAAGCTAGTGGAATCTACTATGCAGTTGATTTTCTTGGAAAGGTAACTAAGAGTCTTCTGGACAGCGACTTTAAGAAGCTCCCTGATAGCGAAGTAAAAGGTCAGGACGTAATTGTAATTGGTGGTGGAGACACAGGAAATGACTGTGTTGGAACAAGCGTGAGACTCGGAGCGAAGTCAGTAACTCAGCTTGAGATGATGCCAGAGCCACCTACGGATAGACTTCCTTCAAACCCTTGGCCAGAGTGGCCTAAGGTTCTGAAGACCGACTATGGTCAAGAGGAAGCGATATATAAGTTTGGTGAGGATCCAAGAGTTTATCAAACAACAGTTAAGGAATTCATCACTGAGAAGACCGATTCAGGTGAACATGTAAAGGAAGCGGTGCTTGTATCGCTGGAATCAAAGAAGGATGAAAAGACTGGAAGAATGAGTATGGTTCCAGTCGAAGGTAGCGAGAGAACTATTCCCGCCGGTTTAGTTCTCATCGCTGCCGGATTCCTAGGAAGCGAGAGCTACGTAACAGACGGCTTCGGCGTGGATGTAAATGCAAGAACAAATGTTGAAACTCTTCCAGGAAAATATAAAACCAGCAAGGACAAAATCTTCGTAGTTGGAGATATGCATAGAGGTCAGTCACTGGTGGTCTGGGCTATATCAGAGGGACGAAATGCTGCCCTTGAGGTAGACAGTTTCCTGATGAAGTAACAAATATTTCCTAATGAAGAATTTGATATAGAAGTAAACAGAAATGTCATTCTGGACGAAAATAAGAATGTAATCTTAAGTGAATAAATATACTGTCATCCTGAGCGACCTAAGGGAAACAAAGGATTAATAAATGGAGAAAAAATCATGGATAAAGAATTACAAGAGTTAAGAGAAAACGGTTTATATGACAGCAGCTTCGAGCATGATAACTGTGGTATCGGAGCTATAGTTCAGATGGACGGCAAGCCTTCCCATCAGCTCGTTGCTGATGCTCTTAGTATAGTAGAGAATCTGGAGCATAGAGCAGGTAAGGATGCAGAGGGTAAAACCGGTGATGGCGTCGGAATCCTCACTCAGATTCCTGACAAATTCTTTAGAAAGGTTATGTATGAGCAGGGAGTTATTCTTCCTGAGCCTGCTGCTTCTTCACAAAATGGAGCAAAAAGCAGAAGCTACGGCGTTGGTATGTTCTTCTTCCCACAGGACAGCCTTCAGAGAAAACAGGCTGAAAATATGTTCGAGACAATAGCTCGTAAGAGCGGCCTCAAGATTCTTGGTTGGAGACAGGTAGGAATCAATCCAAATGTCCTCGGCACAAAAGCTAGAGAGTGTATGCCTGTAATTAAGCAAGTATTTATAGAACGACCACAATCGCTTTCACTTGTGAGTAATTCTCCAGATGCATCAAAAGACTCAGCAGATTCAAACAACTCAGCAGTATCTAATAGCTCAGACCTCGACCTAAAGTTCGACCGCATGCTCTACATCGTTCGCCGTGAGTTCGAGCAGTGTTGCGTAAGCACATATGTACCTTCCCTTTCCTGCAGAACTATCGTCTACAAGGGAATGTTCCTTGTAGGTCAGCTGAGAACCTTCTTCCTTGACCTCATGGATAAGGACTACGAATCAGCCATCGCTATGGTCCATTCAAGATTCTCAACAAATACAAATCCAAGCTGGCACAGAGCTCACCCAAACCGTTTCATAGTTCATAACGGTGAGATCAACACCATCAAGGGAAATGCCGACAAGATGCTCGCTCGTGAGGAAACCCTTCATACAGAACTTCTGTCAGAGGAGGATATGACAAAGGTTCTTCCTGTTGTTAATACTAGTGGTTCCGACTCAGCAATGCTGGATAATACCCTCGAGTTCCTCGTTATGAGTGGAATGGATCTGCCACTTGCAGCAACTATTCTTATTCCTGAACCATGGGCTAACAACGACACCCTTTCTCAAGAGGAACGTGATTTCTACCAATACTACGCAACTATGATGGAGCCTTGGGACGGTCCTGCATCTATCCTATATTCAGACGGCGATGTCATGGGCGCCGTTCTAGATAGAAATGGACTCAGACCTTCCAGATACGTAGTTATGGACGATGGACGTCTCATCCTTTCATCCGAGGTCGGAGTGCTTCCGCTCGATGAGAGCCACATCGTTAAAAAAGATAGATTATATCCAGGCAAAATGCTCCTCGTCGACACACGTGAGGGCCGCCTATATACAGATACAGAACTTAAAGAAAAGTACGCTCACAGAAATCCATTTGGTGAGTGGTTGGAAATGTCCCTTCTCGAGCTTAAGAATATCAAGATTCCAAATGAGAAGGTTCCTGTAATCGAGGGCGATGATAGAAAGAAGCTGCAGAAGGCATTTGGCTATTCTTATGAGAACTACCATGAAGGAATCCTGAACATGGCTCTGAATGGTGGAGAGCAGATAGGCTCTATGGGAGTTGATACTCCTATCGCAGCTCTCTCTGAGCAGTACCAGCCACTGTTTTACTATTTCAAGCAGCTCTTCGCACAGGTCACAAATCCTCCTATTGATGCTGAACGTGAGAAGATCGTTACATCCCACAGTATTTACGTGGGTAAGAATGGTAATCTCCTTGAGGAGTGTCCTGAAAATTGTCATGTACTGAAGATTCACAATCCTATTCTTAGTGATCTGGATATGCTGAAGATCAAGAGCCTCGACAAGGACGGCGTGAAGTCAGCGACAGTTTCACTTCTGTATTATAAGAGTACTCCAATGAAGAGAGTTATGAAGCATCTCTTCGTTGAGGTGGATAAGGCGTACCGCGAGGGCGCCAGCATACTGATCCTATCAGATAGAGGAGTGGACGAGAACCATGTAGCTATTCCTTCCCTCCTTGCGGTTGCAGCAGTTCATAAGCATTTAGTAGAAACAAAGAAATGCACCGCCATGTCACTTATCCTAGAGTCCGGCGAGCCACGCGAGGTTCATCATTTCGCAACTCTTCTGGGATACGGTGCTTCAGCAGTTAACCCATATCTGGCGCATTCTACTATCCTGGAGCTGATCGAGGATGGACTTCTGGATAAGGATTACTACGCAGCAGCAGCAGACTACGATGAGGCAATCATCAAAGGAATAGTAAAGATAGCTTCGAAGATGGGTATATCCACAATCAGATCTTATCAGGGCAGCAAGATATTCGAGGCAATCGGTATATCAAAGGATGTCATTGAGGAATATTTTCCAGGCACTATCAGCCGAGTTGGAGGTATAACTCTTGAAGATATAGAGAAAAATGTAGATGCACAGCATAGCAAAGCCTTTGATCCACTTGGAAGAGAGGTTGATCTGGAGCTTACAGCGGTAGGTCGTCACAAGCTGAGAAGGCAGGGCGAGAATCATAGATATAATCCACAGACTATTCATATGCTCCAGATGTCTACTCGTGAAGGAGACTATGACAAGTTCGTGGAATATACAAAAATGGCTGACGAAGAGAAGACAGGATACCTTAGAAGTCTTATGGATTTCAACTTCCCTGAAGCAGGCATTCCTCTCGACGAAGTTGAGAGCGAAGAGGATATCATGCAGAGATTCAAAACAGGTGCCATGTCCTACGGTTCCATCTCAGAGGAAGCTCACGAAACCCTTGCGATTGCGATGAATCATATTCATGGTAAATCCAACAGTGGTGAGGGCGGTGAGAGTGATGAGCGAATTGCATCGGCCGGTTCAGATAATGATAGAAGCTCAGCCATCAAGCAGGTGGCGAGCGGACGCTTCGGTGTAACCAGTAAATATCTCGTAAGTGCAAGAGAGATACAGATTAAAATGGCCCAGGGCGCTAAGCCCGGTGAGGGCGGACACCTTCCTGGTAAGAAGGTTTATCCATGGATTGCCAAGACCAGGCATTCAACTCCGGGTGTGAGTCTCATATCACCTCCACCACATCACGATATATATTCTATCGAGGATCTGGCTCAGCTGATCTACGACCTGAAATGTGCCAATAAGAAAGCGCGTATCTCCGTTAAGCTGGTTTCTGAAGCGGGTGTAGGTACAGTTGCTGCAGGTGTTGCCAAGGCGGGTGCGCAGGTTATCCTCGTATCTGGATATGATGGAGGAACTGGTGCGGCTCCCCTTAGTTCAATCCACAACGCAGGTCTTCCATGGGAAATGGGCCTTGCTGAGACACATCAGACACTTCTTGAAAATGGCCTACGTGATCAGGTTGTTATCGAGACAGACGGAAAGCTGATGACTGGTCGTGATGTTGCTATCGCAGCAATCCTTGGTGCCGAGGAGTTCGGTTTTGCAACTGCTCCACTGGTAACTATGGGCTGTGTAATGATGAGAGTTTGTCAGAGTGATACTTGTCCTATGGGTGTTGCAACTCAGAACCCTGAGCTTAGAAAACGCTTCAGAGGTAAGCCAGAATATGTCGAGAACTTCATGAGATTTATCGCTAGACAGCTTCGTGAATATATGGCGCGTCTCGGCGTTAGAAGTATAGATGAGTTGGTCGGAAGAACAGATCTTATCAAGGTTAAGGAAGAACTAAGCGATAAGCAGTCCAGAATGGATCTGGATAAAATCCTTGTTGATATGTCAGGTGTTGCCAGAGAGCTTCAGACCTTCCATAAGGATAAAATGTATGATTTTAAGCTCGAAACTACTAAGGATGAGAAAGTGCTACTTAAGTCTAAGGAGGTTCAGAAGGTGCTAAAGCAGCTGGCTCAGCTAGACAGCACGGAAGCTTTAAATTCTGCAAACCTTTCAAAACATGTTAGCGAAAGCCTTAAGGTTACAAATATAGATAGAACCTTTGGAACTCTTCTCGGTGCGGAGATAACAAGACAGTGCCCTGAGGGAGTGGCAGAAGATACCTTTACTATTAATTGCGAGGGCTCCGGTGGACAGAGCTTTGGTGCATTTATCCCAGCTGGTCTTACACTTAATCTTGTGGGTGACAGTAATGATTACTTCGGTAAGGGACTGTCAGGTGGTAAGCTGATACTTCATGCTCCGGAGAATGCCGGCTATGATGCAGAGGAAAATGTAATCGTCGGAAATGTAGCACTCTACGGTGCAACATCAGGGGAGGCTTATATTGCCGGTATCGCGGGCGAGAGATTCTGTATCAGAAATTCTGGTGCAACAGCAGTTGTTGAAGGTGTTGGCGAGCACGGCTGTGAATATATGACCGGTGGACGTGCAGTTATTCTTGGACCAACAGGAAAGAACTTCGCCGCTGGAATGAGCGGTGGTGTTGCTTATGTTCTCGATGAAGAAAATAAACTATATAAGAATCTCAACAAGCAGCTGGTTCTTATGGAGAAGCTCGAGAATAGACATGAGGCAGAGGAGCTCCGCCAGATAATTGAGAAGCACGTACAGTATACAGGTTCCAGGAAGGGACAGAAGATACTGGATAATTTCGATGAATACTTCCCTAAGTTTAAGAGGGTAATTCCTGCAGACTATAAGGAAATGCTCATACTTACAGCTAAGTATGAGAACGATGGAAGGTCACATGAGGAAGCCTTAATAGAGGCCTTCAAGGAATATATAGGTTAGAACAATAATGGTGTCACCCTGAGAGAAGGATTTTAAAGGAGGATAGAAAAATGACAAAGTACATATTCGTAACCGGTGGTGTTGTATCAGGACTAGGAAAGGGAATCACAGCGGCGTCGCTTGGTCGACTGCTGAAGGCTAGAGGGCTCAAGGTGGCGGCTCAGAAGCTGGACCCATACATCAATGTTGACCCTGGAACTATGAGTCCATACCAGCATGGTGAGGTATATGTAACTGAGGACGGAGCCGAGACTGATCTCGACCTCGGACACTATGAGAGATTCATAGATGAGAATCTGAATAAATATTCAAACCTTACATCTGGAAAGGTGTACTGGAATGTTCTTAATAAGGAAAGAAGAGGAGAATACCTGGGCTCAACGGTCCAGGTTATTCCACATATAACCAATGAGATAAAGGACTTCGTATATAGAGTCGGAAATGAAACTGACGCGGACGTGGTTATCACAGAGATAGGTGGTACCATCGGTGATATCGAGTCTCAGCCATTTATCGAGGCTGTAAGACAGATATCTCTCGAGGTTGGAAAAGAGAATTCCCTCTTCATCCACGTAACACTTGTTCCTTTCCTTCATGGTTCTGATGAGCATAAGTCTAAGCCAACTCAGCATTCAGTTAAGGAGCTTCAGGGAATGGGAGTTCGTCCTGACATTATCGTCCTAAGATGTGACGAGCCACTCGAAGAGTCTATCTTCAAAAAGATATCTCTATTCTGTAACGTTAAGGAAGACTGCGTTATTGAAAATAGAACTCTTCCTAGCCTCTACGAAGCACCTCTTATGCTCGAGGATGCAGGACTTGCAAATGTTGTCTGCCGCGAGCTTTGTATCAGAAGTGCTGCTCCAGATCTGAGAGAGTGGAAGGACATGGTAAATAGCATAGAGACTCTGGATAAAGAAATCACTATTGGTCTTGTTGGAAAGTATGTTCAGCTGCACGACGCTTATCTCTCAGTTGCAGAGGCTCTTCGTCATGCAGGCTACGTTTTTGAGACAGACGTTAAGATCGAGTGGATAGATTCTGAGGAGCTCGACGAATCAAATTACGAAGAGAGACTCAGCAAGGTAAATGGAATCATAGTTCCTGGTGGCTTCGGCGATAGAGGTGTAGAAGGAATGATCCTCTCTGCTAAGTATGCAAGAACTCACAAGGTTCCTTACTTTGGCATTTGCCTTGGAATGCAGATAGCGGTTATAGAATTTGCACGTAATGTCGCAGGACTCACTGACGCTTGCTCCGGTGAGTTCCACGACGCAACAGATACTAAGGTTATTGACTTCATGCCAGGCCAGTCAGACAGTCTGGATAAGGGTGGAACCCTTCGTCTGGGAGCCTATCCATGTCTTGTAACCGAAGGTACACTGCTCGAGAAATGCTATTACAAAACAGAGGATAATGGAGCGGACGCTATTAGTCAGGATGAAAAGATAATTAGTGAACGCCATAGACATAGATATGAGTTTAATAATGAATATCGCGAAACTCTCGCATCTGCGGGACTAGTTATTTCCGGACAGTCTCCTGATAAACAGCTCGTTGAAACCATTGAACTCACAGATCATCCATTTTACATCGGCGTGCAGTATCATCCGGAATTCAAGTCGAGACCTAACCGTCCGCATCCATTATTCCAGAAGTTTATTGAGTCCGCTTGTAAGAATAAGTAGGTAAGAAAAATGTTAGATGAAAAATTACATGAAGAATGTGGAGTATTTGGTGTATACTCTCCTCGTAACTATGATATAGCAAAGGATGTTTATTACGGTCTATACGCACTCCAACACCGTGGACAGGAGAGCTGTGGAATCGTAGTAAATGATGATGGACTATTCTTTTCCCATAAGGATATAGGTCAGGTAAGTAATGTCTTCGATGCTAAGAATCTTAGCGAGCTGCCGGATGCGAGCATGGCTATTGGTCACGTCCGCTACGGTACAACAGGCGGTAATAGCAGAAGAAATACACAGCCTATAGAGGTCAATCATCAGAAGGGAAAACTTGCGCTTGCACATAACGGAAATATAAGTAATGCATATGATCTTAGAAATGAGCTTGAACTTTCCGGCGCAATATTCCATACTACATCTGATACGGAAATAATCGCGTATATTCTGACGAGAGAAAGACTCAGAACTCCTTCTATAGAAAAGGCAGTCTTCGAATGTATGAAATATCTGGAGGGAGCCTACTCAATAGTAATGATGTCTTCCTCGAAGCTGATCGCTGTTAGAGATCCTCATGGCTACAGACCTTTATGCTACGGTATGACCGGAGACGGCAGATATGTCATCGCATCTGAAAGCTGTGCACTAGATGCGGTGGGAGCACATTTCATAAGAGATATAAGACCAGGCGAAGTAATGGTCTTCTCTAGAGAGGGCGTAACAAGTCTTACTGATGCTGTTGGATCAAAGAGAAATCAGATATGTATCTTTGAATATATCTATTTCGCGAGACCGGACTCTGTGATAGATGGAGTATCTGTGCATGAGGCAAGACAGAAGGCGGGAGAGATACTCGCTAGAGAGCATGCGGTAGATGCAGATGTTGTAGTCGGCGTTCCTGACTCAGGTCTAGATGCGGCTCTTGGTTATGCTAAATATTCTGGTATCCCTTACGGAATAGGACTTATCAAGAATAAATACATCGGTAGGACCTTTATCTCGCCTACTCAAAATGAGAGAAATAGTCAGGTCAGGATCAAGCTCAGCCCAATCGCTTCAACGGTTAAGGGTAAGCGAGTTGTCCTTATAGATGACTCGATCGTGCGTGGTACAACCTGCGAAAGAATAGTCAGACTTATACGTGAAGCAGGGGCAAAAGAGATTCATATGAGAATTTCTTCCCCACCTTTTACAAATCCGTGTTATTATGGTACAGATATAGATTCGAAGGACAAGCTGATAGCATGTCATCATTCAGTTGAAGAGATAGCAAAAATCATTGGTGCAGATTCGCTGGGATATCTTCCAGTTGACTCACTTAGTGAGCTCGTTGGACATAATGATTATTGCAATGCCTGCTTCACCGGTGACTATGCAACCAGAGTTCCTGAAAATATAAGTAAAAATAGATTTGAAAAGAGGCTTTCAGAAAGATGAGAGAATTTAACAGGAAATTGATTCTGGAGGACGGAAGCGAATACTATGGTTATTCCTTTGGTTCGGAAAAAGATGCGGTATGTGAAATAGTTTTCAATACCTCAATGGTTGGATATCAGGAAATAGTTTCTGATCCATCCTATACCTATCAGGCGGTGGTAATGTCCTATCCACTTATAGGTAATTATGGAATTACTGATGAGGATTACGAGAGTAAGGTGCCAACTATCGGCGCACTTATCGTAAGAGACTACAACGATGAGCCTTCTAATTTCCGATTCACTGAGACACTGTCAGAGCTACTAAGTGATAACGAGATACCAGGCATTTACGGAGTAGATACTCGTAAGCTTGTCCGTAGTATCAGAGATCTTGGTTCCAGAAGAGTCCTTATTACGAATGCAAATGTATCTATCGAGGAAGGACTTAAGATAATAGAAGAAACACCTGTTAAACGGGATGCAGTTTCACTTGTAAGTTCCAGGAAGAAATGGTATGCAAGAACTGCAAACCCAAGATATAGCGTAGTAGCAATTGACTGCGGCATGAAGTTAAATATAGTGAGAATGCTGAATAAATATGGCTGCAATGTAACTGTTGTTCCATATAATACTACTGCAGATGAAATAAAGGCTCTTAATCCAGATGGTCTGTTCATATCAAATGGACCTGGAGACCCGGAGGATGTAACAGAGGTTATAGATACTTTGAAGAATCTGAAGGGACAGCTTCCAATGTTTGGCATTTGCCTGGGACATCAGCTGCTGGCTCTTTCCTACGGAGCTAAGACCTATAAGCTCAAGTTTGGACATAGAGGTGGTAATCACCCGGTTCTCGATGTAAGGAGCGGCAAGATAGAAATAACCAGCCAGAACCACAGCTATGCTGTTAAGGATGAATCCGTAAATGGAACTGGACTGGAAGTATCACATATAAACCTTCTGGACAAAACAGTCGAAGGACTTGAGTCAAAGGCTGACAGAGTATTCTCTGTTCAGTACCATCCAGAGAGTGCGCCGGGACCTCAGGATAGTGCATATCTGTTTGAGAGATTCACTGGCTATATGGATGAGTTTAAAGCTATGAAGCAGGAGGTAGAAAAGGATGCCTAAGAGAACTGATATTAAGAAAGTACTTGTAATAGGCTCAGGACCTATCGTTATAGGTCAGGCAGCAGAGTTCGACTATGCTGGAACTCAGGCGTGTCTGGCACTTAGAGAAGAAGGATACGAGGTTATCCTTGCAAACTCTAATCCTGCCACTATCATGACAGATAATTCTGTTGCTGATAAGGTTTATATGGAACCTCTTACACTTGAATATATTGCACGTATATGCCGCTATGAAAGACCGGATGCCATCGTTCCGGGAATTGGTGGACAGACAGGTCTGAATCTCGCTATGCAGCTCTACGATAAGGGAGTTCTGGAGGAGTGTGAGATAGAGCTTCTGGGAACCTCTGCTTCCAGTATCAGATGTGCAGAGGATAGAGAAGAATTCAAGGAGCTCTGCGAGAGAATCGGCGAGCCGGTTGTTCCTTCTATGATTACATATAGTATAGAGGAAGGACTTGAGGCGGCAGAGAAGATCGGATATCCTGTTATCCTTCGTCCTGCCTTCACCCTTGGTGGTACAGGCGGCGGCTTCGCTTATGACGAAGAGGAAATGCGTGAAATGATGAAGAATGCTCTGGCGCTTTCTCCTGTTCATCAGGTTCTCGTTGAGAAGAGTATAAAGGGTTATAAGGAAATAGAGTACGAAGTAATAAGAGATGCTAATGATACTGCTATAACAGTTTGTAACATGGAGAATCTGGATCCGGTTGGTATACATACAGGTGACTCTATAGTTGTGGCGCCTAGCCAGACTCTTACTAATAAGGAATATCATATGCTGAGAGATAGTGCGCTGAAGATAATCAGAGCGCTTCAGGTTAAGGGTGGCTGTAATGTTCAGTTCGCGCTCGACCCTCAGTCCTTTAATTACTACGTAATCGAAGTTAATCCTCGTGTTTCACGTTCTTCTGCTCTTGCTTCAAAGGCTAGTGGTTATCCTATCGCAAGAGTATCTGCAAAGATTGCAGTAGGAATGAACCTTGAAGAGATACAGCTTGCGAACACTCCTGCATGCTTCGAGCCTGCACTGGACTATGTGGTTACTAAGATGCCTAGATTCCCATTCGATAAGTTTGATTCGGCATCTAACAAGCTGTCTACTCAGATGAAGGCAACGGGTGAAACGATGAGTGTCGGCAGAACTCTTGAGGAGAGTCTGCTGAAGGCTATTCGTTCTCTTGAGGATGGAAAGAATCATATCCATCTGGCTAAGTTTGATGTGGCAAATCTTTCTGACAAGCCAGCGCCGGAGAATCGTAAAGAGGCCATTTCAAAGCTCCTTAAATATATCGAGGATGGAACAGATGACCGTATCTATGCTCTGTCACAGCTGATATGGCTGGGCGTGGATTTGCAGGTTATCTTCAGTAGAACTGGTATAGATATGTTCTTCCTGGATAAGATCAAGAATATCGTTGATTTCGAGAAGGAGTTGGAGAAGCTTCAGGGTACTGGAAGTGTTGATAAGGATACGCTTTACTCTGCAAAGAAGATAGGCTTCTCAGATTCTTATATTGCTGAGCTGACAGGACTTACTGAGGATGATGTTTATAATCTCAGAAAGGAGTATGACATAAAGCCTGTTTACAAGATGATAGATACCTGTGCCAGCGAGTTTGAGAGCTATGTTCCTTACTTCTATTCAACCTATGAGGATGAAAATGAGTCTATCATTTCCGATGCTAATAAGGTTATAGTTCTTGGTTCTGGGCCTATCAGAATCGGACAGGGTGTGGAGTTCGACTATTCAACAGTTCATGCTGTTAAGACTATTCATGAGATGGGCTATGAGGCCATTGTTATAAACAACAACCCTGAGACAGTTTCAACAGATTATACTACAGCGGATAAGCTGTATTTCGAGCCTCTTACTACTGAGGACATAATGAACATAATCGATATGGAAAAGCCTATGGGTGTTATTACATCCCTTGGAGGTCAGACGGCAGTTAACCTCGCTGAGCCCCTTGCAAAGCGTGGAGTTAAGATAATCGGAACAGACTGCGAGGCTATCTTCCGGGCAGAGGATAGAGATGCATTTGAAGGCGTTATTGAGAGTCTTCATATCCCTCATCCAAAGGGAGAGGCAGTTACGGATATAGAGAGTGGTGTCAAGGCTGCAGAGAGAATAGGTTATCCTGTTCTTGTCAGACCAAGCTTCGTACTAGGTGGACGTGCTATGGAGATCGTGGCAAATGAGGAAATGCTTAGACATTATCTCAAGACTGCGGTTGAAGTAGATGAGGATAGACCTGTACTTGTAGATAAATACATAGTTGGTAAAGAGGTTGAGATCGATGCTGTCTGTGATGGAAAGGATGTCTTCCTTCCGGGTATCATGGAGCTGGTTGAGAGAACAGGTGTTCACTCAGGTGATAGTACTTCTGTTTATCCACCTTACTCAATCTCTGAAAAGGTTAAGGAGACAATCGCTGAATATACTACCAAGCTCGGACTTGGTATCGGCATCGTGGGTCTCTTCAATATTCAGTTCATAGTTGATAAAGAGGATAATGTTTACATTATAGAGGTAAACCCTAGAGCTTCCAGAAGTGTGCCATTCCTTTCGAAGTCTTCTGGTTTTCCACTTGTAGATATAGCTACACGCGTTATGCTGGGCGAGAGTCTTGCGGATCAGGGTTACCTTATAACTCCTGCTCTTGGTGATGGTGTAGATGAGAATACCAAGAAAAAGGGCAAGAAGTACTGGTATGTAAAGGCTCCTGCATTTTCCTTTGAGAAGCTAAATGGTATGGATGCTTATCTGTCCCCTGAGATGAAGTCAACGGGTGAAGCAATTGGATATGATAAGAGTCTGAAGAGAGCATTTTATAAGGCTCTTCAGGCATCAGGAATCAAGATGAAGGAATACGGAACTGTGATGGTTACACTTGCTGACGAGGATAAGGAAGAGGCACTTCCACTTGTTAGAAGATTCTACGAGCTTGGTTTCAATATAGAAGCAACGGTTGGAACTGGTGAATTCCTGAAGGAGCATGGAATAAGAACAAGGATTAAGGGTAAGCTGAGTGACGGTAGTGATGAGGTGCTGAGATCTATCCAGGCAGGATATGTTAGCTACATCATCAACACCAGAGCTATTCTTTCGGGAGTACATTATCAGGATGGTGCCGAGATCAGAAAATGCGCTATCATGAACGGAGTCACAATGTTTACTTCACTTGATACAGTTAGGATATTGCTGGATGTTCTTGAAGATATCACTCCAAGAATCTCAGTAATCTAGAGTTTTTGTCATTCTGAGCGAAGCGAAGAATCTATAAAGAACATGTCATTCTGAGCATAAGCAAAGAATCTATAAAGAGCATGTCATTCTGAGCGTAAGCGAAGAATCTTTTTAAGAAAGGTAAGAAGTATGAGTTACACAGAAGCAGAAATAATGGAATACATAGAGGAAGAGGATGCGAAGTTTATCAGACTCGCCTTCCGTGATGCTTATGGTATTCAGAAGAATATATCAATAATGCCTAGTGAGATTCATAATGCATTTAAGGATGGTATATCTATAAATGCCAGAGCAATAAGAGGCTTCGAGTCTTATAAGGAGCCTAACCTTTACCTCAAGCCGGATCCTTCCACAATGGCTGTCCTTCCCTGGAGGCCAGACACAGGAAGAGTTCTAAGAATGTTTTGTGATGTATGTACAGCGGATGGAACCCCTTATGAGGCTGACACAAGAAATCTGCTTCGTGTAGCTGTGAAGGCAGCTCAGGATAAGGGAATCGAGTTCAAGTTTGGTTCTGAGATGGAGTTTTATCTCTTCAAGCTTGATGACGAGGGTGCCCCAACCAGGGAACCATATGATAATGCGGGCTATCTCGATATCGCTCCTCTGGATAGAGGAGAAAATATCCGTAGAGAAATATGTCTTACTATAGAGGAAATGGGCCTGACTCCAGGTAGATCTCATCATGAGAGAGGACCTGGACAGAATGAGATAGACTTCCAGTATGGTAAGCCTCTCAAGGCCGCTGATCAGATAACAACATTTAAGATGGTTGTAAGTACCATTGCAGATAGAAATGGCTTATATGCTGACTTTTCGCCGGTGCCACTTTATGATAAGCCGGGAAATGGTTATCACATCAATATCTTTGCAAAGGATGCAGAAGGAAATGATGTTGTAAAGTATGCTGCGGCTGGAATCATTGAGAAGATCAAGGAGATAACTCTATTCCTGAATCCGACAGAGTCCTCTTATACAAGATTCGGTAACAGCACTGCACCTAACAAGGTTAACTGGTCCAGAAATGCAGGCTCAGAGCTTATGTATATAGATGATTCACTTGGTAAGATGAGAGCGGAGCTTCGTTCTCCAGATGCCTCTAGCAATCCATATATTGCATATACGCTTCTGATATATGCTGGCCTTTACGGAATAGAGAATAAGCTTTCTCTTCCAAAGGAGATGGATACTGAAGGCGGCCTCCTTCCTAAGACAAGAGATGAGGCTGTTAGATTTGCTTCTGAGAGTGAGTTCGTTAGAAGCATTCTTCCGGAGTCAGTGATTAATAGTTACATTCAGTAAGTCTGCTAATTACATTTTGTAGTAGCATTTATTGGTAGTTTGTTTGTAGTTAGTTTTGAGATATAAGTAGTATGCGCGACAAGTCAAATGCAAAGGGCAGGATGAATAGTCAGTATTCAGTTATGATAGTTTCATCCTCGGAACAATTTAATACTGTCGTTAAAAAGCTTCTCCCTGGCGGAAGATTCAGCTCCATTGAGATAAAGAAAAGTGCTTCCTCTGCCAGAAGGGAACTTCTGACTCGCTCCTTTGATCTGATAATCATAAATGCTCCACTGACGGATGGCCTGGGAGTGGACTTTGTTATGGATATCTACGAGAAGAAGAATACGAGAATTCTCTTTGCTGTTCCTATAGAGGTCTTCAAGGAAATCTCCAGCAGGCTTGTTGATTACGGAGTAATTACAATCCGGAAACCGGTTAAGGAAATAGACCTCGAACTCAGCGCGAGACTTTTATGTGCAGTTCAGGATGCTATAAAGAAAGCAAACCGCGAGGTGGCGAAGCTGGAAGATAAGCTTCAGGAACAGAGACTGGTGAGCCGTGCGAAGCTGATACTTATTCAGAGGGGAATGAGTGAGACGGAGGCTCATGAATATATAATCAGAGAAGCCATGGACAGAGGACTAACTAAGAAGGCTGTGGCGGAAGAGGTTATCGATGAGTAGGGCATTTCCTATCGGTACTTAAGGGTTGCTTTCTATCGTGGCTAAATGTTTACTATTCTTTACATGTTTTGGGATAGATGGTAAGATAAAGCTTGGAAGTTTTGACTCCCTGCTTAGGAGGATGTCGATAGAGGTGTTTCGATGATCTGGATTATTTTTTATTTAATATCGATTACAATTCTAGTTCTGGCTATAGTAATAGCCGTTGCTTCCGGACTTGGTAAATACAAGATTGGTCGTGTGATCACTCCATTTAATATCATGTTCGGAGGAGTTTTTCTTTCGACATTTATGCTTATTATTCCTATCCAGGATTTTCTGGTCCAGGATAGTCTATACAAGTCACTTCAGGTGACTCTGTTTTCTCTTTTTAATACCATTCAGATATTTGTTATAGAGGGTGAGACGGAGCTGATAGATGTCAGTCGTAACTGTCCTTACGATTGGGTTGCCAGTGCGTATAATGTCAACCTCTCTATTTACTATGTTGTTGCGCCAATTATGTCCTTCGTATTCTTGATATCTTTCTTCAAGAATGTGAATTCCTTCTTCAAATATATCAATAATTATTTTAATGATGTATACATTTTCTCGGAACTAAGTGAGAAGTCCCTTGCCTTGGGCAGCGATATTAAGGCTAAGAATAACAAGGCACTGATTGTATTCACAGGTCTTGATGAGGATACAAATGAGCAGCAGTCCGAGTTTATCGAGCGTGCCAAGTCCATCAAGGCTATCTGTTTTACAAGAGATATTCTCGCAATTGATTTTAAGACACATTATAAGAAATCGACCATTAACTTCTTCTCTATCGATGAGGATGAGAAGGTGAATATGATTCAGGGTCTGAAAATCATTGAAGAATATAAGAAGATGTCGAATGTCAGACTGTATGTTTTCGCCATAGGAGTTGAAAGTGAAATGCTCCTTGCCAAAACAGACTATGGCTGCATGAAGGTTAGACGTGTAAATGAGATCAAGTCGCTGGTCAACAGAACTCTCTATGATGAGGGAGAGCAGTTGTTTGATAATGCGGTGCCAGCTGAAGATGGCATGAAGGATATCTCCATTGTACTGGTTGGTCTGGGGCGACATGGTTCGGAAATGATGAAGGGCTTCATCTGGTATTGTCAGATGGATGGCTACAGACTGAAGATAGATGCATTTGACGAGAATCCAGAAGCGGAGGATATAATTCGTGGAGCGGTTCCGGAGCTTTCTCACTATGACGTTACGATTCATTCGGGCGTAAATGTTAATACGAAGTCCTTTTCAGATAGTATCATGGGACTCGACAGGACTTCCTTTGTATTTGTATGCTTAGATTCTGATGAGATGAATATCAGAACGGCAGTTAATATGAGAATGCTCTATGAGAGAGTTGGAATAAAGCCGGTTATTCAGGCAGTGGTTAAGAGCTCGTATGAGAAGAAGGCCCTAGAAGGAATTACAAACTACAAGGGACAGAGCTATGATATCAGATTTATTGGGGATGTTGAGTCGTCGTACTCAGCAGATGTTATCATCAGTTCCGAGCTGGAGGAGGAGGCTCTTCAGAGACACCTTAAGTGGGGTGAGGAAGAAGAGTTCTGGAGATACGAATATAATTACCAGTCCTCAATTGCGTCAGCGATACATTTGCGTGCACGTATTCATTGCGGAGTTGCAGGTGCGGATAAGTCCGATGATGAGCTGACCGAGGAGGAGAGAACAATCATTGAGAGCCTGGAGCATAGAAGATGGAATGCTTATATGCGTACAGAGGGCTATGTATATAGTGGTTCTACGGATAAGAGCACGAGAAATGATCTCGGCAAGATGCATCATGACTTGATAGAGTATGATATGATGAGTGATGAGGAAAAACGTAAGGACAGTAAGGTGGGCACAAGATAAATCGGTAGCCCATAAAGAGTAACTGGTTAGTTAAAAAAATATATGAAAGATAAGCTATGGGTTATTGTTTGATGATAGTCTGAGCGGGATGAGTAAGAAGATGGATATATTTAACGAGATAATACATAACAAAATACTGCTGGCAGGTCTGGTGGGCTGGGGCTCAGCACAGATACTGAAGACGATTATCTTCCTTATAGTTAATAAGAAGTTACAGATGGAGAGACTCTTTGGAGATGGAGGAATGCCAAGCGGACACTCCGCTACAGTTACGGCTGTTGCGGTTTCGGTTGGTCTTGAGTGCGGATTCGGTTCACCTGTTTTTGCAGTGGCGATGATTATGGCGATAATCGTTATGCACGACGCAATGGGCGTTAGACTTGAAACTGGTAAGCAGGCTAAGGTCCTAAATGATATGACAGAGATACTAGAAAAGCTTAGTGGAACCGAGCTTTCAAATGAAGATAAGCTGAAAGAGTTCGTCGGCCATACCCCTTTCCAGGTGCTGATGGGAATGATACTCGGCCTGATCGTGGGTATCGTGATGAATATGATATAAAGTAAATATGATATAAAGATGTCATTATGAACAATTATAATTATGTCATTCTGAGCGAAGCGAAGAATCTTTCTGGGGGAAAGAAAAGTGATAATAAGAAACAAAGAATTCAATATGAACGGCTCCCATACCTATATAATGGGAATATTAAATGTGACTCCTGACTCCTTTTCGGATGGCGGGAGTTATATTGATGTAGACAACGCTCTACGTCATGTGGAGGAAATGATAAATGAGGGAGCGGATATAATAGATATCGGTGGCGAGAGTACGAGACCTGGCCATGTACAGATTTCGGAAGAGGAAGAGATTAAGAGAGTGACCGAGGTTATCCGACTGGTAAGAGGTAACTTCGATATTCCTATTTCTATTGATACTTATAAAGCACCGGTTGCCCGAACTGCTCTTGAAGCGGGAGCGGATATAATAAACGATATCTGGGGCCTGCAGTATGATCTCTATAATCGTGAAGAGGACGGAGTCGATGCGGATAAGATAGAGAGATATTCTGGTCAGAAGATGGCCGAGGTGGTTAAGGAATATAAGGCTCCCATTGTAATGATGCATAATGATAATCTGGGACGAAGCGTAGAGGAGCGTGACGAGGAACGAATAGCGAAGTTCCTTAGAGCAAATGGCTGCGTCGACAAAGTATCAGCGATTAAGACTTATATTGTAGATGCAGAAAATATGCTGGGTGACCTTTCGTCCTATCATGCGTCTCGACTATATCATTCTGTAGAAGAAGATAAGGTTGTAGATAGAGTAATAACTGGACTTCTTAATAGTGTTAAGATTGCGACGGAGGCAGGTATACCAGAGGATATGATAATTGTTGATCCTGGTATCGGCTTTGCAAAAACTCAGACTGAAAATATTCTTACCGTTAAGTACCTTAAGAAAATAGTTGAGAGTGTAGGCTTTCCGATGCTTCTTGCAACCTCTAGAAAATCGATGATTGGAAGTGTGCTGGAGCTTCCACCGGATCAGCGTGAGGAAGGAACTATCGTAACAACAGTTATGGCAGTTCAGGCAGGCTGCAAGTTCGTCCGTGTCCACGATGTTGAGAAGAACGCCAGAACTATTAAAATGACGGAGGCTATTCTGAGTTTATAGGAAAATCCTATGAAAATGAAAAGGATTTGGGAAAATGAAAATCATTTTCATTTTCCTTGACAATAGTATAATGTGAGTGTAAAATGAAAACCGTTTTCAAATTGAATTTGAAAATGGTTTTCATTTTTTATATGTAATTTTGAGGAAAACAAAAAATCTTAGGAGAAATCACTATGACCACTAAATCACAGTACAAAACAAAACAGCGTGCAGAACTCACGGCTTATCTAATGAATAAAGCTGGGGAACATGTGACAGTAAGTGATATTGTTAGTCATTTCGAGAAGAAGGGAAATCCTATCGGACTTACAACTGTTTATCGCCAGCTCGACAAGATGGTTGAGGAAGGCTTGGTTAATAAGTACGTCGTTGATGGAACGAGTTCGGCTTGCTACGAATATATAAACTCCGAGCATCATATGGACGGGAACATTTCCTGCTATCACTGTAAATGTGAGAAATGTGGTGCACTTATTCATCTTCACTGTGAAGAGATAGAAGAACTGATGAAGCATATAGAAAAGAGCCACAGTTTTGTGATCGATCCGCGCAGAACTGTATTTTATGGTCTTTGCGATAAATGTAGAAAGTAAGAGGTATAGGACATAAATTAGAACTTATTGGAGTGGAGATGGGGGCATCATGAAATGAGGTTAATTATGAAAGACTTGAGATTTGGTAAAAGAATGATAAATAAAATAAGTATAAAAAGATTTGTATCATATGTAATGATGGCTTCTATGGTGCTGGGACTTACAGCCTGCGGAAGTGGCGCCGGAAATGTTGGAGCCGTAGATGACGGAAAGCTGCAGGTCGTAACAACTATTTTCCCTGAGTATGACTGGGTTAGAGAAATAGCTGGAATAAGCGAAGGAAGTGCCGATAAGAGCGCCGCAGAAAATGTTGATGTTACGATGCTTCTTGATAATGGTGTTGATATCCATAGCTTCCAGCCTACAGCGGCTGATATAGCGAAGATTTCTACATGTGACATTTTTATCTATGTTGGTGGTGAATCCGATGCTTGGGTAGATGATGCACTCAAGGAAGCTACTAATAAGGATATGGTAGTTATTGATCTTTTGGATGTTTTAGGCGACAGTGTTAAGGAAGAAGAGGTCGTTGAAGGCATGCAGGAAGAGGAAGAACATGAGGGCGAAGGTCATCACCACGAAGAGGGTGAGATTGAGTATGATGAGCATGTATGGCTATCCCTTAAAAATGCTCAGATTCTTACTAGCTATATAGCAGATAAGATGTCTGAAAAGGATAGCGCAAATGCTGCTGCGTATAAGGCTAATGTAGAGGCTTACAACAAGAAGCTGTCGGAGCTGGATAAGCAGTATCAGGAAGCGGTTGATGCGGCAGAGGTTAAGACTCTTATATTCGGAGATAGATTTCCTTTTAGATATATGGTGGATGACTATGGCCTCGATTACTATGCGGCTTTTGTAGGATGTTCTGCTGAAACTGAGGCAAGTTTTGAAACTATAGTTTTCCTTGCTGGAAAGATTGATGATCTGGGAGCTCCGGTTATATGTACTATAGAAAAGAGTGATCAGAAACTGGCACAGACTATTAAGGAAAATACAAAGTCTCAGGATCAGGAAATAATGACTATGGATTCTCTTCAGTCAGTTACATCTGAGGATGTTCAGGCTGGGGAAACATATATAAGCAAGATGACAGACAATTTGGAGGTGCTTAAGAAAGCGCTAGGAGAGTAACATGAATTATATTGAGGTCAAGGATATTACAACTGGATATGATGGAATCCCTCTCACGAAGCATATAAACTTCAGTGTCGAGAAGGGGGACTATCTCTGTATTGTTGGAGAAAATGGTGCAGGCAAGAGTACTCTTATGAAGACTCTCCTTCGCCTGATTCCGCCTGTGAAGGGGGAGATTAGTTTCAGCGAGGAGCTGGGACCTAAGGATATAGGTTATCTACCTCAGCAGACAATTGTTCAGAAGGATTTTCCTGCTAGTGTCTGGGAAATAGTTCTGTCTGGTAATCTTTCTAAAACAGGCCTTAGACCTTTTTATAATAAAGAGGAAAAGAAACGCGCAGTCGATTGTCTCAGAAAGCTAGATGCATGGGATCTGAGAAAGAAGACCTTTAGAAATTTATCAGGTGGTCAGCAACAGAGAGTACTTCTTGCGAGAGCGCTCTGCGCTACCTCTGAACTGATTCTTCTGGATGAACCAGTTGCAGGACTCGATCCAAAGGTTACAGAGGAAATGTACCGTATGGTGAAGTCCCTTAATGATATGGGCGTCACCATCATAATGATTTCTCATGATATAAGTACAGCAGTAAGATATTCAAATCGTATACTTCATTTAGGACATAAACAGTTATTCTTTGGAAAGACAGAGGATTACCTCGTGAGCGATGCTTACAAATTCTTCTCGTCGGTGGAAGTGGATGAAGATGAAAGTGAGATACCTGAATCTCAGAGTAAAACATCTGAGTCAGAAGGAGGTGACAAGTAATGAGTCAGCTTCTATATTTTCTTCAGTTTGATTTCGTTGTATATGCACTTATAGTTGGTGTTCTAATTGCACTATGTGCCTCACTTCTCGGAGTGACACTTGTACTAAAACGTTATTCCTTTATAGGTGATGGATTATCACACGTGGCCTTTGGTGCTATGGCAATAGCTACAGTGCTGAAGCTTACGAGTAATACGATTCTAGTTATGCCAGTAACTATTCTTGTTGCGGTTCTTCTTCTGAGAAATGGTAACAAGTCAATGCTTAAGGGAGATGCTGCAATAGCAATGCTATCAGTTACATCTCTTGCTTTTGGTTATCTTGTGATGAATGTATTCTCTACCTCTTCAAATGTTTCTGGGGATGTATGTAGTACGCTTTTTGGTTCGACATCTATACTTACTCTGGATTCCAAAGAGGTTATTATATGTATAGTGCTCTCGATTATAGTTATTGCGCTATATGTTATTTTCTACAATAAGATATTTGCGGTTACATTTGATGAGACCTTCTGCAGGGCGACGGGGGTGCCGGCAGGAAAATACAATTTCCTTATCGCGGTTATCATTGCGATTATCATAGTTCTGGGAATGAACCTGGTAGGAAGTCTTCTTATCTCAGCGCTTATTGTGTTCCCGGCTCTTGCCGCTATGAGACTGAGTGGTACATTTAAAGGTGTTGTTATACTGTCAGCTATCTTCTCTGTGGTATGTGCGATTGTTGGAATGATTGTATCAATCCTTTATTCAACACCCGTTGGTGCTACCATCGTTGCAATGGATCTGCTTTGCTTTATAATAGCTGCATTAGTTGGAAGATTTGTTGTGAAAACAGGCAACTAGCAAGATGGATGTAATTACAGAGGCCAAGCCAGCGGATGTTAACTAAACTCCCGCTGGCTATATTTTTATGTTATAATGTGGAGTGTTATTCTAAAATGAGAGCGTAATTTTAAGCGGAATCTTATAAGTTGAGTAAAAAAATTGGGAGGCTATCCATGAAAAGTATTGTGGGAATGCATTATTGGGAGCAGAAGATTCATCTGAGCTGGAGTAGCGAGGAGTCAATAAGTACGGCGGCATTTAATCTTCCTGCGGATCTTAGAAAGGATGATATATATAGTGATTCATCTGTTCTTGGTGGTGTACTGAGAGCGGTTCGTGAGTATCTGGGACAGAAGGTAGGTATAACAGATTTTGGACTTATCGTATGTACTCCAGATAGTTTTGGATTAGAGGATATTCGAAGGATATATTCAGCTGGACGCGAGGTGGGCATTGATATAGTCAGAACACTGTGCGAGACTATGTCTCTGGCTCTTAGCATATACGGTGAATATGACTTTGATGGCAGGATGCTGGCGGCTGTAGTGGGCGATGGTAGAGTTGGAGTTTCTGAGTATGAATTCAGCGATAGAGGTGTTAGAAAGATAGATACCTATGCTGCTGGAAAATGGGGGACGACGGCATTTCACAAGGCTCCTTTCCTTGGCGGATATGCTAATAAGCTCTTTGATACAACGGAGGCACAGGTGCTCTTCTGTGCTGGAAATATGAATTCAACTATTACCTTTGAGCAGTCGATTAAGTCCTATGCGGATTATTCTCCGGCATTTGCTAATCGCGGTATGCAGATGAAAATGGTTGATAGCAAGGCTATAGTGGAAGGCCTTGGATATTATTGCGGTAAGCTTGAGGAAAGAGAAGCGTTCATTGGTCTTGGGGTGATGGATACGCTTACTCCATATGACATTTTCCTAGAAATTAATGGACAGATGTTTAGAGTCATAAATGCTGATACAGAATTTCCGGGAAGTGAAGGCATCGAGATGAGGAAGATGCCTGAGGGAAATGGAACTGAAACCTTTAAGGTTTATGAGAATAGAAATAAGGGCTTCTATCAGATAGGTGAAGTTGCTGTTCCAACAGATAATATTCAGGACTTCCTGAAGAAACCGGTATGGGTAGGACTTGGCGCGAATAAAGATAGAGAGCTTTCGCTCGTAATTCAGAATATGGCGACAGAAGCATATCTTGAATTTCCGGTTGGACCTGCACAGGCTCAGGGCGCTGCTGCTGGAAGTGGAGATGACATTACCGAGTTTATTGAGAAGATACTTCCTATTATCGATAACCTGGAGTATGCATCAAAGTTTGCACAGGATGAGGATAATCCTTATACAAAGGGAATCATCCAGACCTATGAAAATGCAGTTAAGATACTGGAGGAAAACGGAATAACTATTATTTCTGGTGAGGGCGAGCCATTCGACTTCAATTATCAGAATGCGGTGGCACATGTTACTGATGTGGACTTGCCAGAGAATACGGTTAAGCAGGTTATGCAGACAGGATATGTATATAAGGGAAAGGTTATCAGAACTGCTTCGGTTATTGTGGCTAATTAATATAAATAAGATTATAAAAGTACAGGGATATGATAAATAAAAGCTCAGGACGAGATGTCCTGAGCTTTTTCTACATAATGATAATATCGATATTATTTATTACTTAAAAACCTTCTGTTTATATTACTGTGGTCCCATGTACTGTGCATCGCCGAAACCGAGTACAAGATACATGATGTTTGGAATGAAGATAAGACCAACGATGTATCCGCCGCCCTTACCGAATGCTGGAGCAAGCTTAACAGCTGTAAGGATGCACCAGATAAGTGATCCAACACAAGGGATAAGGCAAAGAAGGAATAACCAACCATTACCTGTAGCGATCTTTGTTAACCAATATACATTGAGAATAGGAATCCAAGCATACCAGCTTGTAACTCCAGCCTTCTCGAACATCTTCATAAGTCCAATAGCCATGAGAACATAGCCGATAAGTGAACCTACGATTGAAGGGATCATAGATGCAGCAGCTGCGCCAGCATCATATGATGTTGAATACTCTGTGCTATAAGTAGCAAGAATTGAAAGTGCATTAAACATTTTTAACCATCCTCCCGTTTATTTGGTTTTCATTATGTAGCTATACGCAACAATTTTACTAACTTTAGACGGTTAAACATATTGTCACAAAAATGACTATAAAGTTTGATCAGAATTGCTAGGAATATATTCAGCTATATCTGATAATTTACATCCGAGAATAATACACAAATCGTTTAGTGTAGTGGTATTCATGGGCTTGTTTTTACGCAACTTATCAAGAGTAGCACTTGAAATGTGATGCTGGTTAATTAATGTATAAGTCGTTTCTTTTGATTCTTTTAATGTTTGCCAAAAAGGATTGTAACAAATCATTTATTAACTCCTTACAACTATCATTTGAATATAGTTCAAATATATTAGATAGTTATAATTGAGACTATAGTCGTGAAAAAGACTATATACGCTTGACTATAGTCACGAAAATGACTATAATTATTGATATAATTTTTTTTAAAGGAGGAGTTAATACGATGATATTAGCTTATATTTTATCAGCATTAGGCTTGATGAAGATGTTTGAGAAAGCTGGAGTGTCAAGCGGCCTTGCCTGGGTACCCATTTATAGATTTTATTTATTAGTTAAAATCTCCAGTAGTAAGATTTGGCCGTTTATAGTTTACATTTGCGGTTTTGTTTCATATATAGTTTTTTATGCTTATTCGATTTATTATTCTTATTCAACAAGTGTTTCAGGATTAATAGATGAGAGCCTACTAGTTGGAATGTCAATAAAAGTGCTTATTTTCTTTGTTATCTATGGTTTGTTACATTTGACTTTCAATATTATTATAGCTGTCAAATTATCGAGAGCATACACGATAGGTGGCGGTATAGCATTTTTGATAGCAATTATTCCTTGGGCTGGTTATATGGTTGTTGGTTTTGGACAGGCTCAATATAATGGTCCTCAATAGAGTCATAGAAGGGAGACGTTAGTATGATCTGTAGTAAATGTGGAGGGGTAATCCCTGATGGACAAAATGTATGTCCGAATTGTGGGAATCAAATAAGTATTGATAATAACGTTAATAAGCAACATCAGGTGACATATCAAAATGTATATGTTCAAAAACAGGCTCCAGAGAATATTCCAGGTAAGGGTGAAGCGGTAGCCAGTATGGTTCTAGGGATAGTAGGACTGGTATTCTTGATTACAACTTTATGGTATATAAGCCTACTAATAGGAATTGTAGGATTGATTCTCGCGATCGTCTCCAATAATAAGGGATTTTCGGGTGGTATGAAAACAGCAGGTTTAGTTATGAATATTATCACCTTGGTTCTTTCTGGAATTGTATTTTTGGCATGTACTGCATGTGTTGCTGCACTCGGATCAACGGACTATTCTTCGTTGTTTATTCCACTTGTTTAATTTTGGGGATGCATAAGATAATTGTTTAATGATGAGAATAGATTATGGATTTACCATTATGGGGATTGAAATACCATTTTATGGAATCCTTGGAGTGTTTGGTTTTTTGTCATCGTTGCTGATGTTATTAATCATATGTAAGAAGTGTAAGTGTAGTTTTAATGATGCAATATATGTTTATGTTACTGGCTTTCTCGGATTGATAACAGGAGCTAAACTGTTGTATATTATTGTAAACTTGCCCCAAATGATTGATGATGTATATTTAATAAAAAACCATTTTGATATATGGGTTTCAAAGTATATTCAGTCAGGTATGGTATATTATGGAGGAATGATTGGGTGCTTTTTGGTAATAATTATGACCAAAAACAAATTCCCTTATTCTGTTGATCGATGTATTCCATTACTTATCCCCTGTTATATATTGTTTTCATTATTCGGTAGGCTTGGATGTCTTCTAACAGGCTGTTGTTATGGGAAAGAATCTCATGGACGATTTTCTGTGATTTACCACAACTCTATGATAGCGCCAAATGATATGAAGTTGATTCCAATACAACTATACGAAGTGATATTTGATTTAATAATTATAATTATTTTTCTTTGCATTCTTTTTTATACACAAAAAGGTGAACTGTTATTATCATTTTATCTTGGGGGATACGCAATTTATAGGTTTATATCTGAGTTTTATCGAGGAGACGTCGAAAGAGGTTATATATTTTTCTTATCAATATCTCAGTGGATTAGTATAATTATACTGTTTTTTGATTTCTTAACTATCATAAAAAACAGAAAGAGAATCTAAAAAAGAATTTTATAGAGTAATACACTTAGGTGTCCGTTAGTAGAAGCGTAAATTGTAAATCGAAATGCAACCTTTTCGATCAACATACCTTTCATTGTAATTGCTAATGCATATATAGGGAGAGGTTGCTTCTCCAATTATAAGAACCTGATCAATTAGTTGATCGGGTTTCTTTTATGGTATCCTTTGTTTCTGTGTCGGCGAGCAGAAATGGAGGATACTTTTATGTCTAATTTTTTCACTTATGCAGAACGCATATCTCTTCAAAAGTTTCTTGGAGAGGGACTGACTTTTAAGGAAATAGCTCGCACCCTGGGAAAGGATCCGTCGACTATATCACGTGAAATACGTAAACATATGTCGCAGGTCGCCACAGGTCGCCCGGGGTATCCTTATAATCCTTGTAAGCATCGTAAGAGTTGTAGAGCCAAAAACCTGTGCAGCAGAGGTGATTGTCATCGCCAGTCTGTACAGTATTGCAAGCTTTGTCCAGATTGCTCAAAACATTGTCCTGATTTCCTTGAAGAAATCTGTTCAAGCAGGTTCAAAGTGCCGTATGTGTGTAACGGATGCGGCCAGATCGGTAAGTGTACACTTATGAAAAAACATATATGATGCTGAGCACGCGCAATATAAAGCTCATGATGTCATTTCACAGTCACGGTCGGGACTCTGCACATCGGAGGATGAAATAAGTCGCTTAAATGCTCTTATAAGCCCTCTCGTGAGGCGGGGACAGTCGCTTCATCAGATCTACATCACACATCAGGATGAGATCATGTGCAGCGAAAAAACACTGTACAACTACCTTGACGCAAATCTGTTTGATGTAACGAACGGAGATCTGCCCCGAAAAGCAAGGCTTCGTCCGCGCAAACAGAAAAAGGAGTACAAAGTCGATAAAGGTTGCCGTATAGGCCGTAACTATCAAGACTTTCAGGAATATCTGGAAAAGAATCCGGATATTTCAATTGTGCAGATGGACAGCGTCATCGGTTCAGTTGGAGGCAAATGCCTTCTTACGATCCACTTTGTCGAGTCTTCACTCATGCTTGCATTTTTACGTGACGCGAATACATCACAGTCAGTTCTGGAGATATTTGATGAACTACAGGAACGGATAGGTATCGAGCGTTTCAAGCAGATATTTCCATTGATCTTGACTGACAATGGGAGCGAGTTTTCCAATCCTGTTGCAATCGAATGTGACAGGGAAACCGGTGAGATCCGAACACGCATCTTTTACTGTGATGCCGGAAAGCCGTATCAAAAGGGGGCTATCGAAGTCAATCATGAATTGATACGGAGAGTGCTTACAGATGTTAACGGCCGCAATCGAAGCTTCAACAATCTTACGCAGGAAGATGTGACTCTTATGATGGATCACATCAATTCCTACAAAAGGAAAAAGCTGAACGATCGTAGCCCGTACGAGACATTCAGCTTTTTACACGGTGAAGAAGTTCTTGGCCTTTTAGGATGTTCTAAGGTTGCCGCCGACGACATCCTTTTAAAGCCTGAACTTCTCGGAATCTAAAACAAACAGGCCGCCGACACGATCATCATTTCATATGTGCCAGACGAGGGGTGGATTCTCCGATTACAAGTAAAATCGAGAGGGAATCGACCTCTGTTAGTCGTGCTTGCTTTTTAATCATACCGAAAAAATAATAAATGTCAACGCTGCATTTCGTTTACAAAACAAGCATTTCGCTTGCAAATGAAGCATCTCACTGACAAAAGTGGCATCTCGCTTACAAATATTCAGTTTTCAATTTACAAAGTTGCAGTTTGGCTTACAAACTTGCATCTCATATTTCAATTCAGCGTCCGTTAGTAGAAGATACTTATGGACGCCTTTTTTTGACTTCATATAAGCTGAATCATGGTAACTAATAACTGCAGTTTTTAAAAATTAATATTGATAATTTATAATTGTTGTTTTAGAATATACCTACTTAATTTAATAAGTATATCGGTAGTGCAACAAATTGCATTTCCGTTTTTTATGGCCGAAGGGCTAATAAAAAAAACGGAGAAAAAAATGCTCGGATTTGTTGCACCTTTAATATTTATGCGGCTTCGCGGGCCTCCACGCATTTGAAAAAACAGATTTTTCAGAGGGGAAAAACTGTGTGCTTTAGTTACATTTCATGTTCAAATGCAGGAGGTTAATATGGTAGATATAAATAAAATTACATTAAAAAATAATGCGATGTTTAACATCGTTATGCGAAGAGAAAAACTTTGCAAAATGTGTCTTGAGAGGATACTTAATAAAAGGATTACTCGTATAACCTATCCGGAGTCCGAAAAGGTCATAGATATAGACTTTGATTCGAAGAGTATCAGGCTTGATGTTTATTGTCAGGATGAGGATACGACCTATGATATAGAACTCCAAAACGGTATAGAGGATGATCTTGCTAAGAGAAGCAGATATTATCAGGATTTAATTGATTTGGATTTGATAGATAAGGGTAGTGATTATAAAGAATTGAAAAACAGTATTGTTATCTTTATTTGTACCTTTGATCTGTTTGAAAAAGGAAGGCATTTATATACTTTTGAGAATCTATGCTTGCAGGATAGGGACATTTCGCTAGGTGATAAGACTTCAAAGATTTTTCTTAATACAAAAGGTACTCTAGATGATATTCCTATACCGCTTCGTAATTTTCTAAATTATATAGATAGTGGTGAAATCACAGATGAGTATACCAAGGAACTGAATGATACGGTGATTGAAGTCCGAAGAGATAAGAGATGGAGAGATAAGATCATGACGTTAGAAGAATATGCACAGCAAAAGGCGAAGCAAGCGGCTAAGGTTGCAAGAGAAGAAGGCATTTCCTTCTTAAATACATTAAATGACCTGCTTCTAAAGGATAATCGTCTAGACGATTTAAAACGTGCTATAAATGATGAAGAATTCCGTGAAAGATTGTTCAAAGAATATAATATCAACGCATAACAAAATTGCCAGGCTCATATGAGCCTGGCTTTTTTGTGACAAATGTCATATCCACAAACTGACATGCCTCACTTACATTTTGCATACCAAAGGATTAGACTATGAAGTGTAAAGAGAAAGTGGTGCCGGATGTACCACCCAAAACGAAAGGATAAGTTATGAGCGAGACAGTAGTAAAAATAAGTAATCTAGTTAAAAGATATAAGGAGCTTATAGCTCTGGACAACTTCAGTCTGGAAATAAAGGAAGGAGAGGTTTTTGGACTCCTTGGACCAAATGGTTCAGGAAAGACTACAACCATCAACTGCCTCCTTTCCCTCCTGGAATATGATAAGGGCGAGGTTGAACTCTTTGGTGAGAAGATGACTCCTAAGAGAAGAGATCTAAAGAAGAGAATCGGAATTGTCTGCCAGAATGTAGCGGTTTTCGATGAGCTTACAGTTTACGAAAATATAGATTACTTCTGTGGACTATATATAAAGGATAAGAAAACTAGAAAGCAGTATGTTGAGGAAGCAATTGATTTTGTTGATCTGAATGACTTCCGAAAGTTCTATCCTAAGAAGCTATCTGGTGGTCTTCTAAGAAGGTTAAACATTGCTTGTGGTATAGCTCATAAGCCAGACCTCATAATTCTTGATGAGCCAACTGTTGCAGTAGATCCACAGTCTAGAAACAAGATTCTCGAAGGAGTCGTTGAACTGAACAAGGCTGGTGCAACGATCATTTATACATCTCATTACATGGAGGAAATCGAACAGATATGTTCACGAATTCTCATCATGGATAAAGGTAAGGAGATAGCATCGGGTACTAGCGAAGAGCTCAAGGGTCGCATTAAGAATACCGAAAATGTAATCGTGGATATTAAGAAGCTTTCAGAGGAACATATCGAGGCGATAAAGAACATCAATCATGTATATGATGTTAAGTATATGGGCGATAAGATGACTATTAAGTGTAGCGGTGGAAAGCATAATATTACACATGTTATCGAATACCTATCAGAAAATGGTATCAAGTATGAAAGAATCTATTCAGAGCTACCTACACTTAATGATGTATTCCTGGAAATCACTGGTAAAGAACTTAGAGATAAGGAGTAAGAAATGTTTGGAAGAGTTATAATCACACAACTTAAGCTTTCCCTCAGATCAAAGATATATGTCTTCTGGACCTTGGCTTTTCCTATTATCTTGGGAACTCTTTTCTACTTCGCGTTCTCATCTATCTATAAGGATAATAAGAGCGAGCCTATTCCAGTTGTGGTTGAAGCTGAGCAAAGTGCAATAGATGAATATAAGGTTATGCAGGCCTTCTCTTATCTTGATAAAGATAAAATGCGTGGAGATCTAGAAGAATATGCTACAGAAAAAGCTGCAGCAGAAGCTATGGGGGAAGACTTCGATAGGGAAGCTCCACTTAGTGAGGAAGCTTTGGAAGAATTAGAAGCAGTAGAAAGCTTCGATGATATGAAGGGATATGATCTTAGTTTATTCCCATATGATTATATGACAGAAGATAAATCTGTACTGGATGAAATATCCGTTGAAGATCATCCTTTTGCTGGGGTACTGCAAAAACTCGAATATGAAGACGGCACAAAAATGATTGAAGAAGTGAAGGTTTCTAGCCACGAGGAAGCTGAGAAGCTTCTGAAAGAGGGCGATATAGCCGGAATCATAACAATATCTGGAATGAAGGATATTTACCTCGAAGTAGCTGGAATGGGTGTTAATCACAGCATCCTTTCAAGTGTTATTTCTGAATACAGAGTTCAGGTTGATAAAGCCATAAATACTATAAATGAAAATCCTGATGATTTAGAGAGATCTGACGAAGTTATGGATGAATCCATAGCAAGTATGGACTTTGTGGAAGAAAAAAGCATGGGTGGAGGTAATAGAGATCCATTTGTGACTTACTTCTATAATCTTATAGCGATGCTTGTTATGATGAGCTCAATCGGAACACTTTACTCAGTTGTAAGTAACCAAGCTAATCAATCTACAACAGGTATGCGACTGGATGGTTCGCCAATTAATAAAATGCTTCTCGAACTTGCGCAGCTTGCAGCCTTGATGATAATTCAAAGTGTTATAACTGTAATTGCGCTTTCGTATTACATATTTGTTTTAGGGGTAAATTATGGCGGAGACATAGCCCTGGTTTATTTTACCTCCGTAGTATCAAATCTAGTTGGAATATCTCTAGGATATTTGGTTTCACATATTGGTAAGTTTTCTCGTGACAAGAAGGAGGCTATACTTATGGCTATACTTCTCGGGGGAGGCTTCCTGGCAGGTCTCATGCTTGGAGATATAAAGATATGGATTGAAAAATCATTTCCGCTTTTCAACAGAATCAATCCATCAGCAGTAATAACAGATGCGTTCTATGCACTGAATATGTTTGGGCCAGGACCAAGATACTATAGAACGATGGGGTATATATTTGGACTCAGTTTCGTGATGATAATCATTGGACTATTCCTCTCTAGAAAGAATAGTTACAAGAGCTTATAGGAGGCAATATGCAAGTTTATAAGACCTTTTTCAAAGTACTTAGAAAATATAAAATGAGCCTTATCATGTACAGTGCTATTATGATATTTATGATCTGGGTTTTTGCTTCCGAGAGTGGCTCTGGATCAAATGATATAGTTCAGAAGAAGTATTCTCTTCTTATTGTAGACGAGGATAATTCCGAAACTTCTAAAGAGTTTGTTAGCTACATGGGCAAGAAGCATAACCTTGAGGAGGGAGAGTATACCGAAGATCAGATAAAGGATATGCTCTTCTACGAAAATATAAGTGAATATATTGTTATTCCAAAGGGCTTTGGCGAGACAATAGACTCTGTAGTTAAGGCAAAGAAAAATGGCAAGACAGTGAGTGAAGAGGAATTAGCAAGTCTGCTTCAGGCGACCTACGATGATGGTATGCCAAGAGGAATCTTTATCAACATGCAGATAAATCAATATCTAAATGCTGTAACAGACTATATGGCTTCAGGGGAAAGCTTAGGGGATGCCTCAAAGAGAGCTGACGAAGCTTTGGATATATCTGAATTTACAACCTTCCGGGAGGAAGATGTGGATGTAAATGCAGTGAAGTATACATCTTTCCTTGTACTGCCATACGGTATTCTTTCCATTATCTTCTCTGGAGTAATACCAGTAATCATCGCGTTTAACGAAAAGGAAAAGAAGAACAGAACTGCCGTTTCTTCTATAAAGCTTACTACCAGAAATATATCTCTTATTTTGGGAGCGGCAACCGTAGCCTTTGCTGTAGCAACGATATTTATTATAGTGATCACACTTAAGAATGGCGGAGATTTTGCTTTTACGAATGCTTGGTGGCTATCTGTACTTAATACTTATATCTATACGCTTACAGCTACACTCCTGCTTTCGATGCTTACTAGCTTCCCTATACTTATCTCTAAGGGATCAACAAATGCGGCTTCCTTCCTAACAGTAATAATTGGTCTATCCTTTGCCTTCCTTGGCGGAACCTTTGTAGACCTGGATATTCTTGGAGAGGGTGTGGCGAAAGTAGGAAGATTCATTCCAAACTACTGGTACAGTGTTGCGTGCAAGAAGATATGGTATGAAGGAGCAGGGCTTACTGATCTCATCGGATGCTATGGCCTGCAGATGCTCTTTGGGGCAGTTTGCCTAGCTGTTGGACTTGCTGTAACAAGGTATTACGGCAATAAGGCTAGTGCTTAGAATGAAAAACTGATATACTGTTGGCATGAACAGGATAATTGATAAAATAATAATACTTGCAATATCAATTTATGCTATGAAGTCTATGTTTGGCGGAAATGCATTTATGATATGTATATATGCGGCAATTATTTTTAGCGCACTTAATTATTATCTGATTCGCGGAGATAAATCGAACTACTCGATGAAACCGGAGTCGGGTGGTGAATGGTGCGCTTTTTTCCTTGAGATAATTGTGGCGGGAATTGCTGTTTTCTACGCGCCGGCTGTATCCCTACTGCCGCTTATGATTTATGACGGTACGAGAAGTAGGAATTATATAGCCGGGGTTTTATCTGTCGTAGCTGTTGCTAATTCCTTTCTCGAATATGGACCCTACAAAATTATTTATATAATACTTATTTCTGCGCTGGCTATAGTACTGAGTATAAGGTCTGAGAGACTTGAGTTTCTCTCGAGAGATTATAGAAGAGTCAGGGATGACAGCGTGGAGAAGAATAATAAGCTGCGCTTACAAAATATGGAGCTGATAAATGCAAGAGATACCGAGATTTATAATGCTCAGCTCTCGGAACGTAACCGAATCGCCAGAGAGATTCATGATAATGTTGGTCACACCTTGTCACGCGCCATCCTTCAGATGGGAGCGCTGCTAGCGATTCATAAGGAGGAACCGGTTCATGGACAGCTGGAGGAGGTTAGACAAACTCTTGATAGTGCCATGAATAATATAAGATCAAGTGTGCATGACTTACATGATGACTCGATAGATGTGAAGGCCAGCATAGGTCAGATGGCGGAACTGCTTAAGCCTAATCACAATTTGAATGTGGATATTGATATTGGAGATGATATGGCCCGTCCGGTTAAGTATGCTGTAATCGGAATTACTAAAGAAGCTATATCCAATATAAATAAACATAGCAAGAATAAGGATGTTACTATTTCTCTAAATGAGCATCCATCCATGTATCAGCTCGTGATTCATGATTATGACGGCTCTAAGGAGAATGCGGAGAAAAAGAAGAGCTCTTCTGATTCAGCTTCAGGCCATGAGGTTGGAATGGGACTTGAAAACATCCGTAGCAGAGTCGAATCAGTTAATGGAACACTTACCATATCGACAGATAATGGTTTCAGAATATTTGTATCTATTCCTAAATAAGAAAGGGAGAATGAAATGAAGGTAGTAATAATTGATGATGATAAGCTGGTAGCTGCGTCTCTTAAAACAATAGTTGAATCTGATCCCGAGATAGAGGTTCTGGCGACAGGTTCCTCAGGACAGGAGGCGATTGACCTTTACAATAGACATAATCCCGATGTTCTTCTTTCGGATATTCGCATGGAGGGGATGACAGGACTAGAAGCTGGGGAGAAAATACTTAGCGTTCACCCGGATGCAAAGCTTCTCTATCTAACAACCTTTAATGATGATGAATATATAGTTAAGGCTCTATCAATCGGTGCGAAGGGGTATATAATCAAGCAGGATTTTGATTCTATTATTCCGTCTCTTAAGGCGGTCAACAGCGGACAGTCAGTTTTTGGAAATGAAATAACTGAAAAGCTTCCGAATATTTTAAATAATAAGGAGACGGGAAGTACAAGCTTTGACTTTGTAGCCTTTAATCTGACAGATCAGGAAGCGGAAATAGTACAGTGTGTTGCGGAAGGATTATCAAATAAGGAGATAGCGGATAAGCTATTTTTATCTGAAGGAACAGTCAGAAATTATATCAGTAACATTTTATCGAAACTGGATCTAAGAGATAGAACAAATCTCGCAATATTCTATTATAAGAATATATAACTCGTCTTTTAATCTGTGTAGCAAGATGTTATAATACTGCATAAGTGTTATTCGTTATAAAGGGCGAAATTATTTACATTTTGGAGGGTTTACAAATGGCAGAAAGGTTATTTAGAGATAGGAAGAGAAACTGGTGCGGACTTCCTTGGTCCTTTACTATTTATAGCTTCGATGAAGAGAGAATATTCATCGAGAGCGGAGTCTTTACAAAGAAAGAGGATGAGGTGAGACTTTACAGAGTCCTGGATATATCACTTACTAGATCCTTTATTCAGAGAATATTCAAGATGGGTACTATTACAATTGATAGTTCTGATAAGACTCTTAAATGCTTCCAGATGAAGAATATCAAGAATCCTAGAGAGGTTAAGGAACAGCTGTCACAGCTGGTGGAGGAAGAGCGTCAGCGTAAGAGAATCACAGGTCGTGAATACATGGTGGACCATGATCATGATGATTTTGATGAGGATCCTTATCACTAATTCCTTTTTGTTTTGTAGGTTCATTTAAAAGGAGTGCGGTTATGAAGAAGATATTGGTTATGGGAGTTCTTCTTGTTATGTGTCTCGCATCCCTTACAGCTTGTGGCAAGAAGAAGGCTACAAATCCAGTTGTTGAGGATGCACAGCTAGGAGTTCAGCTGGAGGATAAGGCGCGTGATGTAACGGGTCAACAGGAAGAGCAGGCCGAAGAGGCAGATAAAATGTTAGATAAGACGGGAGAGTAAATCTCGCTTAGGATTAATTATTAAGGAGGGTTTTAAAATGGCAGGATTAGATGATCTTAAGAATGTAGTAGACAAGGCTGGAGACGTTGCCAAGAAGGCAGAGGATGCAGCTAAGAAGGCTGGAGTTACAGAGAAGGATGTTGAGAAGGCTAAGGACAAGGCTGTCGATATAGCTAAGGATCTTATCAATAAGAAGAAGTAACTTTGGGCTATAAATGTTGAAGGTAATAAATACAGTTAAGGGGAGGAAGAGATGGTTCAGTGTCCTAATTGTGGA
The DNA here is from genome assembly GCA_017480495.1 of Eubacterium sp. Lineage (GTDB taxonomy): Bacteria > Bacillota > Clostridia > Lachnospirales > Lachnospiraceae > Eubacterium_Q. The sequence continues at coordinate 98,810 of JAFVAQ010000003.1, read as the reverse complement.
GGTCTTCTGAAGTTTGATATCGCTTCTCAGAAAATGAAATGTGATTCGTGTTCCTCTCTTTTTGGACCCTACGCATTTGATGCGCAGGGAGCAGAAGAGACTACAGAATACGAGGTTACGGTTTTTAAATGCCCGCAGTGTGGTGGTGAGATAACTTCTACAGATGAAACTGCTGCGGGTTTTTGTAGTTACTGTGGAGCCTCAAATGTTCTAGAGAGCAGGCTGTCAAAAGAGAAAAAACCAGAGCTGATCATACCATTTAAGAAAACAAAACAGGATTGCACTGCGGCTTTCGAACACTTTATTAAGAAAGCTATATTTGCTCCAAAGGCTTATAGAGAGGCGGGAAGAGCAGATTCCTTCAGAGGAATCTATATGCCTTATTGGTTATATGATATGTCTCAGAGAGGGGATATTAATATTCCTACCTCGACATCTCATAGAAGTGGAGATTATATAATCACCGATCATTATATGATGAGAGGTAAACTAGATACCTATTATAATGGTGTTTCCTATGATGCTTCGTCTACATTTGCGGATGATATCAGTAGTGATATAGCTCCTTATAATGTTAAGGATATAACACAGTTCAGTCCTTCATTTCTGTCGGGATATTATGCAGATCTCGCGGATGTGGGTGTGGGCGTATATAAAGAGACGGCTATAGATCTGGCTCAGGAGAGTACTTATAACTATCTGAGAAAGAGCAGTCCTATGGCACATCAGGGCTTTGACAGTCCGAAGGAAAAGGTAAAGTCGTCGATTCGTACCAATGTAAATGTAACCCGTTCCGCGATGTTCCCAGTTTGGTTCATGTCCTATAGAAATAAAGATAGAGTTGCATATGCAACTGTTAATGGACAGACGGGTAAGGTATCGGCAGATGTGCCTATGAGTATTCCAAAATACTTTATGTGTGCACTTGCTATCGCGGCGGTGCTATTTGCTGTTTTCCAGATGTTCTTTACTATCACTCCGAAAATACTTGTTCTGCTTGTAGGTATTATCGCATTAATCAGTGTTCTTACATATAGCTCAGAGATGAAGAAGATAGTTTCTTTGGAAAACTATGATGATGATCTAGGAATGCTAGAACGCGAGAGAAAAGTAGAAGAAAAGAAGAGAGCGAGAGCAGAAGCACAGAAGGGTGCGACCTTTGAGGGTACTCAGGGTGCGACAGGGGACGCATATGTTGTTACTAAAAATGATTTGAAGCGTGCCAAGAGAGATGAATCTAAAAAGAAGAAAGCTCAGAAGAAATCCGGTGGAATGTTAACTTGGATTATTATCATATGCTTAGTATTCGTCTTCGGAGGAGCCTTCTTCACAGATGGACTTGCATCTCTGCTGGATACAGGGGATCTTGGACTAGGATTTGGAATAGCAATGCTTGTTCTCCTTATAATAGCCCTTATAAGTACGATAAAAGCAGGAAAGAGCATTTCTCAGATGCGTACTAAGATGGGACTTCCGGCATCTATATGCTCGACGGTCAGTCTAGCGCTTATAACAGTTATAGTGTTCACCAATTCAATAAATGATACTCTGTATTACATTATCGCTATCATTGCGATGGTGGGAGTAATTCTAAATATCCTGGGAATCATTAGAGGATATAATTATCTGGCTATGAGACCATTACCTCAGTTTGATATATATCAAGGAGGTGATGACCGTGCTTAGAGATAGATTAATTAAAAGTAGTTTAGTTAGAAGCTGGATAGCGGCTACAATATGTGTTCTCCTTCTTCTTGCAAGCCTTGCACCATCACTAAGTGTATGGGCAGAGGAGACAAAAGGCTCTGACGAACAAACTACATACACGAATTCAGAAACGGGCTATAAGGCAGTTATTGTCGATGAGGCAGGTCTTCTGACGGAAGGCGAGAAGAAGAGTCTTCTGGAAGATATGACTCCTGTTACAGATTATGGAAATGCCCTATTCTATTCAATAGATAGGAACAAGGGCACGACTATATACGTAGGAAGAGACAAGCTTGAAGAGCTCTTTGGTCCATCACCAAATGGAACTGTATTTATTATAGACATGGCAAACCGTGAACTATCGGTATATAGCAACGGTGCGATATATAAGACAATTACAAGAGCAAAGTCTTCGAGTATAGTGTCAAATGTTTACCGAATGGCTACAGATAAAAAGTACTATGAATGTGCTAGCGAGGTATTTAAAGAGATAAGTGCTTCGTTAAAGGGTGCCAAGATAGCGGAGCCTATGAAGCTGGCCTCCAATATACTTCTAGCTATCATGCTAGGACTTCTGATTGCATATTGGATAGTAAAGGCCTTCTCGATTGTTCCAAAGCCTTCCGAGAAGGAGCTTCTGGCGGCTATTCAGACCAAACAGGACTTGTTGGATTATCATAAAGCCTTTACCCATCAGACTAGACGTTACGATCCACCTAGTTCATCATCCTCCAGCGGAGGTGGTGGCGGAGGAGGCGGAGGTGGTGGCGGCGGCGGAGGCGCCAGCCACGGTTTCTAAAGCAAATAATAGTGAAAGGTCACCGAGTAGTGGCCTTTTTCTTTTGAATTATTGGTACTTTTTTTACTTGATAAGACTGGTAAGTTGATGGTAAAATCTAGCTATCTATGGCCTTGGGGGAATTATGCCATAAGTAGGTTAGGAGAGAAAAATGAGAAAGACTAAAGTTATTTGTACTATTGGACCGGCAAGTGATAATGAAGAAACACTTCGTCAATTGATAGAGGAAGGAATGGCAGTTGCCAGATTCAACTTCTCTCATGGTACACATGAAGAGCATAAGAAAAAGTTCGATCTTGTGAAGAAGGTTAGAGCAGAGCTTAGACAGCCTATAGCTATCATGCTGGATACAAAGGGCCCTGAGTATAGAATAAAAACATTTGAACATGGAAGTATAACTCTAAATGATGGAGATATATTTACATTTACAACTGATGAAATAATAGGAAATCAGAACCGTGTATCTGTTAGCTACAAGAATCTGATTGATAATCTTGAAGTAGGTGACAGGATACTGGTTAATAATGGTCTTGTAATATTTGAAGTAATCGAGCTGAAGGGAAATGATGCTGTATGTAAATGCCTGGCTGGCGGTGTTATGTCAGATAGAAAGTCTATGAACTTCCCTAACAAAGTTCTGGATCAGCCTTTCCTTAGTGAGCAGGATAAGCAGGATCTGATCTTCGGTATTCAGAACGGTGCGGATTATGTTGCCGCTTCTTTTGTATCTACAGAGCAGGATGTAATGGATATGCGTCAGTTCCTGGATGAGAATGGCGGAGAAGAAGTTGAGATTATAGCTAAGATAGAGAATCGTTCCGGTGTTGAGCATGCAGAGGAAATCTGTAGGATAGCAGACGGAATCATGATAGCCAGAGGTGACCTCGGAGTTGAGATTCCTGGAGTTGAGGTTCCATCAGTTCAAAAGTATCTCATTTCCAAATGTCGTATGATGGGTGTCAGGGTTATCACAGCAACTGAGATGCTTGAGTCTATGATCAAGAATCCTCGCCCAACTAGAGCAGAGATATCTGATGTGGCAAATGCGGTTTATGATGGAACATCAGCAGTTATGCTTTCAGGAGAAACTGCTTCCGGTAAGTATCCTGTTCAGGCTCTTAAGACTATGGTTGAAACTCTCGAGTTTACAGAGAGCAAGATACATTATAAGAAGAGATTCAGAAATGCGGATTTCGAGGTTCGTAATAACCTGGATGCTATTTCACATACAGTTTGTACAATGGCTATTGATGTCGATGCTAAGTGTATAATCGTTAACTCCCTTAGCGGCATGACAGCTCGAATGGTCAGCAGATTCCGTTGCCCAGTTGATATTATAGGTATGACAACCTCTGCAAAGGTTTGGCGTAAGCTGAATCTGTCATGGGGTCTGACACCTGTTATGTGTGGAGTGTATGACAGCATGGAAGAAATGTTCACTAACTCAGTTATCGAAGCTAAGAATACTCTGGGACTTGAGAAGGGTGATAACGTGGTTATCACAGGTGGACTGGTAAATGGTGTAAGTGGAAATACCAATCTGATAAAGGTTGAAGAAATCAATTAAAATCACTCAGTTAGGAGATGTTTGTAAATGAAAAATGAGACCACAAAGCTTAGATTTGTTAATTCCTTATATGAGCTGGCGAAAACCACTCCCATAGATAAGATAACAGTAAAGCAAATATCCGAAAATTGTGGACTTACTTCACAGACTTTTTATAATCATTTCCCTGATAAGTTTGAACTGACACTATGGGCTTACAAATGCAGGGTTGATAAACTCTTTGAAGAATACAGAGACGGCGAAATAGATTGGCATGGTTTTCTGGTTGGGTTTATCAAAGGATACGAAAGCAATTCTAAATTCATCATGAATGCATTTAAGAATACTCATGGTGCAGATTCTTATCTGACTAAGTCTGCAGCATACTTAAGTGACCATATGAAGAAGGAAATAATCTTCTATAAGGGTAAGGATGCTCTCGATAGTGAGCTTGAATATCTGGTTCATGGTTATGTTTGTGCAGTACTTAACATTATTGCTATGTGGATTGACTCAAATAAGAGCATAGAAGAGGATGTTATGGTCGGAATTTTGTCAGATGTTATGCCACCGAAGCTTAGTTGTATTTTTGCCCCATAAATGCTAAGATACTGTTGTTGGATTTTGGGACGTTGGAGCTATTCATGGATAAAAGAAAGTTCTTAAAAAAACTGGATAAGAATCTTGGTATGACAAAGATTCGTAATCAGATAAGAGCCATTAGTTTGCTCTTTGTTTTTCTGGTTATAGGGGCAGCATTTGCAATATATATGAACCATAATGGAATATGGCTTTCCTATGGTATTATCATAGCGGCTGCATCGATGATAGTTCTGGCACTGTTCATGTCTTACAGGATTAAGCTTAAGGTTCGTCTTGGCAATATGAAGCTGGACTATAGAGAGAGAATAGTTACACCTTTTGCTAGAGAATATTTTGAGGATGGCTACTTCTCTAAAATAGGAAGCCTGACAGAGCGAGAGATAATCGCGACAAATATGTTCTCCAGCGCTAAGGATTATGAATATTCCTCCTGTAATGAGCTGAAGGGTAAGCATAAGTCAGTTAAGTTTTCGAACTCGGATGTTTTCGAGGATTGCTATCCAAGTGAATATCATGTTCATGGAAGATTCTTTGAATTTGATATCAAGACTCCGAATATCAATCCTGTCATATTTACAACATCGACAGCACCTATTCTTGAATGTCAGAATCCACAGGTCAAGCTGGTGAAACCACATAATGATGTTATAGATAGAATGTTCCGTGTATATGCCTTTGATGAAAATGAGGTAAATGCACTACTTACAGATAATATGGTTTACAAGCTGAGACAGCTGGTTGGACTTCAGCTTGGAAGAATAGTTAAGATTGGTTTCCAGAATGGAAAGACTTATATGTACTTCACAACTGAGGAATCAACCTATGCGGAAGAGTTTACTAAGAAGAACTCGCTTGAACTTGAACTCAAAAAAATAAGAGAAAAATTTAATGTTATAGGAAAAATTATTGATATTTTATAGAAAAGAGGTAGCTAGAGGTGGAAGAAGTAGTAAATGCCGGAAATGTAGATGCCGTATATGGTGGACCTAAGGAGAAGCCTGATGAGAGTACACTTAGGGTCGACGAGGATGGAATAAGAGAGTATGTTACTCCTGATATGATAATAGGAGATATCATTTCATGGTATCCTGATGCGTCACTTGTGCTTATGAAATGTGGTATGCACTGCATAACATGTGGTGTATCACAGTTTGAATCTCTTGAGCAGGCTTGTGCCGTTCATGGACTATATGTTGATGATGTTGCTAAGGTAGTAAATGATTATCTGACACAGACACTTAGCAAAAAAGAGGAAGAATAAGAAAAAAGAAAACACTGAAAGGACATTTAATTATGTACGACAAGGTATCCCCAAAGTTAAACTTTGCCGAGAATGAAGACAAGGTACTGAAATTTTGGAATGAAGAGAAAATCTTTGAGAAGAGTATAGATGAGAAGAAGGATCTTCCTACCTATACATTTTACGATGGCCCTCCAACGGCCAACGGTAAGCCACACATAGGACACGTGCTTACAAGAGTTATCAAAGATATGATTCCACGTTACCAGACTATGAAGGGTCACAAGATCATTCGTAAGGCTGGATGGGATACTCATGGTCTTCCTGTTGAGCTTGAGGTTGAGAAGGAAATCGGTATCGACGGCAAGGAACAGATCGAAGAATATGGTATCGAACCATTTATTGGAAAATGTAAAGAGTCTGTATGGAAGTATAAGGGCATGTGGGAGCAGTTCTCCGGAAAGGTTGGTTTCTGGGCTGACATGGATGATCCATATGTTACTTATCATAATGATTATATAGAGTCAGAGTGGTGGGCACTCAAGAAGATCTGGGATATGGGTCTTCTGTACAAGGGCTTCAAGGTTGTTCCTTATTGCCCTCGTTGTGGTACTCCACTTTCATCTCACGAGGTTGCTCAAGGATATAAGAGTGTTAAGGAAAGATCTGCAGTTGTTCGTTTCAAGGCAAAGGTTGCTGAGGGCGAAGAGCAGTATTACTTCCTTGCATGGACAACAACTCCATGGACACTTCCTTCAAACCTTGCACTTTGTGTTAATCCAGAGGAAAGCTATAGCAAGGTAAAGGCTATAGATGGATATACTTATATAATGGCAGATGCTCTGCTGGATACAGTTCTTGGACCTCTTTCAGAGGATGAGAACACTAAGGCTTACGAGGTTATCGAGAGCTACAAGGGTATCGAGCTTGAGGGTAGAGAGTACGAAGCTCTCTATGAGGCTGCAGCAGATAAGGCTGCTAAGCAGCACAAGAAAGCACATTACATCGTTGCTGATGACTATGTAACAATGTCAGATGGTACTGGTATCGTTCATATAGCTCCTGCCTTCGGTGAGGACGATGGACGTGTTGGTCGTAAGTATGACCTTCCATTTGTACAGTTCGTTACTGCAGAAGGTAACATGTCTGATGAGACTCCATTTGCAGGTCTCTTCGTAAAGGATGCTGATCCTAAGGTTCTTGTAGACCTGGATGAGAGAGGACTTCTCTTCTCAGCTCCTAAGTTTGAACATGACTATCCATTCTGCTGGAGATGTGATACTCCACTTATCTACTATGCTAGAGAGTCATGGTTCATTAAGATGACAGAAGTTAGTGACCGCATGGTTGCTAATAACAATACAGTTAACTGGATTCCTGACGGTATCGGTAAGGGACGTTTCGGTGAGTGGCTGAAGAACGTTCAGGACTGGGGTCTTAGCCGTGACCGTTATTGGGGTACTCCACTTAATGTTTGGGAGTGCGAGGACTGTGGTAAGAGAGATGCTATAGGAAGCATCGCTGAACTCCGTGAGAAAGGTAAGATGGCTGATGGCTCAGAGGTTCCAGAAGATATCGAGCTTCACAGACCATTTGTTGATGGCGTAGTTCTTACATGTCCTGATTGTGGCAAGCCTATGCACAGAGTTCCAGAAGTTATCGACTGCTGGTTCGACTCAGGTGCTATGCCATTTGCACAGTGGCATTATCCATTTGAAAATGAAGAGATATTTAATGATAATTTCCCAGCCGATTTCATTTCAGAAGCTGTAGATCAGACTCGTGGATGGTTCTATTCACTGATGGCTATCTCAACACTTCTCTTTGATAAGGCTCCTTACAAGAATGTCATCGTTCTCGGACACGTTCTCGATGAGAATGGTGAGAAGATGAGTAAGTCTAAGGGAAATGCAGTTGATCCTATGGAGGCTCTTGGAGAGTATGGTGCTGACGGAATTCGTTGGTATTTCTATACAAACTCACAGCCATGGCTTCCTAATAAGTTTAGTGGATCAAGTGTTAAGGAAGGCCAGAGCAAGTTCATGGGAACTCTTTGGAACACATATGCTTTCTACACACTTTATGCAGAGATAGATCAGTTCGATCCTACTAAGTACACACTTGATGTTAGTACACTTTCAGTTATGGATAAATGGCTTCTCAGCCGTCTGAATACAGCGGTTAAGTCCTTTGATCAGAACCTGGGTGCTTACAAGATTCCAGAGGCTGCAGCAGCTATCAGCAGCTTTGTAGATGAGATGAGTAACTGGTATGTAAGACGTTGTCGTGAGAGATTCTGGGCTAAGGGAATGGAGCAGGATAAGATCAATGCTTATATGACTCTTTATACAGCAATCGTTACTATTTGTAAGACAGCAGCTCCTATGGTGCCATTCCTTACAGAGAGCATTTATCAGAATCTTGTAAGAAATGTAGACAGCAGCGCTCCTATCAGTATTCATCTGTGTGACTTCCCTGAGGTGGATGAGACACTCATCGACACAGATCTTGAGAAATCAATGGATGAGGTTCTTACAATCAAGAGCTTCGGTAGTGCAGCTCGTAATACAGCTAATATCAAGAATCGTCAGCCTATCGCTAACATGTATGTTAAGGGTGATGTGAAGCTTGATGATCTCTATATCGATATCATCAAGGATGAGCTTAATATCAAGAATGTAGAATTCAAGGATGATATGTCTGCATTCTCTACATATACATTTAAGCCACAGCTCAGAACTGTAGGTCCTAAGTATGGTAAGATCGTAGGTGCTATCAGAGAGTACCTCGCAAATATCGAAGATGGAAATGCAGCACATGCCGAGCTTAAAGAAAATGGCGCTCTTAAGTTTGAGATAGATGGACAGCCAGTTGAGCTTACAGAAGAGGATCTGCTCATTGATGTTGCTGAGAGCGGCGACTATGTTACCTTCGGTGACAATAATGTTACCGTTGTTATAGATACAAAGCTTACACCAGAGCTTATCGAGGAAGGCTTTGTAAGAGAAATCATTTCTAAGGTTCAGACTATGCGTAAAGAGGCGGGCTTCGAGGTTACTGACAGAATAACTCTTTATCTGGACAAGAATGAGAAGATTTCAGAGATCATCGTTAAGAATGATGAGAAGCTGAAATCGGCAGTTCTTGCTGATTATATAATGATTGGCAAGATGTCTGGATTCACCAAAGAATGGAATATCAATGGCGAGACAGTAATACTTGGTGTATCTAAATAACTACCTACTGCTTAAGGGTGAAGTGGTAGTAAAAGGAGGATAACCCTATGAAAAAAATAGCAAAGTTTGACAAAGAGGGCTTCAAGAAAGAGATAGCTTCCAGCGTGAAGATGCTCTATCGTAAAACTCTCGACGAGGCAACCCCACAGGAGATATATCAGGCAGTTAGCTACGCTGTTAAGGATGATATTATCGACAGATGGATTGCCACTCATAAGGTATATAAGGAGAAGAATGTCAAGAAGGTTTACTATCTTTCGATGGAGTTCCTTGTAGGACGTGCCCTTGGAAATAACCTGCTGAATCTTGGATATTATGAGGATATCAAAGAAGCTCTTGATGAGATGGGACTTGATATCAACTTTATAGAAGATCAGGAGAGAGATCCTGCACTCGGAAATGGTGGTCTTGGAAGACTTGCAGCATGTTTCCTTGATTCACTTTCAACATTGGGATATCCTGCTTATGGATGCGGTATCCGTTATCACTATGGTATGTTCAAGCAGGCAATCGTTGATGGATATCAGCTTGAAGAGCCAGATGATTGGTTGAGAAATGGATTCCCATTCGAGATAAAGAGAAATGAATATGCTACTGAGGTTAAGTTCGGTGGATATGTTCGTGTAGAAAATAAAAATGGACGTAATCATTTCATTCAGGAAGGTTACACATCAGTTCGTGCCGTACCATATGATATGCCTATCGTTGGTTATGGCAACAATGTAGTCAACACACTCCGTATGTGGGATGCTGAGGCTACACAGGAATTCAACCTTAACTCTTTTGATAGAGGTGAGTATGAGAAGGCGGTTGAGGAGCAGAATCTTGCTAAGACTATCAGTGAGGTACTTTATCCAAATGATAATCATTATTCAGGTAAAGAGCTTCGTCTGAAGCAGCAGTATTTCTTCGTATCAGCTTCCCTTCAGACAGCAATAAGGAAGTTTAAGGAGAACAACAAGAAGATCCAGGATCTTCCTAAGAAGGTTACCTTCCAGATGAATGATACACATCCAACTCTGACAGTTGCAGAGCTTATGCGTATCCTCATGGATGAAGAAGGTCTTGAGTGGGATGAGGCATGGGAAATCACAACTAAGACTTGTGCTTATACAAACCATACAATCATGTCAGAGGCTCTTGAGAAGTGGCCTATCGAGCTATTCTCTAGACTTCTTCCACGTATCTATCAGATCGTTGAGGAGATCAACCGTAGATTCGTTATCAAGATTCAGGAAATGTATCCTGGAGACCAGGACAAGGTTCGCAACATGGCTGTTCTTTATGATGGACAGGTTAAGATGGCTCACCTTGCAATCGCTGGTTCATACTCAGTAAATGGTGTTGCAAGACTTCATACTGAGATTCTTAAGAAGAGAGAGCTGAAGGATTTCTATGAGATGAATCCTAAGCAGTTCAATAATAAGACAAACGGTGTTACACAGAGAAGATTCCTTGCACATGGAAATCCTCTTCTGGCACAGTGGCTTAATGAGAAGATTGGGGAAGAGTGGATAACAGACTTCTCACAGATGAGCAAGCTTAAGACTTTTGTTGATGATAAGAAGTATCAGCAGGAGTTCATGAATATCAAGTATCAGAACAAGCTTCGTCTTGCTAAGTACATCAAGGAGCATAACGGAATCGATGTAGATCCAAATTCTATCTTCGATGTTCAGGTTAAGAGACTTCATGAGTACAAGAGACAGCTTCTGAACATTCTCCATGTAATGCATCTCTACAGTGAGCTGAAGGAGAATCCAGACTTCGATATGTACCCAAGAACATTTATCTTTGGTGCTAAGGCTGCTGCAGGATACAAGAGAGCTAAGCTTACTATCAAGCTTATCAATTCTGTTGCAGATGTTGTAAACAATGATCCTACTATCAAGGATAAGATCAAGGTTGTATTTATCGAAGACTACAGAGTATCTAATGGTGAGATCATCTTCGCTGCTGCTGATGTTTCAGAGCAGATATCTACAGCATCTCGTGAGGCATCTGGTACTGGTAACATGAAGTTCATGATAAATGGTGCTCCAACAATTGGTACTATGGACGGTGCTAACGTTGAGATCGTTGAAGAGGTTGGTGCTGAGAATGCATTTATCTTCGGTCTTTCAGCAGATGAGGTTATGAAGTACGAGCGTGAGGGTGGATACAATCCATGGGATATCTACAACAACAATCAGAATGTTCGTAGAGTTCTCACACAGCTCATCAATGGAACATTTAATGATGATACAGAAATCTTCAGAGATCTATATGATTCACTTACTAAGGAAGATATCTACTTCATCCTTAAGGACTTTGATTCATATGCTGAGGCACAGGCTAGAGTTGATGCTGCTTACAGAGATAAGGATGCATGGGCTCGTATGGCTATGATGAATACAGCATGCTCAGGTAAGTTCTCATCTGATAGAACTATCGAGCAGTATGTTAAGGATATCTGGAAGCTCAAGAAGGTTGAGGTTACATTATAAGACTTGTGAGCTTGAAGTAATTAGTAAACTATGTTATAAATATAAAAATGAAATACAGATAGGAGAATTACAATGGAAAGAATTAAGACTCTTGAGACTAGAGATCTCTGTGAAAGTGCTAAAACAGGTGGATGTGGCGAGTGCCAGACATCATGCCAGAGTGCATGCAAGACCAGCTGTGGTGTAGCAAATCAGAAGTGTGAGAATGCAGCTTCACAGAAGTAAATTTCTACAGATTTAATTATTCAGATACGCCACCATAATTTGGTGGCGTATTTCTTTCGTTTATATTAGGGACGTACGATGTCTCATTTCATATACTATGTAATCACGCTAGCTATTTTCTAAATTATTCGAGAAAACTTCACTAAAATGTATCTGCTCGCTTTAACTCGCTGCGCTCGGACAGCATCGCTCGCAGATATTTTAGGAAGTTTTCTCTTCTAATTTGACGAAAATAGAGCTATCGATTACAGAGTATATGAAATGAGTCATCGTACTGTTAATAGAATAAATAGCAAGTTGGAGCATTTTATACTAATCAAACTGATAGCTCAATTTTCGTAAATTATGATGATAATTTTTCATGAAGTTATATCGCGAGCGATGCTGTCTGAGCGCAGCGAGTTAAAGCGAGCGATAATAACTCATAGAAAAATTATCGAAATAATTAGAAAATTGGTAGCGTGGTTTGGTAGTATAAAATGATTTAACTTGCAATTATAGAGAAGAGAGAACGTATATGGTACATCAGTATAAATTAAATGGATATAATATAGTGCTCGACACATGCTCGGGAAGTGTGCATAGTGTGGATGACGTGGCATATGATATCATCGAGCTGTTTCCGGTAAAATATGAGCAGGAGATAGTTGACGAGATTATGGCAAAGTATGGTGACAGGGAGGATGTCACAGAGGAGGAGGTTCGTCTATGTTTAGATGATGTTCGTTCTCTGGTGGATGCTCACAAGCTATATACGCCAGATACATTTGAGCCTCTTGCAGGGGAGTTCAAGAAGAGAAGTGGAGATGTTATCAAGGCTCTATGTCTTCATGTGTCTCATACTTGTAATCTGAACTGTGAGTACTGCTTTGCTGCGCAGGGTAAGTACAACGGAGAGAGGGCGCTTATGTCCTTTGAGGTTGGTAAGCAGGCGATAGATTTCCTGATTGCTAATAGTGGATCGAGACATAATTTGGAGGTTGACTTCTTCGGTGGTGAGCCTCTGATGAACTGGGATGTTTGTAAGCAGATAGTTGAGTATGCGCGTTCTATAGAGAAGAAGTATGATAAGAACTTCAGATTTACGCTTACTACAAATGGTATGCTGATAGATGATGAGGTGATTGAGTACTGCAATAAAGAGATGAGTAATGTGGTACTTAGTCTGGATGGACGTAAGGAAGTACATGACAGGACTCGTAAGGATTATGCAGGTAATGGAAGCTGGGAGAAGATAATTCCTAAGTTCCAGAAGCTGGTGGAGGCACGTGGTGGCAAGAATTATTACATGCGTGGTACTTATACTCATCTTAATACTGATTTTACTGAAGATATATTCAAGATGGCGGAGCTAGGTTTTAAGGAGCTCTCAATGGAGCCGGTTGTTAGTAAACCAGGGGACCCGCTTGCGCTTACTGAGGAGGATCTTCCTGTTCTCAAGGAGCAGTATGAGAAGTTAGCGAAGGAGATGCTAAGGAGAGATATAGAGGGAGATGGTTTCACATTTTATCATTACATGGTAGATCTGAAGTCGGGACCTTGTATCTATAAGAGAATTTCTGGATGTGGTTCAGGTACTGAATATATGGCGGTTACCCCATGGGGCGATCTTTATCCATGTCATCAGTTTGTAGGTGACGAGTCCTACAAGCTGGGCGATATATGGAACGGAGTAACTAACAAGGATAGACAGGAGGAGTTCCGTGTATGTAATGCCTATGCTAGACCTGATTGCCGTGATTGCTGGGCTATGCATTATTGCTCTGGTGGATGTGCCGCGAATGCATATCATGCAACTGGAGATGTTAAGGGTATCTATGAGTATGGCTGTGAGCTATTCCGTAAGAGAATGGAGTGTGCAATAATGATTCAGGTTGCTCATGATGCTCTCGGCTTAGAACCTATCAGTGGTGCTACCGCAGGCTCTGACTGTGACGATTGTACAGAAGAATGTAACTAAATCTTTGGATGAAATTAACGACTGAATATGAAGGACAAAACTGATGAAGAAAGATAAGAAAAAGCGTAAAAAAAGTTTCCATATTATTGAATCAGGTGATGGAGCTGCGATTGTTTTTCGTTTTATAGTGGCTATAGCATTTATAGTATTTGGAGTTTATTTTATATTTCTGCAGTTTAAAGAAAATAGCCAATATGATACATACGTAACGGCAGTTGTTACAAGTGTTGATGACAAGTATTATAGGGACAAGGACGAATATAAATATAGAGCGACTTGTGAATATGAGGTAAGAGGAAAAAAATATACTTACACAACAAGCTGGAGATCAGGGAAGTATTATAAAGGTGACACCATAGAGATTAACGTTAATTCTGATGCTCCAGAAAAAGTCAACAAATATGGAAAAGCGACTATCGGAGCCTTCTCTATATTTATTGCACTGTTTGTAATTAGTTTCACCTTCCAAAAATATTATTATTAAATATAGCAAAATGAGTATATAGGGACGGTTCTTATATACTCATTTTTTGGGGTTTTTTAATTTTCATTTAAGGTAGGCTGACTATACTTCTTTTCAAGGAGGTGGTCAAATGAGACGATTTAATAAGAAAATAGCAATTATTTTAAGTGTGGCAATGCTGGCTTCGGGAGGTGCGGCATTTGCGGTAAATAGAGGATTTGAAAGAGATTCGTCAGAGACTAGAGTTGAAGAGGAAAATGTAGAGAAAGACTTCGAAAAGGTCAAGGCTTCGAAGGGTAGTCTAGAGAAAACTGATGATGAAACAGAAAAGAAGAACTCTAAAGTTGCGGAGGATGCGTCAGAGGGAGATGCTTCTGAACAAGATGTAACAGAAAAATCAGTTGCTGATAAAACTGGCAAAATGAAGAAAGGAAATGCGAAGGGTAGGAGCAAGAGTTCAATAAATGAAGCTACAGAGGCTTCAGATGAAAAGAGTAGTTCTTCAGTAAAATCTTCAGCTAAGTCTAATAAGTCAAAGAAAAAGAAGTCGAGTAAAAAGTCGAGTGATGCATCTACTTCTGAGTCTGAAGTGAGTGAGTCTGAAACAGAAGATGCTGCTACAAGCGAAACTGTGTCAACAGAGTCTGATACAGAAAGTGATAGTACAACTAAGTCTAGTAAGAAAGCTAAGAAATCGAGTACAAAGAAGTCAGATACTACATCAGATGAAACTGAAGATGAGATAGCAGAAAGTACTATAGAGAAAGCAGAAGAAGCTACAGATGAGGGGGAAACAGAAGAAGTAGATGAAACAACTGTAAGTTCTGCAGAGGAATCACTAGAGGTTGAAGAAGAAACAGAGAATACAGAAAATGAAGAAAATACAGAGTATACAGAAGAAACAGAAAAAACAGAAGACGAAGAAGATAGTGATAATACAAAAAATACAGAAAATGCAGATAGCTCAGAAACTGGCGCCTCGGATCAGATTTCAGTATTCACAGTAAGATTTATGTATGACGAGGACGAGGACATTTACGAGGATTATGAGGTTATCGAGGGAGAATGTATCGAAGAGCCTGAGGAACCAGAAGATAGCGAGAGGGCCTTCGTTGGATGGTTTTACTTAGATGGAGAGACAGGAGAACTGGTGGAATATGATTTTTCTGCTCAAATAGTGGGGGATATCACATTATATGCGGTATGGGAAGAGCCCGTATGTGAGTAGAGATTACTCAAGATGAGTAAATAAGAACCGTCCCCATATACTCATGAGTAAATAAGAACCGTCTCCATATACTCATGAGTAAATAAGAACCGTCCCTATATACTCATAAATATGGTTTAAAAAACTACGTTTTTGTGGTAAAATTAGTATCGGTTTGGTGTTTTCAGACCGATACTTTTTTGAGTTGAAAAACTCTTGCATCATGGGAGGTGATACTATGTCACATGCAGATGTGCTTAGTATGATCAACAGAATATTTAACACGACTACGATTTTGAATTTTGGAGCGCTCTTTACTGATGTTACTCCTAATTTTGTGAAGCCTGCGGAGCCTGATATCGGGGATGATATAACCATCAGATTCAGGACTGCTTGTAATAATGCAGATGGTGTTCATCTCGTAATGGGGGATGTGCATTATCCTATGAAGGTTGTAGAGAATAATTCTATCTTTGATTTCTATTCGGTGAAGATTCCAAAGGTTCAAGGTCCTATTAGCTACTATTTTGAAATATATTCTCACAGGCTTACAGTCGTGTATAACAGACTGGGTGTTCTTCGTGATGTAAATCATGATTATGATTTTAAGATAGTTCCTGGCTTCAAGACTCCGGATTGGGCGAAGGGCGCTGTCTTCTATCAGATATATGTTGATAGATTCTGTAATGGTGATAAGAGTAATGATGTACTCACAAATGAGTATTATTATATAGGTCAGAATGTTAGAAGAGTTGAGGATTGGGACAAGCTTCCGGACACTATGGACGTAGGTAATTTCTATGGTGGAGATCTTCAGGGCGTAATGGATAAGCTAGATTATCTGAAGGGGCTGGGAGTTGAAGCTATTTATCTGAATCCAATATTTGTGTCACCATCCAATCATAAGTATGACATTCAGGACTATGATTATATAGATCCACATTTTGGTCGAATCGTAAAGGATGAGGGCGAGCTTCTTCCGGAAGGTTCTTCGGATAATACTGAGGCGACTAAATATATAAGCCGTGTTACAAGTATAGAGAATCTTGAGGCGTCAAATCAGCTTTTTGCTGAACTAGTTGAGGAGGCTCACAGAAGAGGCATCAAGGTTATCCTTGATGGAGTTTTCAACCACTGTGGTTCTTTCAACAAGTGGCTGGATAAGGAATGTATCTATGACAAGAATCCTGACTATGAGAAGGGTGCTTATGTAGATGCAGACAGCCCATATAGATCTTTCTTCAAATTCCAGAATGAAAATGACTGGCCATTCAATGGTTCGTACAATGGCTGGTGGGGACATGATACATTACCTAAGCTTAATTACGAGGAGTCAATGAAGCTCCACGATTACATACTGGAGATTGGTAGGAAATGGGTTTCGCCTCCATATAATGCAGATGGTTGGCGTCTCGACGTTGCTGCCGACCTAGGTTATTCAGAGGAATATAATCACAGATTCTGGAAGGATTTCAGATCTGCAGTTAAGGATGCAAACCCAGATGCGATTATCCTTGCTGAGCACTATGGTAATCCAAAGTCTTGGCTAGAGGGGGATCAGTGGGATACCATTATGAACTACGGAGCATTTATGGAGCCTATTACATGGTTCCTTACTGGTGTTGAGAAGCACAGTGATGAGTTCCGTGGTGACTTCCTTGGAAATGCAGAATTCTTCAAGGGTTCTATAAGGAATTATATGTCTTACTTCATGTACAATTCCCTTTATGTTTCCATGAACGAGCTTTCGAATCATGACCATTCTAGATTCCTGACAAGAACGAACCATAGAGTTGGTCGTATTCAGACGCTTGGTGCAGAGAATGCAAATGAAAATGTAAATAAAGATATATTTAGAATGGCAGTTGCATTTCAGATGACCTGGCCAGGTGCACCAACTATCTACTATGGTGACGAAGCTGGTGTTTGTGGATGGACGGATCCTGACTCGAGAAGAACTTATCCTTGGGGACATGAAGATCATGACCTTATCAGATTCCATAAGGATATCATCAAGATTCATAACAGGTACAAATCCCTCAGAACAGGTTCTCTCAAGTTCCTGCATGGAGAGTACAGAATGCTCGCTTACGGAAGGTTTAACAAGAAGGAAGCGGTTGCAGTTATCATCAATAGTGATTTTGTTGATAAGGAAGTGAAGCTTCACGTTAGAGAGCTGGGCGTTCATAATAATAGAACTATGACAAGAGTAATGCTTACTGGCGAAGGCGGATATACTCTAAATGAGTATCCTGCAATGGTACAGAACAACGTGCTTACAGTTGTGGCACCTAAATGCTCTGCATCAATATTTGTATGCAAGCTGTAGGTTTTTATGCTACTTATGTTTTATAATATTTTGCTGGAGTGTATATATAATAACAATGATAAACTATGGGTCATGCTATATGCATGACTCAGTTTTTATAAATAATTGAATTAGATAATATAATTAGTTAAAGAAATTAGACAAAGGAATATATTAATGGATTTTATTTTACATTCAGAATACGCGCCAACCGGTGATCAGCCGGAGGCAATACAGGCGCTGGTTAAGGGATTTAAAGAGGGTAAGAAGCATCAGACTCTTCTTGGCGTAACGGGTTCAGGTAAGACCTTTACTATGGCGAATGTTATTAAGGCTCTGGGCAAGAAGACTCTTATAATGTCCCACAACAAAACTCTGGCGGCACAGCTATATGGTGAGATGAAGGCCTTCTTTCCAGAAAATGCGGTGGAGTATTTCGTATCCTACTATGACTATTATCAGCCAGAGGCTTACGTTCCTTCTTCGGATACATATATCGCGAAGGACTCCTCGGTAAATGATGAGATAGATATGCTGCGACATAGCGCGACATCAGCTCTTATTGAAAGAGACGATGTTATTGTAGTGTCTTCAGTTTCCTGTATATATGGAATCGGAAATCCTGAGGATTACAAGTCTATGATGCTAGGCCTTCGACCTGGAATGTCGCTGGATAGAGATGTGCTCATCCGAGAGCTCGTTGATATGCAGTACACCAGAAATGAAATGGATTTCAAACGTAGCACCTTTAGAGTTAAGGGTGACGTGGTTGACATAATTCCCGCGAATAAAGACGGCGAAGCAATCAGGATAGAATTCTTTGGAGACGAGATAGACAGGCTCTCGGAGTTTGATCCGCTGACTGGGGAGATAAAGAGGGATATAACATTTACCTGTATCTTCCCTGCTTCCTATTATGTTATCGCTCCTAGCAAGATGGAGAAGGCGCTGAAGGAAATCGACGACGAGCTTCGTGAGAGAATCGCTTGGTTTAAGTCGCATGACAAGCTGCTAGAGGCTCAGCGTATACAGGAGAGGACGGAGTTTGATATAGAAATGCTCCGCGAGGCAGGCTTCTGTTCGGGTATCGAGAACTACACTCGTATACTTGCGGGCGGCAAGCCAGGTGATCCGCCAGATACACTTGTGGACTTTTTTGGAGATGATTATCTTCTGATTATAGACGAGTCGCACCAGACACTCCCACAGATAAGAGGTATGTTTGGTGGTAACAAGAAGAGGAAGGAAACTCTGATCGACTACGGCTTCAGACTTCCATCTGCTATGGACAATAGACCTCTCAACTTCGAAGAGTTTGAAGAGAGAGTCGATAAGATTCTTTATGTATCTGCGACTCCTGGTCCTTATGAGGACGAGCACGAAGAGGCGAGAACTGAGCAGATCATAAGACCTACAGGACTGCTCGATCCACCTATTGATGTGAGACCAGTTGCAGGTCAGGTGGATGACTTATATAGTGAGATAAGTGCTGAAGTTGAAAAGGGTAACAAGGTTCTCGTGACAACGCTGACTAAGAGAATGGCAGAGGAGCTGACGGATTATCTGAGGGGACTGAATGTTAAGGTTAAGTATCTGCACTCTGATATAGATACTCTCGAGAGAATGGAGATAGTCCGTGACCTGAGACTTGGTGTCTTCGATGTTCTTGTTGGAATTAACCTCCTTAGAGAGGGTCTCGATATTCCGGAGATTACGCTTGTTGCGATTCTAGATGCAGACAAGGAAGGCTTCCTACGTTCCGAGACTTCGCTCATTCAGACGATAGGACGTGCGGCCAGAAATGTTGATGGCCACGTAATCATGTATGCCGATACCATTACTGATTCTATGAGAAAGGCGATAGATGAAACGAATCGTCGTCGCGAGATTCAACAGAAGTATAATGAGGAAAAAGGCATAACCCCACAGACTATCCGTAAGGCGGTTCGTGAACTTATTTCGACAAGTCTTAAGGCTGCTGAGGAAGAGGAGAAGGAACGTAAGAGTAGAATCGGCAAGGATCCTGACCTTATGAACAAGAAGGAGCTTGGCAAGGAAATAGATAGAATAACTAAGAAGATGAATATGGCTGCCGCCGAGCTTAACTTCGAACTTGCGGCTATACTTCGTGACGAGCTGATAGAGCTCAAGGTTCGCCTCCGCGACTATGACACGTAATAATTTGTAACGGGTTTTGTCATCCTGAGCGAAGCGAAGGATCTTAATAGAAATAGTATTTAGGAGTAAAGATGAGTGAGATTAAGTATATAACAGTTAAGGGTGCGCGTGAGCACAATCTAAAGAATGTAGATGTGAAGCTCCCTAGAAATAAATTTATAGTTTTTACAGGACTATCCGGATCGGGTAAGTCCTCGCTGGCTTTTGATACAATCTATGCAGAGGGACAGAGACGATATATGGAGTCTCTATCTTCGTATGCCAGACAGTTCCTGGGACAGGCGGAGAAGCCGGATGTAGAGAAGATAGAGGGACTGTCTCCAGCTATTTCTATCGATCAGAAGTCCACGAATAAGAACCCTCGTTCTACAGTTGGAACAGTAACCGAGATCTATGATTATCTGCGTCTTCTCTATGCCAGAGTTGGTACTCCACACTGCCCTAATTGTGGAAGAGTAATAGAGAGACAGACTGTTGATCAGATGGTGGACCAGATAATGGAACTTCCTGAGAGGACGAAATTCCAGGTGCTGGCTCCAGTAGTTAGAGGAAGAAAGGGTACTCACGAGAAGCTGCTTCAGCGTGCCAAGAAGAGTGGATTCGTAAGAGTAATAGTTGATGGAAATCAGTATACCCTGGATGAAGAGATAAAGCTTGAGAAGAATATCAAGCATAATATCGAGATAGTTGTTGACCGTCTCGTTATCAAGGAAGGAATAGAGAAGAGACTGGCAGACTCCATCGAGGTAGCCCTAAAGCAGGCGGAGGGGATAGTTAATATAGAGATAATAGATGGTGAGACGCTGACATTTTCGGATAGCTTCTCCTGTCCATATTGTAATATTTCCATAGAAGAGATAGAGCCTCGTTCTTTCTCCTTCAATAATCCATTCGGTGCCTGCCCTGCATGTACAGGTATTGGTTGGGAGAGAAAACTTGATCCGGACCTGATGATTCCTGACAAGTCAAGAACGCTTAATGAAGGTGCTATCGCAGTTTCTGGCTGGGCCTCAAGTGGTGATGCTAAGTCCTTTACACATGCGCTGCTCGTTGCACTCTCTGAGACATACGGTTTTTCGATGGATACTCCATACCGCGACCTTTCTGATGAAGCTAAGGATGTCATCATAAATGGTACTCACGGCAGAAGGATAACTATCCATTACAATAGTCAGCGTAGCAGAAGGAATACCTTTACGCATCCTTTTGAGGGCCTTATCGCAAATGTAGAAGAAAGATATAAGTATACCGGCTCAGAGGAAATGCGCTCTGACTATGAGAGCTATATGACCTTTACGCCTTGTGCTGTCTGCGGGGGTAAGAGGCTGAAGCCTTCGTCGCTGGCGGTTACAATCGGGGATAAGAATATATATGATATGACGGAAATGCCTATCGATGAACTGGCGGACTATGTCGAGAACCTCGAGCTTACGAAACGACAGGAAATGATAGGTAAGGATATACTGAAGGAGATAAGGGCGAGACTTAACTTCATGGTGGATGTAGGTCTGAATTATCTCTCGCTTAGCCGCGCGACTGCGACGCTTTCTGGTGGTGAGGCACAGCGTATCAGACTTGCTACACAGATAGGCTCAGGTCTTGTGGGCGTAACCTATATACTCGACGAGCCATCTATCGGACTTCACCAGAGGGATAATGATAAACTGATAGCTTCACTCAAGAGACTTCAGAGTCTTGGTAATACTCTTATAGTAGTTGAGCATGATGAGGACACGATGAGGGCGGCAGACTACATCGTTGATATCGGGCCTAGGGCCGGAGTTCACGGTGGCGAGGTTGTCGCTGTTGGTAAGGTAGAGGACCTTATAAAGAATAAGAATTCCATCACCGGTCAGTATCTGAGTGGAGAGGAAATAATCCCTGTTCCATCTGAACGTAGAGCTCCGACTGGTTGGATGGAGATAAAGGGTGCTAGAGAGAATAACCTAAAGAATATAGATGTTAAGATTCCACTTGGAATTCTTACAGTCGTAACAGGTGTATCTGGTTCTGGAAAGAGTTCCCTCATAAATGAGATACTCAAGAAGAAACTGCTCCGCGACCTTAACCGCGCAAGGATTAAACCGGGTAAGCATGATGACTTAATTGGATACGATGTTCTCGATAAGGTTATAGATATAGATCAGTCACCTATTGGAAGAACTCCTAGATCTAACCCTGCAACCTATACTGGAGTGTTCGATCTGATAAGAGGAATCTTCGCGGAGACTAAGGATGCAAAAACCATGGGCTATAATAAGGGACGATTCTCGTTTAACGTCCCTGGTGGTAGATGCGAGGCTTGTAAGGGGGACGGAATAAATAAGATAGAGATGCATTTCCTTCCAGATATCTATGTGCCTTGTGAGGTCTGCGATGGTAAGAGATATAACCGCGAAACTCTCGAGGTGAGATATAAGGGTAAGAATATATTTGAAGTGCTGGATATGTCAGTGGATGAGGCGTGCGACTTCTTCGAGGCTGTGCCTCCTATATATCGCAAGATCAAGACCCTTCAGGATGTAGGTCTTGGATACATCAAGCTTGGTCAGCCTTCGACAACTCTTTCGGGAGGCGAGGCTCAGCGAATCAAGCTTGCTACAGAGCTAAGTAAGAGAAGCACAGGAAATACTATTTATATTCTCGATGAGCCTACTACGGGACTTCATTTCGATGATGTAAAGAAGCTGCTTCAGATACTTCAGAAGTTTGCTGATGGCGGTAATACAGTAATCGTTATCGAACACAACATGGATGTTATCAAGCAGGCAGACTATATAATTGATATGGGACCAGAGGGTGGAAATGGTGGCGGAACCGTTGTTGCACAGGGAACGCCAGAGGAAATAACTAAGAAGAGAAAGTCCTACACCGGGCAGTATTTAAAAAATTATCTAAAGAAATAATTTGTTGTTGCGCTTTTGTTGCTGTATGGATTGTATAATCCCAATTAAAGATGTAAACGACTGATATAAAAGTAATGGAGGTTTCAGATATGAAAGAATTTGACGGTTTTGAAATCATAGATGAATTTGTACCAGAAGAGGATTACGCAGCGCATGAGGCAGAGTATAAGAAGAAGGATGAGCTATATAAAACCTCAATATCTTATTGGGCAAGACAGAATATTGCGAATCTTGGTTCTATATTTAATAAGGAATATGCCGAGAATGAGTTTGACCCTCAGTCTACTCAGGTCTACAATAATGTTCTTTGCTCATCTGATGAGGATGGAACCCTTGCCGGCGAGGGTCTTGAAGTGCTGGGGTTCAATGATCGTACACCAGATGTATTCTCTGCCGGAAGGTATTTGGAGAAGGTTAAGAATGGGGCAGCCTTTAAGAAATATAAGGATAGTCTCTCCGAATATTGCGATATGGTGGATGATTATATAGATGATAATGTTACTGCGGATGAAGCGGGACGAACCACGGCTGAATTCCTCAAGGCTAATGTTACTAAGCAGCTAAGAAGAGCTATTAAAGGATATACACCAGGATATCTGGCAAGTAAATCACCGCTTTACACTACAGCAGGATCTCTGGCGGCTGCATGTCTGGAAATGAATCTTTTTACTGTCGAGGATAAAATAAGGGAGCACAATAAGGATTTTCCTGTTTATGATATGTCTATAGAGTCAGATAAACAGATGGACACTCTTGTTGAGTACATGGAGGAAAAGGAAAAAGGTAAGCTTACTCCTGAAAAGACAGAAGCATACAGAAAGGAAATGTATACACAGACCCTTCAGGTTCTGAATTACATTAACACTATAGATAATAAGGTTAATAACCCTGCAGATAATGCTAAGTATAAGGAGGCAGGAATAACCTCATCTAATCAGCCATTCCATATGAGTACTTATGCTAACCGAGGACTTGGTAAGGCAAAGTATACACAGGAGGCATATAAGGCTGGTCTCGAAAATGGTTGGGATCTGGATGATATAGGTGTACTTGCTACATTCAACATATTAGTAAATGAGACACATAACGCATGTAAGCATAACTCCACTGACAAGATGGAGAAGTTCCAGAAATATGATCCACCAAGGTATAAGAGTCCTGAGCAGAAGGCTTATCTGGATAAGATGAGTGCTCTTTTTGAAGAAATTAAGACCACGCCGTTGCAGAGTGCAAAGGACCGTGATAAATACCTGACAATCATGAACAGCATGGTAAAGACAGCTGTTAAAAAGGAATACATTGCGCAGGATGAAACACTGCTTTCATATTTTGATGATGTGCTTGCTAGTTCCAGACGTAGAGATGCTCAGATAAAGAAGGGCAATGAGAAGGCATTTCACACTCCTCAGATTAAGGAAAAGCTTACCACAGCGCAGCATATAGATAATATGATGATCGACTTTAATAGCAAGAGAACAGACTTCTATTTTGGTGGCGAAAGTGATAGACATGCCAGGGTAAGAGTGGCTGTTAATGAACTTAAGGAAATGCTTCCTAATAAGCCGAACCCAGAGGTGGATAAGGACAATTATATAAGATATATGGATGAATATATAAATAAGCTGGATGAGGTAAGACATTATTCCAGAAGGTATCAGCTGAAAAGGTCAAATGCAGATACGGAAGCTGGTAAGGACCGTATTCGCGGAGCTTCTAAGCTGGAGGGCTTTGCTAAGGATGAGCTTAATAAGGCTATTGAGGAAATCAGAAAGATTCCTGGTTATGAGGATTGTAAAAACATGGATGACTTCAGACTTAGGTCTGGCCATCAGAAGGCACTCGATGCCAGTGATCAGCTTGTTAAGCTGTCAAGTCTTCCTAAGGATAAAGAGACAAAGGCTGCTATGACCGACCTGATAGCCGATATTGTAGTATTTAAGCTGGCTTCATCTGAAAATGAAGCAAATAGAAGGCTTTATAATGATATGGGATTTAATGAATACAAGAAGAGGGTAACAGGTAGTTCTGAATTCAAGAATTATATCAAGAATATATATAAGCAAGATATGAGTCCTAAGGATATAGTAACTGACCTGACTACCGAAAAGGTTGTTTCAATGATGACTAATACTGAGAAGGTATTTGAACATAAAAATAAGAAGTTACAAGAGGTTGCAAATAAGAAGAATCAGGAGAAGCAGGCAAGAAGAGCTGTTCCTGGTCCGAATAGATAAAAAAGGGCAAGTCAGTGCTCACAGAAGAACGTAAGGCGTTAATTTTCCCGGGAGTTTAACTCCCGGGTTTTTTTGATTGTATTTGAAGAGATCCCTGACGGAGTTTATGAAAATCGGTCAAACAAAATATGACCATTTTGCAAAACTTACAATAAAATAGGCTTACATAACATAAAACTTATGCAATATGCACAATGAATTTAAAAAAATTATATGCACAATGTTGAT
Organism: Eubacterium sp.; assembly: GCA_017480495.1. Lineage (GTDB taxonomy): Bacteria > Bacillota > Clostridia > Lachnospirales > Lachnospiraceae > Eubacterium_Q. Next base: position 73,484 of record JAFVAQ010000003.1, on the reverse strand, counting down.
TGAATTTGATTGATTTTGATTATATAATCAAATTATCGGTGAATAAGGAGGTAGAAACTATGGTTTATACCGTAACTTTCAACCCATCTCTAGATTATATCGTGACCGTTGATGATTTTAAGCTAGGCCTTACCAACAGGACAACATCTGAGCTAATGTTACCGGGTGGTAAAGGAATCAATGTTTCGATTGTGCTTAGTAATCTTGGAATCGACAATTCAGCCATCTATTATTCCGCTGGTTTTGTCGGAGAGGAGATAACTAGAAGAGTACAGGAGAGTGGAATAAACGCTGAGGAGATAAAACTCAGCGAAGGATGTTCCAGAATCAATCTCAAGCTGAAATCAATTGATGGAACCGAAATAAATGGAATGGGACCAGACATCTCCGAAGAGGATATCCAGAAACTCTATGAGAAGTTAGATAAGATTCAGGAAGGTGACACCCTGGTTCTGGCAGGAAGCATTCCTTCTACAATGCCTGAGACAATCTATAGCGATATTATGGACCGACTTCAGGGAAGAGGAATCAGGATAGTGGTAGATGCTACCAAGGATTTACTTATGAATGTTCTGAAATATAAGCCATTCCTGATTAAGCCAAATAATCATGAGTTAGGAGAAATATTCGGAGTTACTCTCGAGACAAGAGAGAGCGTAGTTCCATACGCCAAGAAGCTTCTGGAAATGGGGGCAGAAAATGTAATCGTTTCCATGGCTGGCGAAGGAGCGGTATTCGTAGCATCTGACGGACAGGTGTACATGAGAGAAGCACCAAAGGGGAAACTTGTAAATGGAGTTGGCGCAGGCGACTCCATGGTGGCGGGCTTTATAGCAGGCTACCTAAAAGAAGGAGAACTCTTACATGCATTTAAGATGGGTCTTAGTACTGGGTCAGCAAGTGCATTTTCAGAGTACCTTGCAACTGAAGAAGAAGTCATGAAGGTTTATGCAACTGTTGAATAGGAAGAGATCAAAGGAGGTACGAGATGAGAATAACAGAACTTCTCGACAAGAAGAGCGTTAAGCTTGATGCTGCTCCAAAGTCCAAGAACGAAGCGTTGGACCTGGCTGTCGACTTAATGGCAGATAGTGGCAAAATTAAAGACAAAGAGGCATATAAGAAACTTGTGTATGCTCGTGAAGAAGAGAGCACAACAGGTGTTGGTGAAGGAATAGCTATTCCTCATGGAAAGGGCGATTGTGTAGAGAACCCTGGACTTGCAGCAATGGTAATAAAGGACGGAGTTGATTTTGCATCCCTCGATGAGGAACCGGTCAACATTTTATTCCTTATAGCTGCACCTGATACAGAGGACAATGTTCATCTGGATGTGCTATCTAAACTGTCCATGATGCTCATGGATGAGGACTTCAGAAACAATCTGATAAATGCTAAGGATGTAGATGAGTTTATAGAAATCATCGACAAGGCAGACGAGGAAAGAGCTGATGTTGATGAGAGTCTGGCAGTAGCGTCTGAATCTGCAAGTGGGGAAGCAGCAGAGGATACAGCTAAAGTTCTAGATCCTAACGCAGTGAAGGTAGTAGCTGTTACATCATGTCCTACAGGTATAGCTCATACCTATATGGCTGCAGAGGGACTGAGTAAAGCGGCAGAAAAAGCTGGGGTAAATATTAAGATTGAGACTAGAGGATCCTCTGGTGCAAAGAATGTACTTACAGATGAGGATATTGCAGCAGCTGATTTCGTAATCGTTACAGCAGATGCAAAGGTTCCTATGGATCGTTTCAAGGGTAAGAAGGTTGTACAGCGTAAGGTTGCTGATGGTATCAATAAGGCAGACGAGCTGATGGCCCTTGCAAAGGCTGGAGATGCTCCTATTTTCTCCGGTGATTCTTCTGAAGAAGGCGAGACTACTAAGTCTGAGGAATCCGGAAGCGCAGGCCACAAGGTTTATACATGGCTCATGAGTGGTGTATCACACATGCTTCCATTCGTTATTGGTGGTGGTATCCTTGTTGCTATAGCATTTCTGATTGATACAATCGCTGGATACGGAGCTTCAGGAGGAGGCGACTTCGGTAGCATCACTCCACTTGCAGCTCTTCTGAAATATATTGGTGGACTTTCAATGGGACTTATGGTTCCTGTCCTCGCAGGTTATATAGCTTATGCTATAGCTGATAGACCTGGACTTGCAGTTGGTTTTGTTGGTGGTATGCTTGCATCTAGCGGAAATGCCGCTCTGTCGGGTTATACATTTGCAGAGGGAACTCTGATGGATGGTAAGGCACTTGGTGCATTTGGCCAGTTCCTTTCAAAGTTTGCTTTCCAGCAGCCAAATGGTGGTAATACAGTATCTGGATTCTTAGGTGGTATCGCAGCTGGTTTCCTTGCTGGTTTCCTTGTACTGGGTCTACAGAAGGCTTGCGAGAAGCTTCCGCAGGCTATGGATGGACTGAAGCCTACACTTATCTACCCACTCGTAGGTATCTTCCTTGAAGGTGTTATCATGTGCTTCATCCTGAATCCTGTAATCGGAGTTGTAAATACAGGACTTTCAAATATGCTTACAGCTATTTCGGACGCTGGAATGCTTACAGTGCTCGGACTTATCCTGGGTGCGATGATGGCTATAGATATGGGTGGTCCTATTAATAAGGCTGCTTATGTATTCGGTACTGGAATGCTTACTACAGCAGCTGGTTATCTGGAGCAGGGTATGTCTGCATCAGATCCAAAGGTTGAAGCTTGCTACGTAGCAATGGCAGCTATCATGGTTGGTGGTATGGTTCCACCAGTTGGTATTGCACTTGCTTGCTGGATCTTCCCTAAGAAGTTTACAAAGGCAGAGAGAGGTTCTGCAGTATCAAATGTAGTAATGGGCGCTTCCTTCATCACAGAGGGTGCTATCCCATTTGCGGCAGCTGATCCACTTCATGTTATCCCATGTACAATGGTTGGAGCAGGAGTTGCAGGCTTCCTTGCAGCACTCTTCAAGTGTACACTGATGGCACCTCACGGCGGACTCTTCGTATTCGCTACAGTAGGTAATCCATTACTTTACATTGTATCCTGGTTAGTTGGTTCAGCAGTAACCTGTGTAATGCTCGGATTCTTAAAGAAGAACGTTGAGCAGTAAATAGACTTTTAAAGAAAACTATATAATAGCAAAACTATATAAGAGAAGGAGAATATATAAATGGTAAGTTTTGAGTATACAATCAAGGATGTTCACGGAATTCATGCAAGACCTGCAACAGATCTTTTCAAGATGACAAAGACTTATGAGTCAGTTGTAAAGGTTGCAAAGGGAGATAAGGAAGTTCCATTTAAGGGTGTAATGGGAATCATGTCTCTGGGGGCTAAGCAGGGAGATACAGTTAAGTTCTCATTTGAAGGACCAGATGAAGAAGCTGAGTGCGCTGCTGTTAAGGAGTTCTTAGAGGCAAATCTGTAAATTTGAAATGCCACTCTAGAACAAAGTGAAGATTCTTAGAAGGAAAAATATATGAGAGATATGGATTACTTGACTCTGCTGAGTCATGAATTTCCAACTGCAAGAAGCTGCGCTGCAGAGATGATCAATCTGAAGGCTATCCTGGCGCTGCCTAAGGGGAATGAATATTTCTTCTCGGATATACATGGCGAGTATGAAAGTTTCATTCACCTGATGCGCAGCGCGTCAGGTGTAATTAGAGCGAAGATTGAAGAAATCTTCGGCAGTCTCTATTCTGAGGATGAGAAGCAGGCGCTTGCAAATCTTATATATTATCCAAGCGAAACTTTAAATGATTATAAACACGCAAATAAGCTGACTGATGAGTGGTATGAGAGTACCATTCATCAGCTTATTGCGCTTTGTAGGGAAGTTGCTTCCAAGTACACTAGATCAAAGGTTAGGAAGAAGCTTCCGCAGGAATATGGCTATGCCATAGATGAACTGATACACACAAATGAAACGGATCCGGATAAGAAGCTCTATTATTTGGAAATAATAAAAGCAATTATTCAGACGGGTGTGGCAAATGATTTTATAGTTGCTCTATCTGAACTTATTCAGTCTCTGCTGATCGATACGCTCCATATAATCGGGGATATATTCGACAGAGGACCTAGAGCAGACTATGTGATGGACGAGCTAATAAGCTTCAAGAATGTGGATATAGAATGGGGTAATCATGATATTAGCTGGATGGGTGCGGCCGCCGGAAATGAGGCGTGCATAGCAACAGTTCTAAGAATAGCTACTAATTACAACTCCTTCGATGTTCTTGAGGATGGATATGGAATAAACTTAAGACCGCTATCTATGTTCGCGGATAAAGTGTACCGGGGAGACGACTCGGAATGCTTTAGACCGCATTTGCTGGATGATAATAAGTATGATTCGGTAGCTCCGGAGCTGGCGGCGAAAATGTGCAAGGCAATAACTGTGATTGAACTTAAGCTTGAAGGACAGTTGATTAAGAGGCATCCGGAATATGACATGGATGATAGACTTCTTCTGGATAAGATTGATTATGAGAAGGGTACGGTGGTTATCGGCGGTACGGAATATAATCTGCTGGATAAGCATTTCCCAACTATCAATCCGGATAGTCCTTATGAGCTGACGCCGGAGGAAAGCCGGCTGATTGAAACTCTCAAGTATTCTTTTCTTCATAGCAGGAGACTTCAGAAGCATATCAGATTCTTATATTCCCACGGAAGCATGTATAAGATATGCAACAATAATCTCCTTTTCCATGGTTGTATACCGATGGATGAGAAAGGGGAGTTCCTGGTTCTAAAAACCGATGAGGGCAGTTTCTCAGGAAGAGACCTGATGGATTACTTCGAAGAGAAGATAATCGATTCGTATTTTGTTGACGGAGATGATGCCCCGGAGAGAAAGCAGTCGGCGGTGGATATGATGTGGTATATGTGGGCAGGTGCCGTGTCACCGCTTTTCGGTAAGGACAGGATGGCAACCTTTGAACACATATTCATTGAGGATAAGTCTCTCTCGAAGGAACATTTGAATTCCTATTATGAGTTTTCCGGTAAGGAAGAATATTGCGACAAGATATTCGAGGAATTCGAAATGGATAAGGAGCATGCGCATATAATTAATGGTCATGTTCCTGTAAAGGTTGCAAAGGGTGAGAAGCCGGTTAAGGCAAATGGAAAGCTGTACGTAATAGACGGAGGTTTGTCGAAGGCATATCACAGCAAGACTGGAATTGCCGGATATACGCTGATCTTCAATTCGCATCATTTGGCACTTGCAGAACATAGACAGTTTGAAAGGGATGGAGTTAATACTCCGGAAATGTATGTGACCGAAACCATGAAACGTCGTTTGCTGGTTAAGGATACAGATATTGGTAAAGAAATTGAAAAACAGATATTTGACCTGGAGGAGCTATTGGAATGCTACAGTCTGGGTCTCATTAAAGAGAAGAGTAAGTAAAGGAGGGGTCGCATTAAATGATTATACTAGAGGGTAAAGCCGTATTTGAGGGCGTGGCCATTGGTAGGCTTTCGATTTATAAGAAGGCTGAGCAGTCAGTTAAACGTGAGAAGGTGACGGACGTTGAAGCGGAGATAGAGAGATATGCGGCGGCACGTGAAACCGCAATTGAACAGTTGCAGGCGCTTTATGACAAGGCTGTAAAGGAGGTCGGAGAGGCAAGCGCAGAAATCTTCGAAGCGCATCAGATGATGGTAGAGGACGGAGACTATATAGACTCTGTTGAAAATATAATCCGTACACAGGAAGTGAACGCTGAATATGCAGTTGCAACTACTGGAGATAATTTCCAGAAGATGTTTCTCGATATGGATGATGAATATTTCAGAGGAAGAGCAGCTGACGTTAAGGACATTTCCGAAAGAGTGATAAATGTTCTCTCAGGTGCTTCTGCAGGTGGAATTGACAGTGACGAACCGGTTATTGTGGTTGCTGATGATCTGGCTCCATCAGAAACAGTTCAGATGGATAAGGATAAGATACTTTCCTTCGTAACTGTTCATGGCAGTGCTAATTCGCATACATCTATTCTTGCCAAGACTATGACCATTCCTGCTATTATCGGCTGTGATATTCCGCTCACAGATGAGATGGATGGAAGAGATGCAATAGTTGACGGATTCGAGGGAAAGGTATATATTGACCCTGACCCTGAGGTGTTGGCGGCGAAGAAAAAAATAGTTCTTGAGGAGCAGGAAAAGAAGGCTCTTCTGGAACAGCTGAAGGGTAAAGATAATGTTACTCTTGATGGACAGCATATCAATCTGTATGCAAACATCGGAAATACAAAGGATTTGGGACTTGTTCTGAAAAATGATGCCGGTGGAATAGGGCTGTTCCGTTCAGAGTTCATTTATCTTGGATCGGATGACTATCCAACAGAGGAAGAACAGTTTGCTATCTATAAGCAGGTTGCGGAGACGATGGCAGGTAAGAAGGTCATTATTCGTACTCTGGATATAGGTGCAGATAAGCAGGCGGACTATTTCAATCTGCCGCAGGAAGAGAATCCGGCAATGGGTCTCAGAGCTATCAGAATATGCCTCACAAGGCCTGAGATATTCAGAACTCAGCTGAGAGCCATACTTCGTGCTTCAGCATTTGGCAAGATATCTATAATGTTCCCAATGATTATTTCGGTTGATGAGGTTAAGAAGATCAAGAAAATAGTTGCAGAGGTTAAGGCTAGTCTGGATGCTGATGGAATATCCTATGATAAAAATATTGAGCTTGGAATCATGATCGAGACACCAGCGGCTGTTATGATGGCAGAGGAACTGGCGCAGGAGGTTGATTTCTTCTCAGTTGGAACCAACGATCTGACACAGTACACCCTTGCTATTGATCGTCAGAATCAAAGCCTTGACGAGTTCTATGATTCACATCATCCGGGACTTATGAAGATGCTTAAGATGATAGTTGACGGCGCTCATAAGGGCGGAGCATGGGCTGGTATATGTGGAGAGCTTGGATCAGATCTGAGTTTGACAAAGGAGTTCCTTGCTATGGGATACGATGAACTGTCTGTATCACCGGGAAGAATACTGCCGCTTAGGAAAATTGTGCTTGAGACAAATGTACAGGAATATAAGGATGAGAAGGGGATGATTTAGTGCTCACTGAAGAACGTAAGATGCTTATTCTAAAGGAAGTTAATAAGAATAAAAGTGCTACCGTTCAGGAGTTGAAAAAGAACTTGGGTGTATCAGAATCTACTATTAGGCGTGATATCATTTCACTTAGTCAGGAAGGTAAGCTTATTAAGGTATTCGGCGGAGCAGTCGCGCTTGACGAACCACCGACATCCCAGGAACTATCTGTACTGGCGAAGGAATCTATCAATAGAGATGAGAAGCTTAGAATAGCGAAGTATGCTGCATCCCTTATAGTCCCTGGAGACTACGTATATCTTGATTCGGGAACTACTACGGAATATATGACAAGCTACATAACAGAGAGAAATGCTACCTATGTGACTAACTCTGTTTCACACGCGAAGGACCTGGTAAGGAAGAGTCTGAAGGTAATGCTGATAGGCGGTGAGCTTAAGGAAAATACCGAGGCAATAGTTGGAGCGGATGCTATACTTCATATCCAGAAATACCATTTTACAAAAGGTTTCTTTGGAACCAATGGTGTAAATATGAAGCTGGGCTTCACAACTCCTGATGTTAGGGAAGCGCTTATCAAGAGGGTTGCGATTGAGAATACTCAGCCTGGTCAGAGATATGTGCTGGCAGATCATGATAAGTTTGGTATATCGTCGGCGGTTACATTTTCTGACTTTGGTGGTGCGTGTGTGATAACTGATAAATATCCTGGGGATATTTACAGTAACGTTGTAGATATTAAAGTGGTATAGAGGTGTCATTCTGAGTTCGCAGGACGAAGAATCTTTATAAGAATATGGTCAAGATATATATCCATAAAATTAATAGAGAAAAACTGCTTCGGGAGGAGTCTGATATATTCAGGCTCCTCCCTGAGTGGCGTAAAGAGAAGGTCCAGAAGCTCAAGGTCGAGTCCTCCAGACTTCAGAGTCTAGTTGCAGGAAGACTGCTGATGATTGCTCTGGAGAAGCATCCTGATGCAAAGTATAATATTTCCCATTCGGGAGATTACGTGGCTGTTGCTGTTTCGGACTTGGCAGTTGGAGTAGATGTGGAACATAAGAATGATGATGGCTTCAAGGTAAGTAATCGGTACTTCGAAAAAGCTGCCAAGGATTATATCGATGGGGGCCAGAGCAGGTTTAGAGATGTTTGGACCGTGAAGGAGGCATTTCTTAAATGCATTCGAGTAGGTATAACAGTACCGCTAAATAGCTTTACAGTAGAGTATGGTTTGGATAAGGTGTTAAAGATTAGAAAACTGGTTGATTATAGAGGTTTGGATAAGAATTTTGCGACAAAAGACTACTATGTTGTGACCACCAGACTGGAGGATGGAGAGTATAGTTTGTCACTTTGTTCATCAAAATCAAACTTAACACTTGACATTGAGAGGGTTGAAGTGTTAGTATAGCTTTTGCTGTGTGAGTTATATGCAGATTATTTACATGTTGGTTTAATCTACGTGGCTCTCATTGCAGCGAGCTGCAATGCAACACTGCAAGCAGTGTTGAAAATACTGCGTTTCGCTTGTATTTTGACTGCTCAATTGTAAGACAATCTCGCAGCAAGATTTTGCTCCGCAAAATCTAGGTCTTGCGTTCTTAGCTCAGCTGGATAGAGCGTCTGGCTACGGACCAGAAGGTCGGGGGTTCGAATCCTCTAGGACGCACATTAGATAAATAAAGGGTTTTCAGACTTTTAAAGGTTTGGAAATCCTTTATTTTTTATCTGATTTCTAAGAATTTTCTAAGAATATCAATAAAATTCTTGAGCAAATAAGAACCGTCCCTACTTTTGCTCGCCTAGTTCATTTATCGGATGAGTAAATAAGAACCGTCCCCATATACTCATGAGTAAATAAGAACCGTCCCTATATACTCATTAGTCGTTGATAGGGATGGTCATATTCTCGATGGCGTTCACCAGTCTTGGATGATATATCACGAAGTGAATTGCTGGCGAAGTGTTTTTCGATACTATAACGTATTTGCCAGATAGTATCAGTATTTGAATATTTCTAAATGGAGCATTTGTTGTTTCCTTGGTTGTCAGGTTTTCGTGTTTGAATTCACGGGTTAGCCTTAGATGCTCTAAATACTCTTCGTAGGTATACTGAATCGTCTCTGATAGAAATGCACTATAAAATGGAAGGTTCATAGGGTGATTCTCAAATTCTTCTTTACTTATGATTGGAACTTCCTCATAAACCTTGTTTTCCTTTATGATGCTTTCATAGAATTTCTTTCTTTTCTTAAAATAATCCTTCAGTTTTTTCTTGGTTATATTATCGTCAGCATAAGTTCTGGTAAGTACTTTGTCTAGTAGCTCATCACTAAGTGTATATAGTGGGAGAGATGAGGATACTATCTTATAATCATTTCCACTTATACCTGTCAGCTTTTTAACTGTATCATGGAACTCCTTTGCTCTCTTGGAATTATATATATCCATCAGAGGTTTACAGGATTCGAGCATATGATTAGATCTGGCTCTGAAATATTCCACCTCCTGTTTTTTAGAGGTGAGATAATATTTTCCTTCCTCGTGATGACCAATTACTGCTTCGCCCTGAAGCGCACAGGCGTCAGAAACATTTAGAAGTTGATTAAAAACAGTCGTTGGATATTGATCCATGTAGTAAGGCTTTATCTGACCAGTCATGTAGATAGGAATCCAAGCCTCAAGTCCAAGCATCATTTCTTCCCATGGACGATCAACCTTGTGAACTACATTAAGTGTTAGCCCCTTACGAAGTATAGCTGCTATTCCAAACATCCATTTTTTGATGAAGGTTTTATCCTTGCTCATTTCCACCATTGGCATATCGGAATACATCGTTATAGGTCCGCGAGCCTTTGAAAGAGCAGTGATTTTAAAGAAGTTTATCTCGGCTTCCTTGAATTGTTCCACGCCATAGTAGCTTTTTGTTTGTGGAATCTGCAGAGGTAGGGTAGGAACCTTTATGTCGTTGAAATGTATCGCACGAATATATTCTTCCAGATTAAAGCTGTCCAGATTCTTTAGAAAACTGGTAGCATCATTTGTATTGGCTTCGCTATCAAAGTGAGTAGGAGTATAATTCTTTATCCAATAGGTAATGTATTCCTGCATTTCTGTGTCGTCCATTTTTTGGACAGATTCATTTCCTAATAGATTCCCCAGCTTCTCATAGTCTTTAGAACTTGCAAGACGCGATGTCAAATATTCGGAAATGTCGTTTGTAAAGGCACTTACATTTCCGGGTCTTCTCTGACCAGAAAGAATCTTCGATATATGAGATGGGTCATAAGATAGAAACTTTGCTACTGAATTGACCTTTATATCAAAAGTTTTCATTATGCTTGAAAGATTTGCCAAATATTGATCATAGCTAATGCCCAAATAGCTGCTGAGAGAAGTGCGCATTTTTTTAGACATGTCCTCTTTATCTATTTTAATATTTTTTTCTAAGGATATCTCGTAGATGGAGTCTATCAGCTGATCTAGATATTTGCTGTCATAGGCAGGCTCGCGCTCACCAGCACGGTATCTGCTGATACTTGATGTGCTGATCTCTGATCTTTCTGAAAGCATAGTTGAACTAATGCCTAGCATTTGCATGTAGTCATTTAATACTTCGCTAAATATCATGTTGTTCTCCTTGGTGGTATGTCGGATTGTGTAGGTTACCGATTCATGCATAATTTGATTATAAGACATTATCCAAATAAAATCTGATTATTTCCATATAGTCAATGACAAAATAGAAATTTAACAAAATACTGCTTTCTATATAGCCGATTTGTCAATGTCATCACGGCAACGGACCTAGTATACATAAGTGCGGGAGACTATAATAAAGATAGTGTTTTAACAGATGTATAATCTTATTTTAAATATACTTATGGGAGGAGTTTGTATGAAGAGAAGGAAGATAATAGCATTATTATTATCATTTATGCTTTTATTCTCACTGCTACCTAATGGTGCTGCTTGGGCAGAGGACCAGGATGGGGTTGAAACCAGTAGCCCTAGTGATGCAGATGAGGGACAGGATATTGATTCAATCGACGAGGAAGGGCTGGATACTGATAAAGTAGAGGGAGAAATTCAGGATGTGGTTACAACAGATACTGAGAATCAAGATACTGTGAACCAGCCTGTCATTAGAAGCTTCAGTAGTCGTAATCTTGCCAATACTTTGTTGAGAAATGCTGCCAATTATACTCTTGAATTTACAGTTCAGAATGACACAAATCATACTATATCGAAGAATGGAGATAGATTAAGTATTGATGGAGGAATTGTTGAACTTCGTGATTCTAATAATACAGAAATACAAGTGACTGTAGAGGTTCCGGATGATGCACATGCTACGATGACTGTTCCGGCTGGCTCAGAGGGATATTTAAACTTCGGTGGTAACAATTTTACTCTTTATGCTAATGGACAGCCATTTAGTATGGATACAAAGATAACAGGAGCTATGCAGTTTGCTGTTCAGGATTATGTGAATCCGGGTGGCCAAGGTGGAGATCAACCTGCTCCAGGTGGAGATCATAGAGCTACTATTAATCTTTCCGGACCACAAGGCAATTGGATTGGAGAACCTATGGTTCGTGATAACTATGATAATGATGCTCCTGGTTTAGGAGAGTATCAGTGTAGCGTACACTATGATAGATATGCATATGTAGTTAGTGTAGGAGTTAATGGTGGAAGAGGTACCGATTTTATACGTCAGTATAATAGTGGTGAGGATTTATCCAGATATAGAAGCCAGAATGTAGATTTTAATGTAAAAAAAGATGGAAACGACAATGAACTAGATACTGTAGATCTTGAATTCTTTACCAATTGGGGTAACAGAATTGAATCCATCTATGTTAATGGTGAGGAGCAGACAGTACCATTTAATTTTGATGATAGAAATGCGTGGCTCAATGCGTTCCATCAGCAGGGCATCGTATTTGTTATTGAAAATGTGCCAAGACCTAAAGATGCACAAACAGGTGAATATACAGATGTTTATGATATAGAAGTAAAGGTTCGTCCTATGACAGAGGATGAATGCTTTATAGGAAACTTCCTATGGTCAAGTGATGACAGACTGGGAGAAGATGATGACAGATATATAGGTCATTCACAAATAACTATTCAGTCTATTGAATACAATGATGGAAATGGAACGCATATTGCTTATGCGGAAGATCTTGTGGATGAGAATGGAAATGAAAGATTTCCTTTTATTCACCAGAGTACGCATGTGAATTATGAAACAGGAATCGAGATGAGTGAAATGGTAGCTCCTGAAGGTTCTTGGGTTACAATGAAGATTGAAACGGAACGTGGATATCAAGTGGATAGTTTCGACATTAATGGTGAGAGCATCAAAATTGGAGCACAGTCATCAGTATTTAGCTTCAGAATTGGAAAAGGAAATTTCCATATTGGCGCAAATATTAAGAAACAGGAAGATGATGTAAAACTTGCAACCAGTGCTGTTGAAGAGGCGGCTGTAGAAATTCCTGAAGGAACTATAGATTCCGGCACTGCCAGACTGTATGTTGAGGATGCGAATATCTCAGCTGACAAGGAAGCTGTATTCGAAGAGATAGCTTCTGCAGAAGGCGCTGAGATAGAAGAAGTTCTTGATATATCTCTTGCACAGGTATTCTTCCAGGGTACAGGAAATGATAATGATGTATGGAGAAATGATCTGGAGGATCTTGATGAGCCTGCACTTGTAGGACTTAAGCTGAAGGGCGACTACACTGGAAAAACTGTTGAGTTCATCCATAATATTCATGACGGCGATGAATACGAAGTTGTAGAGCCTGTTGAATTTGATCCTGAAACAGGAGAGGTGTTAATTCCTGCAGACAGCTTCTCTAGCTATGCTATCGCAACAAAACCTATTACCGCAGAAACTCCAAAGGATGAAACTAAGGAAGCGACAGTAACACCAGCTAAGGAGGCGACAGTAACACCAGCTAAGAAGGCTGAGGTTAAGAGTACAAAGCCAGCAACATCAGATAACTTTAACATTATGCTTATTGGTGCAATCGCTATAGTATCTGCAGCAGGAATTGTATTTGTGGTACGTCGTAAGAGAATGCTTGGGAAGTAGATTTGAAGGGGTGTTTTAGTAAGATATAGATATATGTAAATGAGTAAATAGGGACGTTTCTATATGACTCATCGCCGGGGGGCGACAAGTCATATTAGAAACGTCCCTATTTTACTCATTTGACGTCCTTATTTACTAATGAGTAAAAGAGAACCGTCCCTATTTACTCATATTTGCATAGTTATTCTTCGCCGGTTTCTTTGATGAGTTTGGCGTGTTCTTCTTGTATGTCAGGGAAGTGTGACAGCATAGGTTCGACGTCTGTCTTGCCCTTCAGTCTTCTATCTACATAGTTCTTTGTGAGCTTCATAACCAGAGGTGATAGTGACAGCACACCGATAAGGTTAGGAATCATCATCATTCCGTTAAAGGTATCGGATATGTCCCATGCGATGGAAGAGGTCATGATTGCCCCGGATAATATCATCAGTACGAAGATGACCTTGTAAATAATTGTTACGATTGGTGCATGTTCGCCTGCCAGGTACTCAACGGCTTTTGTTCCGTAGTGGGACCAGCCAAGTATTGTCGTAAAAGCGAACAGCAGAATTGCCAGCGCTATAAAGTATTTACCGAATTCAAAATTTCCAATCTTAAATACTGTGTTAAAGGCCTCTGCCACGAGAGTTGCGTCTGTATCTGTTACAGCTGCTCCGGTGTTCAGATCTATAACTCCAGAGGTAAGGATTGTAAGGGCGGTCAGTGTACATACCACCATTGTATCTGCGAATACTTCGAAGATTCCCCATAGTCCCTGCTTAACAGGCTCGAGTACATTTGAATTGGAATGTACCATAACGGAGGAACCAAGTCCCGCCTCGTTTGAGAAAACACCGCGCTTGCATCCCAGGGTAATGATTGTCTTCACGGAGATTCCTACTCCGCCTCCCCAGGCAGCCTGTGCTGTAAATGCCTTACCAAAGATTGCTACGAAGACAGAACCGATGGAAGTGATATTTGCGAAAATGATTACAAGTGCACCGAGCACAAATGCGATTACCATGAAAGGAATTATCTTCTCAGCCACGCTGGCTATTCTCTGAAGTCCGCCAATAATAACGATTCCGACTATTATCATAAGAATGATTCCGACTACCAGCATGTCCAGGGTTACATCTGAACCATTAGATGAATATAGAACAGTGGTTGAAAGAACCGGAATTTTAAAAGCAGAGGTCAGGTTGATGACTATCTTATTAACCTGTCCCATATTTCCGATTCCGAAGGAAGCAAGAACTGCACATATGGCGAAGAGGACCGCAAGTACCTTGCCGACTACCTTCATATTCTTGTATCCGCCGAGACCGTCCTGCAGATAGTACATAGCTCCGCCGGACCATTCTCCGTGATGATTCTTTCTTCTGAAATATATACCTAGAATATTCTCAGAATAGTTTGTCATCATTCCCAGAAATGCCGCTATCCACATCCAGAATACAGCGCCCGGTCCGCCGGACATTATTGCGGCAGCAACACCTGCGATGTTACCTACACCAACGGTTGCTGCAAGGGCAGTACATAGTGCCTGGAACTGTGATATAGAAGCGTGCTCATTTGTGTGAGATATAACCTTCTTATCGAAAAGACTTCCGACAGTCTTTTTGAACCAGTGACGGATATGAGTCACTTGGAAGAATTTTGTGATGACTGTCATTATAAGTCCAACCGCCATAAGTAGCCATACGCCGACAGTTGTCCATACAAATGTATTTACAGTATCATTTACATTTTTTAGTGTTTCCCAAAATCCCATAAATCTTTCCTCTATTTCCTTATTTTACTCTAACTCTAAGAATATACATTATGTAAAAACAAGATGTCAATTATTTGTACGTCAATTTGGACATTTTTTATGACATATAAGAACTTTTGTGGTATAATATTCCTACATCGTTTGTTGACCTAGAATTCATGGGGGAAAGGTTATAACGGTGAATCTTTAATGTACAGGGTGTGGTGACAAAATGGTAATTAAAAATATTCAGAATATGATTTCAGAATGTATTTCTTATGCAGATGAGATCACAGCAAATCCTAGGATATATCCAGAGGATCAGAGGATGCCGCTAAAGGATCTTCTTAGATACGATATGATGGTATTCCTGGGATATTTATATGAACCAGGCAATGATGAATTTGCGGATCAGATTGAGTATATCAAGACCAATCTAAGAATGATTCTATCTGAGGAGAAGTTCCTCACTCTTGTGGAGCAGAAGTGTAGTGATACAAGATTTCTAACAGAGGCTCCAAAATCTCTATCTTATTTTGTTCAGGCTGATAAAGATCCTGAAATGAAAATGATGAACGCTAGCGTAACCCGTTCTAAGTTTGTAGTAGATACATTTAGAAAACTGGGTGAAGGCTTTATAGCATATGACAGCGCTAAGGATGTTACTAAACAGGCGCTGAAGGATTATATAGGTGTCCTCAATGCAACCCTTAATAGTGCAGGCATTGTTACTTCAGGACAGACAAGTATCCTTAAGTCTCAGGATATGCCAGAGCACATGAGAGGAACTGCAACCTTCTCAAATACAGCTGATCCTGATCTTGAAACAATCACTTCTTTCGATGAGAAGACTGGACAGTTTGTAACTAAGAAGGCTATCAATATATCTGGACGTAACATTCAGAAGAAGGCCGCTACTGATGTATCAGAGTTCCTTAACTTCAAGAAGGAAGAGGAATCTGAGGACAAGGTATTTAAGAGAGGTGAAGGCCGTGTAGGTGGTCGTCGTGGTAGAAAGGATGAGTCAGAAGAGATAGATAAGTCTCTCGATGATCTTATCAAGGAGCTGCAAGGACTTACTGGTCTGTCATCAGTTAAGGATGACGTTATGCACCTCATCAACATCATCAAGGTTCGTAAGCTTCGTGAGATGAGAGGCTTCAAGCGAGTTGAGATGTCCTTCCACTTGGTATTTACAGGAAACCCTGGTACTGGTAAAACAACTATTGCCAGACTTCTTGCAAAGATATATAAGCAGCTCGGAGTTGTTAGTAAGGGTCACTTCATAGAGGTTGACCGTTCCGGACTCGTTGACCACTTCGCCGGTGGTACTGCTCTTAAAACTACAAATGTTATTAATAAGGCAATTGGTGGTATCCTCTTCATCGATGAGGCATATACACTTACACATAATAAGGACTCAGGAGACTACGGTCAGGAGGCAATCGATACACTCCTGAAACGTATGGAGGACGATAGAGATGACTTCATCGTTATCGTTGCTGGATATACAGATGAGATGACAGAGTTCATCGAATCCAACCCAGGTCTTAAGTCCAGATTTAATAAGTACATTTACTTCCCAGATTACAACAGTGGTGAGCTGATGGAAATCTTCAAGTACATGTGTAAAGAAAATGATTACATACTTACACAGAGTGCAGCTGATGTAGCAGAGGCATACCTGAGAGGTATGACAGAGCAGAAGCTTGAGAACTTCGCAAATGCTCGTCTCGTTCGTAACTATTTCGAGCGTTGTGTAGATAGACAGGCTACTCGAATAGTTCAGGATGAGAACATTAATGAGGACGACCTCATTACACTGCTTAGAGAGGACATGGTTGAGGATACAGTTGCTGGAATGCTTACCAAAGCAGATTAATAGTCTAAGTAAAGGGAACTGAATTCAGTTCCCTTTCTTTTAAATAAGAGGAGATGGGATTATGGGGAATATAACAGAAACTAGACCATTTGTACCTTGGGAACTAATGAATAGTTTTATGATAGATGCCTTTAAGGGCTATGGAGTTCCTGAGGAGGATGCGAAAATATGTGCAGACGTTCTTCTCGAGTCTGACAGAAGGGGTATAGAGAGTCACGGCTGTAATAGATTTAAACCTATTTATATAGATAGAATAGTAAAGGGTACTTTGCTTCCTGTTACGGAGATAGAGATACTGAAGGAAACGCCAACCACAGTTGTTATGGATGCTCATGACGGTATGGGAATGGTGGCAAGCTACAGAATGATGGAGAAGCTTATAGAGAAAGCCAAGACCTATGGTATGGCGGGAGGAGCTATTCGTAATTCTACTCATTACGGTATCGCGGGTTACTGGACAGGAATGGCTAGCAAGGAAGGAATGGTAGGTATTACAGGTACAAATGCCAGACCTTCTATAGCACCAACCTTCGGAGTTGAAAATATGCTCGGAACAAATCCGCTTACATTTTCTATTCCGACAGATGAAGAATTTCCATTCTGTCTTGACTGTGCTACTTCGATAGTGCAGAGAGGTCGTATAGAGTACTACGCAAGAGAAGGAAAGCCTACACCAGCGGGAACAGTTATTTCAGAAAATGGGGAAGCACTTACTGACAGTGCTCAGATACTGAAAGATCTTGTTTCTGGTACAGCTGCCCTTGCACCACTTGGTGGTATAGGCGAGGAGCTGGCAGGATATAAGGGCTATGGATATGCAACGGTAGTTGAGATACTTTCAGCGGCCCTTTCAGGCGGTAAGTTCATGAAAGCTCTTACTGGAGTTTCGGAAGATGGAAAGCCACAGATGTATGGTCTGGGACATTTCTTCTTCGTAGTTGATCCGGAAGCCTTTATGGGTCGTGAGGAATTTAAGAAGATAGCTGGTGATATCTGTAGAGCTCTAAGAGCTTCCAAGAAAGCACCTGGAGAGGACAGAATATATACAGCGGGAGAAAAAGAATATGATATGTGGCTCTTCAGAAAGGATAGAGGAGTTCCAGTAGGAGAGGCTGTTCAGAAGGATATAATCACAGTACGTGATGCGCTAGGACTGGATTATATATTTGATTTTGAAAAGTAAAGATTTATTATTTTAGTGGAGTAAGGATATGTCGGCAACACCAGAATATATAGAAGATTATTTAAGAATAATTAAAGAGGAGCTGAAAACTAAGTTCGGGCTCACCGAGGAACAGGCGGCTAAGGCGGTTTATAAGTCTGCGGTCAGAAGCATTCTGTGCGGCGACAACGAGGAAATGCGCCGTTACCAGATGCATAAGTCTCTGGATGACACAACTCTTGATGTGTATAGACAATACAAGAATATTGGCGTTCACAGCTCTGCAAAAAATGGCGAGGAAGAAGCCAACAAGATTAATAAAGTGCATGAGGATGAAACTATTCGAGAGAAACAGAAGGAGAAGTCGTCTTTGTTACAAGATATCCCACTCAGTGGTGCGGATGAATAGGTAGGGGCACCCCTAAATGAAACCCAAGGTGTTTGTAGTTATAAAGGAGTTTATGTATGGGCAAGAAATTAGGTTTTGGACTCATGAGACTTCCATCTCTTGATCCAAATGATGCTGGTAAAATTGATATTGAGCAGTCCTGCAGAATGGTTGATATGTTCCTGGAAAGAGGTTTTACATATTTTGATACTGCATGGATGTATTGTAACTTTAAGAGTGAGGATGCTGTAAAGGACATTTTGATGTCCCGTGTACAGAGGGATAAGTTCACTCTTACAACTAAGCTTCATTCAGGCTTTATTCATTCAAAAGAAGATAGAGATAAAATCTTTAATGAACAACGTCGCAAGACGGGAGCGGAGTTCTTTGATTACTACTGGATTCATGATGTAAATGTCCACTCGGTGGAAGTTTATGATAAGCTCGATTGCTGGAAGTGGCTGAGTGATAAGAAGGCGGCGGGTGATGTTAAACACATCGGTTTCTCTTTTCATGATGGACCAGAGCTTCTGGAAAAGGTACTGACAGATCATCCTGAGATGGAATATGTTCAGCTTCAGATTAATTATCTCGACTGGGATAGCCAGGGTATCAGAGCTAGAGAATGCTATGAGGTTGCCACTAAGTTTGGTAAGCCGGTAATAGTTATGGAACCGGTAAAGGGTGGAACTCTTGCAAATGTACCTGCGGCGGTTGAAAAGTTATTTAAGGACTATGCACCAGAGGCTTCTATTCCTTCCTGGGCTATTAGATATGTAGCGAGTCTGGATAATGTATTCATGGTACTAAGTGGTATGAGTAACATGGAGCAGATGGATGACAACACCAGCTACATGATGGACTTCAAGCCTCTGAACGAGGAAGAGTATAAGATAATAGATCAGGCGGTTAATATAATAAATAATAATATTGCTATTCCATGTACAGGCTGTGCTTATTGTCAGTCAGGCTGTCCTATGAATATCAATATTCCTAGATATTTCTCACTCTATAATGATAAGCTGCAGGAGGATCCTGCTAAGGGCTGGACTAACCAGTTTGAGTATTATGAGAATCTTATTAAGGATTTCGGAAAGGCCAGCGACTGTATAGGTTGTGGTCAATGTGAAGGCGTATGTCCGCAGCACTTACCTATTATAGAGAATCTTAAGAAGGTTGCGGGAGAATTTGAATGAAAAGCATACTAGAGCTTTTTGCTTCAGCTAAGAGTTTTGCTGCTGCAGGTATAGGCATTTTAATGGGCCTGATTGTTGCAGGAATTATGCTTGCACTGGCGTCCTTCATAACAGCTAAAATATCTGGGGCATGGGTTTCTACTATACGTATCTTCGGAAAAACTGGTCAAAAAGATAAAAGAGATGCAGATAGAATATGGCATAGAGATAAGTTTGTTTTAACTCCCAAGGTGATACTTAGAGTATCTCCTGGAGGGGATTATGCTGACGAGCTTAAGAAGATGAATACTTCTTTGAATCTTATTACCTTTATGATTCTAAGCATTTACGCCTTTATCTTTTTGTTTCTAACCTGGAGACAGTATTCCTTCGGTGCTACTATACTTAAGTATAGTGCTTTGTTTGTAGCAATTGAGACAGTGCTACTTATCATAAAGTTTGCTAGGTTTAGCCTTCGCAAAGGTAGTCAGCTCGAAATGTTTTGCCAGGAAAGATTAAATGAACTTAGAAATGGTGCGCCTTTAGAGAATCTCAATATGTCTATTCCAGATGGCGTGATTGATAAGGCGGACAGGAAGGGCAAAGTTTTCTACTATCATTTATGCTTTAGCAAATCACTAATTAATAGGAACTACACAGCTCTAAATGGAATAGTTAGACAGATAGATGCGGCCCTTAGAAAAAATGGTCCGAAAAGTGAATATGTCGATGAACTACTGTGCAGTATAGGCTATTATGATATTCTTTTTTATTCGTCTTACATAAATCCTAATCCTAAACATGCGCAGAGGATATACACTTTTATTAGGCCGACAATTGAAGCGGATATGGATGTTAATGGCCGAAGGGTTTTAGCTTATTATCAGTTTTATATTCTGAAACAGGCGCAGGCTGCAGCAATAACGCTTAATCAAGCTTCGCAGTCGCTGCAAAATGTTGATACAGAGGTTTTTGTTCCGGCGGAAATAAATCTTGAGAGACGACTTCTAGAGGAACTTCAGAATAATATGACCAGGATCATAAGTCCGGGTAGCTTTACTAGACCGATCATAGAAAATACCTATGATGATGTACCACTTATATAAGCATAAAAGGGGAGTTAGTATTTATACATTTGAAAGGGGCATAAATGGAAGATAAGAGATATGCTGTTTTGATTGACTCAGATAATATCTCATCTAAGTACATTTCCAGTATTCTTGATGAGATGACAAAATACGGCGTAGTAACTTATAAGAGAATATATGGTGACTGGACTTCGTCCCAGGCAAATAAATGGAAGAAGGAGCTGATGGAAAACTCAATCACTCCTATCCAGCAATTTAGAAATACTGTAGGTAAAAATGCTACGGATTCTACTCTTATAATAGATGCAATGGACATCCTGTATACTGATAGTGTAGATGGCTTCTGCATTGTGTCCAGTGATGGTGATTTCACAAGACTCGCCAGTCGACTGAGAGAATCTGGAATGCATGTAATAGGAATGGGAGAGAACAAGACACCGCGTTCCTTCAGAGCGGCTTGTACAGTATTTACAGATCTTGAGCTACTGCTGGATCAGAGCGAGGAGGCTACCTCCAAGGGGGCATCTAAATCAGGAGCTAAGAAGAAGGCTGAAAATGTTATCTCTCAGAAGACTATAGTAAATGACATTATCGAAATAATCACTGAGAATGATAATAAGGGAAGAGAGACGGGACTTGGTGAGATAGGAAGTCGCTTGCAGAAAAAGTATTCAGACTTCGATGTTCGTAATTATGGATATAGTTCTCTATCAACCTTTATAGATGAGACCTCCGTATTTGATGTTAAGAAGAAGGATAGCACTGTTTTTGTTGCTATTCATTCTGATAAGGATATGAAGAAGAGAGTTAAGCGTTTCACCATAGATACTGTCGCAGAGGTTGGAACCAAGGGAATCGAGCTTGGACTTCTGGGTAAGAAAATCCATGATGAATTTCCGACCTTTAATGCTAAGGAATTTGGATATGCTACTCTTTCCAAGTTTATATATGGAATAAAGGACCTGAAAGTCGAGAGTTCAGGCAATTCCAGCATGACAGTTTACATAAGATAACAGGCTTCTGATCTAAACCGATAAAAAAATGGCAAATTTTTGGTAAAAATGTATATTTTATGTTGTAATTTTTGAAATGTTATGTTAAAATATACATAGTTGAACAGGAAATGTTCGTTAATAAGAATTTTAGTGTTTTATCATAATTTTTCCTCCAAAAGTCCAGAAGTCAAGTGGGGTATGACTTCTGGGCTTTTACTTTTAGTGACATTTTATATGGTGCACTTACTGGATAATAAGGAGAGTATATGAAATTAGGTATCTTTGATTCTGGAATAGGTGGCATATCAGTGCTGAATGAGGCATTTCATCAGCTGAGGGATGTGGACTTTGTATTCTATGCAGATGTGGATCACGTGCCCTACGGCCTGAAAACTCCAGAAGAAATAAAAGGATATGCAGACAGGATAATAGCGGAGCTTATATCGAGAGATGTTGATGCTGTCCTTATAGCTTGCAATACTGCAACAGCTGTCGCGGCAAACTATGTTAGAGAGAAATACGATGTTCCAATAATTGGTATGGAGCCGGCAGTTAAACCAGCGGTTGAGACAGCGGCAGACTCTAATGGAAGAGTTCTGGTGATGGCAACCCCTGTCACTATCCGCGAGAATAAGCTTCATAAGCTGCTGGAGAAGGTGGATAAGTCTCATATGGTAGATCTTCTCCCTATGCCGGGATTGGTAAGATTTGCTGAGAGTGAAATCTTTGATACTAAGGAAGTGGCTGATTATATAGAAGAACAACTGGCAGTATTTGATAAAATGAAATATACTGATGTTGTTCTGGGATGCACACATTTCAATTATTTCAAACCTGCTATCAAAGAAACATTTGAAAGAGCGGGTGTAAATGTAAGACTAATTGATGGCAATTCTGGAACTATAAAGCATGTAGCTGATATCCTTAGGCTTGAGGCGAGCAAGAGAGAGTTGACACAAGATGAGCTTAAGGTTTTAAGTAATAAGACTATTTACCTGGAGTCAGGTAGAGATGAGCTGGTGGATGCTGATAAGTATGACAGATTACATGCAAGACTTGAGAGTGTTCGCAAGATTTAATCTTAGGAGTGATGATGGAAGATATATTGGTAATAGGAGATGCCTCCTTCAAATCCAGATTCTTTCTGGGTTCAGGCAAGACTGCTAAATATACAGAGGAACTGATAAGGTCTGCGGTAGAGTATGCTGGAACAGAGCTTATATCAGTAGCTATAAAAACTCTGGGAGATAAGGACAATGCCCTTGGAATGATTCCGGAGGGAATCAGAATCCTTCCAAATACCCTTGGTGCTTCAACTGCGGAGAAAGCTATATCAATGGCTCACCGTGCAGCAGATCTGGGACTTGGAAAGATGGTTAAAATAGAAATAATGAATGATTCAAAATATCTGCTTCCTGATAATAAGGAGACAATAGCTGCGACAGAAACCTTGGCAAAGGAAGGATATACTGTGCTTCCTTATATATATCCAAGTCTTTCTCTGTGCCGTCAGCTGGAACAGGTAGGAGCGGCTGCGCTTATGCCCCTTGCGTCCCCCAGTGGTTCTAACAAAGGTCTTGCAACCAGGGACTTTATTCAGATTCTGATTCAGGAGCTTGATATACCTATAATAGTAGATGCTGGTATAGGTCAGCCGTCCCAGGCGTGCGAGGCTATGGAAATGGGATGCGCTGCAGTTATGGCAAATACAGCGCTGGCTACAGCGGGCAATCAGCATTTGATGGCAGAAGCCTTTAAAAATGCTATAATAGCTGGCAGACAGGGTTATTTGTCTAGAAATTAGTGCTAAAGAATCCAGGATAGTCTGAGATAGGAGTAATAAAATGAATTTTTTCAAGGATTATAATGTCAGAAAGAAGTTATTTGTAGGCATATCGCTGATCATATTCTTCTTCCTTGTATATAATATAAGGTATATATGGGTTGGCGCAGGAAAACTTATCGGCATTTTCTCTCCGTTTATTATGGGACTTGCGATAGCCTTTATCCTAAATGTTCCTATGAGATGGATAGAGAAGGGAATCTTTAGAGATAGAGAAAAGTATGCGGGCCCTAAGTGGCGGGCGGCGCGAAGAGTTATATCACTAGTGCTTACACTTCTTTTCGCGGCAGTGGCTATAGCACTTCTGCTGTATCTCATTATTCCACAGCTCGCTGAGACGATAGGTCAGCTCGTGAAGCAGATTCCTGCGGGAGTTAAAGATGTGACAGAGTGGGTGGATGAGAATTTCTCTAAGGACCCTATTATCATGCAAATGTTACAGTCCTTAACGGATGACTGGATGGAGATACTGCAGAGTATCACAGGCTTTTTGAGAAAGTATGTTAATCAGATTCTTGAAGGGGGTATCAGTGCTGTATCTGGAATCCTCTCGGGAGTAGTTAATTTTGTACTAGGATTTATTTTCTCCTTATATGTTTTAGCTCAGAAGGAGAAGCTTGGAAATCAGAGCAAGAAGGCTATATACGCGCTGTTTGAGCGTAAGAAGGCTGACAACATAATGAATGTTGCTAAGATCAGCAGCAAGACATTTGCTAACTTTATATCTGGTCAGTGTGTGGAAGCACTTATTCTTTGTGCTATGTTCTGTATCAGTATGACAATTCTTAAGCTTCCATATGCACTTCTGATCGGTGTACTTATTGGTGCTTGTAATTTGATTCCAATCGTTGGTGCATTTATCGGATGTGGTATCGGAGTTCTGCTAATACTTATAGATGATCCTATGAAGGCTATTGTTTTCCTCGTGCTGTTTTTAGTGCTTCAGCAGATAGAGGGAAATCTTATATATCCGAAGGTTGTAGGTAACTCGATAGGTCTTCCGGGTATATGGGTTCTGGTTTCTGTTACAGTGGGTGGCAGCCTGTTTGGAGTAGTTGGAATGATTGTATTTATTCCACTTGTATCTGTTACCTATGCTCTTTTCAGAACCTATGTTTATAAGAAACTGGAGGAGAAAGGACTTGTGGCAAAGTATCGCTTCTATGGATGGGAGGATGCGGATGTTAAACCTGTGACCAAGGATTATCCGGGTATAGAGTCGCCTTATGATCTCTATGATGCACTTAGCAAGATTTGGTGTGAATATACCTGTGCTCCGAGACTTAGGGATGACTGGACAGCTATTAATAAGACCTTGGGACAATGCTCTATAACAGCATTTCTGGTTCAGGATATATTTGGTGGAGAGGTTCGCGGAATTAAGAGACCAGGTGGAAATTATCACTGCTACAATGTAGTAGATGGAAAGGTCTTTGATCTTACCAGTGAACAGTTTGGAGACGAAGAGCTGGACTATACAGATAATCCTGAGCAGTCGAGAGAGGAGCATTTTGCAAAAACCGAAAAGAAGGAAAGATATGAATATCTTAAGGCTCAGCTATTAAAATATATCGAAAGCGAGGGTGAGGATTATGGCAGGGAGTGCATCCTGTGATTATTGTGCATACTTTGCATATGATGAAGATATCGAAGAATATGTATGCGATGTAAATATGGATGAAGATGATTATAGTAGACTGGTTCAGAGTCATTTTAAGGAGTGTCCTTATTTCAGGGATGGCGATGAATATAAGGTTGTAAGACATCAGATGTAGAATTCGTATTTGTTTTATTAGGTAGAATAAAAAAGACTCGGCTGACTATTCGTCAGCGGAGTCTTTTCTCATTTTGTAATAATAAAATGTATAAGCTGTTGCAAAGCCACCAAGCATTCCGCCGAGGTGAGCCATGACATTTACATTTTTAGCAGCTGGTACAAGAAGTAGTACGATACCTATCAGAATCCTTGGAAGTGGAAACATATGTTTTGTATTCTTATCAAGGGCAAGTATTATAAGTGAACCGAACAGTCCGCTTATAGCACCGGAGGCGCCAGCACTTACAGCATATGCATTTGTCTGCATATCCACCATAAGCGATAGAATATTTCCGGCGAAGCCTGCTAGAAAATATATTGCTAGGAATTTGAGTCTTCCAAAATATACTTCAATATATTGGCCGACCATAACCAGCGCTATCATATTTCCAAAGATATGCTCTATTCCGAAGTGAACAAACATAGAAGTAAAGGTTCTATACCATTCACCATCGCCAATTACGTAAGGCGCGTATTGCGCTCCAAACTTTAAAGCAACTTCTGTAGATTCGCTACCACCGGCAGCGGTCTCTATCAGAAAAATAAGGACATTTATGACTATTAAACTAATAGTCATGTAAGGTATATATCTTCTTGATTCCATAACTTAGTTATTCTTTGCTTTCTGCTCTTCAGCGGCAAATGCAGCAGTGATGATAGCCATAGAGTAAACCTCCTGAGCTGTACATCCACGAGACAGGTCATTGATAGGTGAGTTCAGTCCAAGAAGAATAGGACCGAATGCTTCGAAGTTACCAATTCTCTGAGCTATCTTGTAGCCGATGTTTCCTGCGTTGATGTCAGGGAAGATAAATGTATTTGCATGTCCGGCAACCTCTGAACCAGGTGCCTTCTTAGCTGCAACGCTTGGTGAAACAGCAGCATCGAACTGGAGCTCGCCATCGATTGGAACGTCAGGCATAGCTGCCTTAGCTTTCTCCATAGCATTACGAACCTTGTCAACGCTTTCACCCTTACCTGAACCCTTTGTTGAGTAGCTAAGGAATGCTACCTTTGGATCCATACCGAATATCTTAGCACAACGAACAGTCTCTGTTGCGATCTCTACAAGATCTTCCTCTGTAGGATCAATTGTAATAGCACAGTCACCCATAGCGATTACTTCGTTTTCGCCTGTAGCTCTTGGACGAACCATAACGAAGCAAGATGTAACTATACGATTTCCTGGCTTTGTTTTAACAAGCTGGAATGCCGGTCTAACAGTATCAGCTGTAGAATATGTAGCACCACCAAGAAGGCAGTCAGCATATCCCATTTTTACAAGCATTGTACCGAAGTAGTTTGCCTGAGCGAGAATCTTCTTAGCGTCATCTTCAGTTACACCCTTTGATTTACGAAGCTCTACGAATTCTGCGACCATCTTGTCGAAGTCTTCGAAATTTGCAGGATCTATAATCTTAGCTCCTCTGATATTGAATCCGCTCTCCTCGGCAACCTTGTGAATTTCCTCTTCATTTCCAATAAGGATAGGCTTCAGGAAGTTACTTGCGAGAAGTCTTGAAGAAGCTTCAAGAATACGAGGATCATTTCCTTCTGTGAAAACAATAGTCTGATTGTTTTCTTTAAGTGTGTTGATTAGTTTACCAAAACCAAATTCAGCCATTTTTAATACCCCATTCCTCTAAAATTTTTATCCACAATATTATAAGTCTCTCAGTGTGTTTTTGCAACGTGTTTTGTTAAGTGTTATAATAGGTAAGTCATTTTTTAATGGGGGTTTAGATTATGTCAGAAAGCTTTGATCTATACGATATTAACAGGAATAGAACAGGAAAGGTCCTCGAGAGAGGTAACAAGGTTCCTGAAGGGTATTACAGACTAGTGGTTCACGTCTGTGTGTTCGATAAGGATGGAAGAATGCTTATACAGAAGAGACAGCCCTTTAAGAGTGGCTGGTCTGGTATGTGGGATGTAACCGCCGGTGGTAGTGCCCTTGCTGGAGATACAAGTCAGCAGGCAGCTTCGCGAGAACTGAAGGAAGAGGTTGGTATTGAATGCGACTTGACAGACGTTCGCCCTGCTATGACCATATACTTTGATGGAGGCTTTAATGATATCTATACTATAAATATGGATGTAGATATAGATTCGTTGCAGCTTCAGGAGTCTGAGGTGGAGCAGGTGAAGTGGGCAACGGAAGAGGAGATATTGGAAATGCTCCACAACAAGGAGTTCGTACTCTACAAGACTTCTTTCATTTCACTTCTATATTTCCTAAGAAATCATAATGGGGCATTTACCCATAAGGATCCAACAAAGAAGTAAGGATAGATTTAATGTAATTTCTTGACAATCCTTATTGAGTAAGATACACTTAACCATTGTTTGAAGCTGATTTGTGGCGGGTTATCTCGACCAAGTGAATAGTATATTTATTAGAGGATAAAAAAGTGGCGAAGAAAATAGGTAGAAATGATCCATGTTGGTGTGGAAGCGGTAAAAAGTATAAGGCGTGTCATGAGGCCTTTGATCGCAAGATAGAAATGTTTAGGAATCAGGGACATAAGGTTCCTACTCATAAGATGATCAAAACTCCTGAACAGATTGCTCTTATTAAAGAAAGTGCAAAGGTTAACGTGGAATGTCTGGATGTCGTAGCTGATAAGATATGTGTTGGTATGAGTACAGAAGACATTAATCGTATCATCAATGAAGTCTGCGAGAAGCATGGTGCTATCCCTGCACCCCTTAATTATGAAGGATTTCCAAAGAGTGTATGCACATCCATTAATGATGCTGTTTGTCACGGAATTCCAAGTGAAGACGAGGTGCTTCAGGATGGAGATATAATAAACGTTGACTGTTCTACTATATTAAATGGATATTTCTCAGATTCATCTCGTATGTTTATGCTAGGAAATGTATCTGATGAAAATAAAAAGCTTGTTGAAACAGTTAAGGAATGTGTTGAGCTGGGACTGAAAGAGGTTAAGCCTTGGGGCTTCCTGGGAGATATGGGCCAGGTTATCAACGACCATGCCAAGGCTGCTGGATACAGCGTGGTTCGCGAGATAGGCGGACACGGAGTGGGGGTTGAGTTCCATGAGGACCCATGGGTAAGCTATGTTACTAGAAGAGGAACAGATATGCTTATGGCTCCTGGAATGATGTTTACTATTGAACCTATGGTTAACATGGGTGCCCCAGATGTTTTTGTTGATTCAGAGAATGACTGGACTGTATATACCGAGGACGGCTCAATGTCCGCTCAGTGGGAGATACAGGTTCTCGTAACCGAAGACGGTCACGAAGTCATTTCCTGGTAACCAACGGGGTGAGTGAGTATATAGGGACGGTTCTTATTTACTCGCTTTGAAAAGATATAATTTTAAAGATAAATTAAATAAAAGTGAGTAAATAAGAACCGTCCCTATATACTCACTCACTTTAAGCGTCAGAGGAAAAGTTATGAAAGTACCATTTATCACAAAAGAACAAGTAGAAGAAATCGTAAAAACATACCCTACCCCATTTCATATCTATGATGAAAAGGGTATAAGAGAAAATGCGAGAGCTATGAACAAGGCTTTCTCCTGGAATCCGGGCTTCAAGGAGTACTTCGCGGTTAAGGCAACTCCAAACCCAACTATCCTAAGGATTCTTCATGAGGAAGGCTGCGGAACAGATTGTTCTTCTATGGCAGAGCTTATTCTGTCAGAGAAATCAGGAGTTACAGGTTATGATGTAATGTTTTCATCAAATGAAACTCCTGCAGAGGAATTCGTAAAATGCGCCAAGATAGGCGGAATCATAAATCTTGATGATATAACACATATTGATTTTGTACTAAAAGCGATTGAGGATGCGATAAGTTCTGGAAAGCTTTCTAGAGAGGATCTAGGCGAAGGACTTACTCCTGATGGTAAGGAGAGAAGACTTCCAAAGCGTATGTCTTGTCGTTTCAATCCAGGTGGTATCTTCCAGCTGGGCGAAAGTGGTGAGGCTGTTCAGGTTATGGATAACCCAGGCGATGCTAAGTATGGAATGACTAAGGACCAGATCATCGAGGCTTATAAGAGACTTGCTGAGCTGGGGGTTGAGGAGCTTGGAATTCATTCCTTCCTCGCAAGTAACACGCTTTCAAATGACTATTATCCTGCACTTGCAAAGATTCTTTTCGAGCTTGCAGTTGGAATTAAAGAGAAGGCGGGTGTTAGCCTATCCTTTATCAATCTATCAGGTGGTGTTGGAATAGCATATCAGCCAGATGCACCTTCAAATGATATAGCTGTAATTGGTGAAGGCGTTCACAAGGTTTATGACGAAGTGCTCGTTCCTGCAGGACTTGGAAATGTATCTATCTTCACTGAGCTTGGAAGATTCATGCTGGCTCCATACGGACATCTTATTACTAAGGCCGTTCACGAGAAGCATATCTATAAAGAATATATTGGAGTAGATGCTTGCGCTGCAAACCTGATGAGACCAGCTATGTATGGTTCATATCATCATCTTACAGTTCTTGGCAAGGAAGAGGCTCCTGCTACTGAAACCTATGATGTAGTTGGTTCGCTTTGTGAGAACAATGATAAGTTTGCTATAGACCGTAAGCTTCCAAAGATTGACATTGGAGACTATATCTGTATACATGATACAGGAGCTCATGGCTTCTCTATGGGATACAACTATAATGGTCGTCTCTGGTCCTCAGAGCTACTTCTGCGTGAGGATAAATCGGTTATATGCATTAGACGTGCGGAAACCCTGGAGGACTATTTTGCAACCCTCGATAACTACTGGGAAGTTGAAATATAGTTATAATAAAAGATAGAAAAAGTTGGAAACTTGAAATTAATAGCAGAAATGTGATATACTATCCCTCGTGTTGTGTTTTAGTTAGACACAGCATGAGGGTTTTTAATTATTTTTAGGAAGAAAAAATGATGAAAAAGAAGTTTTTGGCAGTAGCTCTCGCAGCTGCATTTTGCCTAGGATGTCTTACAGCTTGTGGTGACAAGACTGATGACAAGGCTGATGCTACAACAGAGGCTACAGAAGAAGTAACTACAGAGGCAGAACCAACAACGGAGGAGATATCCTACGATGATGGTGCTATCAAGGTGACAGCACAGATTCCAGCAGGATCTGATTATCAGTTTACTGATACTCAGCCAGATAACATGAAGATGACAGGTTCTATATATCTTAAGTCTTCAAAGATTGTTGCAAAGATTTCTACTAATACAGTTTTCAGTGATGAGAAAACATTTGATGGTATGATCAAGTTTATATCCGCTGATGACTATACTGGTACTATCGAGAACTTTGAGCAGATCAAGTTTGGTGATAGAGATGCTATCAAGTATGAGTACAGATATGGTGATGGAAGTGGTGATCTATATGGTTATTGGTATTATATAGATTTCCCAGAGCTTTATGACGGATGCATGCTCGATATGGTTATTGCTACAGCTGATGGTAATTCAGCTAGCACAGAGTCTGTATTTGCAGATGAGGAAGTTAAGGCTGTTATAGATTCACTTACATTTGCACCAAGTAGTGGTGAGGAAACAGCGGCAGCTAGTGAAGAGGATGCTGAGGAAGCTCCAGAAGAGGCGACAGCACCTGCAAATGGTGGCGAGCTTTCAGATAATGATGTAACAGTAGTTGTTAGCTCAGATACTTCAAAGGGTACATGGTATGTTGATCCAACTTCATCTGCTGTATATTTCTATAATGTAGCTTCAGAGGAAGATGCATATTCTAATTCACCACGTATTCAGGTTTCTCTTGCAGATCAGGATAGTTATGATTACTACGCAGAGAAGCAGGAAAATGTAGTTGATATCGACAACAAGACTATTGGTGGTGTTGATCTCCAGGGTAAGACATATTCATATGTTGGTATGGAGTGGACAGAGTACTATGGTAAGATATCCGGTGATGAGTATGTTAGAATCCAGATTAGTGATGTAGATATCGCTGATGGAACAGACGGAGCAAATGTACTCGATAACATGACTCTTGAGGTAAAGTAATCTAAATTAGTACAAGACTTTAATGATAATAAAGGCTATGGAACAGTGGTTCCGTAGCCTTTTTGTTTTATTAAAAATGTTTTCTCTGATTAATCTAATATGTTGCTCATTTGTTGCTAATTGTATTTTATAATGATTCTAGATGTTTAATGTGAAAGTATACCTATGTAAAAAATTGGAGGTTTAGATATGAAAGAAGTTGAAGAGGAAGTACTTACACCTGTTGAGAAAATTGAGAGGGGGTTAGAATATCATTATCGATATTCCTTTGAAAATCAAAATAATAGAAATTCTTATATGGGTAAAGATGAGAATGGAGTTCAGTATACTATAGAAAACTTGACCGCAAAATCTCCCCAGATTACTGTGCATAGATCTGCCGGAATGACTCTTTCGTTTCTCATGCTCCTAGGAGAGTCAAAGAATAAGAGAGCAACACTAGAGGATCTATTTAACCCTGAGAAGATGCTCGAGGAAAAGCAGACAAAATTTAGGGAGATTGTTACTCGTGCAGAGAAATTTAAAGATCGTGAATTGGATGATCCTAATAATGAAGATTCAAGATGGTTTGCGGAAAATCTCTTTAATGCCCTCCATACGGGTAAGCAAATGATAGATGAACTTGCTAATGAAATTGATTTTACAGATGATCAATTTCTGTTTTCTGATACAGTTTTTAAAATATGTGCCATTTCACACTATATGCATGATGTGTGGCAGGAACTATGTCGATTTAAAAATTTGAAGAATGAATATGTTAGGAAAATGCACCCTGAACTCAAAACGTATGATGAGTGTTATAACTATCTTTCTGAGCTTTATGGACCATTCACTTCAATTCGAGATAATATTTTTAATATTTCAAACATTCATAATACATACAAAACTACTGGTGAGTTTGATGGCAGAATAGGTATGTATACGGTTGGCACCTTAGTAAATAAATATATAAAGGAAGCAATGCTTGATTGGAAACAGAATGGAAATGGTAAGGGGATTACAGATTATCTAGTTGAAAAGGACGTTTCATTTAAGATTCAGAAAGCTAATGGTGATGTTGAAGATGCTCTTATGGATTTTATGGATGACGTGACGTATACAACGAAAATGTATCCTTTGTTCGATAAAATGCTGATTGAGGGTACTCTATTTGAAAATACAGAAATTAGGCCAGGAGAGAAAAGAACGGACCCAACAATTATAACTAATATCCCCAAGGCAGATACTAAAAATCTTAAATTTATAATCCCAAAGGCTAAGGGTAAAAAAGCTGATAAAAAGACATTAAAAGATACTAAGAAAAAGGATACGAAAGAAAATAAAAAGGAAACTGCAAAAGAATCTAAAAAAACTGAAAAGATAATTGAAACTAAAGCAAAAAAGAAGAAGCCTATTACTATTAAGAATGGACTAGGAGAAGATATAGATGTAAACGAAATAGAAAAGTATCTAAATGTCCTCAAATACGAAGCTAATCAAATAAGAGGACTCTTCTATGATTCGCCAGAATATATGAGATTCTACGACGCTATAGACGTTGTAATGGGTGCCGTAAGAGAAATCAAAAGGAATAATGGAAATATAATCCTTAATGAAAATGAGCCTTACGAAAACTATTGGAAGGCCGTAGAATATCTCAAGGAATGTGCACAGGATTACGAAGATTATAAGCTTAGTGAACGTACAGAGAATAAGAGACTTGAGCCTAATAAGAAGCTGGTAAATAGTGATGATAAGGCAAAGCTTGATCTCGTAAGAAAAGTTAAAACAAGAATAAGATACTTTGTAAAGGAAGCACCTGCAAAGAAATCAAATAAAGAAAATATATTAAATGATAACAATATAGAAGATATATCTATTGATGTAGAATTAACAAACGAAGAGTTTCTTAAGAAAACTGACGAAGCAATTGCTAGACTTGAAAATGGTAAATATACCTCTAGGAAACAGTATTTACAGGATGCAGGTTATGCTCTCTTCGGTCAGATGTATAGAGTAAATGATAGCAAACCTCCTCATGATGCTAAGACGGGCGAGGAGATAAGTCTCTGGCAGCATCTGCAGAATAAACTTCAGTCGGGCGAACTGCAAAGAGCACTTGAAAGATCTCATGATCCACTAAAGCTTATGTCTCCAGGAAAAGTAGCTGCCCTTGCTCAAAATGAAGAAAAGCTGAAGAGGTTAATAATCAAATTCGATAAGTATAATAAGATTCCAGTTGAGGAGATTAAAAAGAATGCTCTTGCCTTCACCTTTGATCTTGCAGAAATGGCTTATGGACAGGCTGCGTTCTATAATGAAAACGTATTTGATGTTGAGGAAGATCTGATCGTTTCAAATGAATATGAAGACCTGAAAAAAGACGTCAAGGAATGGCATAACGTGGTTAATAGTTTGGAATCATCCTTTGATGATATAAAATCGTCCTTTACTAATACTTATAACAAGATGAAAGAGTTTGTTAAAAATCATAAATCTGGCGATGAACATGATAGGGTAGTAGATTTACTAAACAATATGCAGATCGTGAAGAATAATATCGAATTTATCGAACCTTATATGGATATTGAAACGCCAGAAGGACGTATAGGCGCTAAGAAGATGACGGATATTGCAAATTCTTTGGGTGCCCCATATAATAAAGTAGTTGGTTTAAAACAGCTGAGCCAAGATATGCCTGAAGAGGAATTTGTAAAGGTCAGTAAAACGCTAGAAGAAGTAACGAATGCTATAAAAAAAGAGAAGAATCTGATTCAGAGAAAATATTATAATGGGCTTAAGCTTAAAGAAGGGGTTCTTACAAATGCAAATCTAGGCTTTCAGAGTCGCTCTAATCTAGTTCCTGCTACGAAGAAAGCAAGTAAGAGGGATCTGGATGAAAGACTTAGAGTTATGTCAACCGTGGTTGCATATCAATTTTTCATTGATGAATTGGATAGAACAGATGGTTGGAGTAAGTGTGCAACAAAATATAAAGCAGAGCAGGTTATTAAGGGCTTCAGAGAAGTAAGAGATGAATTCATGAAATCACCAGCTATGCTGAATATCTACAAGAAGTCTACTATACATAACATTAAGGAAAACTTCGCTAAGGAAGCTACACGTCTGGGCGTATACCAAGAACTGAAGAATAAAGCTATGCCTAAGAATATCCAGAAGATAATGGATGATGCTGTAGCTAAGAAGACAGCTAAAGCACCAGGTATGAAATAGCTCCTAGGAGGACAAAATTGAAAATACATGGATTACAAAAAATGACATTACTGGACTTTCCTGGACAGGTCGCTTGCACCGTATTCCTGGGGGGCTGCGACTTCAGGTGTCCATATTGTCATAACTGGGATATACTGGATCCGTCAACTCCAGTCATTATGGAGGAGGAAGAATTCTTCCGATTCTTAAATACTAGAAAAGGACTGCTGGATGGGGTTGCCATCACGGGTGGAGAACCTCTTATAAGGCAGGGAATGCCAGAGTTTATAAAGGCTATTAGGGAAATGGGATTCAAGATAAAGCTGGATACAAATGGCAATCATCCTGATCTTCTGAAAAGTCTTGTGGCAGATGGACTAATAGACTATGTTGCTATAGACGTTAAGAATTCTCCTGAAAGATATGCGGAAACGATTGGTGTTCCAGGCTTCGATATATCGAAGGTTGATGAAAGTATTAAGTTCTTACTAGAAGGAAATGTGGAATATGAATTCCGTACTACAGTTGTGAAGCAGTTCCATAATGCAGAGTCCTTTGAGAAGATAGCAGAGTGGATTGAGGGGGCCTCGAGGTACTTCCTCCAGGGTTTCGTTGATAGGGAGACGGTACCATATTCTGGTCTTGAAGGCTACTCCGAAGAAGAAATGAAAGGCTTTATGGAAATAGTAAAACCACACGTAAAGTCAATAGAATTAAGGGGTTTTTAGGCAAAATCGAATATTTTGTAATTATAGAAAAAGATACAATATCTTGTGTTGATAAAAAAAATCGCCACAAGATATTGACTTTTTTTTATTTTGTGTTATTATGATACCTACCACATAACAAATAGATAAAAAAGGGGAGGTTTCCAATAATGTATCGGGTTTTAAAAAGAGATGGAGTAGAAGTAGATTTTGACGTATCGAAGATCAGCGCAGCGATAGAGAAGGCATTTATCGCATGTGAGAAGAAGTATCATCCAACAGTAGTTGATATGCTTGCTCTTCGAGTTACAAGTGATTTTGAAGATAAAATAAAGAATGATGTTATCTCTGTAGAGGATATCCAGGATAGCGTAGAGAAGATTCTTTCAGAGGCTGGTTATACAGATGTTGCTAAGGCATACATCCTGTATCGTAAGCAGCGTGAGAAGGTTCGTAACGTTAAGAACGCTATGCTTAACTACAAGGATATCGTAGATAACTATCTGCAGATAAATGACTGGAGAGTTAAAGAGAACTCAACAGTAACTTACAGCGTTGGTGGTCTGATCCTTTCTAACTCAGGTGCTATTACAGCTAACTACTGGCTGAGTGAGATATATGATCAGGATATAGCTGATGCACACAGAAGTGCAGCTATCCACATTCATGACCTTAGCATGCTTACAGGATACTGTGCAGGTTGGTCACTGAAGCAGCTTATTCAGGAAGGTCTTGGCGGGGTTACAGGAAAGATTACATCTGCACCAGCAGGTCACCTTTCAACACTTTGCAATCAGATGGTTAACTTCCTAGGCATCATGCAGAATGAGTGGGCAGGAGCTCAGGCATTTTCATCTTTCGATACATATTTGGCACCTTTCGTTAAAGTAGATAACCTTACTCAGAAGGAAGTAAAGCAGTGCATCCAGTCCTTCATCTTCGGTGTTAATACACCATCTAGATGGGGTACTCAGTCACCATTTACAAATATCACTCTTGACTGGACAGTTCCAAGAGATATGGTTGAGGAGAACTGCTGGGTAGGTGGAGAGCAGGTTGACTTCACTTACGGTGACTGCCAGAAGGAAATGGACATGGTTAATAAGGCCTTCATCGAGATCATGATCGAAGGTGATGCAAATGGCCGTGGATTCCAGTATCCTATTCCAACATATTCAATCACAAGAGACTTCAACTGGGACGAGACAGAAAACAACAAGCTTCTGTTCGAGATGACAGCTAAGTATGGTACTCCATACTTCTCAAACTACATCAATTCAGATATGGAGCCAAGTGATGTTCGTTCTATGTGCTGTAGACTGAGACTTGACCTCCGTGAGCTTCGTAAGAAGTCAGGTGGATTCTTCGGTAGTGGAGAGTCAACAGGATCAGTTGGTGTTGTAACTATTAACCTTCCACGTATTGCATATCTTGCAAGCGATGAGGCTGATTTCTATGCAAGACTTGATCGTCTGATGGATATCGCAGCTAGATCTCTTAAGACAAAGAGACAGGTTATTACAAAGCTTCTTGATTCAGGTCTCTATCCATATACAAAGAGATACCTTGGAACCTTTGATAACCATTTCTCAACTATCGGTCTTATCGGTATGAACGAGGTTGGTCTTAATGCTAAGTGGCTTCACAAGGATCTTACACATGTTGAGACACAGAAGTTTGCAGCTGATGTACTTAACCATATGAGAGAAAAGCTCAGCGATTATCAGGAGCAGTACGGTGATCTGTACAATCTTGAGGCTACCCCAGCTGAGTCTACAACATATCGTTTTGCTAAGCATGACAAGGAGCAGTTCCCTGAGATCATCACAGCTAATGAGAATGGAACTCCATATTATACTAACTCCTCACATCTTCCAGTTGGTTATACAGAGGATATCTTCTCAGCTCTTGATGTTCAGGATAATCTTCAGACACTTTATACATCAGGTACAGTATTCCATGCCTTCCTTGGCGAGAAGCTTCCTGATTGGAAGTCCGCTGCTAATCTTGTTCGTAAGATTGCAGAGAACTATAGACTGCCTTACTACACAATGTCTCCTACATACTCAGTATGTAAGAACCATGGCTATATAACTGGAGAAGTTTATGTATGCCCAGATTGTGGAGAGAAGACAGAGGTTTACAGCCGTATCACAGGATATTATCGTCCTATCCAGAACTGGAATGATGGAAAGACTCAGGAGTACATGGATCGTCGTGAGTATGACATCATGGTTAGTAAGCTTACACATGATGGCCCTCAGGTAATCAAGTATGATTATTCAGAGCATTCTCGTGAAGGCGCAAATGCTACACAGACAGAGTCCGTTAAGGAGGCTGAAATCAAAGAAGAAGTATCTGCAGCTGATATGCCTGTAATGTATGTAAAGGATCATTGTCCTAAATGCAAGGGCGCAGAGCAGAGATTCAAGCTTGCTAAGGTTGAGTATAGCGAAGTTAACTGCTCAGAGAATATGGATATAGCTAGAGAGCTTAATATCCAGCAGACACCTACAATCATTGATCCAGATGGAACTAGATATGTAGGAGATAATGCAGCAGCTGAGTGGCTTAAGGCTCACAATGCTTAACAGTAACTGCTAGATTGAAATGATTAAAATATAAGCATCTACTGGGACTGCTTGCAGTCACAGGAAGATGCTTATGTTGTTATAACAGATATCAATTTGTGAGGTATGAATAGATTTGCAAGGGGATATCTTAATTACAATAGGAGAATAAGTGGGATGTACGATATAATAGTAGTTGGTGGCGGACCTGCAGGACTTACCGCTGCAATATATGGACTGAGAAATGGAAAAACAGTTTTCGTTATAGAGAAGTCAGTCTTTGGAGGACAGATAGTTAATTCTCCAAAGGTTGAGAATATTCCTGGATTTGACTCTATCAGTGGAGATGAATTCGGAGACAAGATGCTCGAACAGGCTATGGGCCAGGGAGCGGAGGTTACACTTGAGGATGTAACTGGAGTTGAGAAAAGTGGTGATACCTTTATCGTAAAGACTGCAGAGGGCGGTGCTTACGAGGGTAGAACTGTTATTCTTGCTACCGGAACAACTCATAGAGTTCTTGGTCTGGAAGGAGAGCAGGATCTGATTGGAAATGGTATCAGTTTCTGTGCTGTATGTGATGGTGATTTCTATAGAGATAAGAAGGTCGTTATGATAGGAGGAGGAAACTCAGCATTTGTTGAATCCAACCTTCTTGTAGATATAGTTAGTGAGCTTGTTATACTTCAGGATATGCCATTCTTCACGGCTGATAAGAAGCTTCAGGAACAGGTACTATCACATGGAAATGTTGAAACACATGTTGGTACTAAGATCCTGGATTATATCCTCGAGGAGGGACAACTGAAGGGTGTTAGATATGAAGAGGAAGGCGTAGCGAAGGAAGTAAGTTGCGACGGAGTATTCCTCGCAGTAGGACTTGTTCCAGAGAACGACGCCTTTACTGATATGGCAGATGTTAATGAGGCTGGTTATTTCACAACAGATAATATATGCACCACAAAAACACCTGGTATATATATAGCTGGTGATTGCAGAGCTAAGACTCTTAGACAGGTAGCTACTGCCTGCTCAGATGGTGCATATGCAGCGATTGCAGCCTGTGACTTCCTTAAGGGTTAAATACAAGCTCTAGACAGGTATATCCATCTACACCGTGAGTTGAATAGGAATAGTGATCTATTCCCTCATAGTCGAAAACAAAATACATAGCCTCTTCACTTATGTCTGCCTCCTTGTAGGCACATTTAATTGGTTCACGGCTTCCACTTGCAAGCTGCGAACTGATATATTCCTTGAGAGAGGCATCATCTTCAAAAAATGAATTATTCTTGACGTAGTAATTTGCATCCATAGAGTTGCAGGTTGCTGCGTCTTTTTCTTCCCAGGTATGATTGTTAGAAAGTATCTCATCGCTTAC
Organism: Eubacterium sp.; assembly: GCA_017480495.1. GTDB lineage: Bacteria > Bacillota > Clostridia > Lachnospirales > Lachnospiraceae > Eubacterium_Q. The sequence continues at coordinate 34,353 of JAFVAQ010000003.1, read as the reverse complement.
GTTGAAGTAGGTATAAGTAAGCATAGGTTCCTCAGAGATGGGGTCATCCCAGGTAGTATCCAGGTTGTACCAATTACCTTCAATCTTAACCTGATCCCACATGTGCCCCTCAGCAACCTGTCCATCCGGAAGTACTACATAGCTGGCACCCTCATGCTCGCCTGATTCATCGCTTGTTTCTGCGTCTCCGGATACGAGATTTGCCTCAATACCGCAAAGTCTGAGGAGAAGAGCGGATGCACGGGCATAGCCTTCACATACAGCCTTATGATTTACAAGTGCGCCGTATGCCTGGAATTCGGTTCTGTCATTATCATCGCTGAAGGCATACTCACAGTTATTTATTATGTAGTCATGAACAGCGAGCTCCTTCTCGTAGTCCGTCATACTGTCATTTATATTATTATTCAGAAAGTCCTCGCATACATCTTTTAATGTGTTCGCATTATTTAAAGCTGATGGAATAGCTGTTCCATTTTGAATAGCTTCAAGGACGTAATATTCATCCGTTCTATATAGATCAAAATTAACTCCAACATAATAGTCATATACAGGGTCTAGGCCTTCTTCCTGTGAAGAACTAGTTGTATATGAATATAGTGAAACACGTCCAAATAATGGGTCTATGGAATCCGCTACCTCTTTAAGTTTGTCCTCACCGATATCCCCAGGCGCTCTCATATATACATTTGACTCATAGGAATTAAAGAAGGCGTCCTCGACTCTTTCGTAAACTTCGTCTATGTTATGGGCCGTTTCCTTCTCCAGTTCTTCATGAATTCTTCTTTCGTTTGCCTCTTCTTCGAGCTGCCTTCTTTCTCTTTCTTTATAGGAGGATATTCCTAAAAAGATAAAGAATAATACAACAAAAATGAATGCAGCGATTACAAAGACTCTGCTACTATTGGATTCCATAATAATCTCCTTTGAAACCGAATAGACCTATTCAACATAGATTTATATTATCATAAATATATCAAAATAACATGCTTTATTCGTTTCATATAATCGTCATCACAAGCGTAAAGCTTCGGTTTATGGGTCTCGTTTTTTTGTTGATAATGTAAAAAATAAATAATTTAAATAAGTTTTTTTAACCATTGTTAATGAAATTATTATTTTGGATTGACAAAATCAAAAATATAGGATATATTGAACACGTGAATATATGAATAACCGTTCATATGAAAAGGAGAATAATTATGACAGAATTTGAGAGAAAGTTTCTGGAAATTGTTGATCTTAAGAAGGGCTTCGGTTCTGGGGATTCCCGACAAGAGGTTCTGAGAGGAATGAATTTTACAGTTGCAAAGGGTGAGTTCTGTGTATTACTTGGACCATCCGGTTCAGGAAAATCGACACTACTAAATATCATCGGTGGTATAGATAATCCTGATTCAGGTTACATATCAATCAGTGGTGACAAGCTGGAAGAAATGGGAGAGAAGGGGCTAACCCAGTATCGCCGTAAGCATCTCGGTTATGTATTCCAGATGTACAATCTGATTCCAAATCTAAATGTGAAGGAAAATATAGAGGTAGGAGCTTATCTATCTGATAACCCTCTTGAGATAGATGAGCTTCTAAATACGCTGGGGCTTTATGAGCATAGGCATAAGCTTCCTAACCAGCTATCTGGAGGCCAGCAGCAGAGAGTATCAATAGGACGAGCTATTGTTAAGAATCCAGACATTCTTCTCTGCGACGAGCCAACAGGAGCACTTGATTATAATACTTCAAAGGAAATACTCAAGCTGATAGAGGATGTTAATCAGAAGTACGGAAATACAATTATCATGGTTACACATAATGAGGCTATAAAGAATATGGCAGATCACGTGATCAAGCTTCGTGATGGTGTTGTTCGACACAATAATATTAACGAAAACAAGATATCAGCAGTTGATCTAGATTGGTAGTTATGCAAACTAAAACGAGGAGAAATAATATGAGTAAGATAAAGAGCCCACTTAAGAAAAGAGTTCCTAGAGAGCTCCTTGGTGAGTGGCATAAATATCTGGTTATAGCGCTATTTCTTATTATTATGATTGGCTTTATCTCAGGAATGTATGTAGCAAACAATAGTATGCTTACATCCGCAGAGAAAAAGAAGATTGAATATAATCTAGAGGATGGTTCCTTTGAATTAGATGATAAGGCTAGCGAGGAAATGCTCAATGCTCTTGAAAAGGGTGAGAAGGCAGACGTTAAACAGTTTTATCTGGATAAGGCTTACGAAGAAGTTGATAAGGAAGTGAAGAAGGCGGTCGACGAAGCATTTCCTGAGGAATTTATAGGTAGCGATGAATATAATGAGGCTCTGGATGATGCAATAGAGGAGGCTCATAAGGAAGTAGAAAAGGAAGTTGACGAAGAGTACGATAAGGCGGCAGATAAGTATGATCTGGAGAATCCAGACTATAAGGCTGTTCCTATCAAGATATATGAAAATTTCTATAAGGATGCAGAAGAAGATAGAGATGGAGATGGCGAAAAGGACGGAACTGTCAGAGTCTACAAGGATAGAACAGATGTAGATCTTTACAGTATACACGAGGGTGAAATGCCAAAGGCAGATAATGAAATAGCCATCGACAGAATGCATGCTGATAATACTGGAATAAAGGTCGGTGATACCATAAAGGTCGGAGATGTAGATTATAAGGTTACAGCTCTTGTGGCGCTTGTAAACTACAGCACACTTTATGAGAAACCTACGGATTCTATGTTTGATGCCATAAATTTTGACGTCGCAATTGTTACCGAGGAAGGTTTTGATAACCTGCACAAGAATATTCATTATAATTATGCCTGGACCTATAACGAAAAGCCTGAGGATCAGGTGAAGGAAAAGGAACTATCCGAAAATGTTATGGCTGCACTTATCTCACAGGCGGTTACTGATGAGGTTGAAATAGAAGGCTTCCTTCCTAATTATTCAAATAATGCGATTCACTTTGCTACAGATGATATGGGTGGTGATAAGGCCATAGCTGGAATCATGCTCTATATTTTAGTTGCGGTATTGGCATTTATATTCGCAATAACGATCAGCAACACTATTACCAAAGAGGCCTCTGTCATAGGTACACTTAGAGCCTCTGGTTATACTAAATCAGAGCTGATAGTTCACTACATGACTATGCCAGTAGTCGTTACACTTATTGCGGCTATTATAGGAAATATCCTAGGCTACACGAAGATGAAAGAAATTGTAATCAATATGTATTACAATAGCTACAGTCTTCCAACCTACGAAACCTATTGGAACTCAGATGCATTTATCAAAACTACTGTTGTTCCACTTATAATAATGTTTGTTGTGAATCTATTCGTTATTGTAAAAATGATGAGATTCTCCCCACTTAGATTCCTGAGACATGATCTAAAGAATAGTAAAAGGAAGAAGGCGGTCAGGCTACCACGTTGGAAATTCATCGGTCGTTTCAGAACGAGAATCTTTCTTCAGAATATACCTAACTATATCGTGCTTGTGCTCGGAATAGCCTTTGTCATGCTTATGCTTTCAATGGCAGTTGGTTTCCCAGATTCTCTTGCTGCATATAAAGACGATGTTACAGATATGATGTTTGCAAAGAATCAGATGATACTTAAGTCGACAGAGGATGACGATGAAAATGAGATAAAGACCACTACAGCTTCTGCAGAGAAGTTCGCAATGAAAGGTCTCGAATATGTATCTGGAGACGAGGAAAATCTTCATAAGGAAAGTATATCTGTATACGGAATAGAAGATAATAGTAAATATATCAAGGTACCGGGTGGCCTAAAGGAAAATGAAGTATATATCTCACAGACCTTCTCTGAAAAGTACAAGATTGAAGTAGGTGATGAGTTTAAACTAGATGAGAAGTTCGATAATGATGTATATACGATGAAGGCTGTCGGAATATATGACTATGCGGGTGGGCTGTCAGTCTTTATGCCGATAGACAACTACCGCGAGTTCTTCGAGGAAGAGGAGGACTACTTCACAGGCTTCATGGCAAATGAAGAAATAGAAGGAGTAAATGATAAGTATATCGCAACTACAATAACTGAGGATGATATCCTTAAGATATCCAGACAGCTGGATCATTCGATTGGTGGCTACATGGTATATTTCCAGTATGCATGTATCATACTATCTGCAATCCTTATATATCTTCTTACAAAGATAATTATTGAGAAAAATGAAAATGCCATTTCTATGGTCAAGATACTGGGATATGAGAATAAGGAAATAAGTTCCCTATATCTTACTTCAACTACCTTTGTAGTTATTGTTTCGTGTATCATAGGTATAGTTGCAGGTTACTTTGCTATGAATATTATTTTCCAAAAGTATTTGATGAAGATGGAGGGATGGTTCCATTTCTATGTTTCTCCACTAGGTTTTGCTAAAGAATTCTTCTTCGTATTCATAGCATATTTGATAGTTATGTTTATAGATTATAATAGAATAAAGAAGATACCTATGGACGAGGCACTTAAAAATGTGGAGTAAGATAGATAACCTACTTCGTTCAGAATAACATATGGGAAGTTTTAGTTAATTACTTGAAATAATAGCAAATTTCATCGTATACTAAATGGGATAGATTTTTCTATCCCATTTATTTTTTGACAGATTATAAGGAGTAACTAAAATGGGTTCATTGGAAGAGGCTAGAGAGATATTTTCCCATGACCGCTATGCAACGGTTCTATCGGGAGCAGAGGTTGATGCTATTGGAGAAGACTACGCTAAGTGCAGTATGAAGATAACTGAGGATCATCAAAATGCATATGGCGGAATTATGGGTGGTGCCATCTATACACTTACTGATTTTGCATTTGCAGTAGCATCTAATTATGACAAAGATTATGCGACAGTTAGTGTTGTTGGATCGGCAAGCTTTATGTCTGCCTCAAAGGGTAGCGTACTATATGCAGAGGCAAAGCTAATCAAGGATGGAAGAAGTAATTGCTTCTTCGAGGTTCGAGTAACTGATGATCTGGACAAGCTCATCGCTATCGTAACATTTAATGGAGCTCATGTGAGAAAGAAGAATGATTAAATTAGAAGGTATAAGAAAATCCTTTGGACCAAAGGAAGTGCTAAGGGGGGTATCCTTCCAGATAGAGGAGGGAACTATCTACGGCCTTATTGGACGAAATGGTGCTGGTAAGACCACACTTATGAATATAATGTCAGGGCTTATGCTGGCGGATGAAGGAGAGTTCATTACTGATAAGAAGGTGGGCTATCTTCCTGATCTGCCTGCTTTTTATGATTATCTGACAACGGATGAATATTTAAGTTTCTTACTGCAAAATCAAAATCCAGAAAGAGTAGAAGAACTGCTTGAGCTAGTGAGTCTTCCTACGAAGACAAGGATTAAGACTATGTCACGAGGCATGAAGCAGCGCCTCGGAATAGCGGCAGTGCTCGTAAATGACCCAGATATTATACTACTGGATGAACCTACTAGCGCACTGGATCCTGCAGGTAGAAATGATGTAAAGGATATACTTACAAAGCTTAAAGCAGAGGGAAGAACTATTATTCTTTCTACACATATCCTGGCTGATATGGATAGCATCTGTGATAAGGCAAGCTTCCTTACAGGAGGAGTTATAGCAAAGGAAGTAGATATGGCAGAGGCGGATAAGAGTAGTAGCGCTATCCTTGTGAGCTTTAAGGAAACTCCAGATCTCGACAAGCTATATACCTTTACTCAGAAGATAATCAAGCTAGATGATACAAATGTTAAACTCGTGATAGATCCGGAAAATCGTGTGGAGGAACAGACAAATATCCTCCGCGGTCTGGCGGAACTAAACCAAGAGATATTATCAATAAATAGTGAGTCCATCTCTTTGGATGTCATATTCAGGGAGGTGTGCAAATGATAAGTCGTATGAAATGCTGTATCAAAAAGGATATTTTAGAGGCTCTCAGAACTGGCAAGGTGACTCTCTTTGTTCTCCTGGCCTTCGGTATCGGAGTCCTTATCATGTTATTTACGGTTGTCTTCTCAGATATACCAGACTCCCTTATGGCAGAGCTGCCAGGACTAGATATTTCCTCTCTGGAGGATATGATGTCGGTTCTATATCCTAAGAGAGTTAGAGAAAGTGTAGGAGTCTTTGGCTACTACATAGGCTTTTTCTATTCTCTTATAACTATTCTCGTATGTAATAGCATGCTTCCTAAGGAGAGGAAGAATGGAAAGTGGATACTGCCAGTTCAGCAGGGCTACGAGGGAAGAGATTTTATAACAGGTAAGTGCCTCGTTTATGGTGGACTTGCTGGATTATCTGTTTTTGCAAGTATGCTGGTTTACTATCTCGTGGCTAGTACCTTTATGATGCGCAATATGAACTTCGGAAATGGATTGGTTCTGGCACTGGTACATGGACTGAATATTTTCTTCATCCTTGCCTTTACAATCCTCTTTTCCATTTGGTTTGGGAATGGAACTGTGGCAGCGATATCTATGATAGGAACAGTTCTCTTTGTTCCAGATATAATGAGATATCTGACTATTGGAAGATACCTTCCAACCTACATGCTGACTTTTGTTTATGACGGAATGGATACTTATAGCGAGCTTGTGCTTCCACTTATTTTGAATATTATCCTTCTGGCGTTAACTTATATTTTTGCTGTAAGAAAGGTCGAGAAAAATAAGAATATATTATAGCTATTCTTGGTTGCGACAAATTTACATATAAGGTAAAATATAAATATGAATAACAGGGGCGAAAATCTGAATAAGATAGCAAATGCACTTCTGCTTGATTATGTAGATGTGTATTATATTAATGCTGTCACGAACGAGTATGAGTGGTTTTCAATCCAAAAGGATACTGGGACTCTAAAACACGAAAAGACCGGTAAGGACTTCTTCGAGGATGTAATTATAGATGCCGATAAAGTTATCCATGAGGATGATAAGCACATTTTTTTTTAATGACATTCAGAAGGAAAACCTGCTAGAAAGCCTTAAAAAAGGTGAGATGAAAAGTATAGTTTATCGTCATATAGAAAGTGGTAAAAATGTATGGCACTCCCTTAGACTAATAAGAGGCTTAGAGGCTAATGACGAATACTTCGTATTGGGCGTTCTTAATATCGATGAAGAAGTAAGAAAACAGCACGAACAAGAAAAGCTGAGAAAAGAAGCTATGACTTATAATGAAATAGCTACACAGCTCGCGGAACGATACGATACTATTTATTACGTAGATATTGAGACGGACAACTTTGTCGAGATTTCCGCTACAGATATGTATAGAGCACTTGACGTTCCTTCGAAAGGAAAGGATTTCTTCGAGGAATCTGTTTCAAATGCTATGCGTATCATCCATAAGCAGGATCAGCAAATCTTTATAGAGCATTGTATCAAAGATAAAATACTTGAGAAGCTTGAAAAGGATTCTACGGTCCAATTCGACTACCGAATACTCTATGGAGATTCAGTTGTTTATGCTAGGCTTTCTATAATGATTACAAAGGATAAGAAGCATCTTCTGTACTGCGTGGAAAATAGACAGGCAGAACATGAAACAGAGGCAGCTCTAAAAAAGGAAAAAGAAAAGAGTGTAATATATGGACAGATAGCAGAAAGTCTGGCTTCCTACTATGCTACTATATATTATGTAAACTCAGAGGATGATTCCTATGTAGAGTTTGAATCCACCGATATTTATAAAAGCTTCCATGTTCCTGACAAGGGAGATGATTTCTTCGAGGAATCTCGTAAGAACATTATGAGAGTAGTTTATCCGGAGGACAGAGATAAGGTTATCAGAATAATGTCGAAAGAAGTTATTCTTGAAAAGCTTAAGGATAAGAGAGTCTTCACTGAAAGATACAGACTTGTTGTAGAAGATAAGATAAAATACACCAGGCTCTCAATTATGTGGGCTCAGGATAAGAAACACCTGATAGTAGGAATTGAAAATATAGATGATCAGGTAAGAGCCCTAAAGAATGCTAAAGAGAAGGCTATCAGGGACGAACTTACAGGCGTTAGAAATAAGAATGCCTTCCAGGACTATGAGAGTGATCTCCAGAAAAAGATAAATGCTGATGAGATAGATGAGTTTGCAATAGTCATGTGTGACCTGAATGATCTGAAGAAGATAAATGATACTCAGGGACACAAGGCAGGAGATAAATATATCAAGGATTCCTGCAAGATGATATGTCGAGTGTACACTCATAGTCCAGTTTTCAGAATAGGCGGAGATGAGTTCGTGGTAGTTCTTTTCGGTGAGGATTATGAGAATAGAGAGGCACTGCTCGAAGACTTCAGAAACCAGATTGAAGAAAATGTTAAAAACGAAAGTATTATCATCGTAGCAACGGGTATGGCAGTTTATGATCCGGAAAAGGATGATAGAGTAACATCAGTTTTTGAACGTGCTGACGACCTGATGTACGAAAATAAACGTAATCTTAAGAAGAAAAAGAAAAACAATATTTCAAAATAATGACTTATAATATGAAACAGGAGTAATACGAAAGTGAAGATTATTGATATACTGAATAAGAGAAATATGTCCCTTTCTTTTGAGGTCTTTCCACCAAAGAAGGAAAGTACTTTCGAGAGTGTAGTTGAAGCTACAGAAGAGATCGCTGCAACCAGACCAGCTTTCATGAGCGTAACCTACGGTGCAGGCGGTGGAACCAGCAAATATACAATGGAGATAGCTAGAAATATCAAGGATAAATACGGTGTTCCTACGCTGGCACATCTTACCTGTGTATCCTCTAGTAAGGCAACAGTTCATCAGAGGATTCAGGAAATGAAGGAACTCGGAATAGAAAATGTTATGGCTCTTCGTGGTGATCTTACTCCAGAGCTGATGGAGTCAGATCCTTCTAATTGGGATTATAAGCATGCCGTTGAGCTGGTTAGAGAACTGAAGGAGAATGGTGATTTCTGTATAGGTGCAGCCTGTTATCCAGAGGTTCATCCAGATAGTATAAATCAGCAGGACGACCTGTTACATATCAAAGAGAAGGTGGATGCAGGAGCAGACTTCCTCACCACTCAGATGGTTTTCGATAACAATCTGTTCTTCAACTTTATGTATAAGATAAGAGAGATAGGAGTTACTGTTCCAATTATTCCAGGTATCATGCCTATCACAAATGCAAATCAAGTTGCGAGAGCTATTAAGCTGTCAGGTTCTTTTATGCCACAGCGTTTCAAGAGTATAGTGGATTATTTTGGAAATGATCCTTCGGCCATGAAACAGGCCGGAATAGCCTATGCTACAGACCAGATAATTGATCTATATGCAAATGGAATAACAAATGTACATGTTTATTCAATGAATAAGCCAGATGTTGCAAAGGCTATAACAGATAACCTTTACAATATTCTTGGAAAAGATTTTAATAGATAAATTGTTCAGATATGGTTTTATAATAATCGATTACATCTGTATCAAAAACATCGCTAAGAAGGTCGCGTGTCAGGATTTCCTGAGCGGGACCTTTTTTGATGAGGCTGCCCTTCTTCATAAGTAGAATAGAGTCAGAGATGAGTGCAGAGTCTCCTATATCGTGGAAGACTGAAATAACGGTATTCTGATGTTCTGTGTTCCCAACCTTTGTTGTTCCTTCTGCCCATTTTGATAGATACTGCATTAGCTCGCTATGGTACTTGATATCAAGATGATTAGTTGGTTCATCGAGAAGCAGGATAGGTGTTTCCTGAGCGAAGGTTCTAGCTAACATGACGCGCTGCAGCTGACCGCCAGATAGTTCATTTATCTGCTTATCTTTTAGGTCAGTAAGACCTGTCATTTCCATAGCATTATCTGCTATTTCTCTATCCCTTGCGGATGTACCTCTAATAGAATCCAGGAAAGACTCAGCGTGGGCATATCTACCCATAAGGATTGTTTCATATACTGAATAAGAAAAGTAAACGGAAGAAAACTGTGGGGTTACGGAAATGTATCTAGCTAGCTTTTTCTGTGGAAGAGTAGATAGCTCAGTGGTAGAACTTTCACTAACAAGCTCTATCTTGCCGCTGTAAGGAATGATACCTGACAGCACGCGAAGAAGAGTGGTCTTACCGGAACCATTCGGTCCAAGTATGCCACATACTCCGCCCTCTTCAAAGGTGGTAGAAAAGTCTTTAATTATAAGATTTTTCTTGTCGTACCCTGCGGATACATTTTCGAGTATTATTTTCATTTCTATACCTACTCTTAGATTCTATTAGATCATCATTTTTCAAATAAACGAATCAGCTACTTTTTCTCTTCGAGAAGAAAATAAGTACGAAGAACGGTGCTCCAATAAGTGCGGTGACCGCTCCAACGGGAATCTCTCTTGGTGAAATAATCGTTCTTGCTACTAGGTCTGCAAGGGACATAAAAGCTCCACCAATCAAGAAGCTCATAGGTATAACAGACTTATGCTTTGAACCGAAGATACGTCTTACTATATGCGGTGCGACGAGATCTATAAAACCAATCGTACCTGAAAATGCAACGGATACACCTGTTAGCATTGCGGTCATTATTATTAGCAGAGTCTTCTTCCTTCTTGTATTTACTCCGATAGACATAGCCTGTTCATCGCCAAAGGTCATCAGGTCCATTTCCCTGGAATTAAGCCAGATAAGAATCGTGATTATTAGACATACGGGAGCAATTATAAGAACGTGAGTCCAGTTTCTAGAAGAGAAGGAACCCATCATCCAGAAGTACATAAGACTTGATTTGTCTGGGAATAGTGAGGCCAGTAGAGTAAGAAATGCACTCACGAATAGGGATATAACCATACCCATCAGAATGATCGTGTAGCTGTGAAGATTCCTATCGATTTTACTGGAGAAAATGATAACAAAGAGTACGGTGGTCAGTGCAAAGAGAAAGCTGACACTTGGAAGAAGCATACTTCTTAGCCAGAAGCTCGTTATGCCAGAGATTATTATTATAGCCGCTCCCAGAGATGCACCAGAGGATACGCCCATCGTATAGGACGAAGCGAGTGGATTCTGAAGCAAGGACTGCATAACGGCACCACTTACTGCAAGAGCTCCTCCCACGAGGAAGGCGACAAGTGCGCGTGGTACTCTGATATTCCAATATATGGATACAGTCATCGGTTCGATACTATCTGGAAGTGTACGGCCGAAAAGCTTGTGAAGGGTTATACAAATAGAATCAGGGAGCGTTATATGAACGCTCCCCATGTTAATACATAGAAGTAATATGAATATACATATAATTGTCGTAAAGATGTATCTTTTCATATAATTTCTCTTTTAAGACTTTCTATCTCTGATTTATCTACTTCTTATTCAGCGTCTCCTGCAGAAGCAAATGGATCATCGAAATCAGCAAACTGCTCTGGGTATATGAGCTTAGCCATCTGGATAAGAGCATCCACTACATGGTTGTTAGGCTGATTACTTGAAGTACTGTCGATACAGTATACAGCATCATTCTTAATAGCTGTAACATTCTCCCAACCTGCAGCAGACTTAATAACTTTTTCAACATCATCGATGTAATCGACATTTGTGATGATAACATCAGGATTCATAGCGATAGCTTCCTCTTCAGAAATGCTGATCCAGTCTGACTGATCACCAGTTACATTTTCAGCACCAATAGTAGTGATCATCTCATTGAGGTAGGTTCCCTTACCAAATGTATAGACAGAAGGATACTCTTCTGAAGGAAGTGAGATCATGAAAAGAACTGTCTTCTTCTCTGTGATAGTCTCACCAATCTTCTGAACTGAAGCTACAGTTTCATCAAAGGCAGCGATGAGCTCCTGAGCCTTAGCTTCTTCCTTAACTGCCATACCGATGAATTCAAGATCCTTGTCGATTTCTTCGAAGGATGTACTTGTTGGGATGTCCGCTACACAGATACCTGCGTCACGTACGCTTTGGAAAGCGTCATCTCCACCAACATTACTCATGCCTGAAGTGAAGACAATGTCAGGATTTAGAGCAACGAGAGCTTCATTATCAGGGGCCATCATATCGAACTGTTGAACATCATCTGGAAGCTCGCTCTCATATATAAGTGAGTTTGTATCAATTGCAACTATCTTGTCAGCAAGACCAAGATCTATAAGGAATCTTGTTGTTGATGGAGCCATAGAGATGATAGTATTAACTTCTTCAGGAAGTACTATATCATTTCCAGCTCTGTCTGTAGTAGCGTCGCCTTCTGTAGCGGCGTCAACAGTAGCGACCTCAGCTTCTTCAGTAGTTGCTGCTTCAGTAACTGCTTCAGTAGTTGTTTCTGCGGTATCCTTGCTGCCACATGCTGTAAATGCAGAAAGCACAAAGACACTTGCCATTAAAAGTGCGGTAATTTTACGTTTCATATTAGTGTATCTCCTTTAACATAATTTTTCCGAGAGATATGATATCACAAATAGCTAGAAAAATACAGTTTCTTATATATTATGCATCGTTTAGCCTTAACAAAACTTGTCATAAATGATAAGATGAAAGATAGTTTTGAATCAGCCGGATTGTTATATAAATGGTGGCAGATATGATGAATGAATTTGTAATAAAATATGGAGTCAGCATAATCTTTTGGGTTATAGGGCTATTCTTTGTAATAGTAAGCTATGCGGCGACCAGGACAAAGAGTAGTGGCGTGCCTATAGTTGGTGGAATAATGATCCTGATCGGAGGGCTTCTTTCACCAATAAAGTGGCTGGCGCTGTTATGCTTTGTGGATTATGGCTTTTGGTATTTTCCTATAAGTTTTATTTTAGATGGAAAAAATTGGAAGAAGGCCTCTGCCAGGATCACGGAGGCTTATGATAAGTATGGCCTGAAAAAAGGATCCTCAGAGGAAGAGTCAAATGTCAGCATAGATTTTGATGATACAAAGGAACTTGTGTTAAGGGTGCCGGAAACAAAAGATGGCGATTTAGTATGGCGGTATTATAAAGGTCCCTGTTATAGACTTCAGTACCCTCAGATTACATTTGTGATATACGAGGATGAAAATGGAAGAAAGCTGATATTGGTTGATAATCCGGATGAAGAGGCAAAGCTCCTCGATTTTGATAAGGATAAGCTCTTCCTTGGAAGATACTCCAGAAGGGGTAGGGAATACAGCGTAGAAATCGAAGTAAGAGAAAGCGAAGAGAATAGTAAGAGGTAACACAATGATAAATATAAATAGAAAAGAAGTAGAAAGATATCTGGGATTCAAAGGCGTAACAGAAATCGATGAGAATTTAAGCAAGATAATCGATGAATGTATCGCCGAAATGCAGGAACAGGTTAATCCTAAATATACATATAAAACATTTCCTCTGGAGTGGAAGTTCAGCTTCAAATTAGTTCCAGATGAAGATGGAAATGGAACGCATAAAGAAAAGAATGTCACCTGTGAATTCTCTGGAATAAAAGTAGAATCCGGTAACCTTCTTAAAAATCTGGATGGCTGCGCCGAAATAGTAATGATGGCAGTAACTCTGGGCAACGTTCCAGATATGCTGGTTAGAAAAGCTGAGGTCAGAGATATGATGAAGGCCTATACTTATCAGGCAGTAGGAGCCGCCATGGCAGAAGCCTGGGCTGACGAAATAAATGAGAAGATAATTGCAGAGGCTAAGGAAAGAGGTCTTTTTGCAAGACCAAGATTTTCACCTGGATACGGCGACTTCCCGCTGGAAGTACAAAAGGATTTCGAGAGAATTCTGGAAATGCCAAAGACTATCGGTGTAACACTTTCTGATAGCCTGCTAATGACACCAACAAAGTCCATCACAGCAGTAGTTGGACTTACAGAGATAGATTCAAATTGCGAGAAGAGTGGCTGCGAACAGTGCAGCATGGCTGGAAAATGCGCATATGCGAGGTAAGAGATGAAAAAGGATTTACGAGAAAAACTTGGAAAAGAATGGCTGTTCTGTGATGGTGGAACAGGAACCTTTCTGCAAGAGCATGGACTAGAGGGAGGAGAGCTTCCAGAAACCTGGAACGTGGATCATCCTGAGGTGATAATGCAGCTTTACGAAGGTTATCTTAGAGCTGGTTCAGATATTTTTAATACGAATACCTTTGGCCTTAACAGTCTGAAATTTCCAGGAAGAGTTGAGGAACTAATGACGGCTGCGGTTGACCTTGCAAAGCAGGCTATTAAGAATACAGGCAGGGAAGATGCATACATTGCGGTAGATATTGGTCCTACAGGAAAGCTCCTTGAACCAATGGGTGACCTCAGCTTTGACAGAGCAGTTGAACTGTTTGGCGAGACTATGGCTGCCGGAGAAAAGGCGGGCGGCGACCTGATCCTTATAGAGACCATGAGCGACAGCTACGAGGCAAAGGCTGCAGTAATAGCTGCGAAGGAATATACAAATCTTCCTGTTATCGTAACAACGGTTTATGACCAGAAGGGAAAGCTTCTTACTGGCGGTAACGTGGATTCCACTGTTGCCATGCTGGAAGGACTTGGAGTAGATGCCCTGGGTATGAACTGCGGAATGGGACCGGACCTCATGATCCCTATGGTGGAGAGAATGGTTGAGGTTGCATCTGTCCCAATAGTTGTAAATCCAAATGCCGGCCTTCCTCGAACAGAGAATGGCAAGACAGTTTTCGATGTTACTCCGGAAGAATTTTCGGATGTAATGTGTCAGATAGCAGACCTTGGCGTGCAGGTTCTGGGTGGATGCTGCGGAACGACTCCAGAGCACATTCGCCAGACCGTAGAAAAGGTTAAGAAGAGAACCTTTAAATCTAATACTGAAAAGGATCTGACAGTTGTAACTTCCTTCTGTCAGGCAGTTACATGCGACAAGAAACCGATAATCATCGGTGAAAGAATCAATCCAACAGGTAAGAAAAGATTTAAACAGGCTCTCCGTGATGCGGATATGGATTACATTCTCTCGCAGGGACTTGAACAGGAAGATGCAGGCGCTGACATTCTGGATGTTAATGTAGGCCTTCCTGAAATAGATGAGCCAAAGATGATGCGTGAGGTTGTGACCAAGCTTCAGGGCGTTACTGGCCTTCCACTGCAGCTGGATACAACAGATGTTGAGGCTCTTGAACAGGGACTCAGATACTATAACGGTAAGGCTATGATCAATTCCGTAAACGGTAAGAGGGAAGTGATCGAAGCGGTTATGCCACTTGTAAAAAAATATGGTGGTGTATTGGTAGGACTTGTTCTCGATGAGGACGGAATACCTGAAACAGCAGATGGAAGAATAGCCGTTGCTGAGAAGATTTATAAAGCGGCAGATGAATATGGAATTCCTAGAAAGGATATAGTTATCGATGGTCTCTGTATGACGATTTCTTCTGATTCTTCTTCAGGTGTAACGACTCTCGAAACTATCAGAAGAATAAGAGATGAGTATCAGGGCCGTTCAATCTTGGGAGTATCAAATATTTCCTTTGGACTTCCTCAGAGACAGGTTATCAATTCCTACTTCCTTACTATGGCTATGCAGATGGGACTCTCCTTTGCAATCATGAATCCGAACAATGAGCAGATGATGGCGGCATATCGCTCCTTCCTTGCATTATCGGATCTCGATCCTCAGTGTATGGGATTTATAGAAGCGTATGCAAATGCAACTCTTTCAACGCTTAGTACGGGTCCAGCAGGTGCGGCGCAGGCTGGAACAGCACCGGCGGGAGCAGGTGCACCGGGGGACGCTGCGGAGTCCGGTAAATCTCAGCTTGGTCATGCGATTGAAAAGGGTATGGTTGGAGTCGCAGAAAGTGCGATGAAGGAAGCTATAAAAACCAGGGATGCTCTAGAGGTTATAAATGAAGAACTGATACCTGCTCTTGATAAAGTAGGTAAGGGCTTTGAGAAGGGAACAGTTTTCCTTCCACAGCTACTACTTAGTGCAGATGCTGCAAAGGCGGCCTTCGAAGTAGTTAAGGCATCTATGGCAGGTAAGCCTAGAGACCTTAAGGGCAAGGTTATCATCGCAACAGTAAAGGGCGATATACACGATATAGGTAAAAATATAGTCAAGGTAATGCTTGAAAATTATGGATATGATGTAATAGATCTTGGTAAGGATGTTCCTCCAGAGGTGATAGTAGAAAAGGCTATCGACGAAGATGTGAAGCTAGTCGGACTCAGCGCACTTATGACCACAACGGTGGTAAGTATGGAGGATACCATTAAGCTTCTTCGTAAGAAAAAACCAGATACCAAGGTTGTGGTTGGTGGCGCTGTAATGACTCAGGAATATGCAGATGCTATAGGGGCTGACTGCTACGCAAAGGATGCGATGGCAACCGTCAGATATGCAGATTCTATTTTTTCTTCCCCTTCTTAAACATATATTTTCTAGCGAGATTAATACCGATTTTATATGGGAGCGGACGAAGCTTTTTGTCCGCTTCTTTTAATTTTTCTCTGATAGGTATACTCTGTGGACAGTGCTGCTCACACTTACCGCAGCCTACACATTGAGAGGCAAAGCAGGGCTCTTTGGTAAGGCTTACGGCCTGAGCATATTGGAATCTTCCGGCACTCTTGCCCTCTGTATACATATAGTTATAGCTGGCGAAGGTTCCAGGTATATCTACTCCCTTAGGACAAGGCATACAATATCTGCATCCAGTACAGCCTACCTTTTCCTTTTCTTGAATTGCCTTCTTAACATTATCTAGTAGTTCGAAGTCTGCTTCTGTGAAGCTGCCTGCCTCCATGCTGTCAGCAGTCTTGCAGTTTTCTTCCACCATTTCCAGAGAATTCATACCTGACAGAACTACTGTTACCTCTGGTTGGTTCCAGAGCCATCTGAAAGCCCACTCTGCAGGGGTCCATCCGTGGGAGTCTGCCTCGAAGAGTTTTCTTGCTTTATCAGGAAGCATATTTACGAGCTTGCCTCCACGAAGGGGTTCCATTATAACAACAGGTATTCCCTTATCGGCAGCAGCTTGTACACCCTTTTTACCAGCCTGTGTAACTTCGTCCAGATAATTATACTGTACCTGGCAGAAATCCCAGTCATAGTCATTTAGTATCTTGATGAAGCTATCCGTATTACCGTGGAAGGAGAAACCTATATTTCTGATCTGTCCACTTGCCTTCTTATTATCTATCCATTCCTTTATTCCAAGAGACTTGAGGGACTCCCACATATCTAGATCTGTGAGATGATGCATCAGATAGTAGTCTACGTGATCTGTTCTAAGACGGGAGAGCTCTTCCTCCCAATACTTATCTATTCCCTTACTCTTCTTGATAAGGTACTGGGGTAGCTTAGTGGCGATATTTACTTTGTCCCTTATGCCATTTCTCTCTAGTATCTCTCCGAGCGCGGCCTCGCTGCCGGGATATATGTAAGCGGTATCGAAGTAATTAACGCCAGCCTTGTAGGCGGCCATTATTTCTTTCTCAGCTTTGTCGATATCAATGGAGTTGCCCTTTTTAGTAAAGCGCATACATCCAAATCCAAGGACTGATAATTTGTTACCATTTTTATCATTTCTGTACTGCATATAAAACTCCTTTGATCGAAATGCATATAATTCAAAAAATATAATGAATTAAATCAACATGGTACTCTTAAAGTATATCATTATTTAATATCTGTAACAATTAGATATGGGCGTTTTTGCTATTATAAAAAGGCGAAATATGTTACAATGAATTACTAGGTTACAAAATACAAAAATGGAGAGAGGGTATGATCACAGAAATCTTAGATAGTATTGATAGTATAATGTACTATCCTATTCTTATAATAGTGATGGCGCTGGCCGGAATCTATTTCACAGTTCTCACAAAGGGAGTTCAGATAAGACTTTTCCCGGAATCCATCAGATTACTTAAAGAACCACCTTCAGATAAGAAAAATGTTTCTTCGCTTCAGGCTATGCTTGTATCTACAGCTTCACGCGTTGGTACAGGTAATATCGTAGGAGTTTCAACGGCTATATGTCTTGGAGGTCCAGGAGCCTGCTTCTGGATGTGGATTATGTGTATCATTGGAGCCTCCTCTGCATTTGTTGAGAGTACACTGGCTCAGATATATAAGAGAAAGAATTCCGATGGACAGAGTTATGGTGGACCTGCTTACTATATAGAGAGAGCTCTGCATGCTCCATTTCTTGCGGGTCTTTTCTGTGTATTCTTAATTGCAACCTATGCGGTCGGATTTAATCTGCTATGTTCTTATAATCTTCAGTCTACATTTGCGGTTTATTCCTTCTATGATGAGAAATGGACACCATTAATAGTAGGTGGAATTCTTGCAGTTCTTACAGGTTACTGCCTGCTAGGAGGAGGTAAGAGAATAGTAAAGATTACGAGTGTTATTGTTCCAGTTATGGGCGTTGCTTATGTAATCATTTCCCTTATTGTTATTCTGTTTCATATAAAGAATATTCCATCAATGTTTGTATACATTTTCAAGGATGCTTTTGATTTCAAGTCTATACTAGGAGGAGTCGCAGGCTCTTGTATGATCTACGGTATTAAGAGAGGCCTATATTCAAATGAGGCCGGTGTTGGTTCTGCACCAAATGCCTCTGCTTCTGCAAAGGTTAGTCATCCAGCTAAGCAGGGACTGGTTCAGACACTTTCAGTTTATATAGATACACTTCTTCTATGTACAGCTACAGCACTTATGTGTCTCGCGAGTGGAGTTGAAAGAAGCGAAGCAGTTTCAGGAGCTCCATATGTACAGAATGCTATATCAACTGTCTTTGGAAAGATTGGTCCGACCTTTATCACGGTCTCCATGGTACTGTTTGCATTTACAACTCTTTTAGGAAATCTATTCTATGTTGATAATGCACTCATTTTCCTTAATCATAAGAAGGAGCCTTCTAAGCTATTTATGAGATGCTTCCATATCGGTTGTACAGTGGTAGTACTTCTGGGAGCACTTATTCCGATGAATGCGGCCTGGGCTGCAGCGGATATAACAATGGGTGGAATGACCCTCATCAATCTTCCTACCTGTATGCTGCTTGGAAAGATAGCGATAGATACACTTAAGGATTATGAGAAACAGAGAAAAGAAGGTAAAACGCCGGTATTTAAGGCGTCTGATATAGGTTTAAATGAAGAAGAACTTGATTATTGGAAATAGAGGAGGAACCAATGAAACTTAGTGAATTACTAAAATACGATGATATAGTAATACAATGTCATGATAATCCGGATGCAGATGCACTGTCCTCTGGATATGCGCTTTCCTGGTACCTATGCAAGAATGGAAAGACTCCTAGATTCATCTATCGTGGAAAAAATAAGATACAGAAGAGCAATCTTCTGATAATGATGGACGAGCTGGATATTCCTGTTACCTACGAACCCGATTTCGACGATAATCCAGAGCTTCTCGTAACAGTGGACTGTCAGTATGGCAATACAAATGTAACTCCAACCAGAGCGCAGAATATCGCGATAATAGATCATCATCAGGTGACGGTTTCTCTTCCTGAACTGTCAGAGGTAAGAAGTAATATAGGAAGCTGCGCCACTATTCTGTGGGATATGATAAGGAGTGAGGGACTCGATGTTACAGAAAATATGCTTCTGTCTACGGCTCTTTATTATGGACTATATACAGATACCAATAGAATGTCTGAGGTATCACATCCTCTCGATAGAGATATGCGTGATAACCTGCAGATAATTAGCAGTATAGTAAAAGAAATGGCTACCTCAAATATATCTCTTGATGAGCTCAAAATTACAGGTAAAGCTATTCTTGACTATGAATATTTTCCTAAGAATAAATATCTGATTATCCGTGCAGATAAATGTGATCCAAATATCCTCGGTGTTATCAGTGACTTCGTAATGGAGACAATTGGAGTAAATGTTTGTCTTGCTTACTATGTCAGTGATCTCGAGGTTAAGTATTCTGTCAGAAGCTGCGTGAAGGAGGTTCACGCAAATGAGCTGGCCGCCTTCGTAGCTAAGGGCTATGGTGGTGGCGGCGGTCATATCACCAAGGCAGGGGGTAACCTTATGCCAGAGAAACTGATCGAGTCGCCAGGAGACGATCCAAAGCAGAAAGCAGATGAACTATTCACTAAAAGAATAGATGAATACTTTGATATGTATGAAATCATCTATGCAAAGGATACTGTGCTGGACACTTCTGAAATGAAGAAGTATGATAAGCAACCACAGTTACTTGGATATGTAAAGCTTACAGATGTATTTCCACTCAATACTATGGTAGAAATACGTACTCTTGAGGGCGATGTTAACATCAGACTAGACGAGGATAAATATCTGATGATAGGTATAGAAGGGGAAGTTTATCCGATAACGAAGGAGAAGCTGGAGAGTAGCTATAAGCCTTCTGATAAACCTTATGATAGAACCTTTGAATATGAGCCTAGCATCAAGGATATCTTCACAGGTGAGACAAAGAATGTACTGGAATATGCTAAGGGAGTTATCAGCACAGGTCAGTCGAGAATATATGCTAAACCACTTACTCGCTGCGTGAAGCTCTTTACTATGTGGGATATGGAGAAATATTATTCCGGAAATCCTGGAGATTATATAGCAGTCCGTGAGGACGATCCACATGATATATATATCATCAACGGAAGACTATTTGATCAGCTTTATAAAGAAGTAGAGGAGTAAGAAAAAAGTAAGCTGCCGTTTACAAACGGCAGCTTATTTGTTGGAATTATAATACCTGTTTTAGTCCTCGTCTGAAAGACCATATCTGGTTTTAAGCTCCTCTGACAGCTCAGTTCCACCAGTTATTTCTTTTGCTTTTTCGACGAGCTCTTCATTTGAATATCTATCATAATAACCAATCTTATATACTTCATAAGAAGGATTTGAATAGGTTAAAAATCTATCGGTTTTTCTGTGGTATCCGAAGCAGCGCTCTATATAAGTTGTTTCCGTCCAGCTCTCCAAATCTATTATATTTGTAAGATCCTCTGATTGGATATATAGATTAGAATCTTCTTCACTGAATATGAACTCGGCGGAATCTGAGCCTCCATAGTAAGAGGAAATCTCTGATTTACCTTTTAGGTCCCCGGTAGTAGCGGAGTATCTATAAAATGTTCCATCGTTGTATGCGACAAGAAGCAGTTCTTCTTTTGATTTTTTCGGTTTATAGAAGGCCATTCCAATAGGTTCTACACCAGGACAGGCTATAGTGAACTTGGTACTTCCATCAGGTGTCACAAGCTGTATCTGAGATTTATCAGATATAGCAAAGCTCTTCTCATCACTGCTGGCGGCAATAATACTTGTACCTATCCAGGATACCGGGAGTCCTATTTCCTGAATCTTGCCGCTCTTAGCATTTATGAAATAATCTCCTTCTTCGTCGGCATAAAATATTAAATTACTATTTTCAAAATACTTTGGAGCCATTGTTGGAGAGAGATCTTCAGTTGGAAGTTGAAACTCCTTGGTTTTGTTATTTTTGATACTTTGTACTACAACGTAGTTGTCTTGGTATTCCTTACTGTAGGCGTATGTCAGCTTTCCATTTGAGAAGGAAGCTGCCTTATCAGGAGAATTATAGGTTGCAAATATATCAATAGAATCCATATCTCCAGTTGCCATATTTACAGTTATCAGATTGTAACTGCCACTGGAGGAATTAGCTATGTAAAGCTTACCCTCGTAGGTGCCAAGTATATCAAAGTTATAGGCGGAATCACCGTCTAACTCTAGCTGATGAATCTTTGAAGGATCTTCAAGATTATAAGCCAGAAGTCCAGGTTTATCATTTTCTGAGGTGATAATGGCTAGTACAGTTTCATCCATATAGGTGTCATTGAAAATGTGGCTCAGAGTTATTCCTTCTTTTATTTCCTTCCAGGACTTATCATATACATCCGTTCCATAGTAAATGATTTCGCTAGTCATCTGTTTGTTTACAAAGACTCCATTATTTACTATAGCCTTTGATATATTATCAGTCAGATACTTGGTGTAAGCTACACTATCATCCTCTTCTGAGGCAGGATAAGCTAGACCTCCATCTTCTGTTATATAAATAGGAACTCCATCGCCATCTCTATCGCTGGCATCTATTATTGAATCATTTGTATTATTTTCGTACTTAACTTCTCCTGTCTTTGTGTCATAGGTGGTAGCAATATTACCGCAGAAGTAACAAACTGACTTTGTTTCAGGTAGTGGCAGGAAACCACTTTGGACCATTACATCGTTACATATAAAGTCGGCAGACCATACTTCACTGAGGTCACTTGTCTTCAGACATTTGATATCTGAATGATCAGCAGATAGTATGGAATTATTTCCAAAGGACATACTACTGTTCATATAGTCCTTGGAAAAAGCTACCACCACGTTGTTATCATCTGCGAAGGCAACATCTCTGATCATATCCTCTGTTGAATCAGTAAAAGATACTTTGCCGGAGTTCAAATCGATTATTCCAACAGCGTAGGTTTCCCAATCTATAAAACCAGAAAATGCAATTTTGGTGCCATCCGGAGAAATAGTCATATTATTTAGAGTTATTCCTTCGTTTTTACCCATATCCAGCTTGATGTTCTTTTCTACATTTCCATCTGTTGTATTTATTTTAGCGAGATTGCCGCTATTGAGCAGGATATATAGATACTTGTCAGAGACAATAAAGGAATCTGCACTGGAATAGCTTTCCTCAAAGGTATATGTCCATTTCTCTTTTCCGGTTTTTAGATTGTATGCTGTGGCGGTTTCATAATTCCATTCAAGGAGTGTGTCGTTATCTAAGTAGAGGATACCGCTGATTTTCTGATCTTTTGATTCTAGATGAAGAATTTCTTCATGGCTAGCAGTATTCCATACGATTAGTATTCCGGAATTATCCAGAGCCGCTAAGGTGTTTGTTTCTGGAGATACATAGAACTTATTAACAGTATTAGGAAGCTGATAATTCCATTCAGCATTGATGTTAGAAGTTGACTCAGAAACATATGCAAGGGTTGCGGCATTTAGAGCGCTGATAGCATCCGGGGTGACAGGTCTGTCATCCTTTTCATCCTTCGGCATAGCTTCGAGCGCCAGCTGAATAGCTGAGATTCGCTGCTCCTCATCTAACAGCTTCTCAGATTCATTTGCGAGATATTTTGACTGATTTCTCAGGGATTCAAGATAGGTCTTATGAATCTTATATCTACTGTAAGCCATATATCCACTGAAACCGAGAAGTATAGCAAGGGCTCCGGCAAAGCCGAGTGCCATACGCTGCATCTTGTACTGCCTACGTCTGTTCATCAGCTCATCATAGGAGCATCCAATCAGGCAGCTGGCGAGTCTAGGTAGCTCGACGTGATTGGCCTTTCTCATAGGAAGTCTGTAGTCGCAGGAAAGTGGTTCCAGAGGGAATCTGAACATCTGCTGTCCCTGTGCACCATTATATACACGGTCCTCGTATTGGAGCATAGGAGGGATAACCTCGTTAGGCTCACCATTTACAAGAACTGTAAGTATTTGTTGTTTAGTGTGATTACGTAGGAAATATTCTATCTCGCGAGGCACCCACATAGATTCCTTGGTATTAGTGGAACAGATAACTATCAGATAGTCTGAGTGCTCCAGTGCATACGCAATAGTGCCAGATAGATTACTTGTGATAGGAAGCTCGTCCTTATCTCTGAATACACGCTGGATTCTTTTCATTCCGGTTTTCTTCTGAATCTTCTTTGGAATGTGGAAACGTTCGAGTCCCTTTTGAACAGCCTCGGCAACTCGGTTATCCTCCGGCGCATGTTTATAAGAAATAAATGCATTATAATGATCTATCATTTTGACCCCCATATAAATGTGATACTTAACCTTATATAACCATATATAAATATGATACTTAACCTTATATAACCATATATAAATATGATACTTTATCATTTTATGAAATAATTAATGGTATGTAAAGGCTCTCTTGTAAGTATTTTTCTTAAATTCTTAAGTGAAGTGCCACATATCCTTAAAATATTAAGTCTGTAAGGGGTTGAACACTTCAAATGTTGATGGTAAACTTAAGAATGTTTTGAAAAGGAGAGAAATATATGGATAAAACAAACATATCGGAGCTTTTCGGTTCCCTTGTCTTTGACGACAGAGAGATGAGAGCAAGACTCTCGGAGGAAGTATATGCTTCCCTCAAGAAAACTATCGACGAGAATGTTAAGCTGGATGAAAATGTAGCTGATGCAGTTGCAGAGGAAATGAAGAACTGGGCTATAGAGCATGGTGCTACACATTATACTCATTGGTTCCAGCCTCTGACAGGAGTAACTGCTGAGAAGCATGACAGCTTCATAGAGCCAACTGCTGATGGTGGTGTGGTTATGGAGTTCTCTGGAAAGGAGCTCATCAAGGGTGAGCCGGATGCTTCTTCCTTCCCTTCAGGTGGACTGAGAGCTACCTTTGAGGCTAGAGGATATACAGCATGGGATCCAACTTCCTTTGCATTTATAAAGGATCATACACTTTGCATACCTACAGCCTTCTGTTCTTATTCAGGAGAGGCATTAGACAAGAAGACCCCGCTTCTTAGATCTATGCAGGCAATCAACAGACAGGCTATGAGAATACTTAAGCTCTTCGGTACAGAAGCTAAGTATGTTAAAACAAGTGTAGGAGCAGAACAGGAATATTTCCTAGTAGATAAGCAGGTTTTTGCTAGAAGACCAGATCTTAAATATACAGGTAGAACTCTCTTCGGAGCTATGCCTCCAAAGGGTCAGGAAATGGATGACCATTACTTCGGAGTTATCAAGCCAAGAGTTGCAGAGTTCATGGAGGACCTGAATCAGGAACTCTGGAAGCTCGGTATACTTGCAAAGACAGAGCATAACGAGGTTGCCCCTGCTCAGCACGAGCTGGCACCTATTTATTCAACAACTAATATAGCAACTGATTCTAATCAGCTGACTATGGAAATAATGAAGAAGGTTGCTGCAAAGCACGGCATGGAATGCCTGCTGCACGAGAAGCCATTTGCGGGCGTTAATGGTTCTGGTAAGCATAACAACTGGTCTATCGCAACAGATACAGGAATCAACCTTTTATCACCAGGCGAGACACCTTATGAAAATGCACAGTTCCTTCTATTCCTTTGTGCAGTTATTCAGGCAGTGGATGATTATCAAGATCTTCTGAGACTTTCCGTTGCTACAGCTGGAAATGACCACAGACTAGGTGCAAACGAGGCACCTCCTGCTATCATTTCAGTATTCCTAGGGGAAGAGCTTACAGGAATACTTGAAGCTATTAAGAATGATACTTCTTATCAGGGCAAGGAAGAGGTTAAGATGAAGCTGGGTGTACACGCACTCCCAAGATTCAGCCGTGACACAACAGATAGAAACCGTACTTCACCATTTGCCTTCACAGGTAATAAATTCGAGTTCCGTTCCCTCGGCTCTTCAAACAGTATCGCTTGCTGCAACATTATGCTGAATTCTGCAGTTGCAGAGAGTCTTCGTCAGTATGCAGATGAACTAGAGCAGGCAGAGGACTTCCAGACAGCTCTTCATGATCTTATCAGAAGAGTTATAACTGATCATCAGAGAATACTTTTCGATGGAAATGGTTATGGAGAAGAGTGGATAAAGGAAGCTACAGAGGTTAGAGGTCTATCTAATCTTAGAACTACAGCAGATGCTATGCCAAGGCTTTTAGATGAGAAGAATAAGGAAATGCTTATTCGTCACAAGGTATTTACTGAGTCAGAGATTCATTCAAGATGCGAGATAATGCTTGAGAACTATGTGAAGACAGTTAATATCGAAGGACTTACAATGGTAGATATGGTAAGAAAGAATTACTTACCAGCTATGGAGAGATATATCTTCAGACTTGCTCAGACTACCTCTCTTATGAGAGAGGTTAGCCCTAATATCAAGGTTAACTACGAAGTATCTACTATGGAGAGACTGTCAGAGCTTACAGATAGCATACTTGAAGCGGTAGAGGCTCTGGAGAAGGCGCTTGCTACCTTTAAGACTTTTGAAAATGTTTTCGAGTCTTCAGAATTCGTTAGAGATGATATGCTTCCAGCTATGGATACTCTTAGAAAGTTTGTTGATGAGGCAGAAATGCTTACATCCCAGAGAGACTGGCCATTCCCAAGTTACGGTCAGCTGCTTTTCAGCGTAAACTAATAAAAGGCGTATTTGCTTAAAAACAAAAAAAATATAAATTTTTTCAGAAAACCACTTTTTGTT
The DNA here is from genome assembly GCA_017480495.1 of Eubacterium sp. Taxonomy (GTDB): domain Bacteria; phylum Bacillota; class Clostridia; order Lachnospirales; family Lachnospiraceae; genus Eubacterium_Q. Next base: position 8,182 of record JAFVAQ010000003.1, on the reverse strand, counting down.
TAAGTGGTTTTCTGTTATTATGAGAGGAGCGTTAAATATTAGATAGATATTTAATTCCTACCACAAAAATAAATTAAGGAGGATCATATGATTTACTCAGCAGAAGTTAAGAACATGTGCCCTGTACATCAGGGAGTACATCATGGTGCTGCCCCTATTCCAGAGGAAGCAAAATGGGTACAGGCAAAAAAGGTTGAGGATATATCCGGTTATACACACGGTATTGGCTGGTGTGCACCTCAGCAGGGATGCTGCAAGCTTTCCCTCAACGTTAAGGATGGTATCATCCAGGAAGCATTAGTTGAAACAGTAGGTTGTTCAGGTATGACACATTCCGCAGCTATGGCTGCTGAAATTCTTCCAGGACTTACAGTTCTTGAAGCACTTAATACAGACCTTGTTTGTGATGCTATCAATACAGCTATGAGAGAGCTGTTCCTTCAGATAGTATACGGAAGAACTCAGAGTGCATTTTCAGAGGATGGTCTTCAGATCGGTGCTGGTCTTGAGGATCTTGGAAAGGGTGCTCGTTCAATGGTTGGTACTACTTATGGTACACTTGACAAGGGACCTAGATACCTTGAGCTTACAGATGGATATATAACAGAGATCGCTCTTGATGAGGATGATGAGATCATTGGTTACAAGTATGTAAACTTTGGTAAGATGATGGACTTCATCAAGGCTGGTGATGATGCAAACACAGCTTTCGAGAAGGCTTCAGGACAGTATGGTCGTGTTGCTGACGCAGCTAGATGTATCGATCCAAGAAAGCAGTAAGAGAAGGAGGAATGAAAAATGGCATTATTTGAATCATATGAGAGAAGAGAGCCTCAGATCCTTGCTGCACTTAAGGAGTATGGCATCTCATCTATAGAAGAGTGTAAAGAAATCACAGATGCAGCTGGTATCGATGTATATAACCTCATCGAAGGAATTCAGCCAATCTGTTTTGAAAATGCTAAGTGGGCTTACACAGTAGGTGCTGCTATAGCTATTAAGAAGAACTGCAGAAAGGCTGCTGATGCAGCTGCAGCTATCGGTATCGGACTTCAGGCCTTCTGTATTCCTGGATCAGTTGCTGATAGACGTAAGGTTGGTCTTGGACATGGTAACCTTGGTAAGATGCTTCTTGAAGAGGATACAGAGTGTTTCGCATTCCTTGCTGGTCACGAGTCCTTCGCTGCAGCAGAGGGTGCTATCGGTATCGCTGAGAAGGCTAACAAGGTTCGCCAGAAGCCACTTAGAGTTATCCTTAACGGACTTGGAAAGGATGCTGCTCAGATCATTTCACGTATCAATGGTTTCACATATGTAGAGACAAAGTATAACTACTTCACAGGAGAAGTTGAGGAAGTATTCAGAAAGTGCTACTCAAAGGATCCTGAGTCACCAAGAGCAAAGGTTAACTGCTACGGCGCTAACGATGTTCAGGAAGGTGTTGCTATCATGTGGAAGGAGAATGTTGATGTATCTATCACAGGTAACTCAACAAACCCTACAAGATTCCAGCATCCAGTTGCAGGTACATACAAGAAAGAGCGTATTGAAGCTGGTAAGAAGTACTTCTCAGTAGCTTCAGGTGGTGGTACAGGACGTACACTTCACCCAGATAACATGGCTGCAGGTCCTGCTTCATATGGTATGACAGATACTATGGGACGTATGCACAGTGATGCACAGTTCGCTGGTTCTTCATCAGTTCCTGCTCACGTTGAGATGATGGGACTTATCGGAGCTGGTAACAACCCAATGGTTGGTATGACAGTTTCTACAGCAGTTTCTATCGAAGAGGCTGCAAAGGCAGGTAAGTTCTAAGGACTAGATAATCTGAGTTTTAGGACTAGATAGTCCTCGGTATTAGAAACAATTGGGCGGAGGGTAAAACCTCCGCCTTTTGGAGTTAAGATTTTTTACAATGAGCAAAACAAAGACAACACAAAAACCACAAACCAAAACAACAGATGCAAAAACACTTGCGGCAAAGGCTAAAGTATCACGTAATCCCAGCATAGAATTACTTAGAATACTGATGATGCTGCAGATTATCTTCCTGCATGTATCAGACTACGGAGATTATACAGATATAGCACAGGAGCTGAGCGGCAGAGTAGAGCTGACCTATTGGATCATTTGGCTTCTATGCAGATGTCCGGTTTATATCTTCGTTATTATTATGGGATATTTTCTATGTGAAACAAAAACTGACTTCAATTATAGAAGGGTATTTAAGTGTTATATACCAATGCTTTTCTATTCCGTTATGATACCTGTGATATATGGTCTCTTCCGTCCGGGAACAGTAACTGACCTTCAGTATATCAAGGGCTTCTTCCCATTTATGTCTAGAACCTGGTATTTTATGACACTTTATCTACTAGTGCTCATTTTTTCTCCATTTCTTAATAAGATGATTAGAAATCTTACCAGAAATGAATTCCTTTATCTTCTCGCTATTTGTTTCTTTGTCTTTTCAATATGGCAGCCGCTTAGTATGCTGGAGCCTTTTGAAAGTATTATTAGTTTGAAAAAAATACTCTCCACACAGGGTGGAAAGAGTTTATATGATTTTATATATATGTACCTTCTTGGTGCTTATCTGAGAAAGCATCATATCTTTACTAGTCATGAGAATACAAAGGACAAGAATTTTTGGAATAGTCCATTTGTATATCTCGCAGGTTTCCTACTGATGGGCCTTATCGATGTATGGCTTGTTTATAATTATCCTGATAAAGGGATAGAAGGTGTTGTTGGATATAATGATAATCCGCTTGTAGTTCTTCAATGCACCTGCCTATTCAGATTCTTTGAGAAGCTCGATTTGAGTAGGTTCCCGAAGGCGGGCTTTGTCATAAATGCAATCAGTGCTGGAAACCTTGGAATATATATGATTCATGAGCATCCGCTTATTCGTAATCTGATATGGGAGGAACTCTTCCCGCTTGGCACTCCAAAGTTTTATATGCAGAAAAATTATCTGCTTCAAATAGTGCTCGTTATTCTTATCATTTACTGCGCTTGTTGGGTTATAGATGCAGTAGTTAGATATATGGGGCGATTAGTAAAAAAACTAGTATTATATATAAAATCGTAGTGGTATAATAAAGGTAGTTATGGGGTTACTAGGAGAAGGTGTTATGGCAGATAAGAGGATAGCTGTGCTGACAGGTCAGTTGGAGGAACCATATCAGCAAAGTTTTATTAGGGGTATAAAGAAACAGGCATTCGCAAATGGGTACGATGTCTGTATCTTTTCGATGTTTATAAAATATCAGAATAACAAGGAACGTGAGACAGGGGACTCGAATATCTATAACCTTGTTAATTGTGATATGTTTGATGCAGTTATTATTATGTCAGATACGATTCAGACACCAGGAGTTGAAGCTGCTGTAGAGGAGCGGATTCATAATTCCTTTAAAGGTCCGGTTGTCTGCGTAGATACCGACAGCAAATATTTCTATAGCTTTTGGACAGATGGATATCAGCAGGTATATGCTACGATGTCTCATCTGATAGAGAAGCATGGCTATAAAGATATAGCCTTTCTAACAGGACGTAGATCTCACGTCCATTCCCAAAGAAGACTTGAAGCGTATAAGGATGCGATGGATGATTATCATTTAAAAATAGATGATGATCGAATTTTCTATGGCGATTTTTGGTACACCAGTGGTACTGGCTGTGCAGAGGAACTGCTTCGTGATAGAGAGAATCTTCCTGAGGCAATAGTATGTGCAAATGACTGTATGGCTATTGGTTTAGCAGAGGAAATGGAGAGACATGGGGTTAAGATTCCAGATGAAATAGCTGTAGTTGGTTATGGTACATCGGAGGAAGGACAGAATAGTCCAGTTTCGCTTACTTCTTCTTATATTCCTGCAGAATACTATGGTGAATATTCCGTAGATGCAGTCTTGAAGATGATAAAGGGGGAGGAGGTACATGATCCAAGTCCTGAGGCGGAACTCTATATCGGAGAGAGCTGTGGCTGTAAGCAGGAACTATTAATATCATCAAATAGTAAAAGAAAAAAATGGATGTCTAATGACTCCGAGGATGGATTTTATTCAATGCACAATTTTATGGCAGAAGATATGCTGCTGGCCTCTTCTTTAGATGAGTTCTTTAGAACGGTCTATGAGAATATATTCTTCCTAAGAGGGGCTAAAAGAGTCGAGATATGCTTAAATGAACAGTGGCTGAATGATGATGCCATGCTTAAGATGGGATTCCCGGAGGTTGGATATTCTCAGGATATGATCAATATCCTGTCTTATGTTATGGAGGATGCAACCAACAGTAAGGTTAGTACGGATAATACTTTCGAGTCTGAAAATATGCTACCTTACATAAATATAGATAATACCCCGAAAGCCTTTTATTTCTCGCCTCTTTATTTTGAAAACAAATCCTTTGGTTATGCGATGATCAGCTACGGTAGTGAACTGAATGACTTTGAAGAGGTTAACAGACTGTGGCTTACAAGTATATCAAGAGGCCTAGAGGCTTATAGGCGACTCAGTATCCTGGATACAGTTAGAAGAAAACAGGATGTTATAAAGTCTCAGAAGTTCCCTGTTAATATTGAGAGAGTTGGTAAGAAAGCAGGGCTGAGTGAAGATGAAATACGTGAGATGCAGGAGGTTGAGAAGATACTGAATGAGAATCTCCTCAAGTATCATTTCCAGCCTATTGTAAATACTGTTGACGGAGAGATTTATTCCTACGAGGCTCTTATGAGATCGAATTCTCAGTGGATGGTTCCTCCTCTTCAGATTATTAAACATGCTGATAAGCTAGGAAGACTAAGTGATGTAGAGAAAGCGACATTTATAAATATTCTCGATATCGTGGATAATAATCCTGATAAGTTTGAGGGGAAGAAGGTCTTCATAAATAGTATTCCTGGAGCAAAGCTTGAATATAAAGACTTTGTTAAAGTCGAAGATATGCTGAAAAAAAATAGTGACAGGGTTATCGTTGAACTTACTGAGCAGGCGGAGATGGATGACGAAGAGCTAGACGGAGTAAAGCGTCAATATAGCAGACTTGGAATAGGTTTAGCGGTTGATGATTACGGAACTGGTTATTCTAATATCAGTAATCTCCTGAGATATATGCCGAATATAGTTAAGATAGATAGGTCGCTTATATCTGAGATTCAGGACAGCTCCCAGAAACAGCATTTTGTCAGGGAGGTTATCGATTTCTGTCACGCTAATGACATAATGGCACTGGCGGAAGGCGTTGAGACAAGTCAGGAACTTCGTGCAGTTATAAGACTTGGAGCAGATCTGATACAGGGTTACTACACAGCAAGACCTAGCGAACAAATAGTTGATAGTATTGACAGCAATATCAAGATGGAAATCGCTAGATATCATAGAGAGCGTGAGGATGGCTCAGACGAGCTTACGTATTTTGCTGGAAGAACCAACAGAATCTCTCTTAATACCTTGCTTAAGGAGAAGAAAACCTGCATAGTTATAGGCTCGGCTAATTCGACCTTTAGAGATATAACGATTGTTGGAACTCCTAATACTGATACAGGTATACATATAGAGATACTTGAGGGTTATGATGGTCGTATAACTCTGGAAAATGTAAATCTTTCAAATATCAAGACGAGACCATGTATAGAGATGGCTGAAAATTGTGATGTAACGATAAGGCTGGATGGTGAGAATTCCTTTAAGGGTGGCGGTATAAGAGTTCCTGAGAGCTCGGCGCTTACAATGGAAGGAGATGGAAATCTAAGAATACTGCTATCGGGAGCGGATACATTTGCGATTGGTAATAGCTCAGATAAGGCCTGTGGAGATATAGAATTCTATCAGGATGGAGAAATCTATATTGATAGCAGAGGTCAGACTATAATTGGAATAGGCTCTGGTTTAGGTGGCAAGATCAGGGTGCATAAGGGTAAATATGTTATTGTAATGAGTGGTGACGAGGGCGTAGGTATAGGTTCCTTTACAGGTACTCAAACACTTATTTTACATGACTGTGACCTGGCGGCAGACACAACCTTCTATAAGGGTGTTTCTATAGGAAATGTAGAAACAAATGCTGATGTAGATATATTCAGATCCCTTGTTAGACTTAAGGGCGGCGGCAAGAGAATAAGTATGATCGGTACCGTTGGTGGAGATATTGCACATGTTAAAGTACATGATCTTAATCTGCAGCTAAGGGTGAATGCGGATTATTCTACTGGTCTTGGAAGTCTCTCTGGGGCTTCACGTTTGAAGCTGAATACAGCAGGTTTCTCTTACACAGGAATGGGAAGAGAGGCGCTAGTGTACGGTGGCTTTAATGAAGACATAGAGATAGACATCTACAATGTAGAAATCGGTATTGATCTCAAATCTGATAGAGGAATAACAACAAATGCACCACCAGAAAAAATCAGCGAAAAATTCCGTAGTTCAAATATAATAATTAACGGAAATAAGATTGATTAGAAGTGAGTACATGTGTTAAAATAATGGATAGTCTTGAGGTACGTATTAAATTATTTTCAATATATTATTTTAGGGGGTAAATATGAGCGGAGCAGGTATTATTGAAACTCTTAAACAGGCTTGTGCAAATGAAAGCGGACTGCTGACAATTGTAAACATGGATAACTTCATTCTCTTTAATGATATCTATGGCGCGGAAATGGGTGACAGACTCATAGAGGAATGCGTCAAAATAATAGATAGTGTTACAGAGGGGGATGACATCAAGGCTAGACTTGGTGGAGATGAGTTCCTTATCTTCTGTAGAGGACTTAAGGACAAAAAAGAGCTTGCTGAGATACATGCTTATATCGATAACAAGATAAATGAATCTCTGGCAGGTATAGTTGGAGAAGATAATAATGTGTCTATGGGTATCTCAATGGGTGCTGTACTTGTTCCAGAACAGGGTACAGAGTATGAGAAGCTCTTCCAGAAGGCGTCAAAGGCTCTCGAGTATGTTAAGCAGTCAGGCGGACGAAGTATTGCCTTCTACGAGTTAAATGATGATGAATATAAGTCAATAAATGATCTCGAGAGAATATCTGATTCTATGGAGGAGAGAGGCTCTGACAGAGGTGCTATGTGGCTGAATCATGAGGACTTCAGTATTGTTTATAGATTCCTCCGCAGATATATCGAGACCTATGAGAATCTCGCATGTAAGATGCTTATCACATTTACTCCTATTAGAGATGATATGTCTCAGGAAGAATTCAACAAGATCTTCCAGGGCTTTGGAAGTATGATAAATGCTCTTCTTAGAAAAAGTGATATCATGATGCAAAGTAGAAATAATCAGTTCTATCTGCTACTTCCAGAGATGAATGAAAAGTACATGGAGCTCGTGGCTAAGAGAATCGAGAAGAGATGGAAAGAGGTTAATCTTGATAGACTCATGGATATGAGTATTGATGCTCGAATGATAGAGCCTACCAAGAAGTAAAACTTTATAGGGCACTTATAATAATGGCAATTAATGGGGATGATTACATTTGATCACAAAAGTAGTGAATAGATGGAATCATCCTCAGTTTGTATAGTGTTTGACAGGGGAGTAAACTCTGTGTTATTATGTCAACCGATGATTATTATTGATTAAATATAACCTAAAGGGGATATATCATGGGATATAACGGTGAGGATGAAGAGCTGAGCAGATTACGTGCTGAATCAGCCAGAAGAAAAAAGGAGCTTGAGGAACTGCAAAGAGAAGAGCTTCGAAGAATCAGAGAGCTTGAGCAGCAGAAGATGCATGGTACAGGTTCTGAGTATGATCCAGAAATGGATTCTGCTTTTATAAGTGAAGGACCTAGTCAGAGCGAGATACAGGCTGCAGCAAGACGTGAAGCACAGGAACGCAGAGCTGCCATGGAGAGACAGGCAGAACAGCAGCAGAGAGTTCAGCAGCAAGCAGCAGCTAAGGAAGCGGCAGCCAGAAGGGCAGCGGCAGAAAGAAGGGCCGAGATGGAAAGACAGGCTGAGCTGGAGAGACAGCAGCGTACAAGAAGAAGGGCTTATGATCCTGATCAAATAGTAAGTGATGAGGATTATGAAGATAGCTATGAGGACGATGATGATGAGTACGAAGCACCAAGACGTAAGAGTCGTCCTGATAATAGAAGACCACAGAATAAAATGAAAATGAAGAAGAAAATGAAGAAGTTCAGTGT
>JAFVAQ010000023.1 GCA_017480495.1 Eubacterium sp. | reverse complement strand
TTCTGTTTTGCATATGTGCAAAACAGAAACGTCCCTATTTGCACACCTATACTGAAAGTGAGTAAATAAGAACCGTCCCTATTTACTCACTTTACTTGTTCCAATATTTAAATCTCTGAATAGAGCTGTTCGTAAATCTTAGCACTCTGATCCCAGCTGAAATCTTTCTGCATAGCTCTCTTCATCATTTCCTGCCATGCTGGCTTATCATCGAAGAAGATACGCTTTGAATAATTAATAGTATTCAGAAGCTCTCTTGCATCATAATTAGCGAAGCTGAAACCTGTACCAGTTCCTTCAAATTCATTATATGGTTCAACTGTATCCTTAAGTCCACCTGTCTCACGAACTATTGGAAGAGAACCATACTTAAGAGCCATGAGCTGTGTCAGTCCACAAGGCTCAAATCTTGATGGAACGAGCATGCTATCGCATCCTGCGTAAATCTTATGAGATAGCTCATCGCTGAAGTAAATGTTTGCTGAAAGCTTAGCAGGATGGAAGCCCTGATAATACTTAAACATTTCTTCGTATCTTCTATCTCCTGTACCAAGAACAACAAGCTGAGTACCATCTGTCATGATATCGTTCATGATGTGATCAATCAGATCAAGTCCCTTCTGGTCAGTGAGTCGAGATACTATACCCATCATATAAGCATTCTCATCTTCAGGAAGACCAAGTTCTCTCTGAAGTGCAAGCTTATTCTTAACCTTATTCTTCTTATAGTTTCTAGTATTATATTTACATTCTATCTTCTCATCCTTAGCAGGATTGAAAATGTCATAATCAATACCATTTACTATGCCCCATAGAGACTGCCAACGTGCCTGCAGCAGGCCATCTAAGCCTTCTCCATAGTATGGAGTCTGAATCTCGTGAGCATAAGTATTTGAAACTGTTGTAATCTTATCCGCATATACAAGTCCGCCCTTCAGCATACTTGCATCCTTATTCATTTCCAGCTTATCCGGTGTGAAGAGATCACTTGGAAGTCCGGAATATTCCTGAACAGTCTTGATATCCCAACGGCCCTGGAACTGAAGGTTATGAATAGTCATAACTGACTTGATTCCCTGATAAAATGGATTGCTAGCGAAAAGCGTTTTAAGATAAACAGGAACCAGACCAGACTGCCAATCGTGACAGTGAATAATATCAGGTCTGAAGCCTATACTTGGGAGAATTGATAGAGCCGCTTTACAGAAATAGCAGAACTTCTCTATATCCCATTTAACATCGCCATAGATGTTGAATCCGTTGAAGTAATACTCATTATCGATGAAGTATACAGGAACTCCTTCATACTCCATATACATAACACCTACATACTGCTGTTTCCAGCCAATATCCATATGGAAATGTGTTATGTACTTCATGTTCTTCTTAAACTTCTCAGGAAGACACATATAATTAGGAATGATGACTCTTACATCATATTCATTACGATTAAACTTCTTAGGAAGTGTTCCTACTACGTCGGCCAGTCCTCCAGTCTTAATAAATGGAACACATTCTGAAGCGATATATGCTACTTTTTTCATACACTAAATCCTCCCAGTAAACTGAAAATACCCACTCTTAATTATATCATTAAACGCTTATTTTTAACACTATTTATTAAGCTTGATTTCTAGAAATTTCTTGATCATATCTACGCATCCGCTGATGCCCAGCTTAGATGTGTCTAGTGATAAATCATAGTTCTTAATATCTGTCCACTCGCATCCAGTATACTTGAAATAGTAGTCAGCCTTTCTCTCATCAACCTTAGCCAGATAGTTTCTAAGCTCATTCTCTGGCATGTAATGTCTGGAGGCTGCTCTCTTCATCTTGAAGCCTATAGGAGCATGGACAAATACATTTATCGCATTTGGATTATCCTTCAAAATGTAATTAGCACATCTACCAACAATGATGCAGGACTCTCTATGAGCCAGCTCAGTGATTATCTCTGACTGATAGTCATATATATTCTTGATATATACCATATCGTCATCAGCAATCTTTGTTGTAAGTACATCATCAACCTCTGGTGAAGGGAGTGGATCTGTATATATTGCTTTCGCTACATCAAATAGAGAAGTATCCTTGATTCTGTCATCATGTGCGACGGCATCATCCTTCATGTTTTCATTCTTAGATACAAGTCTGAACATCTCGCTGTTATAGCAATTAACCCCAAGTTCTTCCGCCAGTCTTGTTCCAATCTTCTGACCACCGGAGCAATACTCTCTAGCTATAGTGATTACGAATTTTTCCATACGTTCCCCTCCTCATTCTAGTTATTCTACGTTTGTATATACATCCTGAACGTCATCATCTGCATCCAGAAGATCAAGTATTCTATCAAGATTCTTCTGATCTTCCTCAGATGCTACTGCCACATAGTTCTGAGGTATCATTGTAACCTCTGCAGAGGCCATTACTATTCCTTCTTTCTCAAGTGCAGCTCTTACATCTGAGAAGTCATTTGGAGCAGTGATTATCTCAAAAGAATCTTCTTCCTCTGCGAAGTCTTCAGCACCTGCCTCAAGTGCCATCATCATCAGATCATCCGCCTCAAGCTCTGTATCTTCCTTAGCTATGATAATCTGTCCCTTCTCATCAAACATATAAGATACGCATCCAGTAGTACCGATACTTCCGCCGCCCTTTGTAAATGCACTTCTTACGTTTGCAGCAGTACGGTTCTTGTTATCTGTAAGGCACTTAACTATAATAGCTATTCCACCTGGGCCATAGCCCTCATATGTATTATATGAATAATTAACATTCTCAAGATCACCAGCAGCCTTCTTGATACCTCTTTCGATTGTATCATTTGGCATGTTGTTAGCCTTTGCCTTTGCTATTACATCACGCAGCTTTGAATTATTATCTGGGTTTGGGCCACCCTCTTTAACTGCTACAGCAATTTCACGTCCAATGACTGTGAAAGCCTTTCCCTTAGCTGCATCGTTCTTTTCCTTCTTAACTCTAATGTTTGCAAATTTTGAATGTCCTGACATTTTATTTTTCCTCTTTCATATTATTAATTAAATATTATTTATCTTTCATCATTTCTCATCATTCTGAGAACTCTGTTCAGAAGAATCTTCTGATTTATTAATCTTAACTGACTTAATCAGCATATCCTCGACCTCAAGAATATCAAACGAGAATCCCCCATAATCAATATGAAGATTCTCATCCTCCTTTGGAAATCCTCCCAGCTTATAGAGAAGAAATCCATTGAGGGTTTCTATATCTGTGTCCGGAAACTCGAGCCCCTCTATCTCCGACTCCAGATCATGCAGCTTGATCATTCCATCTGCCACATAACCATCGTTACTAGTTTCCATCACTTCTTCGGTTTCAGAATCATGTTCATCCCATATATTTCCAACTATCTCTTCGAGAACATCCTCCAGCGTTACCAGTCCATCTGTCTGACCATATTCATCAAGAACTATAGCCATATGCTTCTTCTCTTTTTGCATCGTCTTCAGAAGCTTCAGCGTATCGTACGCCGGATGGATAATAAGTGCTTCTTCTATCACGTCTGTAACACTGGCTTCCGGATTCTCAAGGTACAGCTTGGTCATATCCTTTAGGTGTACCATTCCGATTATATTATCAATATCCTCTTCATATACAGGATATCTCGAATAACCACTATCCAAGCAGTCGTTTATTATATCACCAATGGTTGAATCCTTGCTAACCGCATAGATATTACTGCGGCTGGTCATTATCTCTCTAACCTGCATATCATCCAGATCAAGGATATTCGAAATCATTTCTACCTCATCCTCTTGAATGAAACCCGATTTCTGTCCCTCTTCGACCATGGAGAGAATCTCTTCTTCTACCTGTTCTTCGTCTTTTTTCTTAAACATAAAACTCCTATTATGATTTAATTTAATAACTGTCTTTTCATTGTATCATAAATACTTCATTTAATCGACTAATATAGCTAAATTGTCTACACAAATATAGCCGTTTAAACTAAATAATTTACCACGTAGCATTCTTTTCCATTTTTCATATATACTCTTGGAACTCGTCTGCTGATATTACATACTTCCTCATAATTGAAGCTGTTTGCAGGTTCCGCAACCTCTTCTACGGAAATGCTCCTATCCCCTTGAGTTCCAAAAAGAACTACTTCATCGCCAACCTTAACTGGTGAAGCCTTATCCATCTCAGTAACGTCCACCATTATCTGGTCCATGCATACACGTCCAACTATTGGTGCATACTGTCCATTTATCAGAACTCTTCCAACATTCGAGAGCGCTCTTGGATATCCATCCGCATAGCCTACAGCTATAGTAGCTATTCTAGTATCCTTCTCAGTTGTATAGGTCCATCCGTACCCAACTCCGCGCCCAGCGTGAAGTGTCTTGATATGAACCACCTTTGACTTAAGTGTCATAGCAGGCTTAAGAACAACCGACTTATCTATCTCCTCTGATGGATATAGACCGTATATTACTATACCTAGTCTATACATATTATAGCCATCAGAATGAATCTCCATAGCACCAGCACTATTATCGATATGCTTTATCTCGAAAATAACTCCGCGGTTTTCCATTTCAGAAACGAACCAGGTGAAGTTCTCATATTGCTTCTTTGCATCTGATTTATCGATATAGTCCGCCTTTGCATAATGCGTAAATATCCCTTCAACAGTTACGCCTTCCATATTATAAACTTCCATTGCCTTCTCTACTTCTGACTCCTCGCACTGGAAGCCGATACGACTCATACCACTATCAACCTTGATGTGAACCTTGGCTGATTTTCCAAGTCTCTGTGCAGTTTCAGAAAGCTTTTTAGCTTCGGATTTATCATATATTGCAATAGTCACGTTATGCTCTATTGCTCTTACGTAGTCCTCTACATCAGTATAACCAAGAATAAGAATAGGCTTCGTGATTTCTGCATTTCTTAGTTCTACTGCCTCGTCCATAGTGGCTACTGCGTAGTAGTCTGCAAGATCATCCATTTCCTTCGCAAGCGGAACTGAACCGTGTCCGTAAGCATCTGCCTTAATAACAAGGCAAGTCTTCTTATCACTTGAATTCAGTGCCTTTACTGTCTCGATATTATATCTTATAGCATCTAGATTAATGTCTGCTTCTACTCTTCTGTAACTCATGATTTTTCCTTCTTATATCTAAGATTCTTCGTCACTCACATCTTCCAGAATGACAAATTATTTAACTCATTCACTTAAGATTTCACTTCTTCGTAATCAAGGAAATAGCCTTGATAATATCCCTTGCCATCATCGGATATTCTCCTACTTCTTCTCTCGCTTTGTCTCCTGCCCTGCCATGAAGATTTACTGCGGAACACACTATATCCGATACACTCTTAAATCGGATAAATTTATCACCACTATCAGATTTTTTCTGATTAGATTCTTCTTTATCATACTGTGCAAGTAAGCCTGCTATCATACCCGCAAGAACATCGCCAGATCCACCCTTAGACATTCCTGAATTGCCGCTCGTATTTATATAAAGCGGACACTCTCTAGCATAGCCTTCCCTACCCGGTTCGTCGTCATTTATATTTCTATACGCTACAACTGTTCTTGCATCCTTAAGGACAACCACTATGCCCTCATTATACGCAAGACTGTACGCCTGGCTCTTTCTATAGTCTTTAAGGAACTGGATTCCATCTGTATATCCAAGTCCACTTAGCATAAATTCATACGTTTCTTTACTGTATCCAGCCTTAACTATTCTGAGCATCTCCATCATATGTGGAGTTATTATTACATTTCCTATTCCTACTTTCGATGTGAAAGACTTAAACCAGTTGTGTGGAGAATCCATTGCAATTATATTCAGCGCATCTGCATCGAGTATTAGTTTCTGACCTTCTGATACCGATTCCACCAAATGCTCCAGCAGCTGTTTTGATACTTCGCTGGTACCAAGTCCCGGTCCTGCAAGTATTACATCCGCCCAATTTATAGAAGTTCTAAAATCCTCTACAAACTTCTCATCAAAACTTATATTTGAATTCTTATGGAATATTCCCCTTCCATTTTCAATAAGCTTTTCTGTATCATATGTAAGCAGCATCGCTTCTGGAAGCTTATCACACAGAATATCTCTATTCCTTATATCTGTAACTATCTTTACCAGACCAGCTCCGACTCTATACGCAGCTTCTGCTGCCATATAGACTGCCCCATATATATCCTTTGAGCCAGCAACTATGAGGACCTTACCATAGGTACCTTTGTTCGAATCACCTTTTCTAGCAGGAATGATACTCGCCACCTCAGCATCCTCATATTCATGACAGATATATATATTATCCGCCGCCGTTCGACTACTCTCCGTCCTCTGGCCACTTTGTGTCATACGACTATCACCGGTCATCTCAGCTTCACTAATACTGAACACTCCCTCGTTACCGAGAACTTCAGCCATTTTCTTTATATCTTCCGGAACATACAGTCCTATGCTCTCACAAATAATATCACCCGAGTATTCGCGCCCATCACTAAGAAGCATTCCATATTTCGTATATTCAAATGTAACTGTCATATCACATCTGACAGCTGTTCCAAGCACAAGCCCAGTATCCGCGCTTATTCCGCTTGGAATGTCAACTCCAACAACAAATGTAGTTGACGATACTGAATTAATCGCATCTACAACCTCGGCCTGAACTCCTGTTACATCTCTAGTAAGCCCAACACCGAAAATGCCATCAATAACAACTTTATATTCATCAATACCATTTATCTGTCCCTCATCATTTCTGATGTCAACAAACGGTACATTTCTTTCCTTAGCCTTTTTGACTTCAGTAAGATATGATTCTGTTTTCCTGCTTATTCCATTTATCTCATAGATATAAGTATCATACCCCATATCTTTCAGCATCCATGCAGCTGCTACAGCATCGCCACCATTGTTTCCGCTTTCAACTATGGATATGATCTTATCCTTTGACTTATTAAACCTTGACAGTTTTTCAAAATCTTCCAGCTTATCAAAACTCTTTAGCTTATCAAACCCTTCTGACTTATCATATACTTTGTTAATCTCAGCAGATTCAGATTCGATTTTGCTTGAAACTTTGATCGCCGCATCAATTGTCTCCGCCAGCTTCTTCGCCGCTGACTCCATAAGCGTGATTCCAGATATACCTAGACTCGTCTGGGTATATTTATCTATCGCCTGTGCTTGTTTTCCTGTCAGATAGTATTTCAAACTTATCCTCCCAGTAATTTACAAATCAAAATCAATTTTTTTCCAGCTAGCAAGATTTTTAAATATCGAGAGTTTCCAACCAACTTTAAAAAGTATCTATAATCTTCCTAGAGAATAAATCTTATTTATATCTCCAGAGAAGACGCCATATGGCCAATATCTACAACTTCTATCATAGGAAGCTGGATCATTTACCATGAATCCATTCTCGTTATATCCATAAATAACTATGAAATGTCCCGCACCCGAGTGAGTGAAGTTACCGTAGTGCACGCTCAG
The DNA here is from genome assembly GCA_017480495.1 of Eubacterium sp. GTDB lineage: Bacteria > Bacillota > Clostridia > Lachnospirales > Lachnospiraceae > Eubacterium_Q. Next base: position 2,518 of record JAFVAQ010000023.1, on the reverse strand, counting down.
CACGAGCATCTCGCCTCTATCAATAGCCGCCTTCATAGTCGCTTCGTCATTTGATATCTCATTGCAGTAAAGTCCAAAATCAGAACAACCATTAAGGAAAAGTCCGTGAGCGGTACCTGCTCCAGGTACATAATAATTGTGATTCATACTGTAGCTCGCAATCATAGGAGGCGAAGCATTTGAAATATTTGTAAGTGCTGTGATAACCATCGCAAAACAGGTAGGTCCACAAGCCGAAGACTTCATAGTACCTGTTCCATATGGAAATGTAGCCCATCTTGGATCGTACTGCAGGAAGAGTGGATGCGCCGCTGCAATCTCTGCATCGGTAAGTGAAAGCACGAGACCTCCAGACAGATCCACCTGATTCATACTAGATACGACCTCGATACCATTATAGTTAAAGGAACTACTGCTCGTTCTTGCTTCCTGCTCAGCCGCAGCTATAATAGCTTCGTCCTCAGCAGACAGCTCCTCATCTGACGCCGCTATATCAGGAGCATCCTCCTCAGCATCACCGATCATGTCGTCGTATTCCTCATCCTCTGGGGTAAGGTCTGCCACTTCTTCTGTGCTCTGCTGTGTCTGAGCCAGAGCCGCCTGAGACTTGTTATATTCCGCAAGGAGCATATTACTTATTTCCTCATCACTATAAACTGACTGTTTCTCGGTTGTCGGTTCCTGTTTACCGCTTCCATCGAACTTAAGAGAAAGCACAAAAACAACAACCAGTAGAACTGGAAGTATTACAAATATGCCGATTAATTTAGTCTTCTTTTTCATGCTAACTCCTGATTTATAAAAAGAATCTTCAAATCTTGAAATGACATCTTTCACTTAAAAGAACATAACTTCAATATAATAAGATACCTGGTATGGCAGAACCATACCGGGTATCTACTTAATAATCCTAGAATACTATTTAGTCGTGAAGCTTTCTCTTATCAACTACTCTGACAGCTTTTCCTTCACTTCTAACGATTGACTTTGGAGGAAGCAGGTGCATCTTAGGTCTGATACCAAGCATCTGAACCATAGCGCCTGTAAGAGACTTTCTAGCCTTCTCAAGATCTTCGTCTTCCTTCATCTGCTTGAACTGTTCTTCTGACAGCTCAACATTTATATCAAATGTATCCTCGCTACCGATACGGTCTACCATGATCTGATAGTTAGGTGTGTAACCACACTTCAGAAGAACTGTTTCAATCTGTGATGGGAATACATTTACACCACGAATGATCATCATATCATCTGAACGTCCCTTTGGCTTACACATCTTGATATGTGTACGTCCACATACGCACTCTTCTCTCTTAAGAACTACTAGGTCACGAGTTCTGTATCTAAGAAGTGGAAATGCTTCCTTGTCGAGAGATGTGAATACAAGCTCACCTTCTGTTCCTTCTGGAAGTACCTCTCCTGTATCAGGATCGATAACCTCTGCATAGAAATGATCCTCATTGATGTGCATTCCTGTCTGAGCCTCACACTCAAATGAAACACCAGGTCAGCTTATCTCTGTAAGTCCATATATATCATAGGCCTTGATTCCTAGGCTCTGCTCTATGCTGTGGCGCATTTCTTCTGTCCATGGCTCAGCACCGAAAATACCTGCTTTCAGGTTGATATCGTCTGCTGTCATTCCCATGTCATGAAGCTTCTCGCCTATATATGCTGCATATGAAGGTGTACAACAAAGAATAGTAGCATTTAAATCCTTCATAAACTGTATCTGTCTTTCTGTATTTCCGGATGACATAGGGATTGTAAGACTTCCAACCTTATGTGATCCATCATGAAGTCCAGCACCACCAGTAAATAGTCCATAACCATAAGCTACCTGAACAACATCCTTCTCTGATCCACCCGCTGCCACAATAGCTCTGGCACAGCACTCTGCCCACAGATCTATATCATTCTGTGTATAGAATGCAACGACTCTTCTACCTGTTGTACCACTTGTAGAATGTATACGAACACAATCCTTTACTGGTCTGCAAAGAAGTCCGTATGGATATGCCTCTCTAAGGTCATTCTTAGTAAGGAATGGAAGCTTGCTGATATCCTCCATGCACTTAATATCTTCTGGCTTTACACCCTTTTCATCCATCAGATTGCGGTAATATTCGTTATTATCATAAACGTACTTTACCTGCTTTAAAAACTTTTCCTCCTGCAATGCCTTGATCTTCTCAACTGGCATTGTCTCAATCTCTTCTTGGAAATACATCTTTTTAGCCATTTTTTACTACTCCTCCGCTGACATTAAAGATATCTCTTTGTTAAAAAAACAAAGGGCGGCTGAATTCACAGCCACCCATCATTTTACTATATTTAGTTGCTAAAAACAACAGACTCTTGCTTATTTACTCATTTTTGTTAAATAAAAAAGTAAATTCCACTTTTACCGGAATTTAGTCTTACAAGCCGCCTCGCATCTGCCACAATGCTTTTCTCGACTCAGCTCTCGCACAGGCGCGGTGCCCTAACGGACGCTTCGCTTGCTAAGCTCTCACTT
>JAFVAQ010000022.1 GCA_017480495.1 Eubacterium sp. | reverse complement strand
AGAGATTTGCTTACAGCTTCCTTCAGATTCCACCTCACGATGGACACCCTTGCTGTTCAGCTATACACTTCCCACTATCTGGGCGTGTTCGGGACTTGCACCCGTTAGAGCGCGCCCATGGCGCGCAAACATAAAAAAGAGGTGTGAAAAATCACACCTCACTATTATAGCATTTCGCCTTTAAATAATCTATATTTCAGCAATAGCCTCCATCTCAATAAGAACATCCTTTGGAAGGCGAGCTACCTCAACACAGCTACGTGCTGGGAAGTCTGATGTGAAATACTTTGCATAAATTTCATTTACCTTTGCAAAGTCATCCATATTCTTGATAAATACTACTGTCTTTACAACCTTATCCATTGATGATCCTGAAGCCTCAAGAAGCGCCTTAACATTCTGAAGCGCACGTTCTGCCTGAACCTCTATACCACCCTCAACAAGTGTATTAGTGGCTGGATCGATAGGAATCATACCTGAAGTAAATAGTAGATTTCCTACCTTTACTGCCTGTGAATATGGTCCGATTGCTGCAGGAGCCTTGTCTGTTGCTATAATCTCTTTCATAATTACCTCCATTTATATGTTATAAAATTGTTATGTTGTCATCGTTTATCTCTATCAGCTTATTTTTGTAAAGTCTTCCGACCGCCCTTTTAAATGCATTCTTGCTCAGTCCGAATTCTTTCTTAATAAGCGCTGCATCTGCTTTATCATTAAAGGGGAGCTTCCCGCCATAGCTCTTTATAATATCCAGAACCATCTCTGCATCCTTTTCCATCTGAAGAGGAATCTCATCTCTCATAGCAAGATCAAGCTTGCCGTCCTCGCGAGCCTTCACAACTCTGCAAGTCACTTCATCTCCCACATAGAGATTCTCGAAAACCTCACTGGAATGAATAAGACCAGTGTATGTTATCACAGCATCCTCCGTTACATCCTCACCAGTTTCTCCGAAAATAGCCTTATTATATAGAGCTACGAAAACTCCGAAATCCTTCTTAACATTATAGACAATACCCTTAACATGGTCTCCCTTCTTAAAGGTATCATTTGGTTTAAGGACACTTGCAATCTTCATTGAAGCCGCCAGTCTTCCAGTCTTATCGATATAAAGTTTCACTAGATATGACTTCTCCTGCTGAACCTTTACAATCTGCTCCTTAAACGGAAGGAAGAGATCTCGACTGAGTCCCCAGTCAAGAAATGCACCTATATCGCTCACGGATTTAACCTTGAGCTTCTTTATCTCACCAAGCCTTATCAGCGGTGTATGCGTAGTTGCTATTATTCTATCCTCTGAGTCCCGGTACAAGAAGACTTCAACATTGTCACCTATTTCCAGTCCTTCAGGAATCTGTCTAGTTGGAAGAAGAACATCCATAATCTCTTCTGGAGCCTTCGCAGACTCACTTCTCTTCCAAGTACACTCGAGCCCCTTACCATCAGTAAGATAAGCGCCTACATCCTTTATTCTGTCTATTCTGAGTATATTCCATTCACCCAGCTTCATATCATATAACCTCTATTTCTAAGACGACCAGTTGTGGTCATTATTATTCTAAATTATTTGAATCTTCCGACTTAGTATAGAATCGATTGATAAGTTTTGCAATAGGACCCGGCCAGAACTTGCAGAACATTTCATAATTCTCACCTATTCTTCCGCCATCCTCGAGAGTCTTCGAAGTTGTAGACTCCTCATGTATTCTATGATACATAAGAGGCTTCGCTATATAGATAAAATCGCCTCTCAGCTTGGACAGTTTCTCCCACGCTTCCCAGTCTTCACAGCAACGATAATGATGCTGGAACAATGGCTGAGGAATATTTTTCATTGCATACATAACAGAAGGACAGCATATTGCATCACCCATCGATAGAATCCTTCTACGAACAAATCTACTTCCGCTGAACAACCTACCCTTAAGTGGAAAAAGCATAAATCTTTTTATCTTCAGCATTGGAACATCCGTCGTCTTCTCACCATTTCTTATCTCACCATAATCAGAGAATATTATTAGAGGCTTCTTAGTATGCTTAAGTCTTTTAACAAACTCTTCCGTATAATGCTCATCATATACATCATCCTGATGAGCTATTGTCGCAAGCTTTGTCTCAACCTTACTAAGACCGAAGTTCCAGTCCTGGGTTATACCACCCTCGCCTTCATTAACAAAAAGCGGAATATCATACTTCTTCGACATCATTTCGATATACTCATTCGGAGTAGATGTAACCATTATTATTTCAGATCTTAGTGTCTGATTAACAAGAGACTGAATGCACTCTTCCAAGTACTCACTCTCTTTATATGCGCATATAACAAATGTATGAAAACTCGCTTTCATGGTATTCTCCTGGGTTTTTCTTCGAAAAATGCTACTTCCTCATGTTTCATCGTGTCATTATACCACTATTTACTTATCGCCTCCAGCGGTTTTATCCTGGATGCCCATCTAGCAGGAAATGCCCCTGCAAGCACTGATACTACTACCGACATAGCTACCGCTCCGAGAATAAGCCACATAGGTGTACTCATAATCCAGGTGCCTTCTGGCATCTCCATAAATTCAACCAGTCTTTTGTTGATATAAATATCCACAAGCAACGCAAGTCCTACGCCTAGAATTCCGCCAACGAGCCCCATCATCGCTGATTCAAAAAGGAACATGAAGCTGATATCATCCACGTCCGCTCCAAGCATCTTGAGGAGGCCTATCTCACGAACCCTGTCATATACTGCGGTCATCATTGTATTTACTATTCCTATTACCGCCACAACAGCTGCTATAGTCCCCAAGGCGCCAAGAATAAACTGAACCATTTTAATAGTTCTAGTAACGTTTTCCAGCATTTCGAGATTATTAACAACCTCGTATCCCATATCCGACAGAATCTTCGAAACACGTTTTACGTTATCCACATTATCAACTCTTATTATTGCTCTATCATAGGCCCACATGTTATAAGGCTGGCCGTTCTTATCAAGAGGCTGTCCAGGAATCTTTCCCTCTACCGCTTCTTTCTTTAGATACATTTTCAGAGTGTCTATATCAGTATAAATGCTGTAATCATACTCATTATCTGTCTCGCCAACTATGCTGAGCTTAACAAAGTTCTGCGCAGCATTCCCTACTTCTTCACTCTCTGTTTCCGCATCTGACGGGGAAGCCGTTTCCTCCCCACTTGGCAAAGTATCCTTTCCGAGTGCAAAATCCATCTTCTTTCCAACAAGAATGTCATCCTTTTTCACACTCTTACTCAGCTGTTGCCACGTCTTCTCATTATAGAGCGAATACCTGAGTCCATTTCCGATTAACAGTTCTGGTCTAAAACCATTTCTCTCAGGCACATTTCCTTCCTTCAAGCAGAGATAATTCATATATTCAGTTGGAACACCCTCGATATTTTCCCAGGCAATAAACCCACCTATCTTCTCTTGACCATCAGCTGTAAGCACTGGATAAACGCCGTCCACATGATCTAGCTTCTCCAGCTTGCTTATAGCCGAATCCGTGATGAGACGGTCCTTACGGCTAAGGCTCTGAGGATATATTATAATCTCCTTAGTACTACCACTTTTCTCTACATCTTCCATCATGGCTTTCTTTGCATTTAGTCCAGTTGTAAGCATTGCAACTATAGACATCACACCAATCATGATTCCAACAATTGTAAGAACAGTTCTAAGCTTTCGGAGTTTTATATTCGAGAGGCTAAGCTTAATAATATAGCCCATGATTTACTTCCTTCTATAAAGATTCTTTTGTCGCTTCGTTTCTCTATATAATAATCAATTTGTTCATTTTAATGAGAAGAGTTTCACTCAAAATTTTTCTCCAGATTCCTTCTCTTTATCAACCTTCTAATCACAAGGAGTATTACAGCAATGACTACGATTGCTAGAACAATAACCGACTTGGTCGAGCCACTCATATGCTTCGTAGTATCTTCCTTTATCTTAATGACATCAGAATAATCCTGCTCCAGAACCTCTATACTACCAAGCCCTTCCTTTACGGTATATTCATTCCCCTCAATATCTTCGTAGGTGATAATGAGATCATTATCATATTCCGTCGCATCACGCACATCATCATGTGTCGTTGCTTTCGTAATAATATCAACAGTAGCATTCTTACCTGAGTCAATATTTCCTATAAATGTTTTAGCATCTGCTATATTGTGTCCTTCAACTCTAGCGGTAACCTTATATATCTTAGCCGCTCCTGTATTATTGATTGTTGAAACGATTTCGATGTTATCTCCTAGTCGAATCTCTTCCTCGGCAATATATGTATCTGAAACAATAACCTCCGTCTTAAGGCTTATTGGCACATATATTGTATCCTCTGATTTATAGCCACCGTTCCAGTCCTCATACTCAGTCTTAATCTTTATCTTGTAGGTCTTCTCCTCAAGTGTCTTAGCAGCCTGGAGACTAACTGAATATTCCTCTTCTGTTTCTCCCGCTAGTTCACTCACAAAGCCTGTTCCAACACCCTCTGCAGGTAGAAATTCTCCATTCTCAGATACAACTGAATACTTCAGATTCAGAACCTTGTTCTTACTGGTATTCTTCAGCTTGAATGTAACTGTAAATGTATCACCAGGGAATATGTCTCCCGATGAATCCCTCGCCTTTATAGAATATTCTGTCAGCATCACTCTCGGAGTCATAGCCTCAGAAATGTGAGACTGTCCCAGAGCTGTGACAAGGAACATTACGAGCGCTAGAATCGTTATTCCTATCTTAGTTTTGTTTCTGATATATTTCATAATCTTGCCTTTCTTCTTTTATGATGAAAATATATTATCCAAAAGACTATCTTCATTCTCCCGAGCGGGTCAACTCCTCGCCTACATTTAGTTTCATCTGATTAAAGAATACATAGTTGGAGCCACATAAAACCACAAAGGAGAGGAGGGCCGCAACTATTATTCCAGGCCAGAATACTTTAAACGGAGAATTAATCAAAAACTTAATTAATGTACTATACAAAATCCACTGAATCAGTATTCCAAAAATTATCCCCTGTATAGTCGAAACTATCCAGACTATTCCACCTTCTAGTAGCACTGCTTTCAGAAGACTTCTCTTAGTCATTCCCAAAGCTCTCAGCTGCGCGAACTCATTTCGTCTGGTCTGCAGACTACTTATACTGACGTTCATTGTATTCAGGATACTGACTATTATCAAAACAACAAAGCCTAAGACAATATATATTATGGTTCTAACTCCTTCTGTTATATCAATGACTCCTTCAAGATAACCCGATGTAAAAGAATTATATGTCGGACCCTCTTCTTCAATGCCTTCATACCAAAAATTTTCCTTCTCTTTTAAGGCATTTTGAAACTCTGTTTTTTGAAAATCTCTGCTGAATATATTTCCCACATGGAACTTCATACCAACATAGTCGGATTCAGTTCTTCCGGTCATCGAATAAAACTTATCAAGAGGGACTACAAGAGTAGGAAATCCCATACGCGAATTAGGATCATTCTTTACTATACCTTCTATGATGTAAGTCTTACATTTCCCTTCTTCCACCAGCTTCTCTCGCGCCGAATTAATGATCCAGGCTTCCTTCGTTCTCGTACCGATAATATCAGAGTAATTATCATATGGATTTTCCAGAGGCTCCCCCTCTTCATCCTTCTCATCCTTATGTTCTCTATCCCACTCTTTTCTTTTTGAATGAATCTCGTCATCGAATTCTTTAGCTCTTTTTTTCTCTTCCTGAACCAGGCTATATAGTTCCTTTGGATCAACCACGGTAATCTCATCGCCAACCTTAAGATCAGTAAAGGTAAATGGCCTCGTATCAAACAGTATGCTTTCTGAATCATATGACGATTCTGGAGTAAGATCACCCTGATTTACAAGGATCACTCCATTATCTGAAAGCTCGGTTGTTCCATCTACGAGATAATCCTTATATCTTGCATAGTCCTCCTCATCGTAGCCTGCCAGACAAAATTCGGAACACCAAAGATTAGCATTTTCCGCCATGTCATCCCTGGTCAGACCTTCCGTTTTCATCCTGCCTTCGTAATCTACAAGCCCTTCACCTTTTGCACGGTAATCTTTCCTGGCTTTTACATCTTCCGGTTTTTCGCCAGCCATTATATATATTCCGCCTTCAATGGCATTTCCACCGTAATCCTCATTTAAGTGATTAAAGATAAACCCCTGCTCCGCAGCATAAAGCGTATCCTCGTACATATATTTTGTAGTTTCGATGCCCTTAGCTCCACTGATCGTCTTTAATGCTTTAGGCGAATAGAGGTCCATCCTCTGCTCCTCATAGGTGAGAACATTATTTGTTTCACAGGATATGTACTGCTGATAGTACCCCACCTGATTATTTACTTCGGAAAAGAATTCATAGAAAAACAGCAGCGATCCGCCAACCACGACAACGATTATCATTCCAAAAGAAAGGGCTCCAACAGTCTTAAAGAAATTACCATTATTTCTCTTTATATTTTTGTAAGCATAATCGCCTTCCACACCAAAGAGAAGTCCCCAAATGCCAGCGCGTCTATGCTTTATCTTCTTTGCCTTAATTCGGTAGTTACCGCGGACCGCCTCTGCTGGACTGACAGCCAGAACCTTTTTCAGACCATCACCTACCGCAAAATACATATCACCATAAAATGCTATCAGCAGGAATATTACTGGTATGATATGGAATCCAACAGGGTACTGTCTTTTCTCAGAATTACATATCAAAACACTAAGAGGAAAACCTGCTACTATTCCCGCAACAATTCCAAGAGTTTCAAGAGCAACAGATTCACGGTACACGATAGCTCTTATCTGTTTCTTAGTCGCTCCGATACATCTAAGGTTTCCGTAGTCCTTTACTCTTTCCATAGCAGAGATAGAAATATTATTCCTAAGAACTCCAACCCCTATGATAGCTAGAATAAATGAGATAAGGAGTCCCGTTAACAGCATTAGATATCCTACCCCATCATTATCCTGACAATAGGTCCAGGCCAGGAGGTCATTTAGCTCTACATCCACGTTGTAGGTCTTCTTGATATATTTCGAGTAATGATTTATCAGAAGCTTCTGTTTAACATTTATATGGAGTGCATTTGCATATACTCCCGATGCCTCTTCCTCATCCTGGTAGGAATATGCCTTTCCAAGATATGCCGAAGAAACAAAATCCTCATTTACTATCGATTCAATCGTATCCCTATCATCTGTCAGTACAAGGATTTCAAAATCATCCTCTTCTCTCGCTTCCTCTCTACAGTTTTCAACCCAGCAAACCAGAGAGTTAAGAAGCATGAAGAGAATAGTAGACACGATAAAACATCCAAGGACTGTGATGAAAGAACGCCTTCTATTTTGTTTTAAATATTTACTTCCAAGGTCTTTATAAGTTTCCATGATTTTACCTATTTCCTAATCGTTTTCCTAAATGTCCCAAGACTAGTTCTCTATCTCACCGTCTTTAATCTTAACTATCCTATCTGCCTCGCGTGCGAGATCCATGTTGTGAGTAATTATCACAAGAGTCTGCCCAATGTCATGAACTGATTTCATGAGTAGGTCCATAACCTCCTGACCATTCTTAGAGTCAAGAGCTCCAGTTGGCTCATCCGCAAGAACAAGCGTCGGATTATTTGCCAGCGCTCTTGCGATGGCCGTTCTCTGCTGCTGTCCACCTGAGAGCTGATTAGGAAGATGTCTTCTTCTCTCAGATAGACCGAGAAGCTCGATGATATGATCTATATATTCCTTGTCCGGTTTCCTGTGATCTAGAAGTACCGGCATCTTGATATTTTCCTCCACTGTAAGTACAGGAATTAGATGATAAGCCTGGAAGATAAAACCTACCTTTCTTCTACGGAATATGCTGAGCTCATCATCGTTATACTTCGTAATGTCCTTACCATCCACGAAGATGGTTCCATCCGATGGAGTATCAACTCCTCCCATAATATTAAGAAGCGTGGACTTTCCACTACCGGACGCACCGACCACGGAAACCACGCTACCCTTCTCTATATCAAGATTTACATTATGAAGAGCTAGCACCTGGTTCTCCTTCTCTCCATAAATCTTAGTTACATTTTTCATTTCGACGATATTCATCTCTACTCTCCTTTTTGCTCTCGTTGGGCTACGCCCTCAGAATGACATACATAGTTCTAGCATTGTACTTATAATCTAATTATAATCAGGTAATCTTACTATGCCGTGACAAAAGAAAAAACAAATCTTACATTTTTGCAAGATTCGCTTGTCCCCACTGGTCACGAAAAATCTTGCATTTCTAAAGGATAGTTGTTATACTCTGAAAAAATATAGAAGAAACGGAGGAGACCGATGAGAAATATTTCTTGCAAATAGTTTTAGTTAATAGCCTGAAGATCATGTCAGCATAATGCTGATAAGTTTTTTTGTTATGAAAATCAGGCTACACTTGCAAGAAATAATTCATAGTGGTTTACTTTTTAGCACTTTGCACCGCAGGAATTTTTTCTTGTGGTGTATTTTTTTACGGAGGTGCTATATGTCATTATTACAAGTATCAAATCTAACCTTCTGTTACGAAGGAAGTTTCGACAACATATTCGAAGAGGTCTCCTTTTCTATCGACACTAACTGGAAGCTAGGCTTTATAGGAAGGAACGGAAAAGGTAAGACTACATTTTTAAATCTATTGCTGGATAAATATGAATACTCAGGAAGTATATCAACGGATCAGCATTTTGATTATTTTCCTTATAAGCTTTCTGATAGCGAAATGAACCTTACTGCGGATAAACTGGTAGAAACCTGGAAGCCAGGGGTTGAGAGCTGGAAGGTAATCTGCGAGCTGAATAAGATGGGCGTAGACTGCGAGCTACTTTATCGTCCAATAAGTACTCTCAGCTTTGGAGAACGCACAAAGGTCATGCTTGCTGTTCTATTCTCTGGGGAAAATGAATTCCTTCTGATAGATGAGCCCACTAATCATCTAGATAGAGACGGTCGCGAGATCATTAAGAATTATCTCCGTGAGAAGCAGGGTTTTATTCTTGTATCTCACGACAGAGACTTGCTCGACGCAGTAACTGACCACTGTCTAGTTCTTAATCGCTCATCTATAGAGGTGGTTTCAGGTAATTTCAGCACATGGTGGGATAATAAGGAAAAGGCCGACACTTTTGCCAGATCCGAAAATGAGAAACACCTAAAAGAAATTGGGAAGCTTCGCTCCTCTGCCGACCGAGCTGGAAGATGGGCGGATAAAAATGAGAATACCAAGATTGGTTTTGATCCTATAAAGGAGCACGATAGAAATATATCAACCAGAGCATATATCGGAGCCAAAACCAAGAAAATGCAATCTAGAGTTAAAAACTTCGAGAAGCGAATCGAACGAGAAATCGAAGAAAAAGAAGGTCTCCTTAAGGATATCGAAAGTGTTGACAATCTGAAGCTCATGCCCCTAAGGCATCACAAGAAATGTCTCGTGGAGTGCAGAGACTTCTCACTCCGCTACTCAGACTCCAGCGAGAACACCCTAAGCAACCTTACTTTCCAGTTACTACAAGGCGATATTCTCTTTCTCTGTGGTGAAAATGGATGCGGTAAGTCTACTCTTATAAAGGCTATACTCTCAGCTGCAGAACAAGAAAACAAAACAAGAAACCAAAAAGAAAAGGAAACTAACATGATTACAAGCGGCTCCATGGAGCTGGCAAGTGAACTGACCATATCATATGTAAATCAGGATGCCTCAAAACTCACAGGATCCCTCAAAAAATATGCAGAGGATAACAAACTGGACTATAGTCTATTTCTCACTCTTCTCAAAAAGCTTGATATGAACCGTGTACAGTTTGAGAAAAATATCGAAGACTATTCAGAAGGCCAGAAGAAGAAGGTACTCCTGGCAGCCAGTCTTCTCACCCCGGCACATATCTATATATGGGACGAACCGCTGAACTATATTGATATTTTTTCAAGAATGCAAATAGAACAGTTGATAGAAAACTACAAACCGACTATGATAGTAGTTGAGCATGACACTCGCTTCCGCGAGAAGCTCGCAACGAAGAAACTCGAGCTTTAAGCCAAGAAGTAAATCAAATATTTCAGTGATTATTAGCTGGTGGATTATTAATTATAAGAAAGTGGGCTTCAAAATGACAACAAAAGAATATGTCCTCAAAACTCTAGAACAAAATAAAGGATGCTTTATCACTGGAATGGAACTTTCCAGTGCTCTTGGAGTATCGCGAAATGCTATCTGGAAGGTAATAAACGAGTTAAAGAAAGATGGCTACAATATATATTCTGTGAATAACAAGGGCTACGCCCTTGATGAATCCAGTGATATCCTTTCGGTTACTGCAATAAAAGAGCAGATGCTTTCTTATTATCCAAACATCAAAGCCGTAGGAAATGCTCCTTCCATAGATAAAAAAGAAATTAACAAAATAGCCGATAGCATTATCATCTATGACGAGGTTGATTCAACAAATCAGCTAGCTAAGCTTGAGCTTATAACTGGCGCTCTTGATAAGAAGATAATTATTGCAAAGAAACAGTCCGCCGGAAAAGGACATAATAGAAAGTCCTTCAGTTCACCTGAGGGTGGAATATATCTAAGCATCATATTAGATGACAAGGATCTACTAAAAGCAAAAAGTCAAAAGCCTTTTAAGTCTAGTACTATTGGCGCAATTGTCAAAAGAAATATTGAAGCGCTTACAGGAAAAAATGCCACTCTCGACAAGCAGTTCAACAGACTATCCATTGGTAACAAAAATATCTGCGGAATACTCACAGAGTACTTCGCAGATATGGAAACCAATACTATAAATAGCTATATAATTGGTATAGGTATCAAGAATATTACTATTCCTAAGAATGAAATAGTTGCGAGGGTTCTTCTTGATATATACGGAATACTTTAAAACACTTACTTGTTACTATTCCATTTCACCGAAATCAAGGCTACAAGCAGTGACAGCCCCATTCCGATGAGGCTTAAGTTCGACATGACTGGTGCAGGGAGTGATATTTTCTCCAGCAGCGGAGCAAAGTATGTGCCGATTATTCCAAAGAGTCCACCAATTACTACAGCTGCAACCCAGACAGGTTGTCTAATCTTTTTCTTCTTATGGCAAAGAATAGCTATCAGTAGTGGGAATATTATCCCAGGTGTATATATGGAGTAAGCTCCCGTCAGAAGAGACATGATATCTCCCCTTCCAAGAACAGCAAGTGCTGTAGCCATAATACCTATTACTGCAACTGCAATTCTTATCCCAACCACACTTTCCTTTCTAAGTATATCCTTCACAAAAATCGAAGAAGCATTTATCAGACATGTATCTGTAGAGGAAAGGATAGCAGACAGAAGTCCAAATATCAGTGGAATACTTACTGTCTTAGGAAGAATACTTACAACATACATTAGAGTCTTTGAATCTCCCAGTTCCTCTGGGGTTATATTATACCTTGCCCACATACCAATCAGAGTAATAACTATTGAGAAGATAAACAGACCGATTCCTGCGATAAGGGCTGATTTTTTCGCGATTGATTCATCCTTGGATATAAAATTACGGGATATGATATCCGGGCCAAGGAAATATACTCCACCTATAACGAAGAGCTGATTCAGAAGATTCATTGGTCTGTAGCTCTGATTTATTAGTTCTATATTCTGAGCAACGCTGGTTGTATCTCCACCGCGAACCAGATACAGATAGAGACAGCAAAGAACAACACCTGCTACTATCACGATAAATTGTATCTTATCTGTTTTCACAACCGAAGACTGCCCGCCAAAGAGTGTATATACTATTATTACAAGTGACATTATAATAAAGAGCCACTTATCATTTCTGCCTGTGGCGAAGCTGACCAGAGAGTTCATTGCAACAAGCTGTCCTGCTACCACACCAACCCACGCTATAACAATAATAAGAGCAATTATCATTTCGGCCGCACGACCAACTGTTATATTTGCAAGATCCGGAAGGGTTGCTGCGCCTGTTTGTCTAACCTTTTTCGAGATTAAGAAGGACTGAAGCACCAGTCCAATAGCACCAAATGCCAACCACCATATCCCTGGAAATCCAATAGCATAGACAGTATCTGTGATTCCGATTGTCGTTGACGCTCCAATCACCGTCGCAAGTAGTGTCATAGTTACAGCAAATGTTCCCTGCACCCGACCTGCCACAGCATAATCTTCAAAAGTCTTCACCGAACGAAAATCAAGTATGCTGATAATTACAAATACAAGTAGATATAGTCCTAAAACCAATAAAAATACTGTGTTCATTTCTTCCTCCAAAACCAGTAATTATAGATAGCTCTATACAGTATTCTTTGAAGCATATAATTATTATCATATATAAGATGTAATGTCAACCTTTTGAAGAATATTGGTTGACAATTAACATTTGGGGCATTCATTTTCCCATGTTCTATATATTTACTTAAAATTTATAAAATAAAAGATGAGAGTTTATGAAATACATTTCACAAAACTCTCATCTTTTTTAACTTCTTAAATCCACTAATGACATATGTGAAGTTTTAGTAATTAATTTGATTCACCCAGGTTCTGAGTTTCCTTAACTGTTACAGTCTTATCGTAGCAAGAGAATATCTCCTCAACCTTTTTCTGATCAGGCTTTGGTGTTATAAGGCTCACAATAGGAACTATTATAAGTCCGGCGATCATTGTAGCAGCACCTGCATTGATTGGCGATGCAATGATTGGCTTTCCAGCCTGTGTGGCGAAGATATTAGCAAGCGTAAATCCAACACCCACAATGTAGCTGGCCCATACAGAAAGCTTTGTAATCTTCTTGCTGTAGAGACCATACATGAATGGTGCAAGGAAGGCACCTGCAAGAGCTCCCCATGAAACACCCATCAGCTGAGCGATGAATGTAGGTGGGTTAAATGCGATAACAACCGAAAGTACGATGAAGCACATAACGAACAGCTGCATAAGCCTAAGCTGTGTCTTCTCCTTCATATCCTTCTTCAGAAGTGGCTTGATAAGATCAAGTGTTAGTGTTGAGCTTGATGTAAGAACAAGTGAAGAAAGTGTAGACATTGAAGCTGAGAAAACAAGTACTACTACTATTCCGATAAGAATATCAGGAAGTGTTGAAAGCATTGTAGGAACGATATTATCAAAAGCAACCTTTGTAGTTCCATCTTCTGCTGCAACTATGATTCCTTCATATTCAGCAAAGAGTCTACCGAAACCTCCAAGGAAGTAGCATCCACCTGCTATAACAATAGCGAAGAAAGTTGATACTACTGTACCTGTCTTAACAGCCTTCTCATCCTTGATGGCATAGAACTTGTGAACCATCTGTGGAAGTCCCCAAGTACCAAGTGAAGTAAGAATTACAACGCCGAGAAGGCTGAGTGGGTCAGGTCCAAAGAAACTAGCGAAGAGGCCCTGACTATCTGCAAGAGTTGGGGTAGTAACTGCAGGATCAGTAGGGATCTTCGAAAGCTCCTGAATAGCATTTAAGAATCCGCCCTGGCCATTTAGTACCGCTCCGATAACTGCACAGATACCAATCAACATGATGATACCCTGAACAAAGTCATTAAGAGCTGTGGCCATATATCCACCGATAACAACATATGCTCCTGTAAGAAGAGCCATAATTATTACGCATATACGATAATCTATAGAGAAGGCCATTCCAAAGAGTCTTGATAAACCATTATATACACCAGCTGTATAAGGTACTAAGAATACAAATGCGATAATAGAACCTACAACTCTAAGAGATTTAGAATTGAATCTCTTGCCGAAATATTCCGGCATAGTTTTCGCATCCAGCTGCTGAGTCATAAGTCTTGTACGACGTCCAAGTATGAGCCATGCAAGAAGACTTCCTATGAATGCATTTCCAAGTCCTATCCATGTAGAGGCAAGACCAAACTTCCAACCGAACTGTCCAGCATATCCAATGAATACAACTGAAGAAAAGTAAGAAGTACCAAATGCAAAAGCTGAGATCCATGGACCTACGGTACGTCCGCCGAGTACATAATCATTTACGTTCTTTGCCTTGTTTCTGGAGTAGATACCTATTCCGATCATAGTAGCAAAGAAAACAACCAATAAGATAACTTTGATAGCCATTAGTCTATCTCCTTTTTAATAATACTTTACTGCGCTAACGATTTAACGCGCTAAAGTGTATTATACAACTATCACTATTAAAGTCAAGAGGAAAATGTTATACTTTTATATGTTAATGCAAAGTTTAATATCATTACGAAATAATTTCGAAAGATAAAAGGAAATCTAATGAAACAAATCCTACTTATAGAGGACGATTACGCCCTCGCTATGGGAACTACATATACCCTAAAGGCGGAAGGATATGAGGTTGGTCACGCCAAGAATCTGGCTGAAGCCCGCGAGCTTCTAAGTACAAATAACTACTCTCTCATCCTTCTTGATGTTATGCTTCCTGATGGAGACGGTTTCTCATATCTGGAAGAATTATCTCAAAAAGGAAATGCCACTCCAGTTATTTTCTGCACCGCCGTCGGGGACGAATCCAATATAGTAAGAGGACTGGATCTAGGTGCGGACGACTATGTAACAAAGCCTTATAGAGTAAAAGAGCTACTATCTAGAATTGCCGCTGTTCTAAGAAGAGCAGAACGAGCGATGGCTCTTAATAATAATTCTAATAATAGTCTAACAGGCTCTAATGTCGAGTCAATCGAAGCTGATGTCACCTTCGGGTCGCATCGTTTCAACATCGATAGCTTCAGACTATATAATAATGAAAACATAGTTGACTGCACACCCGCTGAGCTCCGACTACTTAGAGAATTTATTCGCAATAAGGGAATCGTTATCACAAGAAATCAGCTGCTTCAAAGGCTTTATGATACGGAGAATACCTATATAGATGACAATACCTTATCGGTATATATCAAGAGGCTCAGAGATAAACTGGGGGAAGACGCAGAACATATAAAGACAGTTAAGGGAATCGGGTACCGATTTGAATAAAAATGAAAAGTAGTTATGAACGTGACAACTTCAGAAAGCTATACTGGCTGATAGCGGGGATTTTTCTCACTGTCAGCCTTGTTTTGATGTTTTATCTTGGAATGACGGTAGATGAAGCCAGTAAACTAGTTCTTATCACTATAGGTGTCACTGAGATAATCCTAGTGATTCTGCTCTTTATTCTAGCCTCCAAATATATAAATGCCGCTTACGGTTCCGTAGAAGATGCATCAGATATAATGCTATCTATTATAGAAGAATCAAAGGAAAAGGACGATATGTCTGACAGTCTGAAAAAGATTGATGACTATAGAGCCTCTGAACTACGCGAAGGCAGTATAGGTATCTTCTATGACAGCTTCGAAAAGCTGGTAAATATGTTTCAGGAAGGAAAGCGTAAGGAGAAGAGCGAAAAAGAATATCTCCGTGATGTTATGTCTGATATATCCCATCAGCTCAAAACGCCTCTCGCGTCAATGGATGTTTTCCTTGATCTAATAGTTAATGACAAGATTAATAGTGAGGACGAACGCAAAATGATCCTAAGCGAAGCCTCAAATCAGATAAGCAGAATGGAATGGATGGTTCTTTCTATGCTTAAGCTAGCCCGCATCGAGGCGGGCGCCATAGAATTTGAAATAAACGACGTAACTGTATCTGCAGTACTAAGTGAGGTGGCAGGAAGCGTCAAATATCTCACGGATACCAGAAATCAAAAGCTAAGTGTCAGCTGTGATGAAGACATAACCATAAAGGCCGATAGTCAATGGCTGACCGAAGCTATTATAAATATAGTAAAAAATGCTTCCGACTATTCAAAAGAAGGCGAAGATATAGACATACACGTGGAAAAGAATTCTGTCTTTACGCGTATATGTATATCAGATCACGGTATGGGAATGAGCGAAGAAACCATGACTCACATCTTCGACAGATTCTATAGAGCAAGTAATGAAGTAAATCCTAATAGCGTAGGAATCGGTCTATCC
Source organism: Eubacterium sp. (assembly GCA_017480495.1). Taxonomy (GTDB): domain Bacteria; phylum Bacillota; class Clostridia; order Lachnospirales; family Lachnospiraceae; genus Eubacterium_Q. Next base: position 14,102 of record JAFVAQ010000022.1, on the reverse strand, counting down.
CTATCCAAATCCATAGTCGAAGGAATGGGAGGAAGAATCACAGTAGATAGTAAATTAGGTGAAGGAAGTACATTTACACTACAATTCTAATACTAGGGGCTAAATCTCCACTTCCGGAATCACTTCAAGACTACGCTTTAATATTCCATTCATATATGCGATTGCTGTTCCATAATTGGTTATTGGAACGCCCTGTTCCTGTGCTAGGCGGTATCTAGACTGCGCCTCTGCAGAATTCAGCATACAAGCTCCGCAATGAATTATGAGCTTATACTGTCCGAGCTCTGATGGAAACTCAGTTCCAGAGCTGAGGTCTATCTTTGGCGTAACTCCTGTATACTTCTTAATAAGGTTTGGAAGCTTCACAGAACCTATATCTCCGCACTGTCTATGATGTGTGCAGCCCTCACTGATAAGGATTCTATCCCCTTCCTTTATCTCATCCAGCTGAGTTGCCCCGAGCACAGATGGTACAAGGTTGCCCTTATATCTTGCCATAAGGATAGAAAATGATGTTAGGTATATATCTTCAGGAACTATCTCACTTACCTCTTTAAAGGCCTGTGAATCAGTGATAACCATTCTAGGTTTTTTACTGAGACTATTTAATGTCTCTGCCAGCTCAGAGTCTCGGCACATTACCGGCACAGCCCCATGATCTAGCGCGTCTCTTATAACCTGTTGTTGAGGAAGTATAAGTCGTCCCTTTGGTGCCGCCTTATCAATAGGAATAACTAGAACTATTAGATCTCCCTCGCTTACAAGGTCCCCTATAAGGTCTCTATCTCCGCCGCTTTCCTTAATCAGTTTACCCGCTAGTTCCTTTAGGCTTTCTATATTTATGCCCTCTTTTGCACTTACATAAATCTGTGCCGTTGCAACACCTGTTTCATTCTTTGCTATCTTCTCTTCAAAGTCCTCTTTCCTTAAAACCGGCAGCAGATCCACCTTGTTATAGACCAGAATATATGGGATATTTCTAGCCTTAAACAAGGTTATCAGCTCATCATCCGCCTGAGACAAACCCAGTCTCGCATCTATAACCAGAATAGCTATATCTGTTTTCCTAAGAACCTGCTTAGTCTTTTCAACTCGAAGTGAACCAAGCTCGCCCTCATCATCTATACCGGGCGTATCTATTATCACAACAGGTCCAAGAGGAAGCAGCTCCATACTTTTGTTTACTGGATCTGTGGTAGTTCCTTTTGTATCCGAAACTATAGATAGGTTCTGCCCTGTAAAAGCATTTACCAGGCTAGACTTTCCGGCATTACGGCATCCAAAGAATGCTATATGTTTTCTTTCTCCACTAGGGATATCATTTAAACCCATGTATTTTCTCCGTATAACATCTATTATCAGAAAAACTAATTAAATACTAGAATCTGAAGTCTCTCTCTCCGCCGTTCTTGATCAGCTCTAGTCTTTCTTTAACTATTTCAAGAACCTTCTGATTTGGAATATCCTTGAAGTTATCTACGATTATCTTTTCACCAACTTCTCTTGTAGCAGGGGAAGCATAGTCCACCAGATACTCCTCAAGAGTCATGAGGGCGTTAGGCAGACAGCAGTTCTGAATCTGTTTAGCCTTGCAAAGTGCCATGAATCTGTCTCCTGTACGTCCTTCTCTGTAGCAGGCTGTACAGAAGGATGGAACATAATCCATCTCCATAAGCCACTTGATTACTTCATCAAGAGTTCTTGTATCTGAAACCTCAAACTGTGTTGTATCATCTGGACGAACCTCTTCAGTATAACCACCAACTGAAGTACGTGATCCACCTGATATCTGCGAAATACCAAGATGAAGCACTCTTTCTCTTACCTTCTGTGACTCTCTTGTAGAAATGATCATTCCTGTATAAGGAACAGCGATACGAATACATGCAACGATCTTAGCAAATGTATCATCATCGATAGCATTTGAGAATTCCTTAACATCGATATCATCTGCAGGACAGATACGTGGAACGGAAATAGTATGAGGTCCAACACCATGTACTGCTTCAAGGTGCTCAGCATGCATAAGGATTCCGGCGAACTCATAACGGTACTTATCCAGTCCAAAGAGAACTCCAAGTCCTACATCATCGATGCCACCCTGCATCGCTCTGTCCATTGCTTCAGTATGATAAGCATAATCACTCTTTGGTCCTGTTGGGTGAAGCTGCTGGTAGGATTCCTTGTGATAGGTCTCCTGGAAGAGGATATATGTTCCGATACCTGCTTCGTGAAGCTTCTGATAATTCTCAACTGTTGTTGCGGCGATATTTACATTTACACGTCTGATAGCACCATTTCTATGCTTGATAGAATAAATAGTATCAATACTCTCAAGAACGTACTCAATAGGGTTATGGATAGGATCCTCACCTGTCTCAAGAGCCAGTCTCTTGTGTCCCATATCCTGCAACGCGATTACTTCATTTCTAATCTGCTCCTGAGTAAGCTTGATTCTTGGAATAGTTCTATTCTTTGCATGATATGGACAGTAAGTACATCCATTTATACAGTAGTTTGAAAGATATAGTGGTGCAAAAAGCACGATTCTGTTTCCGTAATACTCAAGCTTAATCTCGTTAGCCAGCTTAAATATCTCTTCATTCTTCTCCGGTATATCGCAGGCAAGAAGCACAGATGCCTCTCTATGATCAAGGCCCTTTGATTCTCTTGCCTTCTTAAGTATTTCATCAATTACCTTAACATTACTCTTGTTCTCATCAGCATATTTGAGGGATTCCAGTATCTCGTCATGATCGATAAACTCCTCTGCTTTAAGTGATTTTGGATTATACATTATTATTCCTCCTTAGTGTCCCTATTTGGGATGTGATTTTTATAATCTTTGTGGTCGCCTCGTGAGGTTACCACATTAAAACCTATCGACTCCATTCTCTTCTGCAGACAAGTCTTGCACTGAGCGGATTCATCCCCTGTGCAGATCTTGTCATCATATAGAAGATATTTATCTCGAACTCCTACTGGCGAAAGATTCGGCATGACAACATTTGCACCAACCTGGATCCCATACTCTCGCCCAAGAGGATGAATCGTCCCAAGGGCTGTTGTTGATGGAAGGAGAACCTTAGGAAGCATAAGTCTTATTAAGCCCAGCAGGAAAAGTGTTTCCTCCATAGTGCCATTTTCTTTATCCTTAAAAGGTGTATCATGATGCGTGATAAATGGACCGATCCCCACCATATGCGGCTGCAGCTCGTGCAAAAATATCATGTCATCAGCTATACATTCTTTAGTTTGATACGGAGATCCTACCATGAATCCCGCTCCAACCTGATATCCTATTTCCTTTAAGTTAAATAGACATTTTTTCCTATTCTCTAGAGAAAGGTTTTCTGGATGAAGCTTCCTATAGTGCTCTTCATTTGCTGTCTCGTGTCGGAGAAGATATCTATCCGCTCCTGCCTCGTAATACTTCTTATAACTCTCATAGGATTTTTCACCAATTGAAAGTGTCACCGCACAGTCAGGATATTTTGCCTTAATACTCTTTATTATTCTGCAAATATCTTCGTCGGAATAATGAGGATCTTCTCCCCCTTGCAGAACAAAGGTTCTGAATCCTAGTTCATAGCCTTCCTTACAGCATTCAAGTATCTGCTCTTCCGTGAGTCTATATCTATCAGCCTTTGGATTGCCACATCTTATACCACAATAGTAGCAGTCATTCTTACAATAATTAGAAAACTCTATCAGTCCACGAACGAAAACATCTGTTCCATAATTCTCTCGCCTAACACGATCTGATTTCTTAAATAGATATTCCGAAAGCTCCTTTGACTGGTGCTCTAGAAGATATATCCACTCTTCCTTTTCCAGCTCGTGAGTAGCCTCTAGCTTATCTATTAACTTATATTCATCTAAAACTTCTAGACTCATTTAATACCTCTTCTTTGCATAGACGGTATTAGTTGTTACTCCGTCCAGCATACCTAGCTTGCCACCTAATGTACTGATTATTTTTTCTGGTGCATCCAGGCTTACATTGATAATACATATCTTTTTCTCTCTATAAGGAATCCCCATACGACCAATAACATATTCTCTAGCGTCATGAAGTATCTTGTTAACATCCTCAATAGACTCTTCGTTTTCTACAACTATTCCGATAAGTGCTATTCTATTTTCCACTAGCTTTACCTCCTCTATAGCTTCTGTGGAGATGGAACCACCTAGATAAAACAAAAAGGGAAGCACGCGTACGTACTTCCCTAAAATCCGATTCAAAGCGTAGATACCCTACGGCATCTTCTTATTCCATCGCCTTTCCGGTTGGGACGAACCCTTCCGCGTCAGTACGTGAACTAAGTGTAACACCGATATACACTAATTTCAAATGATATTTATATCAAAAAACTGTCACAGCTACATTTCCTTTATTTTGCTCTTAGTCGTTTGATAAGCTTAGATATCTCAACTATAGGAATAATCAGAAATGCAAGACCAAAGGCGATAGCGAATTCTTTTCCATCAATAAATGTAAAGGAGAAAAGATTTCTAAGTACTGGCACATAAATTATAACCACAGTCAGCACTATTGAAAATGCAAAGGTTGCCCAGAGTGTCTTGTTCTGTCTCTTGAGGGAGAAGAGCGACTCTGTTCTTGATCTCATATTAAAGCTATGGAACACCTCTGTAAGAGACAGTGTCAGGAACGCCATAGTCATTCCATCATTTGATGTATGAATAGCTATTGAACCCGTTTCAAGATAATGTCCCACTCCGTAAGAAACTACTGTAAGTATAGCTATGATTGCCCCCTGTACTATAACATCAACTCCAAGTCCGCCTGAGAAGATACCATCTGTCTTCTTACGTGGTGGCTGCTGCATAGTTGTTGCTTCTGCTTCTTCCATTCCAAGTCCGATAGCTGGGAAGCAGTCTGTGATCAGGTTAATCCACAGAAGGTGTGCCGGTTTAAGTATAGTAAAGTTCATTACAGTCGCAATGAAGATTGCTATAACCTCTGCAAGGTTAGATGACAGCAGGAACTGTATCGCCTTGCGGATATTGTCATATATTCTTCTACCCTCAGCTACAGCTGTTACTATAGTAGCGAAGTTATCATCTGTAAGAATCATATCCGCGACATTCTTAGTAACGTCTGTACCGGTTATACCCATTCCGACTCCGATATCAGCCGACTTAATAGATGGAGCATCATTTACTCCGTCACCTGTCATGGCTGTAACCTTTCCTAGATTCTGCCATGCATCTACTATTCTAACCTTATGCTCCGGCTGAACTCTTGCATATACTGAATAGTCCGTTACATGCTCATTGAAGTATTCATCTGAGAGCTCTTCCAGCTCAGCACCTGTGATAGCTTCAAATGTGATAGCATTTCCATTCTCATCCACGCCATCAAGGATACCCAGTTCCTTTGCTATAGCAACCGCTGTATCTCTGTGGTCACCTGTAATCATTACAGGTCGGATGCCTGCCTTGCGGCAGTTCTCGATAGCCACCTTAACCTCTGGTCTGATAGGATCTATCATTCCGCAGAGACCTATATATACAAGTTCTTTCTCAAGTACCGCTGGAGCGAAGTCCTTTGGCTCCTCCGAATACTTATGGTATCCAAGCGCCAGAACTCTGAGAGCTCTATCTGCCATACCCTTGTTCGCAGCCTTAATTCTGTTCATTACTTCTGAAGTCATCTCATGAACCTGACCATCCATCATATAATGTGTACATTCTGCCAGCACGCAATCAGGAGCACCCTTAGTGAATTGAACATATCCACCTTCCGGATCCTTATGTACAGTTGTCATCATTTTACGAAGTGAATCAAATGGCGCCTCACCTATTCTTGGATATGCCTCCTTCAGTTTAGCCTTAGGCATATCATTCTTAGCAGCGTCGGTTACAAGCGCACACTCTGTTGCCTCACCAACTGCTTTATCTGTCTCCCACTCAGCATCTGAGCAAAGAGCCATTCCCAGAATAAGGATTCTTCCATCATCTGATAGACTATCGTCTGGAAGAAGCTTTCCATTCTCATCCTTTTCTACTTCTACATTTCCATCTGTTACTGTTACGTGCTCAACTACAGTCATCTTGTTCTGAGTAAGAGTACCAGTCTTATCTGAACAAATGATTTCTGTACATCCAAGTGTCTCAACTGCCGTCAGCTTACGGATGATTGCGTGATTCTTTGACATATGAGTAACGCCAAGGGACAGAAGCACTGTTACAACTGCCGCAAGTCCCTCAGGTATAGCAGCAACTGCCAGGGAGATAGCAACCATAAATGTATTCAGGAAGAATTCACCATTCAGTCCCTGACCTGTAACCAGGTTACGTACTATATTGATTCCGAAGATAATAGCACAGATAACAAGTACCATTATAGAAAGAATCTTTGATAGTTCGGTCAGCTTGATCTGAAGTGGAGTTTCCTCGTCTCCAGCCTGTGACAGCTGATCTGCTATTTTACCCATTTCTGTAGTCATTCCCGTTCCGGTAACAACCGCCTTGCAACGACCATACTGAACAGAGGAGCCCATGTAGACCATATTAGCTCTGTCGCCTAGAGGAACATCCGTTGCACCTGCTGTATCCAGCACCTCTGCTGTTTTATCAGATGGAACAGACTCTCCTGTAAGAGCAGCCTCTTCAACCTTAAGGGAAGCAGCTTCAATGATTCTTGCATCCGCCGGAACTGCGTCACCAGCCTCCATCGTAATGATGTCTCCAGGAACAAGCTCAGAGGAATGAATAACCTTCACTTCTCCACCTCTGATAACCTTGGATGTCGCTGCCGCTATCTCCTGAAGTGCGGCGATTGCAGACTCTGCCTTGGACTCTTGATAAACTCCCAGGATAGCATTTACTATTACTACTGTGAGGATAATAAACACATCCGCAAAGCCTTCATGTGAGAAAAATGCTGTCACCGCAGATATGATAGCCGCAATGATCAGGACTATTGTCATTGGCTCGCATATTTCTTTCAGGAATTTCTTAAATACACTTTCCTTTTCTTTCTCGACTAGTTTGTTCTGTCCATATTCCGCAAGTCTTTCGGAAGCATCTGCCTCTGTTAGTCCCTCTGGCTTGGATTTCATTTCTGTTAGGACATTTTCATAACTTTCAAGATAATACTTCATTTAATCATTCCTCTGATCTTATATTTTTATTACTACATAAGTGTTTTATCCCAAAAAACACTCTATTAGATTATCATAAAAGCGGTGGAATTTATAGTAGTTTGTGTTTATAATATGGAATAAATTGTTTTATCAGGAGGCAAAATGTCCTACGTAGAATTTAAGGATGTTAAGAAAATATATAAAAGCGGGGAGGTAGAAATCCCTGCTCTTTCTGGCGCTAGTTTCACCATAGAAAAAGGTGAATTCTGTGTTATAGTAGGCGCTTCGGGAGCCGGCAAAACCACTATACTCAACATTTTAGGAGGAATGGATACTCTAACCTCCGGAAATGTACTTATAGATGGAGATGATATATCTACCTATTCTAAGAAGCAGCTGACAACCTATAGACGTTTTGACGTAGGCTTTGTATTCCAGTTCTATAATCTGGTTCAGAATCTAACTGCACTGGAGAATGTCGAGCTTGCTGTTCAAATATGCAAGGATCCCCTTCCACCTGAGGAAATCCTGACGGAAGTAGGTCTGGCGGACAGACTGAAGAACTTCCCTTCCCAGCTATCCGGAGGAGAACAGCAACGCGTAGCCATTGCACGCGCCCTTGCCAAGAATCCAAAGTTACTACTATGCGACGAGCCAACAGGAGCTCTGGACTATAACACTGGCAAATCAGTACTTAAAATCCTTCAGGACACCTGTCGCAAAACCGGAACCACAGTTATAGTGATCACTCACAATTCAGCCCTTACTGCAATGGCTGACAGAGTTATCACCGTCCGCAGTGGTAAAATCGAAAAAGAGTACCTGAATCCAGATCCCGTAGATATATCTGAAATAGAATGGTAATTCTCACATGCAAAAAAGAGCACTCAACAAATCCACACTGCGTGATATAAAGGGGACCTTCGGCCGATTCTTCGCGATACTAGCTATTACATTTCTCGGAGTCGGTTTTTTTTCTGGTGTAAGAATAACCACTCCCGTAATGGTACATACTATAAATGAATTATATAAGGATAATAATTTCTATGACTATCGTCTTATCTCAACTCTTGGATGGGAAGAGCAGGATGTAGATAATATCCAGCAAAAGGATAAGGTCGAGTACGCTGAAGGCGCCTTCCAATATGACGTTATCTGTCTTGACAAGGATGGTAAGGATATAGTCCTAAGAGCCCACTCTATCACTGATAATATAAACGGTCTGATACTTAGAGAAGGACGACTTCCTAGCGCCCCAAATGAAGTACTCCTAGATAACTATTACCGAAAGGGACTCTCTATAGGAGATACACTGGTGCTCTCTCCCTCTAATGATGATGACACACTTGAGCATTTCTACAAAAATAAGTATACAGTTGTCGGTTTCGCTGATTCCAGTCTGTATATAAATTTCGAAAGAGGTAATACCTCTCTAGGAAATGGTATAGTGGACGGTTTTGTCTATATGACCAGAGATGCCTTTGCCGAGGACATTTATACCGAGATATACGTTACTTTGGAGGAGGAACATCCGATTTATTCTGATGACTATGATGATATGATGGACTCTCTTCGCCCTGAGTGGGAGGACATCACTGAAGAGACCGCTATGAACCGCTATGACAGAGTCTATCAGGAAGCATATGACGAGATTCAGGAGGCCAAGGAAACCTTAAAGGAGGAGGCCGAAGAAGGAGAAAAGGAGCTCGAGGATGCCAAGGCTGAGCTAGATGACGCTAAAGAAGAGTTAGATAGTGCGAAGGAAGAAATAGATAACGGTGAAGCAGAACTTGGAAGATCCGCATCTAAGCTAAGTAGCGCCAAATCAACTCTGGACAGCTCTAGCTTAGAACTAGACAGCGCAAAGGCGACTCTTGATGCCTCTAAGGAAGCTCTCGATCAAGGAAAGGCTGAACTAGATGCTTCCCTCCTTAAGATTGAAGCAGGCGAGCTGGGACTCGATAGTGCCGAAGCCGGAATAGATACAGCAGAAGCAGCCGGCCTAATAGACAAAGCAACTGCTGAGGCTTCCAGATTAGAAATAGCAGCTTCAAGGGAGGAACTAAAAGACGCCAGAGATAAGTATGATACCGGTCTTGCTACATATAATGAAAACTACGCTAAGTACGAAGCTGGAATGGCGGAATATGAATCAGGTCTTGCCGAATATAACGAAGGCCTCGCCGAATATAACTCCGGTCTAAATGCATATAATAATGGACTCGCTAAACTCGAAGAAAGTAAGGCTCTATACGAGGACGGACTTGCTGAATACGAGGAGGGTCTCGCCGAATACGAAGATGGACTCGCTGAATTTAATGAAAAAATAGCTGACGCTGAGAAAGAAATAGAAGATGCTGAACGAGATCTAGAGGATCTAGATACTCCTGACACATTCGTACTTGAGAGAAACTCTAATATCGCATACGTATGCTTCAACAGCGATTCTGATATAGTAGCGCAAGTAGCCAGAATCTTCCCATTATTCTTTATTTTAGTCGCTGCCCTTGTCTGTATGACTACCATGACCAGAATGGTCGAGGAGCAACGTAGCCAAATAGGTACTCTTAAGGCTCTCGGATATAGTAATAGAGACATCATACTTAAATATTCTATTTATGCAGGAAGCGCTTCCCTGATTGGATGCGTCACGGGATATGCATCGTGTATATTCATATTTCCAGCTGTTATCTGGACCACCTACAAAATGATGTATATACTTGTTCCTCTTAAGTTTATATTTGACGTAAAGCTGGCACTTATCGCTGTAATAGTTTCGTTACTATGTTCTGTCGGAACCACACTATTATCTTGTAGATATGAGCTTCTTGAATCCGCTGCAACCTTGATGAGACCAAAGGCACCTAAGCCAGGAAGAAGGGTTTTTCTGGAGTATATACCTGCCATATGGAACAGAATGAAATTCCTACATAAGGTTTCTATCAGGAACATTTTAAGATATAAGAGACGTTTCTTCATGATGGTAATAGGAATCAGTGGATGCACCGCTCTCGTCCTTACTGGCTTCGGTATGAAGGACTCTATCGCCGGCTTCGCCGAAAGTCAATATGATAATATCCAGGTAGCAGATGCTGAATTCACATTTAATAATGGAACTACAAATACAGTTCCAGACGAAATCATAGAATCACTAAATATAAACACCTCGGAATATACTTTTATATGCTCGGCTGCATATGACATAATAACAAGCAAAGCATCTAAGGCCGTAAATGTAATCGCACCGGTTGGCAGTCTGGACGGAAATGGCACTGAAAGCTTCGACCATTTCTTTAAATTAGAAGACGCATCAGGAAGCCCTCTCAGTCTGCCTGAAAGTGGTGAGATTCTAATCAGTATAAGTCTGGCAGAGAGATATCATATAAATAAAGGTGATGAGATCACTCTACGAAATGATGAAATGAATGAGATAAAGGCAACGGTTTCCGGAATCTTCATCAACCACGTTTATAATTATGTGATTCTATCACCAGATGATCTAAAGGGCGATATAAATGGAGCTTATATTAACTCTTCAGAAGGAACTGATATATATGATATCCAGCGCAGCCTGTCTGAATGTGATGACGCAGTAAATGTATCGGTTTTCAATGACTTCAAAAACAGAATGGCCAAGACTATGTCCAGCCTGGACTATATAGTTCTTATTGTAATACTTAGTGCAGCGGGACTAGCATTTGTAGTATTATATAATCTGACGAATATCAATATTACCGAGCGTATCCGCGAGATAGCCACCATCAAGGTTCTTGGCTTCTATCCAAACGAGACCTCTGCGTATGTATTCCGCGAGAATATAATATTAACTCTCATAGGTACTATTGTTGGGCTGGGGCTTGGTGTACTGCTTCATAAATATGTAATGGCACAGATAATAGTTGATATGGTATATTTTAATACTCATATTGAAGCTATCAGTTATGTTTATGCTGTTATACTTACATTTATATTCGCTTTAATGGTTAACCTGGTCATGCGTCGCAAGCTTTCACGGATCAACATGGCCGAATCACTTAAATCTGTGGAATAAAAAGGAGAATACTTATGCCTTATACATTTGAAACTGATCGACTGATCATCCAGACCTCTGATACTGCACTCGATGAGAAAATGCTGAAATATTATTCTGATAACAGGGAATTCTTTGAGCAGTACGAGCCTGTTCATACGGAGAGGTACTATACCCTGGAATTCCAGCATAAGATTCTGGAGAACGAGGTCTCTAATATGGCAAATCTCACCTCCGCATATTATTACTATGCACTGAAGGAAAACCCTGAGCTTATAATTGGTTCCATTAGCTTCGTTCGAATCCGTAAGGAGCCCTATGCTAGTACTATATTCGGTTATAATCAGCATGAGGATTATCAAGGACACGGTTACTGCACCGAAGCGTGCAGGGCTTCCATCGAACATGTGCTTAGTCTGGCGCACATCCATAGAATAGAATCAAGAGTTCTTACAGATAATGAAAAATCTATTCATATACTAGAGAATCTAGGATTTATACACGAAGGCTTTGAAACCGCGAGTATACTTATCGGCGGCAAGTTCAGAGATCATTTGAGATATGCATATATAAATGAAGATTATTAAAAGAGGCGCCTATAAGGCGCCCTTTAATTTAGTCGGTAGGGCGCTGGTAAAAGCGTCCTATTACTCTTTCTGTTTTTAGTACATTTACAAAAGCCGCCTTATCTGCATCTTTGACAGCTTTTACAACTCTACTGGATTCCGAACTGGAAACAACGGAATAGACAACATTTCTCTCGCAATGCTCGTAAGAGCCCTCTCCCTCTAGAACTGTAGCTCCGTGATTACTAACCTCTCTGATTGCATTGCAAACCTCTTTAGGCTTATTGGTCACTATAAATAGAGTCGCCTGCTGATATTTCCTATAAAGGAGTCTCACAACAACTGTAGAGGCAAACTGGAAAATAATCGAGTATAGAGCCTTATCCCACGAGAAGAGAAGTCCAGCAATTGCAAGGATAGAAGCATTTATCATAAGTGTCACACTGAAGGAATCTACTCCCCTTTTCTCCGACAGATATATTCCCACAAAGTCCGTTCCACCGCTGGTCGCATCCATAAGTAGACACAGACTGATGGCAGAACCATTTATAAGTCCACCAAATATACTTATAAGTAGTGTGTCTCGGGTAATTGTATATGCCGGAATTATATCTGCGAGCACGCTGGTTAGAACGATGCACCAGCAAGATAGAAGCGTGAATTTCTTACCTATAAATTTGAAGCCAATATAGATAGGAAATGCATTTATCAGAAGATTTATAAGTGTATAGGGCAGATTAATGCCTAGATATTTACTGAATATTTCCTGCAGCAGAAGTGTAAGTCCACTGGCGCCTCCTGGAAGAAGGCCGCCTGTATGAACGAAGGTTTTGATATTGAAGGCCATAACGACCGAAGCAAAAGACACTACAAAAATACGAATAATCAAATCCGCTTTTGACCCCTTTTTCTTCTCTAATATCTTCTCCTCAATAAGCATATGTTATCCCTCAGCTTGCGAAGAAATCACGCCTTTTACTGAATACAAACAAAGTGGTTTTAATGATTGTATTTAAAAGCATAGCCTTCACTAATACATAATACTTTATTGCCAATCTCGAGTTTATCTTTTTTTCTTTCGATAAAATCCATTTTTCTCTCTGTTTCTTTTAATTTATAAGTTACAACTCCGTTTTCATTTGTAATGTTTTCTATTACATCAAACCAACACTTATATTTTCTTTTTAATATATCTGTTGTTATGATCAGACAACCAATAATCAAAAAGATAGTAATAGGTAATAAGACAATAGGTATAAATACTAATAATGACATTTTAATATTCACCCTTATAAAAATAAGTATTGATATTATTGTCATTATTGGTATCGCTATATATGCCCACATTTGATTATATAGCAATACATGTTTTTTTACTACTTTATGAATAGTATCATCCGGTTCAAAATATACTAATGTGTCATATTTGCTTATTTCTTCTTCATCTTCTGGGTCACATAGTCTTGAAATGAAATCTTCAAAATTCTTTGCTAAAACATATGGTTTTTCATTCAAATCCTCCATGCTAAGTTCATTATCTATTGAAATCACTCTTGGTTCACCCTGTGGACCACATTCATTATAATCCAAATATATATTGGAGTGTCCAGAATTGGAGGAACAGATTGATATAAGATTTGCCTCAAAATCCGCTTTATCTTTGTTTTGATGATTTATTGAATAATTTTTATCACCAATCCCATATATTCCTTCTAAATCCCAAAAACCATCTGTATTTTTCATTGCCAGATAATTCTTTTGTAATAATCCACCATTATGCTTTTTCATTAAATATATATATGATTCAGGGAGTTTAAAACCTAATTGTTCTTCTGTTTTTTTAACCATTTCATCATCTAATGGTCCACAATCATATTTTTCTACTTCGTCAGCTAAATATCCCCCTTCTTCTTTTTCATTTTCGTCAAGTTCAAACCATATTTCATCTAAATTAACTTTCTTAAACATATTGATTTTCCTTTGCTTTTATAACTTATTTTTTATCTTCTTCTATTTGTTGTTTTACTTTATCATTCATATTACCATTTGACAATAGCCATAAAAAACCTCGGTATTTCTACCGAGGTTTATGAGCTGGGGTACTAGGATTCGAACCTAGAAATGACGGAGTCAGAGTCCGTTGCCTTACCATTTGGCGATACCCCAATATTTAATTCCGCTTTTACAGCGCAAGATGTATTATATACGAGCGTTCCACAAAATGCAAGGACTTTTTTACTATATTTTTATATATGTTAAATAAAAAAGTAAATTCCACTTTTACCGGAATTTAGTCTTACAAGCCGCCTCGCATCTGCCACAATGCTTTTCTCGACTCAGCTCTCGCACAGGCGCGGTGCCCTAACGGACGCTTCGCTTGCTAAGCTCTCACTT
>JAFVAQ010000002.1 GCA_017480495.1 Eubacterium sp. | reverse complement strand
TGTTGCCACGATGCCACCCACAAATGTGCATAAAGAAAGAGCTGTCGGAGAACCCTTAATCCCCGAAAGCCCTTGATTTCAAGCCATTTTACCGTTCTGACAACAGCATTTCTTTGTATCAATTCTTGGGTTTACATTTCCAGATATTCCTTTACAAACTTAAGATCTTTATGCTTATCTATATAGCTCATTGTTAAGAGTCGCTGGTTAGTTATACTGTTACTTTCCTGCTTTTCAAGAACACTAAGATCATCATCGCCCTTAGATAGACGAAGATAGACGGCCGCTTTATATAATTTTCTTTCTTTCATGGAATTTATAACCTCTTGAAACACATTCTTGGAAATGTGCATTACTACTTCAACGAGGCTACTCTGTCGATATAACTTATGATGAGATCCGTGATATCTTCCTCTCCTATGAAGTATGACTTTACAGTATACTTTCCATAGGTTTTGATATCATCCGGTTCTCTATTAACATCTTCTGAGATAGCCAGGTTGTCTGACTTACTGGTTGCATCCTTCATAGAAAACTCCTTTCTATGAGAGATGAAGTCTGACCTCCTGCATTTGAGATGTTATGCGTTTTTCTTCACTAAGAAAATTATCATATCACCAAGTGTCATGCAAGAGGTTTTTCTTCATCAATCATTTTTCTTTGTTATAGCCTCTCTTATAACTTTATTATTCTCTTCCATATTTATTTCCCTGATATTCCTACCCTCAATCAGGATTGGCGTACACCTCTCCAGGATGCGGTCATAGATTCTTTTATGAGCCAGATCCTTAGGATTTTTCAGATCATCGAGAATAATATTTGTTGTGATTATCATTGGCCTGCCGCTTCTATATCTGGTATCTATCACGTTATAAACCTGCTCAGTGGCATAGTCTGTATTTCGCTCTATCCCAAGATCATCAATTATCAGAAGCGACTTTTGATTGATTGTCTCGATAATCTGATTCTTTTCTTCTGAAAATGCACCTGTCAGCTGATTGATAATTGTAGAAAAATTAGTCATATAAACTGATATGCCTTTATCGATAAGCGCATTTGCGATACAACCGGCAAAATATGTCTTTCCGGTTCCTGTCTGGCCCCACAGAAGAAGACCTCTTCCATCAGCCTTAAGGTCTTCAAATCTATCAACATAGTTTTGTGCCATATAAAGCTTTGAGTTATAGCCCTTATCATTATCAAATGTATACTCCCACATCTTTCTATCTGGCATTCCCGTCCGGCGCAAGCTATCAGTGCGGCGCTGAAACTCTCTTCTTTCCTCTTCCTGAATCCTCGCGTCACGTTCTGCTTCACCACATTTACAAAGTGTTCGAACTATACGTTCTTCACCGTGAAATATAAATCTCATCTGTCTATGCTTGCCGCACACCTTGCAATATATGAGGCCATCAACGGGATCTATATATTCATCATCTGCCAGGCTAGCGGAATTATTATTATCAGTAGAATTAAAAATGTTATTAATCATAAACTTCCTCCACCTTCTGTATATTTCTTTTCATAATCATCCATGGAATAATTGTATGGATTAGTATTATTAAAATCTTTATAGATAACTTTATTACTCTTATTATTAGGTGTACTTTTGGAATAATACACGCTGTTCTTTTGGACACTAATATACTCCTTTTCGGCGCATGTATAGTTCTTTTCGGCGTAATTCTTTTTATACTCATCCTTCAGGTCTTCATACTCGGGAATAAACTTATGAACATATATAATCGAGGGTTTGCCACGACCTTGATCAACTCTTGTAATCAAACCAACGCCTTCATCTCCAAGCTCTTTGAATATATCTCTCGCCTTATGATTGCTGCAGTCAAAAAACCTCTCGACACTCTTAAGCGTATATCTTATATATAGTCTGTCTTCATCGTCATACCATCCTGCCCTTACGGAAAACTCTACTAACTCAAGAAACTTTCCATAGAGAACTTTTGCTTCAGTAGAAAGCCTACTCAGGGATTTATATTCAAAAAGAAACTTTGGTAATCTGAAGAATACACTTCTATCTATTGGATTATTCTTCTTATAAGCGAATCTTTCAATTGCCATATGTAACACCCCCTTTCGCTATTTTTCTTAGTCTAACGTCTCGCCCTTCACAGTAGTACGCTTAATGCTCCTACTCTTATCATTCTGCTTTCTGGCCGCCTCAGCTTTCTTAACTTCTTCCTGCTTCTGCTGGATTTTAAGTAATACACTATTCTGTTTAATATCCTTTGCTCCTTCCGAAGCTTTTTCATTAACCCTTTCAAGTGCAATATCAACGCAGTATTTAACAGCATTTATTTCCTCAAAATCCTTTTCTATCTTTGCAAGCTTTGGATCCAAATCAGCCTTCTCAGCCTGAAGCTTTTTCTTCTCAGAATTAAGATCAGATATATTATCAAGGCGTCCGCTATTATGAATCTCAAGATATTTCTTTGCCTTATAGAATTCATCAATCTCCGGCTTATGCTTCTCATAAAAATCACTTCTTGTTTTCTTAAACTTCTTCTTGTTAAGCTCAGCCACAACAGATTGATTCTTCTTCATAATGCTTATCTTGGTTTCAATCATCGATATCTCTTTAAGACGTCTATCATGATACTTTACAGCTGCACCTATCTTTTTATAAGCGTACTCAAGTTGTGATACTTTCTTATCGAGTTCAGAAATCGAACTTAGCTTATGGATTGTCACATACTGTGTTGCCTTTGAAAAAATCGCCTGGTCTCTCCTGGTAGCCGCCATTCTTTCCTCTATCGGAAGATTACGGTTTTCTTCAGTTCTTTTATTCATAAATGCAGTAAGCGAATGAATAACCGGCATCTTTTCAAGAGCCTTTATGATATTTTCCTTATTTATCTCTTTTATATCCGCGCATCTCGCTTCATCAGCAGGAACCCAGTATTTGACTTCCTCTCTACCAGACCTAATATCTTCGATAAGCTTGTCTATCTTATGAGTCAAATGTGATATCCAATACTTAAGACCACTTATCTTTTTTCTTAATTCACTGAACCTCGAGTTAAATGCCTTTATATCTCTATTCAGATTGCCTATATCTGTCTGAATTCCTCGCCTCTCCATATTGGTAACAGCTGGTCCCATATGTACTGTTGGAACTTGATCCTTTCCCTGTCTTTCATAAGAACGCATATCTATTCTCACATCAGATCCAGCTCGTTCAAGATATTCATTTACGATAGTTTCCCAGTCATGTCTCCAAACTTCTGCATTACTTTGCTCATCCCATCCGGTAGAAGAAACCTTATGAGATTTATACTCTCCGTTCGGAAGTTTTATTCTCTCACCGAACTCATCCAGGTCATAAACCTTATGGCTTTTATCTGTCCAGTTGCCATGTTCATCCATAGGTCTGAGCGTAAGCAGTATATGCGCATGCGGATTTCTTTCTCCGCCATACTTTTCATGAATAGCAATATCACAGCACATGCCTTTCTCAACAAATTCTTTCGCGCAATACTCATGTACTAATTTTGAATACTGATCTTCCGGAATTTCCTTCGGAATACCAATTATGAATCTTCTAGCCAGCTGAGAATTCCATTGTTTTTCAACTTTCTCTACTGCGTTCCATAAGGTATTTCTATCTTTATATTCTTCCGGAGCATTTGAAGGAATTAACACTTCTGTTGAAACTATTCCCTGTTTCATACTGTAATGCTTAGTTTTAGAGTCTCGCTCTGAATATAACTTTTCTCCACTTTGATAAGCTGCTGCAGCAACAGCAGATTCGCCCTTACTTCTTTTAACTATTTTCATATTAAAATGAGTTGTAGACATTCTCTTACACACCCTTCCTATAAAAACACTTGTAGTAGGTAGCCGGAACGGCGCAGGGCAAAGCCCTGGCATTATCAGCTATGCTGATTACTTTTCCAGCCTCGCAGAGCGCATATCACACCGCCCCATTCGGGTCGGTGTATAATTGCGCCCTTTCTAAGAAAGGGGTAGGTGCCGGACGGCTAGGTACCCCGTCACCGCCGACTAATCCCACTACTTTAGCTCTTTGTTTCAGTTTTAGCATTCACAGGCTTTACACTTGTAGTTTTTCTCTTCTGTATCACCTGATTAACCTTCTGCTTTACTGATTCATTGTTAAAAGCAAATGTAAGTATCTCCATAACATCATCCTGGGTAAGCAGCTCCGGTTCTCTGATAAACTTCTCAACCATCCCGCCTCTTGAACAAAGTCTATGAGTACGAATGTTTCTAGTCATCTCCGTAGCTTTCTTTTTAAGGATTTTTTCTTCTTCCTGATAACGTTTAAGCTGATTATCCATTTCCAGCTTCTTCTGCTGAAGTCTCTCTAATTCATCCATATTAGTAATCCTCCTCTACAGTATCAAAAATAATTCTCCAGATATTATTCATCAGAAAATAGTCTTCATCAGCATCACAAAGCTCAATCATATCTGCCATATTACAAAGCAGATAATCTTTACCGCTAATAACCGCCGATGGCCATTCATATGCTAAACTATGCAAACTAATTGCAATAATCCCTCCTGTCTCCCTATGACGAAAGTACACATGTGCTTCTGGAACACAAGAACCATATTTCATCACAAATGGTTTTCTCTGCTTCACCATTTTTTCTTTAAAATCATTTGTAACAATTATATTTTCAATATCAGATTCATCAGCCATATTCTTATTCTCCTTCATTTATACTAATCTTCTGGAATCAGAACATATATCCTATTGGCTTTACCTCTACCCATTCTCTTCCTTACTATCAGGCCTTCATCATCGAGTTCATGAAGCGTTCTCTTCACTGTAGATTTGCTGATGTCCAGGTCCTTTCCTATCTCACTATATGAAGCTGTAGTAAAGATAAAGCCGATATCATCTTCATCCTTATTTTGTTTAGAACGATTTAACAGATAGATGTATATCTGCTTAGCAGTCATTGATACCTCTGCAGTTAGTATCTCGACCGGCACACATATAACCGAACTGAAATCTGTGTGACTTGATATGTAGTTGTATGCCATCTTTTGAACCTCGCTTTCTGCCCTGGCCAGGGTTGGTTTTTTTTCGAGCCATCATCGATGACACCATCATTAAATCATATAAAGGTTGCTTGTGCCGTATATCCAAAAATCAGGAATTATTCTTTTTTTGGATATTTTTCCGGATTTTGGAAATGCAGTAAAATAGGGCTAAAAATGGACTATCTTTACATTATTTCTGTGTTAAAATATGAATATATGAAATAAACAGAAAGGAGACTTTTAATGAGAACTCATCTTTCAATCGGAGAAAAACTCAAAGATTTGCGAACTGAAAAGAAACTTACATTATTACAGTTGGAAAAAGAAACAGGAATATCAAAATCTGTTCTGGCTGGATATGAAAAAATAGATGACAGTAACAATCAGACTATTGATAATTTTGCACTGGCTAAACTAGCTTCATATTATAATGTCAGTGCAGATTATCTGTTAGGACTAACAGACAATCTTAATGAGGCGCATACTCCTATAGAAGAGCTTCATCTAACTGATGAGGCAATTGAAGTATTAAAATCCGGTGACATTAATCCATATTTACTGAGCGAAATGATAACTCACCCTAAATTTATTACCTTAATGGAAGATATAGAAATATACATTCAGGGATCTGTTACATTCCAGTTCAATCTTCTTAATGCACAAATAGAAGTAATGAGAGCCAATATAGAATCGATGCGTAAAAAGAATAAATCTAAAAAAGATATTTATGAAAAAGCTACCGAAAGAGCTTTTATAGGTGAATCAGATTTTTTCTCTTATCAAACACACCGAGAACTACTTCGTATTCTAAAAGATTTAAGACAAAAACATAAAAACGAAAGTGAAAATATGACCATCGATAAAGAATATGTCATGCCTGAATTCAAAAAGGAAAGTATTCTGCACACCGCCGAAAGGCTAGAAGAATATCTAGAAGATGAAAATACTACTATCGAGGAACTGGAAAACGAAGAATCACCGAGTGTGTGAAAGTTTTTCTGTAAATAAGATATCCTAAGATAATTGACGAGCTGTATGGCGGTAAGATTACCGTTGTTCAGCTCGTTTTGACTATACCTGCTAGCGTAAAGTTTTATTCGGAAAATTAAATAAAAGAAATATAGAAGGGAACACCCACCTTGTGATAAAGTGTTTAGCGACTAAACCAACACAAACAAGGAGGAATGTTCCCTATGGTAAATAGTGTAAAGTATTTTGAAGAGGTTTGCATCAAAAATTTTTTAGAATTATCAGCAGAGTTTGCAGAAAATCCAAATGATATAGCCTCATATGTAAAGAAGGTCACAGATCAACTAACTAAACTAGGGCAGGAAATAATAAAAGAAACCCTTGAAGAGTTTGATTCGATAATTAAGGATAGTCTTGAAAGAAAAGAAAAATGGTATGTAGAACGAACTGTAGAAAAGAGCTTGGTCACCTCTCTTTGTACGGTTACATTTAATAAAACTCTATATAAGGATAAGAAGACAGGAGAATATATATATCTTCTTGATAAAGTAATGGGAATGACTCCTCATACGAGAATAACCACAGATGCTGTTGAAAGAATACTCACGGAAGCTGTACAGACATCCTATCGTAGAGGAGGCGACAATGTTAGTATAGATGAAACTGACGTGAGCAAGGAAACAACGATGAATATCATTCATCCACTGAAATTTCCAAAGGAAAAGTATCCTACGGAAAAGAAGGATGTTGAGTATTTATACATAGATGCCGATGAAGATCATGTATCTTTGCAGTTCAGAGATGAAAAGGGTGATATACACATCGGAGATAATGGTTATAAGAATAATGGCTTTATAACAAAGCTTGTTTACGTATATGAAGGAATAGAAAAGGAAGCGCCTGAGAGTACGAGGCATAGACTTGTAAACCCTTATTACTTCAGTGGATCTAGTTATGACGAATCAAATGAAGAACTATGGGATAGAGTCTTTGAATATATAGAAAATACATACGATGTGAATAAGATAAAGAAAATCTTTTTGAATGCAGATGGAGGTGCCTGGATAAAAGCAGGTAATTCCAGAATAGCCGGAATAACATATGTTTTAGATGAGTTTCATATGAGTAAGTATCTCGTAAAGATGACTTCGCATTTGGAAAAACATTTTTCAAAAGATGATGTAAAGGAATTCAGAAAGATACTTAAAGAGATAATAAAAGAAAACACAAGAGAAGAATTCCAGAATGCCATAGATTATCTGCAGGAGTTTGCTTCTAGCGAGAATGAAAAGGAAAAGATTGCTAATGCAGGAGACTATTTCCTGTATAATTGGGCGGCTGCAAAGAGAAGGTATGCGGACAGAAAACACGTCAAAGGATGCAGTGCAGAAGGACATGTAAGTCATGTGTTATCGTCACGTATGAGTTCTAGACCTATGGGATGGAGCAAACGTGGCGCGACGCAAATGGCTAAGCTTAGAGCTTATTATCTTAATGGTGGAGATATGCTTGAACTTGCCAGATATCAGGAGGAAGAAATGCCAATGGCAGCAGGCGCAGAAGTAGAAAAAATCTTCTCTGCTGCAAAATTTAGGGAAAGAAATAGTAGCAAATATGGTGAGATTGGAAAGTGGTATGGAACGATACCTTATTGTGAACTGCCGGTATCAGTTAAGAAACGTTTCGCGATAAAGAACCATATCTATAATTTATAAA
>JAFVAQ010000021.1 GCA_017480495.1 Eubacterium sp. | reverse complement strand
TTTTTTATGAAATAATAGCTTCTGAATGATTAAATTCCACATTAAACGGAATTTAACCATATGTCAAACCCTTTAAATGTGGAATTTAGTCTTCAGTATGGAATTTACTTTTACAAGTGGAATTTAACTTTTCACTCAAGCATTTACTCATTTTAATTATTAATGACAAGAGCGCCATCCGCTTCATCAATAGTAACTGTATCGCCCACCTTGAGGCTGTTACTAAGTATCGCCCTGGCAACCAGCGTCTCAACATTCTTCTGAAGGAATCTCTTAAGTGGTCTTGCGCCATATACAGGATCGTAACCACATTCAATGACGTAATCTCTCGCCTTATCGGTGAGCTCAATGCTTATTTCTCTATCAGCAACACGTCTGTTTAGATCCTTCATCAGAAGATCAACTATTCCAGATATGTTGTCCTTAGTAAGTGGTTTGAACATGATAACTTCATCCAAACGGTTCAGGAATTCCGGTCTGAAATGTAGCTTCAGGCTTTCATTTACCTGTTCTTCTGCCTCTGACTTAATGTTTCCATCATCGTCTATTCCTTCCAGCAGGAACTCAGAACCGATGTTTGAAGTCATAATTAGAATGGTATTCTTAAAATCAACCACATTACCCTTTGAATCGGTGATACGACCATCATCAAGTATCTGAAGCATTATATTGAATACATCAGGATGGGCCTTCTCCACCTCATCAAACAGAACGACTGAATATGGACTACGCCTTACGGCATCTGTTAGCTGTCCGCCCTCATCATATCCGACATATCCAGGAGGGGCTCCAATGAGTCGGGACACGCTGTGTTTCTCCATATATTCACTCATATCTATTCTGATAATATTTGATTCGTTATCAAAGAGCGCTTCTGCCAGAGTTTTAGCAAGCTCTGTTTTACCAACACCTGTAGGACCAAGGAAGAGAAATGAACCAATAGGCTTCGTTGGATCCTTGATGCCAGCTTTCGAACGTATTATAGCTTCACTAACCATCGAAACGGCCTCATCCTGTCCAACTACTCTCTTATGTAGTTCATCAGCAAGATGTAAGGTTTTATTACGTTCTGACTCGGACAGCTTAGATACAGGAATTCCTGTCCACTTAGAAATAATCTTAGCTATCTCTTCATCTGTAACAGTTTCATGAAGCAGCTGTCTCTCCTTGATGGAGGAGCTATTCTCGAGTTCTTCTAGTTCCTTCTTAAGATCTGGAATCTTACCATATTGAAGCTCTGCAGCCTTATTATAGTCGCCCTTTCTCTGAGCTATCTCAAGGTTATCCTTAGCATTTTCAATTTCTTCTCTAAGAGTTCTAACTCTTTCTACTTCAGCCTTCTCATTTTCCCATGTAGCTTTCATAGAGCTAGCCTTTTCCTTGAGCTCAGCCAGTTCGGTTTTAAGACTCTCTAGTCTTTCCTGAGATAAATGGTCATCCTCATTCTTAAGAGCCGTCTCCTCTATCTCCAGCTGCATTATCTTTCTCTGTATCTCGTCTACCTCTGCAGGCATAGAATTCAGTTCTGTCTTGATCATCGCACAGGCTTCGTCGACTAGATCTATTGCCTTATCAGGAAGGAATCTATCTGTTATATATCTATTTGAAAGTGTTGCTGCAGCTACAAGTGCACCATCATTTATCTTAACACCATGGAACACTTCGTAACGATTCTTGATTCCACGAAGTATAGATATGGTATCCTCAACAGTAGGCTCCTTAACCATTACTGGCTGGAATCTTCTCTCAAGCGCCTTATCCGTCTCGATATATTTGCGGTACTCATCCACTGTAGTGGCACCGATACAATGCAGCTCACCACGAGCAAGCATAGGTTTAAGCATATTTCCTGCATCCAGCGAACCATCGGTCTTACCGGCACCAACAATAGTATGAAGCTCATCTATAAAGAGAATGATTCGTCCCTCTGACTTCTTAACCTCATCCAGTACCGACTTAAGTCTCTCCTCGAACTCACCTCTATACTTAGCACCTGCAATAAGCGAACCCATATCCAGTGCAAATATTTCTTTATCCTTAAGTGAATCAGGAACATCGCCCTTTACGATTCTTTGAGCCAGTCCCTCTATAGCAGCCGTTTTACCAACACCAGGATCACCTATAAGAACCGGATTATTCTTTGTCTTACGAGAAAGGATACGTACGATATTTCTTATCTCGTTATCTCTTCCGATTACAGGATCCAGCTTCTGCTCTCTGGCACGCTGAACCAGATTATATCCAAACTTCTCAAGGGCGTCATAAGTATCCTCTGGATTATCAGACTCCACCTTCTTGTTACCTCGTACATCAGCAAGAGCCTTCATAAATGCATTCTTAGTTATAGAAAACTTCTTAATCAGGTCTTTAACATCTGCGCCACCCTTATCCATAAGAGCTATAAACAGATGTTCTACCGATATAAAATCGTCGCCCATTTTCTTAGCTTCGGTTTCGGCCGCGAGCAGAACTCTACTCATTTCCTGGCCCATATATATGTCCTCTGAAGAACCTGATACATGAGGCTTTGACTGTACCAGTTTCTCACACTCGTCTATAAATGCAGCTGTTGCAATTCCCATATTATCAAGTAGTTTCTTAATCAAGCTATCATCGATAGTTAGTACGCTATATAAAAGATGTGCCGATGATACTTCCTGATTGTTATACTCCATAGCAAGTCTCTGGCATTCCTCCACTGCTTCAATAGACTTCCTTGTAAGCTTATCTGCATTCATTCTAATCAACTCCTTTCTACTTCGAATTTCGTCCTGTTAGCACTCTCGTTCAGTGAGTGCTAATCATCATCTGAATATGTTATAACACCCTCCGCCACCATTGTCAACACATATTTACAGATGTTATAATTGTACACAGTTGTTTACGCATTGATTGAGAAAGTTTCGAAGAAATGAAGCAATCATTATGTTATTTATACGAATTGGAGGTTACACTATGCAAAAAAAAGAAAAGGCCATGGGACTCATTATGGCCATTATTGTTTCCGCTATTATGGGACTCATTTTCCCTATTGTCGCCAGAAAGATAGCCAGTCCTGAGGCACTTGCCTCTATGCCACCAGTTGCCATCATGCTAATCTCCAGCGTCATAGAATCTGTAATCGTTGGAATAATTGTCGCAATAGTTATTCCCATCGGCAAAATGGGACGAGCTATGACAATCAGGGCAAATGCAAGACCTGGCTCACTTAAGTTTAATCTTATCAACAGTATTCCATTTGCTGTCATAAATGCTATATTAGTAAGTGCCATCGTTAGTTTTATAAGCGTTGCCCAGTCCTATGCTCATATCCCTGCAGGGGAGAAACCACCTCTACCTATTATGTGGTTTGGGAGCTGGTTACCAACCCTTCCACTTTCGATAATTGTCAGTTATATATTTGCTGTTATCCTGGCGCCTATCGTTGCCAAGGCCATCGGACTTAACGGACCACCAAGCCCAGCTGAAAAAACCGATTAAAAGCTAAACCAAATAATTATTAAATATAGTAAGAAACAAAAAGGATGATTCAAGTTTTCTCGAATCATCCTTTTATTACTTTTCGCTATTACATAATTACTTATCTATACCAGAATCAATTACTTATCCTTACTTGGATCTGTTGGTGTAGCACCTTCTCTTGTAAACTCAAGTGTGTTGCCATCATAATCCAGATATAATGTGTTCTGCTCGATACTATACTCATATCTGAAGGAATCAGCCTCATCATATATTTCATATGAAGACCAAATTATATCTATATCATCCTGAAAATGAAGTGTACCTGTATGATCTTCTTTTAATTCTACAGAAGTCTCAAGTCCATCCTCGTCCACTGACTTATATACACCAGGAACATAGTAGAAGGCTGTCTGATCCTTGAAATCATCATACTTGATAGAATTGATAATATCTTCTATAGTACCTGAAACAGGCATATCAACTTCATCATTATCAGCAAAATGATTTACGATATCAAATACAAGTACACCATCATTATACTCTGCAGCTATAGCTGACACTGAAAGACCTGTATTTCCTTCTTTAGTATTATATGAACGCCAGAATCCCCATTTATCTTCTGTTCCAGGGAAAATGCCTTCATGATACTCTATATCTTCTTCCTCAGCTCCCCATGTTGAAGTAATATCATACAGCGCTTCTGCTGGAAGCTTGTCCTTTATATATGATATAGATACCATATTTGTACCTGCTGACTCGCCTATATAAACGAAGTTAGCACCAGCATCTGTTTCGCTTGCTTCGATAACAGTCGGATCATAAGTTACTGTCCAACCATCTCCACTGATATACTCCATCTCTGAAGGCTGATCAACTGTTGCTTCCTCAACAACTGCTTCTGTTGTTGCTTCAGTTGTTGCCTCAGTAGTTTCGGCCTTATCACCACAAGCCGCAAATCCTGCTGTCATTACTGCCATACTAAGTAATACTGCCAATTTTTTCTTCATTGATTTGTTCTCCATTCGTTTTATTATTTTTACTACCGGCGTAAGAATAACACCACTTGTCCAACA
Organism: Eubacterium sp.; assembly: GCA_017480495.1. Taxonomy (GTDB): domain Bacteria; phylum Bacillota; class Clostridia; order Lachnospirales; family Lachnospiraceae; genus Eubacterium_Q. Next base: position 91,852 of record JAFVAQ010000021.1, on the reverse strand, counting down.
AATGTCCAACAAATAATTTGATATATAAACTATATTTTTTATATTAACTTAGTTCCACACTCTGGACAGAACTTTGCGCCATTAGTTGGTGTACCACACTCTGGACAGAACTTTGGAGGATTTCCTGTAGCTGCCTGCTCTGGAGCCGCCTGCTGTGGTGCTGCTTGCTGAGGAGCTGCCTGCTGACCCTGGAAGGTACCATTCTGGTTCATCTGATTCATCATCTGACCAGCCATTGTTGCACCCATCATCATTTCTGCCATATTACCCATAGTTGAATTGCCACCATTTCCACTTGCAGCAGCATCTACCATGCTGATCTGTGTATAGGAATTGAGATCGCCAACCATTGAATTTGCAGCAACCTGATTAATCTTCTGCTGTATTTCTTCTGGATAATTGAAGCTGTTAATGCTAAAGCCTGTTACAGAGATACCATCCTTGCTGATCTCCATATCAAGATCTTCTTGAATACCCTTGGATATATCATATGCACTTGCCTGAAGGTTGAACATATCCTTTCCTTCTTTGGATATCCACTTCATAAGAAGCTGATCAAGAACAGTAATTATCCTTATCTTAACATCCTCGATTGAATAAGACTGCTTGATTCCTGCAACCTTATCAATAAGTGTAGCGTAGTCTGAAACCTTAACATTAGCTGTACCATTTGCTCTAATTGGAAGGCCTCCTGGAAGTCCTTGATATGGAAGCATTATTGGTCCTTTAGTACCCCACTTAATTGTAAATTCCTTTGTATTTACAAAAAGAACCTCTGCACGCATTCCAGAATTGAATCCAAACTTGAAGCCCTTAAGTGTTGAAAGAAATGGAATGATCTGTGATTCTATATCATAATCACCATCATCCTTGAAAACTCCTTCAACCTTTCCCTGATTAAGGAATATGGCATCCTGACCTGGACGGATTATAAGTCGAGATCCTTTTTTGATTTCTCTGTTTGCCCATTTCCAGAATATGAGACTATCATCATATTCTTCCCACTCAACTACATTAGCAAATTGATTAGATAAAATACCCATGTCTACCTCCTAAATATATTTGAAATAATAACTTCAAAATTATATGTTACTCCTCGTCTGAGGATGTATCATCATACTTCTTTGTCAGCTCATCTATTTCACTCATTCCTAGTGAACCTGACACACTATTTAGCTCATTCATTGCTTCTGCTTTATCTTTTAGATAATCAGCAGCATCATTCATCTTCTCGTATAAAGCTTCCTGCTCCTTAGCTGTATTCGCCGCATTAAAGGATTCACTTAGCTTCGTTTCCAGACTTGAAATGTCCGAGCTAAGCTTTTCATTAAGTGTAGAAAGATCTGCCAGATCCTTCTTCGCCTTATCATAATTTGCTGTCAGCCTCTCTCCTTCTTCTATAGCTCTATCTAGCTTAGTCTGATAGATTCTCTCATCCGGAGTCCCCTCTGACTTCTCTATATATCTGCGGTACTTATCCTGTTCCGCTAGATTCTCATCCAACGCACGTCTAGCTCTCTGTTCTTCTATCTTGAGAGCTTCAGTTTCAGACTTAACCTGTCCAAGATCTATTCTTAGTCCATCCAGATATTTACGAACATTTTTCTCAGTCGCTTTATCATTCTTAAAAATGGCATTTATATTCGAAGCCATTATATCCTTAAATCTTGATAATATCCCCATTTCGTTTCCCTCATTATTTTTTAAGATATTTAAATGCTCTGAATGCTATTAATTATGTGACCACATATAGCAATAAGCCTGTGTTCTGGCTGCAAAACGTTCGGTTTTTAAGAGCTCGCGAACATCTTCTTTAGTATACCATGCAGCCTCAATCTCTTCAAACGAAGAATCGCTTTGTTTTATCTCACCTTCACATTTTCCAACAACGCATACATTCATCTCATTGGAAAAACCAACTGCACTGTAACTAAGTCCAATAATATCGTCAACATTTATAAGCTCCAGTCCGGTCTCTTCTCTTAGCTCTCTCGCCGCCGCAGTCTTTGCGTCTTCTCCTGGATCTATTAATCCGGCAGGAAAGTTCATCACCCACATGCCTGCGGCCATTCTGAATTCTTTATTCAGCAGGATCTTAGTCCCCTCTGCATTTGTCATAATAAGAACTACAGCATCCGGTTTATCACCGTGAAGCTCTTCGAAGGTAGCAATATTATTATTCCTACTTATGATCTCATAATTCTTATCCTGTCCATCTTCAGTTTGATAATGTATATCATAACGGGTGATGAATTTACCTTCATCACCCTTAGTTATTCCAATATATTTCATTAATTAGTCCTCTTATCCAGACTCTGTCTGATCGCTTCCATTTCCTCGTCCAGCTCTGACAGAGTATCAGCACATTTTTTAAGTCTGGCAACCACCTCTTCAGGATGAGCCAGCTCCTTCTTATATTTTAGCTTATGGTCGACGGACGCCCAGAAGTCCATAGCTATTGTTCTAAACTGTACCTCAACCTTCATATGCTTCTTACCATCTGATAAGAATATAGGTATATCAACTATTATGTGAAAGCTCCTATAACCGTTAGCTTTAGGATTTTCGATATAGTCCTTTCTAGCCAGCAGAAGTATATCATCCTGCTGAACTAATAGATCAGATAGCTTATATATATCCTCTCGGAAGGAGCACACTACTCTGATACCTGCTATATCAAATATCTCTCCTTCCATATTTTCAACATTTATTTCGAGTCCTTTGCTGAGCATTTTCTCAACTATACTGGTTGGGCTCTTCAAACGAGACTCAATAGACTCAAAGGGATTACGATCGTACTGGAGAGAGAACTCTTCATTTAATACATTTAATTTAGTTTGAACCTCCATAATTGCACATCTATAGAGTGTCATGGCATCAGCAAATTCCTTGGTGCGCGAAAAATTTTTAGCTATTTCCTCAGCCTTTTTTCTTAGCTGAGTTTCTTCAGGATATTCCATTTATTTACTCCATATCATCAAAGACTTGTCCAGAATTATAGTTTCTGTATTCCTTAGGTGTTACTCCCTTAACCTTCTTGAAAACACTAATAAAATAACTATGAGAAGAAAATGACAGATCAGATGCAATCTCGATACTTGTTTTATCTGTGTATCTTAGCAGATAACAAGCCTCCTCTATCTTTTCATTTCGAATATACTCACTAACTGTGCATCCCATCTCTTTCTTAAAGAGCTTGGACAGATACGTCTCGTTAAGATCAACCTTCTCAGCCAGCTCAGCGACAGTAATGTTATCATGAATATTCTGACGAATATAATCTACAGAATCTCTGATCTGCTTAGATGTCGCACTTGAATAAGTCAAAGAATTCATATACTCTGTATAGGCCTTAACCATCTCCCACTGGATATCATGCACTTCATCTATATCTGTAGATTCATCTGCTTTCTTGATATATACATCACTAATCTTATAAGCTATATCCTGTGGCATCCCCTTAAGTATGCATATTCTTGAAACAAGTGCTGTCATAGCAACCATATGATACTTGGCATTTCTAAGTGGATTATCCGAAAGGACACCTCTTTCCTTTGCATCTGATTTAGGAGCATTTTTCATATGCTCCTTAACCTGTTCAAGTTTTCCCTCAGAAATTAGCAAATATAAAGACATTTCTCCTTCAAAGGTTGGATGTTTAACTTCATTTGCACGCTCTGAAAACATCAGTTTAGTAACTTCCGCTAAAACGTCTGACATATTTTATACCTCTTTCACAAAAATCAAAATTCAGTAAACAGTTTTTTGATATTATTTGCACTTTTTTTGTGTTGCATTTATACACGAAATCACATATACTGAACGTATACAAAAACGCCCCCTGTTTAAGAAGATTTATCTTCTTAAATCATATAAATACTTTTAACCTTCACTAATGGTAAAAGGATGGATTCAGATGAATCTGTCCTTTTATCTTTTTATCAATAATATCTTAAATTATACCCTACTTAACACATTATACGCAAGAAAATATAGATTAAACTTTCTTTTTTAATAATAGCATATTCTTATATAAAAAAGAGGACTCACTAGGTTTAATAATAAAACCCTGTGAATCCTCTTATTTGTTTATTTTTATAGATCAATTATTTATCCAGGTTAACCTCTGGCATCATTTCGTAATAGATCTTCTTGAGCGTATCATTGAACATTTTAAACTCTTCTGGTGAAAGCTCATTCTTCAGTCTTTCCTCAACTATATCAAGATACTTCTCATTGATATTATAGTAGCGGTAAAACTTTTCTGTTACATCCAGGTAGAACTCTCTCTTATCTGTATCGGACTGAAGCTTCTTAACATAGCCTTTCTTGATAAGGGAATTAACCTTATATGTGGCATTTGGAGAAGATATTCCAATGAAGTTCGCGAACTCCTGGATCGTAGGCTTTTCAAGATTATGAATAATCTCTACACAGTAAACCTCCGTAGCTGTAAGGGACAGCTCTCTAGAATTAATTCTCCTAAATACATCTCTATAATAATGTATTCTAAACTTTGAATATAATGCCGACAGAGGGTTTCGCTCCAGCTGCTGTGTCTGGTCAAGACCTGCTCTATCTTCAGGACTCATATTCATATGTAACTCCTTTATAATAAAACAACTTATTTAGCATCACCGATTGCAAAGGATATCTCTGCCTGACATGCAACCTTGCCGTCAACCTTAGCAACACCCTTTCCAAAACCAAGAGGTCCTCTTCTCTCAGTAATCTCGCATCTAAGCTCCAGAACATCTCCAGGTTTAACCTGCTTACGGAATCTTGCATTCTTGATTCCACCAAAGAAGGCAATCTTACCCTTAAACTCATCTGATGAAAGGATTGCAACAGCTCCACACTGAGCGAGTGCTTCAACGATAAGCACTCCTGGCATTACATGTTCTTCTGGGAAATGCCCCTGAAAGAAGGATTCATTTACTGATACACATTTGATACCCTCTGCCCACTTACCTGGTTCAAAGTCTGTTATCTTATCCACCAGCTGCATTGGATAACGATGTGGTATTATCTCTCTTATCTGATTTGAATTAAGTTCCATATTACACCTCATCAGTCTGCTTCGCAGACAGCTTCCCATCAAGGGGAAGCCCTTTCTTTACTTAATAATTAGTCTTCGTATTTTTTGAAGAGAACAGCTGCATTGTGACCACCAAATCCAAGTGAATTTGAAAGTGCATATTTGATGTCAGCCTCGCGTCCTTCGTTAGGTACGATATCAAGATCACATTCAGGATCTGGAGTCTTGTAATTAATTGTAGCAGGTACAAATCCGTCCTTAAGTGCCATTGTTGTAAATATAGCTTCAATAGCTGCTGCAGCTCCCATAAGGTGACCTGTCATCGACTTAGTTGAGCTAACCATAAGCTTATATGCATGGTCTCCAAATACAGTCTTAATAGCCTTTGTCTCGCCAGCATCATTAAGATGTGTTGATGTACCATGAGCATTAATATAACCAACTTCTTCCTTGGCGATACCTGCATCTGCGATTGCCATTTCCATACAACCTGCAGCACCTGCTCCTGTTGGATCTGGTGCAGTTATATGATATGCGTCACAGCTTGCGCCATATCCTACTATCTCGCCATATATCTTAGCGCCACGAGCCTTTGCATGCTCAAGTTCCTCAAGTATAAGGATACCAGCACCTTCGCCCATTACAAATCCGCCTCTTTCTGCATCAAATGGAATAGATGCACGGTTTGGATCCTGTGAAGTACTAAGAGCCTGCATTACAGTAAATCCGCCAACGCCCATATTACAGATACAACCTTCGGCGCCACCAGTTAACATAACATCCTGATAACCATCCTTAATCTTATGGAAGGCTTCACCGATTGAGTTATTTCCACTAGCACATGCTGTAACTATACATTCACAAACACCTTTGAAGCCTGTATCGATAGCTATCTCGCCGGCGCACATATTTGATATAGACATAGGAATGAAAAATGGAGATATTCTCTCGTATCCTTTATCAGCTCCACGCATTGTCTGTTCAGTAATGGTTATAAGTCCACCAATACCTGAAGAAACTATTGTTCCACATCTAAATGGATCTTCCTTCTCGATATCAAGGCCACTATCCTTGATAGCTTCTCTTGCTGCAATCATACCGAACTGTGTATAGCGGTCCATCTTTCGCGCTTCCTTCTTATCAAGGAAGTTTGCAGGATCGTAGTCCTTAACTTCTCCAGATACCTTTACCTTGAAATCAGTAGTATCGATCTGCTTTGTGAAGTCTATACCGCATACGCCTTTCTTGACATTCTCCCAAGATTCCTCAAGATTATGTCCTACGGGATTAATAGTTCCTATTCCTGTAATAACTACTCGTCTCATTTTTCCTCCTAAATATATTCAACTAATCATGATATATATTATAAACCACTAAGATTTTTAAGATTTATAGTCGTTCGTTTCAGTTTATAATCCCACTCGCTTTAACTCGCTTCGCTCAAACAACATCGCTCGTGGGTTATAAATCATGAAACTCACTCCTTAAATCTTAGAAAAATCACGTGACTGTTTATAATATATATCATGATTTATTTTAGCTACCTATTTATTGTCGGCTGATCATTCGCCTCGTCAATGGCTCTAATGAACTAAACAGCTCATTTCCGCCCTCGAGCACAGCTCTCGTGGATTCGCTGAACAACAGTCCACTGGACTGTTTTTTTAACAGCTCATCCCACCAGCGCATTCGATTACCTGGCCGGTTACGTATGCAGCTTCGTCAGATGCGAGGAAGGCAACAACCTTTGCAACGTCCTCTGGCTGTCCTGGTCTACCAAGTGCGATATTCTTAACCATTTCTGCTCTAAGTTCTTCTGAAAGAACCTTTGTCATATCTGTATCGATGAATCCAGGTGCTACAGCATTTACTGTGATGCCACGGCTTCCAAGCTCCTTTGCAAGGGACTTTGTCATACCGATAACACCTGCCTTACTTGCTGAGTAGTTAACCTGACCTGCATTTCCATATATACCAACAACACTACTGATGTTAACTATACGTCCGTAACGAGCCTTCATCATAGGTCTTGTTGCAGCCTTCATCATGTTGTAGGTTCCCTTAAGATTTGTTGAGATAACAAGGTCAAACTCTTCTTCCTTCATTCTCATGATGAGGTTATCTCTTGTTACACCAGCATTATTTACAAGTATATCAACTGCTCCAAACTGCTCTATAGCCTGCTTGAAGAGGTTCTCACAATCTTCTGGAAGAGTTACATTTGCTGCTATTGCTGCAGCCTTTACTCCCTGCTCCTCTATAAGCTTTACAGTCTCTTCTGCAACTTCGTTAATTACAAGATCACAGATAACTACGTTTGCGCCTTCAGATGCAAGCTTTACACTGATAGCTCTTCCGATACCACGTGCTCCACCAGTTACAATAGCTGTCTTGCCTTCTAATCTCTTGCTCATCTTTTTCTCCTTTAATATCCTTCACTTCGTTCAGGATGACACTAATTCTGTTACTTATTTCAATAAATACCATTTATGATATTTGATTATTTATGATACTTATTCTAATTATTTGATCACTTCCAGTAGCTTCTCTATATCTTCTACTGTCTCTACTCCATAAACTGGAACATCAGGAGTTGTCTTCTGCACGAACTTTGAAAGTGTTTTTCCAGGTCCGATTTCAACAAATGCCTCAACTCCCATATCCGCCATAGCCTTGATAGAGTCATCGAAGTATACAGACTTCTGTACCTGCTTTTCAAGAAGTGCAGGAATAGTCTCCGCCTCTTCCTTTTCACGACCGATACAGTTAAATACAACTGGAATCTGCATATCTCCAAAACTCTCGCTCTGGAATCTCTCTGCAAGTGCATCTCCTGCCGGCTTCATAAGTGATGTATGGAAAGGTCCGCTTACCTTGACTGGAAGGCATCTCTTAGCACCCATCTCCTTAAGTACTTCAGCTGCCATATCAACAGCTTCAGCATCACCAGATACTGTAATCTGTCCAGGACAGTTGAAGTTTGCAGGCTCTGCTATAAGGTCTGACTTTCCAGCTGCCTCAAGCTCCACCTTCACCTTTTCACATCCAGCGAAAACTGTTTCCTTATCCAGTCCAAGAACTGCTATCATCTTGCAATCTCTTCCCTGAACAGCTGTCTGCATTGCATTTCCTCTGAACTGCACAAGAGGAATAACCTGCTCCTCTGTGAAAACTCCTGAAGCATAGAGTGCGCTATACTCTCCCAGTGAAAGTCCAGCAGCACATACTGGTTCAACACCTAAGCTCTTCAGAACCTTTGTCATACCAACTGCAAATGCAACCATACAAGGCTGTGTATATTTTGTTTCATTAAGTGTCTCTGCTGGTCCCTCGAAGCAAACCTTCTTAAGATCAAAATCAACACCCTTTACATTATCAAACGTCTCCTTAAACTCAGGATACTTCTCATAGAGGTCCATTCCCATACCAACCTTCTGAGAACCCTGTCCTGCATATATAAATCCTAATTTCATATTATTTATTCCTTTTTTCAGTACTTATCTATATATTAAGTCCTTACTATTTAACAGATGCGAGATTATAATATTCCTTGCGAGACCATAAGTGGTCTCGGTGCTTAGCGATTCACGAGCCTCCAGGCGAAGTGAGAGCTTAGCAAGCGAAGCGGCCGCTAGGGCACCGCGCCTGTGCGCAAGCTGAGTCGAGCAAGGAATATTCACAATCGAGCATCGTCCGTTATTGACTATCTTCCAAGTATCTTCATACCATCATTATAAATATCTGCGATTATGTCAGCGACAGGGCGAACTTCTTTAAGCTGTCCACAAACCTGACCAGCCATTACAGAACCCGTCTTCATATCACCATCAGAAACAGCTCTACGAAGTCCACCAAGGGTTATCTGCTCCAGCTCTTCACGTGAAGCAGCCTCAGCTTCAAGCTTCAGATATTCACGTGCCATCTGATTCTTAATGATACGTACAGGGGCATTTAATGAACGTCCTGTTACTGTAGTACTATTATCCTTAGCTTTGATAAGTTCCTGCTTATAGTTGTCATGAACTGGGCACTCTTCAGATACAAGTAAGCATGTACCTATCTGAACACCTGCAGCTCCAAGACACATAGCAGCAGCAAACTGTCTTCCGTCTGCAATACCACCTGCTGCAATAACAGGAATATCTACACAGTCAACTATCTGTGGGACAAGAGCCATAGTTGTCATATCACCTACGTGACCACCACTTTCACCACCCTCAGCTATAACCGCATCAGCGCCCTGCTTCTCAACTCTACGAGCAAGAGCACTACTTGCGATAACTGGGATAACGATAGCTCCCATCTCTTTCCATTTCTCCATATACTTTCCTGGTGTACCAGCACCTGTAGTAATTATCTTAATCTTCTCTTTAACAAGAAGGTCTGCGATATTATCTACGTCAGGATTAAGTAGCATCAGATTTACACCAAAAGGCTTATCTGTAGCCTTACGTGCATCATATATTTCCTGCTCTATTCTTGCAGCGTCATATCCACCAGAACCGATAAGTCCAAGTCCACCTGCATTAGATACAGCAGCTGCGAATTTACCAAGAGCGATATTTGCCATACCACCCTGGATAATAGGATATTTTGTTCCTAATAATTCATTAATCATTTATTCTATACCTCGTTAACTATGCCATAGGTTTTCGCAACTATCGGCTCAACCTTACTTATTCAAAACAACGCTATCGATATTTCTAAATTTCTCGTAACGGTCCTTTGCGATATCTGATCCAGATTTACCCTTAAACTTACGAAGTTCACGAACCAGCATCTCATCTATGTCACGATATACAACACTTGGGTTATGATGTGCACCACAAAGAGGTTCCTTAATGATTCCATCAATAACGCCAAACTCATACAGATCCTGAGCTGTCAGCTTCATCAGCTTGCAGGCTTCATCGGCTCTTGAGGAATCCTTCCACAGAATAGAAGCAAAGCCCTCTGGTGACAGTACAGAATATACTGCATTTTCAAGCATGTATACTGTGTTAGCCACACCTATAGCAAGTGCTCCACCGCTACTTCCTTCTCCTGTAACAATAGCGATTACAGGAACCTTAAGGGAACTCATTTCTGCAAGGTTTCTGGAAATAGCCTGGCTCTGTCCATGAGCCTCAGCATCGAGACCAGGATAAGCACCTGGAGTGTCGATAAATGTGATTATAGGACGTCCAAACTTCTCCGCCTGCTTCATCATTCTAAGCGCCTTACGATATCCTTCAGGCTCAGGCATTCCGAAGTTAAACTCCATATTTTCATTTAGATCGCGACCTTTACGATGACCGAGCACCGTAACAGGAAGGCCATGAAATGTAGCGATACCACCATATATACTCTTATCTTCTTTATTCAGAACATCTCCTCTCTGAATAAACAGATCATCAAACAGAGCATCTATATAATCATCAACCTTAGGTCTCTTAGTATGTCTAGCCAGAAATACTCTGTCATGAGGAGTAAGATTTGCAGCCTGCTGTGCGGTTGTATCATACTCTGCATGAAGGTCTCTCAGAAGCTCCATATGCTCCATGTTGACCTTAAGAGCAGCTATCTGCTCTTCCAAAGCCATCAGCTTATTATCAATATCTCTTATCGAAGCCATGCCTTCCTCCTTTTCTCATGAAGTTTCAGGATCTGTGCTAGTTTATCTCTCATTTCAAGTCTTGAAACGATTCCATCTACAAATCCATGCTCCTCCAGATACTCAGCTCTCTGGAAACCAGCTGGCAATTTCTGACCAATGGTCTGCTCTATAACTCGAGGACCCGCGAAGCCTATCAGTGCTCCTGGCTCAGCTATAGTTATATCTGCAAGCGTAGCAAAGCTGGCACTTACACCACCTGTTGTAGGATGCGTTAGTACTGAAACATATAAACCGCCACTTGCGCTGAACTTCTGAACTGCAGCTGATGTCTTAGCCATCTGCATAAGTGAGAGGATACCCTCCTGCATTCTTGCACCACCACTGGCAGTAAAAATGATTACAGGTAGTTCCATCTTCTCAGCCACTTCAAAAGTCTTTGTTATTATTTCGCCTACAGCCATACCCATGCTTCCCATAAGGAATTCACTAGCCATAACTGCAACTACTGTTTTATATCCCTCGATCTCACAAACCCCAGAAAGAACTCCTTCATCAAGTCCTGTCTTGTTCTTGAGACCTGTTATTTTCTCTTCATAATCTGGATAATCAAGTGGATTCATAAACTGAATATCCGTCTTGATTCTTCTAAATGTTCCTGGGTCTGCCAGGCCTGCCATACGTCGTCTAGCTGAAATCTTGGTATGCTTACCACACTTTGGACACACGTACAGATTTTTTTTCACTTCACCAAGAGGAACCTCGACACCGCAATCGGAGCAGGTATATACCTGCTCCGAGTTAGTATCATCATCTAATTCCTCGTTTACTGAGTCGATTAATTCGACCTCAGCCTTGGCAACTTCTTCGTAATCAACACCGTGATTACGCTTACCAAAAAGTTTCATTTAAAGTGCCTCCGAACGAGTATTTTATTTACTTGTGTGCTTCTACGTAATCTACAAGATCCTGAACTGTCTTGATATTTGGAAGATCCTCATCAGCGATTGCTACACCGATTGTATCCTCGATAGCCATACCAAGCTCTACTGCGTCAAGAGAATCAGCTCCAAGATCATCTGTAAGAGATGCCTCAAGAGTAATCTTATCCTCGTCAACACTAAGTGTCTCTGCTATAACTGCCTTGATCTCATCAAACATTTTCATATTCTCCTTTAGATATATTATTCCCTCTTTCGGGTATTTGTTCAAAATTTTTATTTAAAATTTTTGAACCTTTTTTATTATAGTCTATATTCCTTCAATGTCAACCTTTATTTTGAGACTCAACTTATCCTTTATTTTGGTTCTAAGCCTATACCCCAAATACAAGAAAAGACTGGAGTTTATTCACTCCAGTCCTTCTCTTTTATCTCTGAACGTCTGACCTTTCCACTAGAAGTCTTAGGAAGAGCTTCTACAAAGTCCACAAACTTAGGTCTCTTATATGACGCAAGATTATTCTTCAGATATTTCATTGTATCCTTACGAAGCTTATCTGTAGGGGTATATCCCTTTGTCAGTACGATGGAAGCCTTAATGGCCTGTCCTCTTACTCTATCCGGCACGCTAGTTACTGCGCATTCCAGAACATATGGAAGCTTCATTATTTCATTTTCTATCTCAAATGGTCCTACTCTGTATCCGGCAGACTTGATAATATCATCAACTCTACCTACATACCATAAGTATCCATCCTCATCCTTATAAGCTGTATCACCTGTATGATAGAAACCATCGTGCAGAACTGCATCTGTCTTCTCTTTATCTAGGTAATATCCCAGGAACAGTCCTCTCTGCTCTTTACCACGAACATCGAGACAGATTTCTCCAGTTTCTCCAACTCCTACCTCGCGACCACCTTCACCCATAATCTTAACATTATACATTGGGCTAGGGAGTCCCATTGATCCTGGCTTAGGTTTCATACCTTTTAGGTTGGCAACTGTAAGAGTTGTTTCTGTCTGACCAAAGCCTTCCATGATCTTAAGGCCTGTAGCCTTATAGAACTTCTCATAAACCTCTGGGTTCAGTGCCTCTCCTGCAGTAGTAACATTCTTCAGCGAAGATAAGTCGAACTTTCTCATATCTACATGCACTAGCATTCTGAATACAGTAGGTGGTGCACAGAAGGAGGTCATATGATACTTCTCCATCATGGAGAGTATTTCCTTCGCAAAGAATTCATCATAATCGTAGGTGAATATAGGTGCCTCACATAACCACTGTCCATATATCTTGCCCCAGAGAGCCTTGCCCCATCCTGTATCGCTAATAGTGAAATGCATTCCGTTGCTATCTACCTGATGCCAATACTTCGCTGTCACATAATGTCCGAGTGGATATTTATGACTATGTGTAGCCATCTTAGGATAAGAGGTTGTTCCTGATGTAAAGAACATAATTGCAGCATCGTCTCCGCAGGCTGCATTCTGCGGTCTGCTGAGATGTGATGAGAAGAATCTGATATCTCTATTATAGTTTGACCAGCCCTCTCTGGATCCACCAACAATTATTCTAGCCTTGAGCCCCATATAATTCTTAGTAGCCTTCATTACCTCATCCGCTACATCACCGTCTGATGTACAGACAACAGCATTTATTCCACCCGCTCTGAATCTGTATTCTAGATCCTTCTTTGTAAGCAAGAAGGAACATGGCACAGCTATAGCTCCTATCTTATGGAGAGCTACAAGTGTGAACCAGAACTGATAATGTCTCTTTAAGATAAGAAGAACTCTATCGCCCTTCCTGATTCCCAAATAACGAAGATAGTTTGCTGTCTTATTTGAATATACACTCATGTCTCTGAAGGTTATTCTTCTTTCCTTACCCTCCTTGGAGATATGAAGCATAGCTGTTTTGTCAGGACACTTCTTCGCCAGAACATCCACCACGTCATATCCAAAATTAAAATGATCATCGTCGTGAATATCTATTGCCTTCAGCATCCCGCTTTCATCAACATATGAAGAGACATACTTACCAGCTATTCCTTCTTCAGGTGTCAATTTATAATCTTTGCTCATTATTTTTCCTCAAAATATGCTCTAACTAAAACTCCAACACGTAGTTTTGAAAACTACATGTCGGAGACATTATAATACATTCTTTTATGATAAATCAATAATAATATGCAGTTCTTTTTTTAGATATCTATCTCCAGCTCAACTGGACAGTGGTCTGAACCATAGACTTCATTATGAATCTTCGCGTCCACTATCTTATCCTGTACATAGTCGGATACAAGGAAATAATCTATACGCCATCCTGCATTATTCTCTCTGGAATTAAATCGATAAGACCACCAGGAATAGATATCCTTCTGGTCAGGATATTTATATCTAAATGTATCTACGAAGCCTGCATCCAGAAGCTCCTGAAACTTACCTCTTTCCTCATCAGAGAATCCCGGATTATGATGATTAGAGGCTGGATTCTTCAGGTCTATCTCTTTATGAGCTACATTCATATCGCCGCATATGATAACCGGTTTTTCCTTACTAAGACCTGATACATACTCTCGGAAATCATCCTCCCATTTCATTCTATAATCTAGACGCTTCAGTTCATTCTGAGAATTTGGAACATAAACTGTTATGAAGTAGTAATCGCCCATATCAAGAGTTATCAGTCTTCCCTCCTGATCATGCTCCTCTATACCTAGACCATTCTTAACACTAACAGGCTCCTGCTTGGTAAAAATAGCAGTTCCTGAATACCCCTTTCTAATCGCATAGTTCCAATATTGATGATATCCAGGAGTATCAAGCTTTAGCTGATCCTTCTGCATTTTACTTTCCTGTATACAGAAAATATCTGCATCTAAATTAGAAAAGGATTCCTCGAATCCTTTTTTAACACATGCTCTTATACCATTTACATTCCAAGAAACAAATCTCACTATACTTATTCCCCTCTCTTCTTCGCTGGCATTTTTGCTACATGTGATAGTCCTGCTGCCATCATAAGTAAATAGCCAAATGGAATAGCTGCAGATGCAAAATCTATCAAATGATAATTCTTAGTCAGCTTAAGCAACTCTCCTAGTCCCCATAAAATCAGAGGATTAAAGAGCATACAAACTTTAAGAACCTTAAATCTATCACAATACATAAAATAAATACATGGGATTGAAACACCGGCTACAGAAAGAACCAGAAATGAAAGGAGTGGAATAGCTATATAATAAAACATTCCCTCAACTGTTGAGATTATATCTGTGCCCATCAGACTTGTATTAAATAGCATCTTATAAACAAGTGCCATCATGATATATCCCGCCTGTATAAACATATAGGAAATGACACTTGTAATAGCACCTATCTCAAAAAGACGTGCCATAGATATAGACACAGGTCTACGTCTTGATCTCATAGTCTTTACAACCTTGATCATTTCCTTAAGTCCAACGTAGTATAGAGAAATTCCTATTCCAGACAGAATAAGAGATGCCTCGAATCTTAGATAAGGCATCTTAGGCCAGTTACTCTGTATGTAACCGTTTCTGATATTTCCCTTTCCATATGCCATAGCGAGCCAGCAGGCCAGCATACATATTGCTGCCCCAACCATTCCTATCAGCATATTTCTCATCACTTTAGACTTATTAAGCATATATATCCTTTTCAGAAAACCGGAGCATATCATATATACTCCGGTCTGTTATTAATAATATAAAGGTGTCATCAGGCTTACAGCCTCTTCCAATGTTGTATCATCAATCATTGTAAAGGTTATAAGTACTATCATTCCATCTTGCTTTATAGCAAACTGAGTTCTTCTTCCTATCTCATTCTGATCCTTAGGAATATCGAGACACTCGTATTGCTGACCTAGGAATTTAACTGTTCTGACGCTAACATTATCGTACTTCTTTGCAGCCATAGACAGATATTCCTTTGCAGAATAATCCGGCATCATATAACTGCTTGGATTTACATACGATACTATAATAGTAGAACCGCTCAGTGAATTAGATACTATAGCCGCATAGGTTGTATCCTCTTCATATGGCGATTTATATCCATACCACAGGTTATTAACATAGTCCTCAGTAGCACCAGTAGCAGAAGCCACTTCTACCGCATCAAGGAACTTCCATCTATCTCCATCAACCTTAATCTTGAACTCAGCTAAACCATTGAAATATGTATTCTTGTTATACACACCCATTGGAAGAGCATCTGTCAGACTAGCAGGTATAGCATCCGTCATAGATGCATCTGAACGTGTAGCATCAGAGTAACTAGCTATCATCAAAGCATCTGTCAGACTAGCATCAGTACTTGTAGCTTCACCCTCTGAAGCCGTACTAACCTTTCCATCCGTAAAAGATGGTGATGAATATGGATCTTCCTCTTCTTTACCGCATCCAGAAAATGATGCAAGGATAGTTAACGCAACCAAAATGCCCGCTAACTTCTTAGTCATTTTTCTTCTTTCCTGCTTTAGTAGTTTTCTCATCTTCTTCCTCTTCATAAACAGCATCTGCACTCTCAACCTCTGCAATAGCCTTCTTGTGCATAGGAATACGACAGTTCTTGTTATTACCGAACTCTACTATAACTGTATCATCATCCATACCAATAATAGTTCCATAGAAACCACTTGTTGTCATTACAGTATCACCAGGCTTCAGACTATCCATTAAGTCCTTCTGCTGTGCCTGCTGCTTCTTTGATGGTCTAATGAACAAAAAATAAACGATGGCAACAAGGAATACGATATATCCAACCATAAATCCAATTCCGCCCTTTGTGCCACCCTGAAGAATCATTGACATTATCATAATTTTTCTCTCTTTCTTTATAAATATTATATCCCCTGAAAAAGAGGATGATATTACCTTAGATATAATATATTAAAACTAGTAGATATGCAAGGTTTTCTACATATAGTTATAATACGATGAATTCCTCATATAACATATTAAAAACGCTAAGATTTTCATAATTTATAGTCGCTCGCTTCAGTTTATAATGCCGCTCGCTTTAACTCGTAAAAATGCCTCTTATTAAAATAAGGAGGGCATTTTTACTCAGACAACATCGCTCGCGGCTTATAAAAAGTGAAGCTCACTCCTTAAATTATAGGAAAATCACGCTATCATTTAATATGTTATATGAGGGATTCATCGTAATTAACATTTTCAATAATTACCATTCTAGTTATTGAATACTTCCGTTAATAATAATTTTTGTTAATTATTATTCTCGTTGATCATACTTAGTTTTTTAGCTTTGTATTCTTTCCAAGTATGAGTCTCGATTGCCTCACGGATTTCTTCCATCATGTTATTGTAAAAGTATAGATTATGCATAACACAGAAGCGTAGACCAAGCATCTCGTCGCGTTTAAGTAGATGTCTGATATAACTTCGTGTGTATCTCTTACATACTGGGCAATCACAAGTATCGTCTATTGGAGATTCATCCAGTTCGAATCTTTGATTCTTAAGATTCAGTTTTCCGTGGTTTGTATATACCTGTCCATGGCGACCATTTCTTGATGGATATACACAGTCGAAGAAGTCTACTCCTCTATCAACTGCTTCAAGAATATTTTCTGGAGTTCCTACTCCCATCAAGTATGTAGGCTTCTCAAGTGGAAGATATGGAACTGTCACATCTAGGATGTGGTACATTTCCTCGTGAGACTCTCCTACTGCTAGTCCGCCGATAGAATAGCCGGGTAGGTCGAGCTCAGATATTCTTTTCGCATTATCGATTCTTATGTCGTCGATTACACCACCTTGATTGATACCGAAAAGCATCTGTTCTTTATTGATGGTGCTATCCATAGAATTTAGTTCATCCATTCGATTCTTGCATCTAAGAAGCCATCTCTCAGTTCTAGCAACGGAGTTCTCGATATATTTTCTATCTGCCTTAGCAGGAGGACATTCATCGAAGGCCATCGCTATAGTTGAAGCAAGGGCGGACTGGATATTCATACTCTCTTCTGGACCCATGAATATTTTCCTACCGTCTATATGAGAGCTAAAAGTAACTCCCTCTTCTTTGATATTCCTGAGCTTTGCGAGGGAGAAAACCTGAAATCCTCCCGAATCAGTAAGAATAGGCCGGCTCCAAGTTATAAACTTATGGAGCCCGCCCATCTTATACACTATCTCTTCACCTGGTCTAACGTGCATATGGTATGTGTTGCACAGCATAACCTCGGTTTTTATATTTTCCAGATCGGCTGCGGAGAGAGCTCCTTTTATAGCTGCAGCTGTTGCTACATTCATAAAAACTGGTGTCTTAATAACTCCATGAGGAGTATCAAAATCAGCTCTTTTTGCATTTCCATCTCTGGTAATTAGTTTGTACATATCTTTACCTGCTACTCGGCAGAAAGGGTGAGATTAACTTTGATCTTTTCATAGTTTCCCATTGGATCTGCTCTGTAGACTTCCATTTCTACAGTATCACCTTCCTCGCACTTCTTTATTAGCGAATCAAGGTCTTTCTTAGTATAAACTTCCTCACCTCCAAATTCAACAATTATATCCCCTGTATGAAGGTCTGCCTTATATGCATCTGAATCTTGTTCTACATTCTTAACATAGATTCCCATCGGAAAATCATATATTTGAGAATATTCTCTTCCAATATCAACTGTCTCTATACCAATGTTGGCATCCGACTTCTGATTTCCGGATATTATTCCACTGATTATTTCCATCGCTTCATTGATAGGAATAGAGAAGCCCATTCCTTCAACTGTGCTATCTACATACTTAACGGAATTGATTCCAATAACCTGACCGCGAGAATTGATAAGAGCACCACCACTGTTACCAGGGTTTATGGCTGCATCGGTCTGAATGTAATTGCCCTCGCTACCGGATATCGATCTATTAAGTGCGCTTATATAACCAACGGTAACAGACTGACCATAGCCGAGAGCATTTCCTATTGCTATCGCAGGTTCTCCAACCTGAAGCTGTGAGGAGTCTCCTATGCTGGCTACAGTAATAGCTTCCTTGGTGGTATCCTTCATATTTGATATTGGAACCTTAACTACTGCTATATCAGCATCCTCATCATAACCTTTGACCTCTGAACCAACTATTTCTCCATCGCAGAAGCCTACATTTATCTCATCTGCACCGCCTACAACATGGTAATTCGTTGCCACGTACAGATTTTCATCGTCCTTTCCAATAATTATTCCAGAACCAGCGCCACTTGTCTGCTGTTCATAGGTCTGGAAGAAGTATTGATAGGTTGTTGTACCGCTAGTTGTGATAGATACTATAGAAGGCTGAGCTGTTGCAGCTATATCAGCAACATCCATATCCATTGAACTAGTTGTTGGTGAGTTCACAACTGACTGAACCGCTATATCATCGCTTGAAGTTCCCTTTTTTTTCTCGGAATTCTTCTCGTCTGTAGCTTCCTCGTCTGAAGCCTTCTCCTCTGAAGACTTATCTTTACCCTCAGCTTTTTCTGTTTTTTCTGCTTCGTCTGTATCAGCCTCACCCTCTATGGTAGGCTCATCTCCACCTCGAAGCTTATCAGCACTTATATTCACAACCTGAAAAGCACCGCCCGCCACTAGTCCGAAAACTGCAGCTATAAGGGCTGTTCTTCCAAGCTTCTTTCCAAAGGAATCCTTTTTCTCTTTCTTTACTGGTTGTTTCATTTCCATTACGTCTTGGGGACTCTGTCTATAGATTGAATCGGGATTATACATATTCCTTTCAGGCATATCTCCATTTTGATCATATGGGTTAAATTCGCTATTCATTTAAATGCACTTCCTTTCTGTCATATAACCCTTATTTTCAACTGATTCACATTATAGTTTTTTAATATGTCACTTTTGTGATATACTTGTTGCGAACTTTTTAAAAAAAATCATACTTTTGGCATACATGGAGGTCACATATGTTTCGCGTCTGGGGACGAATCATCAAAGAAAACCATCTGGTTAAAGATACTGTAGTAGAGCTTCCTGGAAGGGAAATGTCCCGCACCAAGAAGGTATACAGCGCTCTCGAACAGATGTGTAACGAATTCGATCTAGCTGTTCCAATCTGGCTAGATAGTAACAACAGTGAATTTATAAAACATGCTCACACCAGATTCAGTGACGTCAATTTCATGGAGCCAATTGATTTTGATTATCTTGATTTCAATGTAATCGAAGAGGACCATCCTTGGGAATAGTCCTCTTCGTTTTATTAACTATATCATTTTCTTTTCAATGAACTTTGCCGTAGAACGACCTGCAGTCTTTTCAACTATGCTATCCATCAGTGCATCTGATGACTCTTCCGGTACTATTACATGTAACTGTACCTTGTCTGAATAGGATATCTCATAGCTTACATTTTCAGTATTATCCAGTATATACTTAATCTTATCAAGTTCGCTGTAGTCTAGACTCAGTTCATATATATTTGAGAGTCGTATCTCCTTGGTGTCAGCCGCCTGAACTGCTTCCTGTGCCGCCTGTGTATACGCTCTTACAAGTCCGCCGGTTCCGAGAAGCACTCCTCCAAAATATCTGACAACAACTATCACGATGTTGCTTATTCCGCTATTCTGAATAACATCTAGAATTGGTCTTCCTGCTGTACCACCCGGTTCACCATCATCCGAAAACTTCAGTCTCGGATTCTCGTCACCGATACTATATGCATAGCATACATGTCTGGCGCTATAATGAGTCTTACGTATATCAGCCACAAGCTTCTGAGCGTCTTCTTCTGTCAGTGCCTCTGCCGCAGTTCCAAGAAATCTGGACTTCTTGATGATAACCTCTGACTCTCCAGTTTTAAGAATCTTACATCCTGCCATAAGCTATTTTAATATCTTCTTTAACTCGTCCATGAATGTATTTACATCCTTGAACTCTCTATAAACTGATGCAAATCTAACATATGCAACGCCATCGAGGTTCTTTATTTTATCCATTACTATCTCGCCGATAACATTACTATCAACCTCTCTGGATTCAAGATTGTAGATAGCAGACTCTATCTCATTTACGCACTCTTCGATCTTCTCCATAGGAACAGGTCTTTTGTGGCAACTACGAATAAGTCCCTGAACTATCTTCTCTCTATCATAAGGTTCCCTGCTCTTATCCTTCTTGATAACCATAAGTGGTGTAGCTTCTACCTTCTCAAATGTAGTAAACCTCTTACCGCAGACATCACACTGACGACGTCTTCTTATAGCTGTGTTATCATCAGCCGGACGTGAATCAATTACTCGGGTTTCCTCATCTCCACAAAATGGACATTTCATATATCTATTTCTCCTTTTTTAAAGATTCTTCACTTAAATATTATCGCCGTTACTTTCTATAACTGACTTGAACCAGTATCCTGAATCCTTGATGATTCTTGTCTGGTCACGGTAATCAACATGTATGAGTCCAAATCTCATATCATATCCATGAGCCCATTCGAAGTTATCCATAGCAGACCAGTAGAGGTACCCCATAAGAGGAACTCCATCCTCACCTGCTCTCTTATACTCCCTCAGATATCTGTTCATAAAATCTATTCTCTGAGGATCATGAACCTTGCCATCAAGGGATACTGTATCATTTACAGCCATACCATTTTCTGTCATGAGGATAGGTAGACCATATCTCTCATATACAAACTTTGGTGACCAATACATTACTCTTGGATCAATAACCCAACCCAGAGCATTACGAGGTATTCCCGTATATTCATTGGCTCTATAGCCCTCATCTACATCATTCGCAGCACTGTAGTAAATATTCATTCCATAGAAATCCAGTGGCTGTGAAATAATCTCCATATCTCCAGGCTTAACTACTGGCATCTCCTCCCCAAACATCTCATAGGCATCCTCTGGATATTTACCCAGGACAATAGGATCTGAATAAAGTGCAAGTGAGAAGAACATATCATTAAGGGAGAAGCTCTCTTTTCTTGCAGCCTCTATATCTTCCGCCGAATCAGATTTTGGTATTCTAACTGGAGCTATAGGCGCGATGCCTATCTTAGGCTCAGTCTTCGCATTTTCGCGAATACACTTAACCGCTCTACCATGAGCGAGCAGATAGTTATGAATCATTCTAAGCACAGTTCTATTGTCACACTTATGGAAAGGAGCATGTCCACCTAACCAATAGCCGTTTCCAATAAAGCACTGAGGCTCATTAAAGGTTATCCAGTACTTAACTCTATCTTACAGGGCATCTATTACTACCTTAGTATAATTTTCAAACCACTGAGGAAAATCAGGATTACCATATGCTCCTCTTAGATATAGCTCATATGGAAGATCCCAATGGAATAAAGTTATAAGTGGTGTTATTCCTGCTGCGAGAAGCTCATCTACAAGATCACTATAGAACTGTATTCCCTTCTCGTTCACCTCACCTATTCCATCAGGTATTACCCTGCTCCAGCTTATCGAGAAACGGTAATATTTTATTCCCATTTCCTGGAAAAGCTTTATATCCTCTTTGTATCTATGATAATGGTCACATGCTATGTTACCATTTTCATTATGTTTAACTCGGCCATTAACACTTGTTGTTACATCCCATACGTTAAGGCCCTTTCCATCTTCGTTGTAAGCTCCCTCAACCTGATATGATGCTGTGGCAGCTCCCCATATAAAATCCTTTGGAAAACTCATTTATTATATCTCCTCCCAATACCAGGTGGTTCAAAAACCCCAACTTTTATTATAGCAAAAATAAGATGGAAAATGTGATTATTTTTATCAAAAATCAAACCTACGTTTCAGAACTTATAGGATATTAAGATTGGAGCTCTTCCCACTCTGAGTAGAGTTTTTCAAGAGCAGCTTCTATCTCCTCTTTCTTTGAGCTAAGTTCCATAAGAAGCTCCATATTAGTTCCATTTGCAGGATCATTTAGCTTTTCTTCTATCTCAGACATTTCCTGCTCATTTTTCTCTATCGCATTTTCAACTCTTCGGATGGCATTTTCCTTCTTACGCTGCTCAGCGTAGGACTGCTTCTTAGCCTCATACTCCATACGTCCTTCAGACTTAGTATTAGTTTCTGACTTCGCATCAACTCCACTAGCATTAGAAGAAGTAAGATCAGGATGCTGCACTCCAAAAGCTTCGTCCTTCTTCTCCTCATAGTAATCGTAATTGCCTTTGTAATTTGTCAGCACTTTGGATCTAAGTTCAAGGATTCTTGTTGCTGTCTTGTTAATAAAGTATCTATCATGACTTACATAGAGGACAGTTCCAGTATAAGCACTCAGCGCATCCTCTAGGATTTCCTTAGATGGAATATCCAGATGATTGGTCGGCTCGTCGAGAACCAGAAAATTCGCAGGAGATAGCATAAGCTTCGCGAGAGATAGTCTACCTCTCTCTCCTCCGGAGAGGTCCCCTACCATCTTGAATACATCTTCGCCTGTGAAGAGAAATGCCGCTAGTACATTTCTTATCTTCGTATTATTTAAATCCGGAAATGAATCCGACATTTCATCAAAAATAGTTTTATTAGGATTTAAATCATGATGCTCCTGATCGAAGTATCCTATTCTAACTCTTGAACCAAGAGTTACATTACCTGCATCCTTTGGAAGAAGTCTGGCTATAAGCTTCAGGATAGTAGTCTTACCAGTTCCATTTCCTCCGATAAGAGCCACTTTCTCTCCTCTTTTTATATCCATCCCAAGATGTTCGAACAAGAGATTATCTCCATAAGATTTTGAGAGTTCTTCGACAAGAAGCACATCTTCACCTGACTCAGTATTTGGTTCGAGTCTGAGTCTCATATCGGTTCTTTCCTCTGTTGGCTTATCCAGAACCTCTATCTTATCGAGTTTCTTCTCTCTACTCTCTGCACGCTTAATGGATTTCTCTCTATTGAACTGCTTAAGCTTAGTTATAACAGCCTGCTCGTGCTGTATCTCTGCCTGCTGCTTATAATAAGCATTAAGCTTAGCCTGTCTACGTTTCGCCTTCTCCTGACTATAGTAGGAATAGCTACCGTTATAGATTTCAGATACTCCCTGATCTATCTCTATTATCTTATTAGTAACCTTATCTATAAAATATCTATCATGGCTTACAACAATTACGGCTCCTGGATAAGACGCAAGGAAACTCTCCAGCCAGCTGATGGACTTCATATCCAGATGATTTGTAGGCTCATCGAGGATAATTATATCCGGATGACTTAGTAGCAGTCGTCCCAGAGCCACTCTCATCTTCTGACCACCGGAGAGACTCTCAATAGGTCTGTCATAGTCCGCTTCAGTAAAGCCTAGACCTGCGATAACTCCTGTTATCTCGCTTTCGTAAGCGTAACCATTTTCTCTATCATATGCTGTAGATAGTCTGTTATAGGCTTCAAGGATAGGCGCAAGCTCTTGCTCCGTCTTACCTTCCATTTCCTTCTCCAGCTGACGCAGGCGTTCTTCCATTTCCAGTATATATTTCTTTGCTTCCTGCATAGCTCCGTAAATGGTATTATCCAGCTCTGTATCCTGAGTTTGAGAAAGGTATCCCATTCTGACATCACGGGACACGACAACATTTCCACTATCTGCTTCTTCCTCGCCTAAAATAACGCGAAGAAGTGTGGTCTTGCCGGCACCATTAATGCCGACGATTCCACACTTATCATTCTTTTCTATATGAAAATTAACATTCTTCAGAACTACATTTTCCGCGTAGCTCTTAGTAATGTTTTGACATGCAAGTATCATTTATCGATTCATCCCTATTATCTCAACAACTGTCACTGCAACAGATATTATTATGAAAAGTATTATTCCCCAATTGAAGAAGGCTGCCCGGCCAGCCCCCTTACCTTTAAGAGGTGACTCCGTATCATCAACCTTTAGATTCTTAATAAAGTCAAAGAATAGTATAAATCCAATCAGCAGTATCAGACCCATCTTAGCTAAATAGCCCAAAAATCCTAGAAATGCCGGATCTGAATACAATGCAAGAGCTGCCTGCTGAGCCGCCTGGTCTGTCGGTTCTGCTTCAGCTACCTTCTGAATTGCCTCTAAATCAAGATGCTTGATTATTGCCATCGGAAGGATTCCCGATATAAAATTAACTGTACTATGAAGTATGATTGAATATCTTATCTTTCCTGAAATAGTATAAACATATGCAAATACAATTCCTATTGCTGTAGCATAGAAGAACTGATGAAGATTTGTATGAAACAGTCCAAACATAATTCCGGATAGGAGTATCGTATACTTCTTACTGTACTGTCCCAGTTTATCTATGATAACCTTTCTAAATGCAAGTTCCTCAAGAATAGGTCCGAGAATAACCGCAAAGATGATACTTGGTAATATCTTCTGTTTACTGATAAGATCAATAGTTGAATTCTCGATTGTTATCCCTGCAGCTTTTTCTATAATCGCTGTGATGATAATTCCTAGAATATTTGTAGCCATCATCACAAAGGCAACAACAAAATAAAACTTAAACATACTTTTAACTTCTATTTTATTCTCTTCTGGCTTCTTAGACTTAAGTCTACTGATAACAGCAAGGCAAACAGGGAAACCAACTGCCCATATTGGCGCAAGACCCAAAATGAAGGTTAACCAGCTGTTATTTTGAAAATCGATATTATTCTTTCTAATTAAGAACAAAATAAAATAGCTCGAAACCTCTAAAGCTATCACAAATAGAAAAAACGAAAAACCTAGCCATGCATAATCACTTTTAATCTTCTTTCTATCCAACGTATATCTCCTTATCCATCACATTTTCCTTAGCTCAGAATAGGCCATCGGAACTGTTAATATCATCGTCATCACATCAGACACAGTCTGTGTTATCTGAACTCCCGTCAATCCGAAGAATATCGGGAGAACTATTATCAGTGGTATAAAGAATAGTCCATTTCTTGCCGATGCAAGTATACTTGCTCTGAGTCCCGCACCAATGGACTGTAGCATCATATTGGTCATCACTATTGGTGCTGACAGTGAAATGACTGAGGACTGACATCTAAGCGCAAAGGCTCCAACCTTTATTACCTCGGGATCATCTCTGAACCATCCTACTATCTCGGGAGCAAATGTAAAACACAGTGCTCCTACTGCAAGAAGGAATATGAATCCCCATCGGAGACAGAAATAATATCCCTGCTTCACTCTATCACGAAGGCCTGCTCCGTAATTAAAGGAGCATACCGGCTGATATCCTTGTCCAAAACCAATAAGAGCTGAAATCATCATGAGCATAACTCTTGTGACGATGGACATACCTGCTATTGCAGCGTCTCCTCCGAATCTACCTGCAGCGGAATTCAACATAAGGGTTGAAACTGCAGCCATTCCCTGTCTCAGAAGAGATGGAGCTCCGCCATTTACTATCTCCACAAAGAATCTTGTCGAGAACTTTATATTCCTTACGTTCAGCTTGATATTCTCGCCTCTCATACTACCCAGCAGGAGTACAAAGAAGCTGGTTATCTGTCCCGCAACTGTCGCTATGGCAGCCCCCTGAACTCCCATCTTACAGTATAGTATCAGTAGTGGATCCAGGAATATATTTATGACCGCACCACACATGAGACCAATCATCGCATAGAAGGCACTTCCCTGAAAACGCAGCTGATTATTTATGACAAACTGCCCCATCATAAAAGGTGCACCTATAAGAATGATTCTCATATATTTTTCGGTATCTTCTATGGTAGTAGGAGTCGCACCAACCCATCCGGATATTTTATGAATAAACAGATTTCCAACCACCGCCAGAATAGTTCCGAGAATAAGTGCCAGAGTAAAGCCTGTCGAGGCCATTACATTTGCCTCTTCCTTCTTACCAGCCCCCAGCATTCTCGACAGGTAGTTTCCCGATCCATGACCGCAGAAAAAACCCAGTGCCTGTATTATTGCCATAACTGAAAAAACAAGACCTACCGCTGCTGTCGCCTCGGTAGATATCTTGCCCACAAAGTATGTATCCGCTGAATTATATAAAGCCGTAACCATCATGCTGATAATGGTAGGAATAGCAAGCTTCACTATCAGCTTAGGTATAGGAGTCTCCGTAAGCATCTGCCTACGGGACTGACTATATTCTTTTTCCATTTATTATCACCTAATTATAGGGCCGCCTTAAATGCCGCTAGCAGGTCCGAATATTCTTCATACGCTGGAAGATCAGGATAATCTGCCTTGATCTGTTCTGTTGATCTGAACAGGAATCCTGCCTTACTTGCCTGAATCATTGCAAGGTCATTGAAGCTGTCACCAGTAGCGATTGTATCAAAACCGCAGGACTGAAGTGCCTTTACTGTTGTAAGCTTTGACTTCTCGCAACGCATTTTATATCCTGTTATTTTTCCATCAGGAGCAACCTCAAGGGTATTGCAGAAAATAGTTGGCATTCCAAGCTTCTCCATGAGTGGCTTAGCAAACTGCTCAAAGGTATCACTTATAATAATAGTCTGAGTTACATCTCTTAACTGATCAAGGAATTCCTTAGCACCTGGAAGTGGATCAATCTTAGAAATAGTTTCCTGTATCTCCTTAAGACCAAGTCCATATTCTTCAAGTATTCCGAGTCTCCATTTCATAAGCTTGTCATAATCTGGTTCATCTCTTGTAGTTCTTCTAAGCTCTGGTATACCACTTTCCTCTGAAAATGCTATCCATATTTCTGGAACAAGAACTCCTTCAAGATCTAAACATGCAACATTCATTCCCATTTTTCATTTCCTCCAAAATTCGCTATCCACTATATTACCAAAAAATATGAAATAGCGCTACTAACTAATTAAATCTATTTGTAGCATCCCATAAGCAAAGCTATAACGAATAGTATAAACAGATGTGCCGGATAGAATACATAGAAGAACCATTTATGAAATGGTTTCTTACTTCCGCTCTCTCCGTTGTAGAACAGGAATAGAACCGGAATAAGAAAAACTCCCAACTGGAACAAATTCTGTTTGCCCATAAATAAGAATGGAACACATTCAAAAATCGCAATTATACAGAAGGACAACCACTGCTTCTTCTTATCCCCCTCATAGTAGTGGAAAAAGAATGCCCATAGTACATCAATAAAAACCCAATCTCCAAAAAGTGCAATGATACATATAAATAAAAGAATAACTATCTTTACTCCTACCGGAAGATTAGCCTCGTCCCACATCCATATAGCAATAAATGCCAGAAACAGTGTTGTCATTACACTAAACATAGGCAGCGGCCAAAAGGCCTGTTCATACAGGGTATATGCAGGCCACGAAATAATCGAAAAAATGAATAGACGCTTGGCATACCTTTTCTTTTCTCTTGTATATTTATATCCTTCTGCAAGAAGTATCGCCATAGAAGGTCCTGTAAGTCTTCCTATCACGTGCATAATCTGCCCCAGAAGAGTTCCCGTAGGAACAAACTTCCACGCTATATGATCAATTATCATGGCGATAATCAGTATATACTTTAATTGATTTCTATTTATGATCTTTAACCGTTCCATTTTCTAGCTCCTATAATCTTTTTTCGCCATTATAAATGCCCCCACATTAAGAAGTCCTTAAGGACTATATTGTATGCAACGCTTCGCTTATATTCGACACATACTGAATCTCTACACCCAACTTCTCTATCTCAGGCTTAGCATTTGACTTTGGTACGATTGCTTTGGTATATCCCAGTTTCGCAGCTTCCTTAATTCTCTGAGATATATTTCTTACACCTCGTATTTCGCCCGCCAGTCCTATCTCTCCTATAATCACAGTCTTACTATCTATCGCCTTATCTCTGAAGGAGGAATAGATAGCACACACTACTCCTAAATCCGTTGAAGGATCATTTATCTTAAGACCTCCTGCTACATTTACGTAGCAGTCACAACCTGTCATACTGATACCGCCTCTTTTTTCAAGAACAGCAGTGAGGAGATTCACTCGGTTGTAGTCCAGTCCAACACTTGTTCTTCTAGGCATACTGAAGCTTGAATCTGTACATAGAGCCTGAAGCTCTACCAGCATAGCCCTTGTCCCTTCAACTATACATACAACTGCCGAACCAGAGGAACTCTCCGGTCTTCCATTCAGGAAGAATTCAGAAGGATTAACAACCTCCTCAAGTCCACTGTCCGTCATATTGAAGACGCCGATTTCATTAGTCGAACCGAATCTATTCTTGTTAGCTCTGAGGAGTCTGAAGCCGCCGCTATCATCCCCCTCAAAATAAAGTACGCAGTCCACCATATGTTCAAGGGTTCTTGGTCCAGCGACCGTACCTTCCTTAGTAACATGTCCAACTATAAAGACTGCTGCATCCTTCTGTTTAGCAATTTGAAGTAGTCTTGCTGTAACCTCTCTTACTTGAGAAATAGTACCTGGAGCCGCCTCAACATTAGGTGCTTCTATAGTCTGTATAGAATCTATAACAACAACTTCTGCCTCCAGACTATCTATCTGGTTCTCGATATTATCCATATCGTTATCACTGAGAAGCATAAGCCTCTCTTCCATCACACTACCTGCATCAATACCTAGGCGAACTGCTCTGGACTTGATTTGAGACATAGATTCCTCACCAGATACATATAGAACCTTTGTTTCGCCTTTAACTAGGTTGCGGCACATTTCGAGAAGCAAAGTCGATTTACCGATTCCCGGATCACCACCAACCAGCACCAGGGACCCCTTAACTATTCCGCCACCTAGTACTCTATCCAGTTCTGATATATCTGTTGAGATTCTTGACTCTTCTGAAGATGAAACATTCTTTATACTTGTCGCTTTAGGTCTATCTGAAGTAGAAACAAGTTTATTAGTCCTTGTCTTCGTAACCTTCTCTTCTACAAATGAATTCCAAGCCTTACAAGATGGACATTGACCCAGCCATTTGCTGAATTCGTTTCCACATTCCTTGCAATAAAATATCTGTTTATCCTTTGCCATTTCCCCTCCTGTCAGTAAAGATTAAAGGGACGGTTCAAAGAACCGTCCCACTTATCCCATAACACTATTATTATTTAGTTCTTCTCTATAACTACACCAACCTGATCATTTTCCTCAAGCTCTACACTGATGCTGAGCTTTCCACCTAGGTTAGTCTTCATCTTTCCAACATATACGTCATCAACATGAACCTTATATTCTGTTTCAGGCTCAAGTTCAAGTGTTACCTGTGCATCGCTTTCACCCTCAACACTGAACATAACCTTTGAATCATTTGCTCTAAATTCATGAACTACAGTTCCTGGAACTGACTCATATACGAACATCCCATTTCTTTCAAGCTTTGTAATCTCGTTAAAAGTTTTGATCTTGTAGCTGTCGCCATTATATTCAAATCCATCCTTCTTTGTCTTGGTTGGAAGTTCATAATTTCCGAAGCTTATAGAGCCATTTTCCTCTTCACGGATAAGTTCATCTATTACTGCCATTTATTAATACCTCCTGAAATATCGCTAGTAATGTAACCTCTTTTATGATAACAAAAATCAGTTCTAATTACCACTAATATTTATATACTTTTTTGTCCTTTTACATTGAATTTTACAGTATCATTTTCGACCGTTATACTTACTGTAGAGCCCTTCTTAATTTCTCCACTTAGTAGCTTCTCAGCCATTTCATCTTCTATATATTGCTGCACGGCTCTTCTGAGCGGACGCGCTCCAAACTTCTTATCATAGCCCTTTTCAAAAATGAATTTCTTGAGCTTAGCGCCGTAGGTAATCTTGATATCGGCATTTTCCTTGACGCGGTCCTTCAGTTCCTTCAGCATAAGTCCTGTTATGCTTAGAACCTCCTCGTCTCCGAGTGCCTTAAATACGATAATGTCATCGAGACGATTAATAAACTCAGGCTTAAATAGAGTCTTCACCTCATCCATTATCATATTCTTCATATCCTCGTGAGCTCGATTCTCATCATTATCTGTAACGAATCCTATAGACTTAGGATCTATTATCTTATTAGCTCCAAGGTTAGAGGTCATTATGATAATCGTATTCTTGAAGTCCACCTTGCGGCCCTGCGCGTCAGTTATGCATCCATCATCCAGCACCTGAAGAAGTACATTAAACACATCCGGATGAGCCTTCTCAACTTCATCAAACAGAACAACGCTATATGGATTACGCCTTATCTGTTCAGATACCTGACCACCCTCATCATAGCCTACATATCCTGGAGGAGAACCTATCATTCTTGATACATTATGCTTCTCCATATATTCTGACATATCTACTCTGATAAGACTCTTCTCATCTCCAAAGAGAACCTCAGCAAGAGCCTTAGACAGCTCAGTCTTACCCACACCAGTAGGTCCCAGGAAGAGAAATGCCCCAATCGGTCTATCTGGTGATCTAAGTCCGGCTCTGCTTCTTCTAATAGCACTAGCCACTGCACTTACAGCTTCTTCCTGACCAACTATTCTCTCATGCAGTTTATCTTCAAGTCCAAGAAGTCTGGTCTGCTCTGTTTCACTTAGCTTTGTAACAGGAATCTTAGTCCAGGTTGAAACAACCTGAGCAACGTCATCCTCTGTAACTTCTATTAGTGTATCCTCTTCAAGCTTTTTATCCTCCTGCTTCTGGAGATACCTATCTCTTTTCTTTCTAAGCTTTGAAGCGGCATTTATATCGCCTGCTCTAAGAGCATCCTCTATATCTTCAGTTAATTCATCAAGTACAGATTCCTTACCGGAATATATAAAATCCTTAGGCACCTTACCAAGTCTTACTCTTGCACAGGCCTCATCCAGTATATCAATAGCTTTATCTGGAAGGAATCTGTCATTTATATATCTGACAGACAGAGTCACTGCATACTGTATAGTTTCATCAGATATATGAACGCTGTGGAACTCTTCATATCTATGCTTTAGCCCCTCAAGTATCTCTATTGTTTCAGCCGCAGTAGGCTCCTCAACCTTTACAGGCTGGAACCTTCTTTCGAGAGCTGCATCCTTCTCGATATACTTTCTATATTCCTCGAGTGTAGTCGCACCAAGTACATGTATATCACCTCTAGAAAGCGCAGGTTTAAAAATATTTGCCGCATCATGTGTACCTTCTGCACCACCAGCTCCAACAAGAGAATGTAGCTCATCTATAAAAAGAATAATACTAGGATCCGCCTTAACTTCGTCTATTGCATTCTTGACTCTCTCTTCAAAATCACCACGGTATCTGGTACCTGCTAGCATACCAGCTAGATCCAGGCTCATTATTCTCTTTCCTTCAAGGCTCTCAGGAACATCTCCTCTGGCTATCAGCTGAGCTATACCTTCAACTATCGCAGTCTTACCAACACCTGGCTCTCCCACAAGGCAAGCATTATTCTTGCTACGTCTTCCAAGTATCTGCATAACCCTGACTATCTCATCATATCTTCCAATAACAGGATCAAGCTTTCCGAGTTTTGCCTCCTGGGTCATATCTCTAGAATATTTCTCAAGAACTGATTTCTTCTTAGTAGTCTTCTTCGTTGGACCTGCTTCATGAATATGCTCTTTAATATATGCCTTGCTATCCTCAACAGAGAGTCCTGATGCAAGAAGCATTTCCTGACATACAGAATATGGATTTAATTTTTTGCTCTTAAAAAGAGCATTCAGGTCTGGATTTCGGTCTCGAACTATACTCATAACTATATGCTCAGTTCCGATTTCCTTAGCTCCGAGGCGCTTTGCATCCTCAGAGGCTCCTTCCAAAATGCTCTTAGTTCTATCGGTAAACTGACCGGTAGTGCCCAGATGCCCTATGGCATTGGATTCACTAGCCAGTCCATCTACTATATAATGAATTTCTTCGCCCCTTATTCCATTTTTGAGCATGACTCTATATGCCAGACCCTTATGTGTTGTATAAAGGGAAATAATTATATGTCTGACATCTACGTAATCATTATTCAGTCTATCTGCCAGCTCCTTTGCGCCCTCAAGCACAAGCTCAGCAGTTTCGGAAAAAGGCAGTTTATCTCTCATCTATCGCTTTACCTATATCATGTCTCATGTATTTATTATCAAAGTCTATTAATTCAGTCGCCTTATAGGCATTTGCCCTTGCTTCTACAAGATCATTTCCAATAGCTGTTACACCAAGTACTCTACCACCGTTTGTAACAACCTTGTCACCATCAAATTTTGTTCCAGAATGGAATACATAGTAACCATCCTTATCCTTGAAGTTCTCAAGTCCTCTGATCTCGTATCCCTTCTCATAAGAAACAGGATATCCATCAGATGCAAGCATAACGCAAACTGCTGCATTATCCTCAAACTGAAGATCTATCTGATCAAGAGTTCCATCCACGCACGCTTCCATAACTTCAACTATATCATTCTTAAGTCTAGGGATAACAACCTGAGCCTCTGGATCACCAAAACGAGCATTGAACTCCAAAACTCGAGGTCCCTTCTCTGTAAGCATAAGTCCGCAGAAAAGAACTCCCTTGAATTCTCTGCCCTCTGAAGCCATCGCATCAATTGTTCTCTGATATACATTTTCCTCACAGAACTTAGCTACTTCATCAGTATAGAATGGGCTAGGTGAAAATGTACCCATGCCGCCTGTATTAAGGCCTGTATCGCCATCGCCTGCACGCTTATGATCCTGTGCAGAGGTCATAGGAAGAATAGTTTTACCATCTGAGAAGCAAAGAACTGAAACCTCACGGCCTGTCATGAACTCTTCAATGACAACCTTGTTTCCTGCTTCACCAAACTTC
The DNA here is from genome assembly GCA_017480495.1 of Eubacterium sp. Lineage (GTDB taxonomy): Bacteria > Bacillota > Clostridia > Lachnospirales > Lachnospiraceae > Eubacterium_Q. The sequence goes on along the minus strand of JAFVAQ010000021.1, from coordinate 58,545 downwards.
TTATCTACCATTATCTCCTGGATTCCAGCCTTTGCCTCTTCAAGAGTCTGGCATATCAGTACGCCCTTTCCAAGAGCTAGACCATCTGCCTTAAGTACATATGGGGCCTCCTGTGACTCGAGGTACTTGATAGCTTCGTCTGCATCCTCGAAGGTCTCATATGCTGCTGAAGGAATGCTGTACTTCTTCATAAGGTCTTTGGAGAAAGCCTTTGAAGCTTCGATGATAGCTGCATTCTTGCGTGGTCCAAAAGTCTTGATTCCTGCATCGAGGAAGGCATCAGCAACTCCTGCTGCTAGTGGATCATCTGGTGCTACTATAACGAAGTCTACGTCCTTTTCCTTTGCAAATGCTACGAGAGCTGGTGCATCCATTACTGATATATTTACGCATTCAGCCAGTTCTGCTATTCCGGCATTTCCTGGTGCTGCGTATAGTTTCTCACATTTAGGGCTCTTGGCTACGGCCCAGGCAATTGCGTGCTCACGGCCTCCGCCGCCTACGATCATGATTTTCATTTCTATTTCCTTTCTGAATTCAGTCTTTTCCACGGCAGGTAGGGTTCAGAGCTGTTATAAAACTTCTCGAGACGCGCTTTCGCTCCGGCCGCAACCTAACGGATACTAAGCTCTCACTTCACTTCGCGCGTGAATCGCTAAGTACCGAGGTTGCTCTAGGGTCTCGAAAGTTTCATAACAGCTCTTTCACCACCTGCTCGCGGGATAATTAGTTTCTCATATCAGATGGCTGGGTGTAGGCTACTTCGCCGTTCGCTATCATATTGATGGCTTGAGGGAGTATCTTCCACTCAGCTTCTTCCATGATACGGCGTTGTAGTGTTTCTGGGGTGTCGCCCTTTTCTACATACACGGCCTTCTGTAGGATGATTGGACCAGTGTCAGTTCCTGCATCTACGAAATGTACTGTAGCGCCGGAAACTTTAACTCCTCTATCCAGAGCAGCCTTGTGAACCTTGAGTCCGTAGTATCCTTTTCCACAGAAGGAAGGGATTAGTGAAGGGTGGATATTTATTATCTTACCTTCATACTTCTCTATAACTATCTCTGGTATAACCACAAGGAAGCCTGCTAGTACGATAAGGTCTGGCTTGTACTCGTCCAGTTTAGCAAGAAATGCTTTATTGAAGGAGGACCTATCAGGGAAATCCTTAGGTGCTATAACTTCATTTTTTATTCCTGCTTTCTCAGCTCTTTCCAGAGAATATACTCCGTAATTATTACTCAGGACTCCAACTATTTCTGTATTTGTTATGGAGCCATTTGCAACTCCATCAATAATTGCCTGAAGGTTAGTACCTCCGCCTGATACAAGAACCAGAACTCTCATATAATATCTCCATTCTACATTTTCACAAATAGTTCACAAAAGTTGTCAGAAGAACCGTCCCCACTGGCTCAGTTTATCTCAACTTCTTTGTTGCCGCTTACTACTTCGCCAAGTACGAAGGCTTTGTCGCCTGTGCTTGCGAGGGCTTCGATAGTCTTGTCAGCATCAGCTGGGTCTACCGCCAGCACCATTCCAACTCCCATATTAAAGGTGTTATACATCATATGTTCATCAATATCCCCCTTCTCTGCGAGAAGCTTGAAGATAGCTGGTACTTCGTAAGAGGATTTATTAACCTTTACTCCGACTCCATCAGGAAGCATACGAGGAATATTCTCATAGAATCCTCCACCTGTTATGTGGCTGCAGCCCTTAATAGTTACTCCAGCCTTTTTAACTGCCTTAAGTCCCTTAACATATATTCTTGTAGGCTCGATAAGTGCCTCACCAAGTGTCTTACCAAGTTCATCATAATATGTATCAAGGGATTCCTTAGTCATTTCAAATACACTTCTAACGAGTGAGAAGCCATTACTATGAACTCCAGAAGAAGCTATACCGATAAGTGTATCTCCTGCCTTGATGTTTTCGCCTGTGATAAGGTCCTTCTTATCAACTACACCAACTGCGAAACCAGCAAGATCATAATCATCCTCTGGCATTAGTCCTGGATGCTCTGCTGTCTCCCCTCCAACAAGGGCTGCCTCTGACTGAAGACATCCTTCAGCTACTCCCTTTACTATAGAAGCTATCTTCTCTGGATAGTTCTTTCCGCAAGCTATATAGTCAAGGAAGAAAAGTGGCTCTCCACCTGAACAAGCTATATCATTTACGCACATAGCTACAGCATCTATTCCAATAGTGTCATGTTTATCCATAATAAAAGCAAGCTTAACCTTAGTTCCGCAACCATCTGTTCCGGAAAGAAGAACTGGCTCCTCCATGTCCTTAATCTTGCTGAGATCAAATGCTCCAGCAAAACCTCCGAGACCTCCTAAAACTTCTGGTCTCATTGTTTTCTTAACATGTTCCTTCATCAGTTCAACTGATCTGTAGCCTGCTTCGATATCTACTCCTGATTTTTTGTAATCCATGATTTTTCCTCCCGGATACTAAATTAATGGTTTCTAATTAATAGGACAAATGCCCTCACACAACCGCCCCTATTATAAATTATCAACCCTCTTTTGTAAACACCGCCAGGACCTAAAAATAGTTTAATTTTGATGCTCATTATGTTAAAATATAAAACAGTTATGGGGAATCTAAAATCAGTTATTTTGTTACTATCTCTTACTATCAGAGGGGGAAACAGACTATGCTAGATAAACACAGGTCAAACATAGGCTTTCTTACTTGTCATTTGGACAATGACTATGCATTTGAGATCTGCAAGGGTGTAGAATATGCCGCCGAAGAAGCAGATGTGAATCTTACTATTCTTCCTGGCATGTATCTAAATGCTTCTTATAACGATCCCATTAACGCCAAATACGACTATCAATACAATTCGATTTTTTACTATGCAAACAAGAAATCTCTAGATGCACTTATCATTTCTATTGGTTCAATAGGCAGCTTTCTATCCGTTGAAGATAAGAAGGCTTTTCTGGATTATTTTGATCTTCCTATTCTAACAATTGAAGCTGAAATTCCTGGATATCCTTACCTATATACAGAGGGTGCAACAGGAATGCGTGCATGTATAGAGCATATAATAAAGGATCACGGAAAAAGAGAAATAGCCTTTGTCAGCGGTCGTCTTGAGAATGCTGATGCTCTCGAAAGATTTAACATATACAAGAAGGTACTTGCAGAAAATAATATTCCATATGATGAGAAAAAGGTAGCCTATGGTAATTTCTCTGAATTCACAGAGGATCTCGTTACCAAGCTTCTGGATGATAATCCAGGTCTTGAAGCCATTGTTTTCGCTAATGATACTATGGCCATTGGTGGATATAAGGCTATTAAGAAGAAGGGGCTGAAAATAGGTAAGGATATAATAGTTACAGGCTATGACAACACCCCTACCTCACTATCCCTTTCACCTCCTCTTACAACTGTAGATAATAACGTAATGGATCTAGGTTACAACGCAGTATATCAGGCACTGGAACTTATCAAGACAGGTGAAACCTCTCTATCTCTCCTACATTCAAAGCTTGTAAAGAGGCTTTCCTGTGGATGTAATCCTGCCAAGAATAAAGAGGTACTCAACAGCATTGATATATCTTCCGGAAAAATGAATAGCAAAACTCTTATCAAGAAGTTCGAAGATTTATTCATGAACCATTACTATAATACATTTTATTCTAAACAGCTTTTTGATGTGCTCAATCCATTTTTTGAAATTTTCGGAAATATCATTTATGACGGTTCCGAATATACCGAGGAACAGCTTCAGGCTGAAACCGATAAGGTTCTAAGCAGCAACATCATAATACATTATTACTCACATAATAAATTTACTTATATGATGAGCCAGCTATCCGATTTTCTTCTAGGACTTGATTTTGGCGAGGACAAACACGTTAAGCTTGTGTCCGCCTTTAATGTAATAATGACACACGTATCATATTACGTAGCAAACGAATATATGGATGAGGTCAAGAGAAACAAGGAATCTGTATGGCAGTCTATGAGACTCACAAGAGATACTCTTCTCACTGCTATGGATGATGAAAAATGCTACAGGCTTATTGTCCAAAATCTTCATAGATGGAACGGCTTCGCAAGCGCATACTTATACCTATATGATGATTTGCCTGTCCTATTAAATGACGGAATGTGGAATGTTCCAAAATACATTAACCTGCAGGCTTTCTGCAAGGATGAGAAGGTTATGGTTCTGACTAACGAAAAAAGAATCTTCCCTACCTACATGATTTTTGACAATAAATATACACCAAACGAGAGAAGACACACCATGGTTCTGACTCCGCTTCTTACAAATGAAGCCCAACATGGTCTTCTCCTATGTGAAACAGATTTGAACAGCTTCAGTAATGTATATTCAACCTCTCTGCAACTTGGAACAGCACTGAAGTTCATCAACCTGATGAGACAGGAAATAGCTATCCAGAATCGTCTAGAGGTTACTATGAATGAGATTCGCGACAAGAATGATCAGCTAAATGCCATTTCCGTAACTGACGAGCTAACCGGTCTATATAACCGCCGCGGTTTCTTCGAAGCTGTAGATCAACTAACCAGTAATACCAGCAACAATGGTAAGCCAGGGCTGGTTGGTTATATCGATATGGATAACCTGAAGCAGGTTAATGATAGATATGGACATAAGGATGGTGATTTCGCTCTCACCAGCATTGCCAACACACTTAGAAAGAGCTTTCCAAAGGGAACTATAATTGCACGAATCGGCGGCGATGAATTTGCTGTTTTCGTAGCCGATATGGACGGCACTACTATCAAGAATATAAAGGACAGCATGTCCTATTATCAGGATAGGGTTAATGAACAAGACCATAAGCCTTACTACGTAGAATTCAGCCACGGTTTCAAAGAGCTTACAGTCAGCGATTCTCTTGATATAGAGGCGGAAATGACTGAAGCAGATGCCGAGCTATACAAAGATAAGAAAAACAAAAGAAAAGATGTTGCTAAAACCGATTAGCAACATCTCTAAAATCACTGAACAACTATTTCCTGCATTGCAGCATATACCTCAGGATACCTTTTCTTAAGATTCATTGGTTTAAAATCTGTATCTACAAAAGCATGTGAGGTCTGGGCTGTGTGCAGGAGTTCATCCGTTCCCGACCTGTATATCTCATACTTAAGAGTGAATCTTACCGGTGTCAGCTTGATAACCATTGGTTTTATCTCTATTACATCACCATATGTAATAGACTTGATATAATAATCATGGAGCTCCAGCACCGGTATTATTATGCCCATTTTCTCAAGCTTATCATACGACAGACCTATTTGATCCATCAGGTGAAGTCTTGCTTCCTCTAGATATCTCGCATAATTCGAATGGTGCACCACCTGCATCTGATCCGTCTCATAATAATTTACTACTCTAATGTACGTCTCCAGTTCCTTCATCTCGATTAGTCACCTCATCACTTCTATCCATTATCTCTATCTCAAGACCGCCCTTACTCTCCTGTTCAATCTTAACAGCAGTTCTATCAGGACTGATAGGTGGTCTGGCATTATCCTGTTTAACCTCAGTCTCTTCATCCTCATTAAGGATAAATCTCATCTGTGCTCTTTCTTCTCTTTCTCTAGCCATGGCCTTCTGACGCTCATTATAAAGCTCCACAGAAAGCAGCTCACTTAGCTCGAGAATCTGTGCATATCTGTCATTAGCCTTAAGACCATTCAGGTTACTCATAAGCTCAGCCTTATTCTCAGTTATATCCTCTATCTTCTGTCTAAGAGTACTTCTCATTCTCGCATATTCCTGTTCGATCTTCTCGTAGGAATCCTCAACCAGATGATCTACCTCTGTGAGCATTTCATCTGTATATATAAGGGAAGCTGCATATATATCAGAAGCCATTCTAAGAGAATCCTTCTCATCCTTATCTAAATCTGACGCTCTAAAAGAAGGCGGTTCAGTATCCTTTCTCTTAGTAACTCTAATACGGCTAGCTGTTCTTTCTGCCTGATACAGTATCTCTTCCGCTTCTTCCTTTGCTTCCTTGATTATTCTCGCGCGCTTATCATTTACCTCGCGATAAGTGTTCAGCTCGTTCTTAACAACTTCAGCGATATTATCTACAAGTCTCAGAAGCTCTTCTCTATCTAGGACTGCATTTTCCTGATGCATCGTCTGTGAAGGTGCATCTTTTATTCTAGTCTTAAGTCCTTCAAGAAGTAATTCTGCTCTACCTTTTTGTTCCATTATATTCATCCTTTAACTAAAATAATGTTTTCTTATACCTTCTACGGTATACGTTATCATATGCTTCAAGCATTCAAATGTGCTCATTCCAACATATCTATAAACATTATAGGTCATAATTGCAGACCTTATCTTATTACCTGATTTACTCGAGGAGGTTTTGCGATATTTAAGAAGAGGTCTATTGATACCTGCGGCGTAACCGCCCTCCTCCAGTACTTCTAGCCAAACTACATAATCCTCATGGAAATTCCCATCTGGAAACGGAAACCTGAGCGCCGTCTCTCTTCTGATTAGCACAGAGGAGCAATTAATCTGATTAGAACGGAGTAGCAGTTCTCTACGGACAATCTTATTACAGCCTATATATCTACCGGTTTCCTGTCCAGCTGCATCAACTATGCTGCGACCAGTAAATACAAGTCTAGGCGTTTCCCCTTGAATTACAAACTTCTCCATAACCTTTATCTGTTTATCAAGCTTATCCGGCGTCCAATAATCATCAGAATCCAGAAAGGCTACATATTCGCCACTAGCTTCTCTGACTCCAACATTTCTGGCCTTTGCTGCCCCAAGAACCTCTGCATACACAAGCATCTTAACTCTTGGGTCCATAAGAATATCATCACTGAGATTTGGAAGCTTCACGCTACCATTATCAACTATAATGAGTTCTAGATCCTTATAGGTCTGATTCAGGACAGATCTGACTGCTCTATCTAAAGTTATATCGCTATTATGACTGGGCATAATCACACTAATCATATCGCGTATCCTCATCTCTCGATTATCAAACAAAACCGCTAACTATTGTACCATAAAATAAAGCCGACAACAATATTGTTGTCGGCCTTAAAACTCAGCTTATTCTTATCCTCTCTTAAGGAAATCAGGAATCTTCAGATTCTGATTAGCGGCACTACCACTGAAAGGTTCTGGAGTCTTATCAAGTGGACTCTCAACGCTCTCTGTAGCTTCTGGCTTAGCAGCACCAAGATTAAGTGGAACTGGAGTAGCCTTCTTACCTGCTCCAAGTGTAGGAGCCTTAAGTGTATCACCAAATGTTGGAGCCTTAGGAGCAGCCTTTGCTGTTGGCATAACAACTGCACCACTCTTCTCAACATCTTCAAGACCTGTTGCGATAATTGTAATGCTAACATCCTCACCAGTTACATCATTATCAACTGTACCGAAGATGATATTTGCCTCTTCACCAGCAACCTCTGAGAGATATGTAATAGCATCGTATGCTTCAACGATACCAACATTTCCTGAGAAGTTAACGATGATATCTGTAGCACCATCAACTGTTGTCTCAAGAAGTGGTGAATCCATAGCAGCCTTGATAGCATCAACTGCCTTGTTATCTCCACTACCATGTCCAATACCGATATGAGCGATACCCTTATCACGCATAACTGTCTGAATATCAGCAAAGTCAAGGTTGATAAGTCCTGGCTTGTTAATAAGATCTGTAACACCCTGAACACCCTGCTGAAGAACCTCATCGGCTTTCTTAAGAGCATCTGGAATGCTTGTTCTCTTATCACATATCTGAAGGAGCTTGTCGTTAGGAATAACGATAAGTGTATCAACGTTCTCGCGAAGCTTTGCTATACCATTTGTAGCATTTGCCATACGAGGCTTTCCTTCAAATGAAAATGGCTTTGTTACAACGCCGACTGTAAGTATTCCAAGATTTCTAGCAATCTCTGCAACTATAGGAGCAGCACCTGTACCAGTTCCACCACCCATACCGCATGTTACGAATACCATGTCAGCATCTTTAATAATATCATTAATCTCTTCTCTGTTTTCCTCAACAGCGCTAGCACCGATCTCAGGCTTGGCACCTGCACCAAGACCCTTAGTGAGCTTCTCACCTATCTGAATCTTTGTTGTAGCTCTACTGAGTGAAAGAGCCTGTTTATCAGTGTTTATAGCTATAAGCTCAACACCCTCAACATTCTCATCAATCATTCTGTTTACAGCGTTATTTCCTGCACCACCAACACCTATAACAAGTATTCTTGCAGGGTTTTTCTCGTCATTTGACTTTATCTCAAGCAAGGTCTTCTCCTCCTTAAATAAAAATACTTTTACAAAGTCTAGTCACACTTATCTTGTATTATACTTAATAATTCAAGAAATGGCAAGCAGAATTATGTAAATCTATGTTACTATTTTACCTTGAAACTAGCGATGGGATTTTCAAGGCTATAATCCTTCATATATAGAACTCCCGTCTTGCCTTCCAGGCCTTCAGCATCTAGTATACTACCCAGGTTCATCAGCTGAACCGCAAGGTTGGAACCATCACCAAGTTCTATCTCTATATTATCCTTACGAAGGATTATTTCACTATCAGCAGTAAACTCGATTCCTTGAATATCCAGCTCGTATTTTTCCAGCAGCTGTGTAATATTCAGTATCATATCGAATTTCTTCTTATTCTCTATCGGAAGCTTCTCCCCGAGTTGCCAGCTCTTAATTGTGAGGCCCTTTATATACGGAACGCCTTCTTTCCTATCTTTAGCGGTTTCCATTACTATTCCGTCCTTATCGAAAAACACATAGCTTTCCATATATTCTAGGCAACCAGCAACCGACTTCTCATAAACCTCAACTCTAACCTTGTGCTTACTTACAAATTCTATATCCATCTTAGAAACAAAGGGTATATCTTCTATCTTACCGAATTTGTTCTTCAGATACAGAAGAAGTGTGTTACTCATTATCGTTTCATCTTTAATAGCTTCTCTTACCTGATCCTCCGAAGCCAGATTGCATCCAACTATTTCTATATCCTTCAAAGTATATGTGCTGGCAAAAAGAAGCGCCCCGAGAATAATAACAAGAATGATTATAGGGACTATATGAATCTTATGCCTCACGTCTATCAACCCCCTTCTTCATTCCCGAAGGTTCTATCTGCCTTGAAACAGCCAGAAGAAGGCCCATTTCAATAAGCAAAAAGAATATGGACGTACCACCGTAGCTTATAAAAGGAAGCGTTACACCAGTATTTGGTATGATGTTGGTAACAACGCTCATATTAATTATAACCTGAACCGCTACGTGAATAATAATTCCAACAACAATTAGGGAACCATATCTATCAGGAGCACCCTCTGCTATAAACTTAAATCTCCAAAGCATAAATATAAAAACAAGAATCACTCCTACTGCACCTACTATACCCAGTTCTTCACATATAACTGAGAAGATCATATCATTCTGTGCCTCAGGAATACTACCCATCTTCTGAATACTCTGTCCCAGACCACGTCCGAAGAGTCCACCAGATCCTATAGCATATAGACCTTGCATAGTCTGATAACCCTTTGCTGAAGTCTCAGGACTAAGCCAAGCTGTTATTCTGTCTCCTCTGTAGCCTCGCCCTGCTATCATGACAACCAGAAAGGCTGCCGCCGCACCAATCATAGGGAATATATACTTAAGTCTAGGCGTTGCAACAAACCATACTCCACCTGCTATAGCAGCACATATTAGAGCCGTACTCAGATTTTCTATAGCGATAGGTACGATAAGAATACCTGCAGGTATAAAAACCTTAATAGTACCCTTTAAGGTATATAGAAGCTCTGTCTTATCTGTACAGATATATGCCATATAAAGAATCATAACAAGCTTTGCTATCTCTGAAGGCTGGAAGGAAAAAATACCAATCTTCAGCCATCTAGAAGAACCATTTACTGATGTACCAGCTAGTAAAACGACCAGCAGCAAAACAACCTCGACAGCTATATAAAAGTATGTCAGTCTTTTCAGCTTCTGATATTTGACCTTAGACATAAAAAACATACCAATAAAGCCCATTGTCGCAAACATGAACTGATATGTAAGGAAGTGTGTAGTATTACCATATGTTCTAAAGGATACAAAAGAACTAGAACTATATACCATCACGAATCCAAAAAATGTAAGGAAAATAATATAGAAAAGTGATGGGTAATCAAAGTATGTACCACGCACTATAAAGGATTTAATTGTATTAATTAGTCCTCTTTGCATTAGTTTTCCTCTAGGCCATTAACGTATACCTTAAACAAGGTACCTCTTTCTTCATAGCTTTTAAACATATCCCAGCTAGCACATGCTGGTGAAAGCAGAACTGAGAATCCTGGCTTTGCTCTCTCGTAGCAAATCTCAACAGCATTTCTAAGATCCACAGCTCTAATTATCTGATTAAATCCATGCTTCTTGCAGCAAGCTTCGATCTTGTCTGCCGTAGCACCAATAAGTACAAGCAAATGCACCTTTCCTGCGAAGGTCTCTACCCACTCATCATAGTCAGAATCCTTGTCATAGCCACCACCTATCAGGATAGTTGGTGTCTTCATAGCCTGAACAGCCTTGATAGCAGCATCAGGATTAGTTCCCTTGGAGTCGTTATAATACTTAACTCCATTTACTTCTCTAACATACTCTATTCTATGTTCAACGCCCTTGAAGTTATATACTGTATCTCTTATAACCTCTACTGGCATCTTCATATAATAAGCAATAGTAACTGCCGCGAGTACATTTTCCAGGTTGTGAGTTCCGAGAATCTGTATCTTGTCTATATCAAGTATCTCTTCCTCGTCCCCTGCTTCTTTGATGTATATATGACCATCTCTTGTAAATGCACCTTCTTCAGGTTCTATCTCATGACTGAAATAAACCTTTCTAACCTTGTCATTTATAGAAGCTGCTCTCTCACGAAGCTCTGGATCATCGTAGTTAAGAATAACGTAATCTGAATCTGTCTGATTCTCTGTTATTCTAAGCTTTGCATTATAATAATTATCTAATGTGTAATGTCTATTTAAATGATCCGGAGTAAGATTTAGTATTGCTGAAACATGTGGTTTAAAAGTATGTATTGTTTCCAGCTGGAAGGAGCTTATCTCCGCCGCAATTATTGTATTTGTATTTGTAGAATCCGCAAATCTTGTAAATGGAAGTCCGATATTTCCAACCACCAGATAGTCCTCTGTATAGTTCTTAAATATCTCACCCACGAGTGTCGTTGTTGTTGTTTTACCATTTGTTCCAGTAATAGCTGCTATAGTTCCTTTATTGAAATAGTACGCAAGCTCTATCTCTCCCCAGATAGGAATACCCTTTTCACGAACCTTATTCACGAAAGGAGCATCTACTGCAATACCAGGACTTATAACGAAAAGGTCCGTACCTTCCATTATTTTATCTGTTAACTCTCCAAGTTCAACCTCGAAATTATCTGAATCACTGAAGGTCGCTCTAAGAGCCTCCTTGTCCAGTTCTGTATTACCATCATAAAGTATTACATTTGCGCCATTTCTTATTAATAGTCCTGCTGATGCAAGTCCACTTTTTCCTGCACCTGCAACTATTACCTTCTTATCTTTCACGGGTATTTCCTCCTACTCAGTTTCTTCTAATGGATTTCCCTGTTCATCTGTAAGTTCTTCTGTACTAGCCTCTGTTGTGGCATTCTGTTCTGGTGTTGAACCTGCCGCACTTATTGGTGGTGCCGCACCCTCGAAAACAGGAGTTGCTATTTCATCTGTTCCTGTTGCATCACTAGGTGTAGCTGTTCCTGTACGGTAGATATTCATATATGGCAACAGTTCCTCTGCTATCTTGTTAAATAGAAGCGTTCCTGCTGCTGATGAAGACTGATCTTCTGCACCTGGCTCATCTACTACACAATAAATCATAACCTGAGGATCCTTAACTGGTGAAAAACCTATGAAGGAAAGGATGTATTTACCATTTCCTCTAGGAAGCTTTTCCGCTGTTCCTGTCTTACCACCTATCTCATATCCTTCAACGATAGCCTTCTTACCAGTACCGTTCTCAACAACCTCCTGAAGAATAGACTTCATCTGATCTGATGTATCCTCTGAGATTGTTCTACGAACAAGTATTTTATCATAGTTCTTTACCAGATTACCATCTGAATCAAGCACTTTTTTTACTACATGAGGCTGATAATAATATCCACCATTAATTACTGAACAAAATGCTGTTCCCAGCTGCATCATTGTAACTGTAACACCCTGTCCAAAGGAGGATGTAGCAAGCTCAACCGGGTTAAGTGTATCCTGATGATAAACCATTGTATATAGATCCGCGTCACTTGCTTCACCAGCTATATCTATATTTGTCTTCTGTCCAAATCCGAACAGAACCTGATACTTATCAAAAGTTGTTGAACCCTCGAGAGCAGCAATCTGCATCAGACAGTCATTGCAGGAATACTCCAGAGCCTGAGGCACTGTCAGCATTCCATGTCCATTGACGTTATGACATTTGATATCCCAGTCAGCTACATGCTGTATACCATCGCAGTAGAACTGTTCATCACCATTTATCACTCCATCTTCAAGGGCTCCAGAAATAGTAAATGGCTTAAATGTAGAACCTGGCTCGAAGGAATCACTTATAACAAAGTTACGCCAAACATTGTTGAGCTTCTCAACCTTCTCATCATCCGTAAGCCCCTTGACTACAGCTTCGTACTCTCCCTCTGATAATGCTCCATCATCCTCAAACTGATACTTGGCAGCATCCATATCGTAAGCATTATTAGGATTATACTGATGTGAATTATACATAGCGAGAATCTCACAGTTCTTTGGATTCATAACAAGAACTGATATATTCTTCGCACCCATCTCTGCTTCAAATTCCTGACATTTCTTCTGAACTATTCTCTGAGCTTCGCTATCAATTGTTGTAACGAGGCTATCACCATTCTGTGGCTGTTCAACCTCTCTCTGCATGTTGAAGTCTTCGCCCATATATGAATAGGTTCTTCCGTTCTGTCCATTCAAAAAAGAATTATAACTACCTTCTATTCCACCGATTCCTTCATTTCCACTAACAACAAATCCAAGCATGTGACATGCCAGTTCATCATTAGGATAATATCTCTTATATTCTTCCTCTAGCCTGATACCTACTACATTTGGAAGTTTTCCCGCTCTCTTATCCGCCTGATAATCCTTAACCTCATCATAGGTCAGTTTCTTACGAATAACCTCGTACTGAGAATCCTCTTTTGCAAGATATCCTGCCATTTCTTCTGCGCCGATACCAAAGTACTCAGACAGAGCTTTACAAGTAGCTTCTTTCTTTGTCTTAAACTCTATTATATTTTTAGGCTCAATTATCAGATTGTATACCATAGTACTTGTCGCAAGGACAGAGCCATTACAGTCATATATATCGCCTCGTTTATATGGAACCGATATACTTTCATAGCCCTTCTGACTAAGGATTTTCTCGTTATAATCGTCACCCTTTCGAACGTTGTAATATATAATTGTGCCTATAATAAATACAAAAAAGAGCGTAAATCCTATAAGCAAAAAGAGAAGATGCGTACGCATCCTCTTTATAAAAACCTTTCTTTTTTTCTTCTTCCTAGTTTGTGCCATTTTTCTCAAGTTTCCCCTTAAACTTAAAACGTGCGCCTTTAGGCGCACAAAAGCCAAAGGCCACTAGTTTGTGGTCTTTGGCACATCTCCGTACTGTTTAACGTAGTCATCCTGAGCATCCTCATAATATATGATGGAGCCATTTTGTGAATAGACCATTCCAAGCTCGTTAGTAGCTATTGTGTAAATGTCATCAAGTGAATACATGCTTTCGAGCTTGTTTTCGTAAGCAGCATTATCTGCTTGTATATCCTGTATCTCTTGTTGAATAGATTCAATCTTACGTTCCTTACTCTCAACACTACCTTGAACAGCTAGCATTATAACACAGGAAATAATAACCATCACCAGCATTGTTGCAAGTACCAGAGTGTATCTAAGGTCAAACCCCTTAGACTGCTCTGCTTTCTTTGCCGCCTTGCTATAGGTACGGTTAGCTTTTCTTCTTCTTGGTCTGTCAGCCTCTCTTCTTCTTGGTTCAGGAACCACCTGAATCTTTCTGACTGTTCCGCCTTCTTCGATATAATAATTTCTAACTGTTCTTGCCATATCTACCCCTGTTCTCTCATACGATCTACTTCTTCTCGAATATCCTCAACTTTGCACTACTACTTCTAGGATTTTCTGTTAGTTCGTCTTCGCTCGCGGTTATAGGTTTTCTATTTACAACTCTGCCCTTTGAAACTCTTCCACATGTACAAACTGGAAACTCTGGTGGGCATATACACGGATTCTCCGCAGTTCTAAATGCACTCTTTACTATTCTGTCTTCAAGGGAATGGAATGTTATAATACAAAGCCTTCCACCTGGATTTAACATCTCGATCATTTCCTCAAGACTATCCTCAAGGACCATCAACTCCTTATTCAGCTCTATCCTAAGTGCTTGATAAGTTTTCTTTGAGGGATTACCACCGTGGCGTCTTGCCGCCGCTGGAATCGAATCCTTGATGATATCATTTAGCTCGAAGGTTGTTTCTATTCTTTTTACTTCTCTACTCCTAACAATATTAGAAGCAATTCTTCCGGCGAACTTCTCTTCACCGTAATCAGATATTATTCTTCTAAGCTCACTTTCCGAATAATCGTTTACGATATCCTGTGCAGTATAGCTCTGATCTCTATCCATTCTCATATCCAGAGGAGCATCCTCTCGGTACGAGAAACCTCTTTCAGTATTATCGAACTGGTAGGAGGAAACCCCCAAATCCAGTAAAATGCCATCCACTTTTTTTATATCTCTTTCCAGGAGGACATTTCGCATATTCACATAATTACTATGAATGATAATGGCATTTTCGTAACTCTGAAGTCTTTCGGAGGAAGCCTTGATGGCATCCATATCCTGATCTATTCCTATCAGCCTGCCTTTATCAGAAAGTCGCTTAATTATTTCAGAAGAATGTCCTGCTCCGCCAAGCGTTCCGTCTACGTATATTCCATCAGGTTTTATATTTAGACCCTCAAGAACTTCATTTAGCATGATTGGTATATGTTTAAACTCCAAAATCTTCTCTCCTACATAGAGTCCTTAAATCTGAAGTCCATACTGAGCAATAAGATCGTTAATAGCCTCATCATTCTCAGTAACGCTTGCAAATGTAGCTTCGTATCTCTTCTTATCCCAAACCTCTGCTTTATCGCCACTACCGATTACCACAACTTCCTTTGTGATACCAGCATATCCTCTTAACTTAGGAGAGATAATAACTCTTCCCTGTGAATCAAGATCACATGTGGATGCATTTGCAGCGAAGAATCTGAAAAGATTTCTTCCGTCAGCACTACTTGTATCCACCTGCTCATTAAGTCCTTCCATGAACTTATCCCAATCTTCTACTGAATAAATTCTGAGACAGTTATCAGGACCTGTAGCAACAACCACAGTAGAACCAAGACGATCTCTGAATTTTGCAGGAACACTAAGTCTACCCTTAGCATCAACGTTATGATAAAACTCACCAAACATACTAAGTGCCACTTTAGTTTTCCTCCTTTCATCGTCTTGATTAATTCGATTGTGTGGGACATGGTTGAGTTTCCCCACTTTATGGGTGGAATATGGAAAAACTCAACACTTTCCCCCACATTCACCAATATCTTACCCCACCACTAAATAAAATGCAAGGAAAAATTTTTTGGAAAACCTAGTATTTTAGCCAAAAAATAAGCTCCCGCAACTAAAAAGTTGCAAGAGCTTTAACTCATAACACTAAATATGCTTATCAATTTTTCTTATAACACTATATATAGTATTTTAATATAATTCACCACTTTTTGACACTTTTTTAAATTTTTTAGATTTTATCACTTTTCTTCAGCCACTTCTGTCTTCTTTTCTAGAACTTCTTCTGTTTTTTCCTCAGAAGTTTTAACAGTATCTTTCTTGCGACGATTATATATTATAACTCCAACTGCGAGTATCACGCATATAACTGCGACAACCTGACTCACCTTAAGCGGACCAATCATCAGAGAATCTGTTCTAAGAGCCTCAACCCAGAATCTACCAACTCCGTAACCAGCTACATAGAGCATAGCCAACTCTCCGTCAAACTTCTTATGCTTTCTATATAGGAAGAGGCCCAGAAGAAGTAACGCATTCCAGACTCCTTCATATAGAAATGTTGGATGTACCGTTATGCAGGAGACGCCATTTACTATCTCCTGATTATCCAGCATCTTCTGAGTTATTATCCCCTCTTCAATCATGTGATTCATGAAACCCTTAGAATAATAATCAACAGGGATAGCCATTCTGAAGATACTAGACGTATAGTCACCAAAGGCTTCTCTATTAAAGAAGTTGCCCCATCTGCCAAGTATCTGGCCAACAAGAACTCCTAACGCTATACAGTCGCCAAAGAGCGGGAAGTTAATTTTCTTAACCTTTGCAAATATAAAGCCAGTAAGTGTTCCCGCTATGAGTCCACCATAAACAGCAAGTCCGCCATTTCGAATGTTGATCATATCAAGGAATATCTGGCCCGCGCTCTTTCCTTCTACTATGAAGCGATCTAGATTAAAGAGTACATAATATAGTCTGAGACCAATCAATGTAGGTATGATCATAACCAGGAAGAAATCCAGGTAATCCTCTTCATTTTGTCCAGTTCTTTTACCTTCCTTTGACGCAACCAAAAGAGCAAGTATAAAACCTAGGGTTATGATTACCGCATACATCGTTATTTCAAGTTTGAAAATGCTTATTTCCGATATTACTTTCTTAAAGAAAATATGCATTCCTGGAAAGTATATTCCATCCATTTATCTATCCTCTTATCACTTAGTAATGAAGTTACTTCTATACATTAAACTTGAATAGAACTACATCTCCATCCTTCATGACATATTCCTTACCCTCTTGACGAACAAGTCCCTTTTCCTTAGCAGCTGTCATGCTACCCTCGCGGATCAAATCATCATATGCTATAACCTCAGCCTTAATGAATCCTCTCTCAAAATCGGAGTGAATCTTTCCAGCCGCCTGAGGCGCCTTTGTACCTTCCTTGATAGTCCAAGCTCTGGACTCCTGCTTTCCAGCAGTCAGATAACTTATAAGTCCAAGGAGTGTATAGCTAGCCTTTATCAGCTTATCCAGTCCTGACTCCTTAAGACCAAGGTCCTCAAGGAACATTGCTCTTTCTTCGTCATCCAACTCAGATATCTCAGCTTCCATCTGAGCACATACAGTAAATACCTGCGCATCAGTTTCCGCGGCATAGTCTCTAACCTTCTTTACATAATCATTTGATGCACCATCATCTGACATATCATCTTCGCCTACATTTGCAGCATATATAACCTTCTTCTCTGTAAGAAGGCAGTACTCATGAAGCCAAGCTTTTTCATCATCGTCAGCTTCATTTATTTCAAAGGTTCTAACTGGCTTATTTGCTTCTAGGTGAGCTTTAATTCTATTCTGGAACTCCAGCTCCTTAGCAGCCTGCTTGTCGTTACGAGATAGCTTAACTGTCTTAGATATTCTTCGCTCGAGAACCTCGAGATCAGAAAAGATAAGCTCTATATTAATAGTCTCGATATCTCTGATAGGATCAACAGAACCATCTACGTGAACTACATCAGTATCATCAAAGCAACGAACAACATGAACTATCGCATCACACTCTCTTATGTTCGCGAGGAACTGATTTCCGAGGCCCTCACCCTTTGAAGCACCTTTAACAAGTCCAGCTATATCAACAAACTCTATTGTAGCTGGTGTTGTCTTATCTGAATCATACATTTTTGTCAGAACATCTAGACGTTCATCAGGAACAGCAACTATTCCAACATTTGGATCTATTGTTGCAAAAGGATAATTTGCAGCAAGTGCACCAGCCTTTGTAAGCGAATTAAATAATGTAGATTTTCCAACATTTGGCAAACCGACTATACCAAGTTTCATATTATGTAAACCTCTTTCATTTTATTTCTTAACACAACTTGTTATTTTATCACACTAATAGCTTTAATGCTACAGTTCATTTACGCTACTTTCACTACTTTTCTCTTCTTTATTACTAATCACAATACCCGTTAGCACAAGAATTATTCCTAACAAAACCCATATAGTCATCTTTTCATGGAACCACAAAATTCCTATTAGAGTTGCAACAACCGGTTCTATAGAAGCAATAATTGAAGCACGTCCATTTTCTACGCCTTTTAGGCCAATGGTATAAGTAAGATACGGAATGATTGTAGACACTAGCGCGAAAACTATCACTAGGCACACGGTCGTCAGTGAACTAGTAACTACACTTGCTACATGAACAGGACTAGCAAAGAAAACCGTTGATATCGATGCAAACAGAAATGTATAAAAACTAATCGTCGAAGATTCATACCCTCTTTCTAGCGCATATCTACTAAAGATAGAATAAAGTGCGTAGCCTAGTCCGGCTCCCAGACCAATCATCAAAGTCTTAAAACTCAGTTTATCTCCACTACTGAAAACACCCGTAACAAAAATAAGCCCTACGAACGAGAGGATAAGAGCAATTATCTTTTGCTTCGTAAGCTTTTCTTTAAAACAAAACAAAGAAATCACCATAACAAACGCTGGTGCTGTATATAGCAGAATTGCTGCTACCGACAGCGGCGCTATTGTGATTTCCTTGAAATAACACATATTAAAAAATACTATACTTAGGATTCCAGTTCCTAAGAAACACCAGATATCCTTAAATCTTATCTTAAACAGATTCCTATCCTTAATCAGCAGGAATGCAGCCATAAAGATCATTGTCAGAATAGCTCTAATAAACACTATATCCCAAGAGGTGAGTCCCATAGAATTAAGCGGTCTCACAAAAAGCCCCATGGCACCCCATAGAATTCCTGCAAGTAGTATTAAAAAGCTGTTGAAATATCGGTTCATTCTTCTATCTCCTAACGTATAGCATACATCAGAATAAACCTTATCTTTCACAAATTCAAGCTATAAAACACCGATCCCCCTTCAGCCTAAACTAGCATAGATCTGAATATCCATTTTTTTTCACAAATTTTTTCATTTCTGGGTTTAAATTAATAATCTTCAGATTTCCAAACTCCATTTTGAGCTTCTCAAAAACCCTGAGTTCCGATAGAGAAATATACTCAAGGTTTGAAACATCAATATGAGTCTTCACGCTCTCACCTCTATTTATTATGCAGTATATCTCTCTTTCTAACTCAAGGATAGATTTTATACTCTCTCTCTTAGGAAGCTCAATGATTAGTTCACCACCAAGCTCCTTAAACTTTATTTCTAGCTGATTATTAGTATCACCCATTCGCAGATCTCCTACTTATATCAATAAACAAGCCTTCCTCTACTTCTTGACCGCATTATTTACAACCTTATTAGCCTGAGCCTTCTTAACATCCGAAGGAAGAATATTACCCTTCTTAATTATATATCCAGAAGTATAACAAAAGAGCAACACATCTCGTGTTGCTCTTAAAAAAATTAAAAACATTTATTTTCATGCGTTTGTTTGCAAGTAGCAAGATTTGCACATTTATAACAGATTTCATTTGTACAAGTACCCTTATCAAAGAATTCTTTAACATTATTCAATGTAGTATCTGCTATATTCATCAACGCTTCATTAGTGAGAAAAGCCTGATGAGATGTAACTATAACATTCGGCATCGAGATAAGTCTCGCCAATGTATCATCATTAACAATATGATTTGAATAGTCATGGAAGAATACATTTGATTCCTCTTCGTAAACATCGAGACAAGCTGCTCCAACATGGCGTGCCTTGATACCTTCTACAAGAGCTTCCGAATCAATCAGAGCGCCTCGCGAGGTATTAATAATAACAACGCCCTTCTTCATCTGTTCTATACTCTCTGCATTGATCATATGAAGACTCTCATCTGTAAGCGGACAATGAAGGGAAATGATATCACTTCTGTTCCACAGCTCATCAAGAGAAACATATTCTATGCCTGAATCCTTGGCCGGGAACTTATCATAAGCGATTACATTCATTCCGAAGCCTCGACATATATCTATGAAGATCCTTCCAATCTTACCCGTTCCTACTACACCGACTGTCTTACCATGAAGATCAAATCCTGTCAGTCCATTTAGACTAAAATTGAAATCCTTGGTTCTGATATAAGCCTTGTGAATTCTTCTTATTGAAGTAAGCAGAAGTGCTATCGCATGCTCCGCTACCGCATAAGGAGAATAGGCAGGCACTCTCACAACATGTATCTTTCCAAAAGCATGCTCTATATCAACATTATTATATCCAGCACAACGAAGAGCTATCAGCTTGACTCCCATTTTGTGGAGTTTATCAATCACGACAGAATTAACATCATCATTTACGAAAACACAGACAACATCGCTGCCTTCTGCAAGCTTGTATGTATCTTCAGAAAGCCTTGTCTCAAAATAAGTTATTTCAAATTCCTCATTTTGGTTTGAATCAACAAAGGATTGTTTATCATAATCCTTCGAGTCAAAGAATGCTATTTTGATCTTATCCATAATTAAGCCTCCTTTATTTATATTTATTACCTAATTATGATAATACCAAATTTTAAGCACTCTTTCTATACCTGTCTGGCATTCTTTCTTTGATAATTGTATCAATCAGTACATCCCTCTCATAGGCTTCCTTTACATCGCGTTCATATACAACCTCTGATTTACATTCTTCAAAGAAGGAGCAGCCTAGACAGCAGCCTTCACAATCCTTGTATCCCATAAACCAGAACTTAAGTCTTTCCCACATAATATCGACCTCCATTTCACTTTTTCCTTAAAATATCTTTTCAAGTGTTTCTGATGGTCATATTATAAATCAGGGGTGTGTCCCTTTATCACACCACACCTAAGAAGTGAGCTGGGACGGCTCCTGTGACAACTGATCTCATTTTATTCTAAGTTTTCGTTAATTCCATCTAGTTTGATGATGAACTTAGTTCTAGAGGTCACATCTTTGCTAGTTCCACCAAAGGACTGATAATCTCTAGCTGCCGCTTTAACACTATTTACATTATCTACAAACTGATTTATTCCATCTTCTTTTTCATTTAGCTTATCTACTATAAGATCTGTAGCATCCTTCAACTGAGTAGCTCCGTCCTTCAGAGCTCCACTATTATTAGAAAGTGTATTTGTTCCTGTTTTAAGTGTGCCAACTCCATCATTCAAAGTCTTAGTTCCACTATAAAGTGTATCAGTTCCACTCTTCAGCTGAGTCATGCCATCCTCGAGTGTACCAGCTCCTGTATCCAGTTGTGATAAGCCATTAGTCAACTGACTTGTTCCTGAAGCAAGCGAGGATGTTCCCGCTTTAAGTGTATCTAGCTTAGTGGAAAATCCGTCCATTGCGTCTCCAACCTTTCCAAGGGTTACTTCAGAACCTGCAGATGCATAAGCATTTGCAACGTTTGTTACTGTTCCAGTAAAGGAATCACCACTGAAGCCTGCTGTAACCTGAGATATATACTTATCGAATTCAGTTAGATAGTTCTGATATTCAGCAGCATATCCCGCTCCATAACCTGTACAATATGCATTTCCATAACCATCTCCATATCCTGCCTGATATATACCATTTACCATTGCATCTGCTGTAGCTGCCGCAGTGGCCTCTGCTGTAGCTTCGTCCATTGTTCCATCTGTCATATACTGAGCCTTGAGAGCCGCTGCTATCTGATTCTTAAGTGCTGCTAGATTTGCAGCATTTGCCGAGCCTGAATAGCTAGAGCTTCCTGCTGCCGTTGCCGCAAGGGATGCTGCATTTCCAGCCTGACCTGCTCCAGCATTCTGAGCTGCTGTCTGAACTGCAGAGGCACCACTTGTTTTATAATCTACCACCTGACTAACTGTTCCAGAATTAACTGAACCGCCTACAACCTCAGTTACTGCATTACCAACATAAAACGCTGTATCTGTTCCAAGCTTTGATTCTGCTGCACTCTTAATAGCTGCCTTAGTTGCATCATCAACCTCGCCACCTGCCATCTTAGTTACATCCGGAAGCTCTATCCCCTGAACTGCCTCATTTAGTTCAGCCGCTCCATCACTTATGCTCTTAGCGCCTGAATATGCCGAGTCAAGTCCGTCCTTAATATCCTCTGCTCCAGACGTTGCGCTATCCATACCATTTTTCAGAGTACCAGCACCTGAATAGAGTGCTTCACTACCAGTACTTAATTTATTAACACCGTCATTTACCTTATCGACTCCATTTGTATATTCTGATATACCTTCTACCAGACTATTCATTCCATCCTGGTATTCTCCAGCCAGATCATTGATTTCCTTCTCAGCATCTGTGAGATCTATATCTTCATCTCCTAGAGTCTCAACACTAGCAACTGTTATTGTCATCCCTAGTTTAAAATCAACTGTATCCGCCTCAACCTCGAAATAATCAGGAAGCTGTATGTCCTCTTCATCTAATCCTAGGCTCTCGGTAATTCCTGGCATACCATAACCAACAACTATATATCTGGAGCCATCTGATATAACCTTCGCATTTTCTGCAGTTACATTTACGAAGTCCTCCATACCAAGAGTCATTCCTGTCGCCATTATGAATGGTGTATAGATATCTCCCTTCTTTGCTGTATTCTGATATTCATATCTAATCTTTACATGTCCTTTTTTACCCGCTATATCTTCTGGAGCTATCTCCTTACCATCCAGATAATATGTTGCTTTAACAGAAACTGGTGCCACTTCTGAAGTATGTCCCTGATAATAAATATCAGATCCACCTGCCTGCCAGGTAAGCTTTGTACCCTCCTGTGAAAATGTTTCATCGCCCTTTACATTTTCTATATCCGATAGTCTGCTGACATCCGCTAGTTCATCCTTACCCTCAGGATTTTTAAGCCATTCATCTACTATCGTATCCTGAACCTCGCCACTTGCATTAGAGATAAGATAAACTGTTTCCTCCTTATCTACCTCAGCATCTGTCGCTGTACCAAGTCCCAGGCTTTTCTCGATAACTTCTGTCATCTCTTCATCTTCGCCGGCTGCCTGGACATCTGTCGCATCTATTACAGACGCACTATCTGAACTACCGCAAGCTGCCATACTACCAACCATCATCATACTCATAGCTACTGCTACAGTCTTCTTTGCATTATTTCTATATGAACTATAATCAAGCTTTTTCATTCTTCATCATCCTCCTACCTTACGATTCATAAGTCAATTTTTTACCATGTTTTCCAAAACCAGCTGTCGAATGAACTATCACTTTATCAAAAAGCTTAAGTACTGCTGGAAGTAATAAAACGACTACAAACATACTTATAATTGCTCCTCTTGCCATTAGTATGCAGAGAGAGCTTATCATATCTATCTTGGAATATAGACCAACTCCAAATGTAGCAGCGAAGAAGGATAATGCTGATACAAATATAGAGTTGATAGAACCTTCCAGTGCCTTTGTAACTGCCTCTTCTTTTTCTACTCCTGCGACTCTGAGTGTCTTATATTTATTTGTCATCAGTATCGCATAATCAACTGTCGAACCTAACTGTATCGTTCCAATAACAATAGACGCTACAAAAGGTAAAGTAGCTCCAGTGTAATGAGGAATTCCCATATTGATAAATATCGCAAACTCGATCACTGAAACAAGAAGGATTGGAAGTGAGACTGATTTAAATACAAAAATTATTATCAGTCCGACCAGTACTATTGATACCGAGCTAACGATATTAAAGTCGTGGTCTGTAACTTTTATGAGATCCTCAGTACATGGAGCTTCACCTATAAGCATTCCCTTGGTGTCATATTTATCTATTATCTTATTTATCTTGTCACACTGATGATTAACCTCATCTGATGCAACCTTATATTCTGACATTACAAATAGCAGTTGATACTCTCCGTCATCGAGTAAACTCACTATATGCTCTGGAATCATTTCCCTTGGAAGTCCGGCTCCCTCTATTGCCTGAATTCCAAGTGTCGCTTTAACTCCATCAACATCATTCACATCCTCTATAAGCTTTCTTACTTCCCTATCCTCTAGATTTGAATCAAGCAGAATCATATGAGTGGATGCCATGTTGAATTCTTTTTCCAGCTTTTCATTTGCCTGTATACTCTCTAAATCTTTAGGAAGTGAACTATCTAGATTGTAATAAACCTTATTATTCTTTTGTCCATAGAAGGCTGGTACAATAAGAACTAAAAAGGCTATAAGGAATATATAATAATGCTTTACTATCCATGGACTAAGCTTTGAAAAATCAGGAATCAAGGCTTTATGTCTTGTCTTTTCTATCGCCTTATCAAATATAAGAATCATTGAAGGTAGTACCGTAACGCAGCAAATAACACCAAGCACAACTCCCTTCGCCATAACTATTCCCATATCAAGTCCAAGCGTAAAGCTCATAAAACAAAGGGCTACGAATCCAGCAACTGTTGTTATAGAGCTACCTACTACAGATACAAGAGTTTTATCAATAGCAACTGCCATTGCTTCCTTGTTGTTCTTATCCTTTTTCTCATCACAATAGCTATGCCATAGGAAGATAGAATAATCCATAGTTACCGCAAGCTGAAGCACAGCAGCTAGAGCCTTGGTTACGTAGGATATCTCTCCCTTAAAAACATTTGATCCCATATTGTACATAACTGCACAACCGATACTTATCAGGAAAAGTATTGGTATCAAAAATGAATCCATGCTAAGCTGCAGTACTACGAGACATAGCACAACTGCTATAGCAACATATATTGGAACCTCTTTATCACTAAGATTCTTTGTATCAATAACTACAGCTGACATACCTCCAACGAATACGCTCTTACCAGCTATAGCTCTTATATCTTCTACCGCATTTAATGTTTCATCAGCAGATAGTGTAGTATCATAGAATACCATCATCAGCTGAGCATCTCCCTGCTGAATGGTGCTTCTAAGATCCTCTGGAAGCAGTTCGATAGGAACTGTACCATCTGTAGCCGATGGATATGAGAGCACTCTCTCAACATGATCGACGTCTTCAATCTTTTCTGCCAAGTCCACTATATCCTTATCAGGAAGACCTTCTACGACCACCATAGAAAAGGCTCCCGTGCCGAAATCCTCCGCCAGGATATTCTGTCCTTTCATCGTCTCAATATCTTTAGGAAGATATGTGAGAATATCATAATTAGTTCTGGTTTTTAGATAACCAATTGCTGATGGAATCAGCAGAACAAGGGCAAGTATCAATATAGGTATTCGCATATTTACGACGTGCTTGCCAAGTTTCATTGTTATCCCTCCTCTTCTTATAAGACACTAAAAAAGTATCCTCTCTTGTTTCATTTGAAAGGATACCCCCAAAGGATGAATATGTAATTAGACAAAAGTTTATCTGTGACAAACTTTGCGACACATTTAAAAAAGTGTAAAAATTTAATCTCTTCTTTTCCAAAATCTGTGTTATCATTACTATGTAGTAATAAATATGTAATTTGTATCACAAAAATCAACCAGGAAGGAACAAGTTCAAATGGCATATTCAACTATCACCAAAAGATTAATAGCTGACAGTCTGAAGGAATTAACCAAAACAAAAACCTTCGACAAGATATCTGTAAAGGACATTTCCGAAAAATGTGATATCAACCGTCAGACCTTCTATTATCACTTTGAGGATAAATATGTACTACTGAAGTGGATCTACGAAAATGATCTACTAGAAAAGTATATTAAAGATGTAAGCTTTGAGAATTGGAATACTAGACTCGAAGAGCTTCTTACAGCCATGACCGAAGATAAGCGTTTCTATATAAATACAATTAATCATACAGAAAACTATATTCAGGAATACCTACTAGTGCAGGCTCAGAATGTATTTGAGCAAGCCATTTCTGTTATAGATAAAAGTGCTCCAGACGATTCTCAGAATACAGTTAGTGATCAGCAAAGAAACTTTATAGCCAGATTCTTTGCCTATGGTTCCTGCGGGATAATTCTCGAATGGGTTACTAAAGGAATGATAGAAACTCCAGAATATATTGCTAACAATATGAAGACATTAAAAGACCTATGCGAAAAGGCGGCCTTTGACTACCTTTCCGATAGGCTGAGTATAGACTAGTTTTAAATTATTTCTTCTTTGATTTTTTACGGATTGGATCTATATATTTCATTTCATAATAGCTCTCAAGAGCCTTATATTCTTCTGTGGTAGTATCATCTACATGACCGTGCATATCATCAAAGTCTTTCTCTCCTCTTATTCTCTTAACTACATGGAGAGCAACATTTGCACTGTGAGAGGATATTCTCTCGAAGCTGTTCATCAGATCGTAAAGCGCCACACCACCTTCAACTCCACAGTCTCCGTCCTGAAGTCTATCCACGTGATGAGACTTAATAAGTTCATTTAACTCCTTAACAGTATGAGCCATAGGTTCAACTCTGATAGCCATACTTAGGTTATCTGTAGAGAAAGACTCCATAACTGTTTCTACTGTCAGCTGAGTGGCAGACATTATCGCCTCAAGCTCCTTCTGGCCCTTCTTTGAGAATTCTATCTTATTCTCATTCATCTCCTGAGCTACATAAGCTATATTCATAGAATAGTCGCCCATTCTCTCGAAGTCTCCTATAGAGCTTAGAACTTCTGATACAACCAGCTTGTTATCCGGTGTCAGCCTCTTTCTATCTATCTTAACTATATAATCAGAAAGCGCTGTTTCACATCTATCAATAAAGGCTTCATTTTCTTCCAGCAAAACAAAATTGTTAGGTAAATATTCCTTGATCATTCCTGTTGCCATCTGGAAATTCTCAAGTATTTTCTCACTCATCTTATTAATAAGTCTGATACACTGATTTAGAGCTATACCAGGAGTTTTGAGAAGCATATCATCAAGAGCCTTGATTTCTTCATCACCTGGAACAGCATCTGTATCCTTAACCATTTTACCCGTCAACTGAGACATCTGCTTATTAAATGGTAAGAGAACAATACTCGTTGCGAAGTTAAAGAGGAAATGGAAATTAGCGATATTACCTCTATTAACGACCTTATCCATAATCGGAAGTCCGCCAAACAGATTCGCCGAATATATAACCAGGCAGAAAAGAATCGCTCCAATAATGTTAAATAAAACATAAGTGATAGAAACTCTCTTAGCCTTCTTGTTGGCTCCTATTGCTCCGAGAAATATAGGAGTACATTTACCTAAGTTCTGACCTATTATTATAGGAATCGCAATGGAATAGGTTATTCCACCTGTCGCCGAAAGGGCCTGAAGAATACCAACAGAGGCACTAGAACTCTGAATAACCGCTGTAAGAACTAGTCCAATAAGTATACCTATAAATGGATTACTAAAAGATGTAAAAAGCTTCTGGAATCTAGCCGAATCCTTAAGCGGTGCAAATACCTCTTCCATTATGGTCATACCATAGAAAAGAGTTCCCAGACCTACAAGTATTCCTGCAAGATGCTTCTTCTGCTGCTTCTTAGAAAATAGGTGCAAAAATGCTCCAACCGCAAGTAGCATAGGCGCAAACGAGGAAGGCTTCAGAAGTTTTAGCACGATATTATCCGAACTAAGATCTCCAAGTCTAAGTATCTGTGCAGTAACAGTACTACCGATATTTGCTCCATATACAACCGGTATTGCCTGAGCAAGCTTAATGATGCCCGCATTTACAAAACCTATCAGCATAAGAGTTGTTGCAGCAGAGCTCTGGATAATACCAGTAACACCGAGGCCAAGGCCCCAGCCCTTAATTGCTCCAACCCCCTTCTTTTTACTAGTTGTAAGAGTCTCCATTATTTTTTCAAGTTTTGAGCCTGCTATCTTCTCAAGTGATGAACCCATCAGGGACATACCAAACAGGAAAAGACCGACTCCTCCAAAAAGTTCAAGTATCGAAATGATGTTCATTCAGTGTTATGCTCCTTCTATTCTATACCTAAAGCTGACTTTGCCAGCTCATCTGCTCTATCATTCCCCATATCTCCAGAATGACCTTTAACCTTATGAAAATACACCTTCAGCTTATCGCTAATAGATACATAGTATTCCTTATAAGCCCTAGTACCTTCTTTATTTGTCTTCCACTCTCCAAGCGCCCACTTCTCTATTCCAGCATAGTCATAGTATATATCTAAACTATCTATTCCATTTTCTACTGAATATGCCATAGCTCTTGCTGCGCCCTGTATCTCACCAGCAACATTTCGCATAGAACTCATCTCTGGATCGTCGAAACTCTTACACTCTTCGTAAAGCTTGCCAGCATGGAAAATAAGCATTCCATATGCATATTCCCCTGTCGCCACATTATAGCTTCCATCAACATAAGCTATAGCCGAAGAGGTCATCTTGCTACTGAGGTATTCAACCAGGTCCTGAGAAGCCTTTTCAGTATCAGAAGAAATGTCTCCCAGATAAGCTTTAGCCTCCTCTAAAGTCTTGAAGCTCTTATACTCAGCCCCCGGAAAACCATGAACGTTATTCTTACATTCTTCCCAACTATTATATATTCCTGGAACGAGTCCTTTTCTGACCGCGTAATACTTTGAACCGCTCATTTAATCAGTCACCTCATTAGTCATTCTAAACCAGACTAATTATATCATCTAAATCTATTAAAAGCACTTAATATTTTATTATCTGTACTAAACCACCATATTCTGTTATATTATCTAGTGGTCATCGGGGTCAGATGCCCAAATATAGAAATGATATTCCATGAAGGAGATAGTCATGAAGGATTATATAATTAAAGGAATGGCAGCCAATAATGAAATAAGATTCGTAGCTGCATATTCTAGATCAGCTGTTCAGAAAGCTAGAGAAATACATAATACAAGTCCTGTCTGCAGCGCCGCCCTTGGTCGACTCCTTACAGGAGGTGCTCTAATGGGAGCGATGTGCAAGAATGAAGGCGATGTACTTACTCTGAAGATAGACGGAGACGGTCCAGCCAAGTCTGTTACAGTTACTGCCGATGCTGCCTCCAACGTAAAAGGACTTATTTATAATAACGCTGTAGATCTTCCCCTTAAATCAAATGGACACCTTGACGTAGGCGGCGCTATAGGTCGCGGTACACTTACTGTCATCAGAGACGAAGGAATAAGCACTCCTTATGTTGGACAGACTGCCCTTGTTAGTGGCGAGATTGGCGAAGACCTTACCTACTACTACGCAGAAAGCGAGCAGATACCTACCTCTGTAGGACTCGGAGTTCTTGTCGATAGAGACCTCAGCATCAAGCACGCAGGCGGTTTCATTATTCAGCTACTTCCATTTGCTTCAGAGGAAACTATCTCTGCACTTGAAGATAGCCTAGCTAAGGTGGACTCAGTAACTAATTATTTTGAAAAGGGAATGACTGTTGAAGAAATGATGAGAAGCATCATTGGAGAAGAGGTCTTCGGTCAAGATATAACTATTGAGGAGACTCGTCCTATGCAGTACCACTGTAACTGCAGTCGCGAACGAGTTACTAAAGCACTTATCAGTCTGGGACGCAAGGAGCTGAAGTCTATGCTGGACGATGGTGAGCCTGTCAATCTTCACTGTGACTTCTGCAACTCCGATTACGAGTTTTCAATCCCTGAACTTCAGACTATCTACGATAATATCTAGATAGTTATCATATCGTAGGTTAATTCAAAGGATGCTAGGAGACTGTAGTCACATTTCTCGGCGCGCTTCCGCTCCGGCCGTGACCTAACGGATACTAAGCTCTCACTTCGCTTTGCTCGTGAATCGCTAAGTACCGAGGTCACTCTAGGGCCGAAAATGTGACTACAGTCTCCTGGCATCTATTTACTTTGTTGATTCATATTTCTTGCCTTGTCTCGATCTCTTTTAGAGAAAACACATCCACAATAATCCTGTCGATATAATCCGTATTCGTTAGATAGTTCTATTGATCTTTTATATCCGTTCTTTTTTTTGAAGTCGCTGAACAGGAAGATTGGCACTTCCACATCTTCAGTCGAGCCTTCATGTTCAGCGAGCCATTTCTCACGCATTTCTGTTTCTAGTTTCATCCCAATTTCATTCAGCCAGTTGGCGTTTTTGTAGGGGCTGATCGACAGGGTTGTTGAGAAATAATCGAAGTGATTTTCGAGGGCATACTCTGCAGTTCTTCTTAGACGAAGCTCGTAGCAGTCATAGCATCTCTCGCCACGTTCTGGTAGCATTTCTCTACCCTTGGCCATCTCATAGAACTTCTCTGGCTCATACTCCCCTTCTACAACCTTTACATTGAGAGCGAAGTCTGCTTCTTTTGTAAATCGATGCAGTTCTTCGAGACGTTTATCGAACTCTTCTCTCTCATCTATATTGGGATTATAGAAGAATACAGTTATATCGAAGTGACCGCTTAGCACCTCCAGGCAATGGGAGCTACATGGACAGCAGCAGGCCTGCAACAGAAGGGTTGGTTTCTTACCAGACTCATCTACTTCTTTTATTTGTTTTTCGAATTCTTGATAATAATTCATATTTCAACCTTTATTTTCCAAAAAGCCAATCAAAGTAAGTCATAATAATGTATATTTTTTACAAAAATGTATAATTTTACCAGTTGACTTTGTGTATCTTATACAATATACTAAAAGAAGCAACAAAACTGGGTGGAGGAGGTTTTGACATGACTGTAGAACAAGCTATCAAAAAATACAAACTGGAACCTGTAAATGTATATACCGCAAAAGTCAAAGCCAAAGAGCTTAATGTTGAGGAAGTATTATACATGAATGTTCAGAAGAATAAGTATGCTTATATCATTCGTGATGGAGCAAGGGGTACTATGCTATATAAGGATGAGAAAAGTATGTACACAAAGATGTACAAAGGTCTCAAAATGATTCCTCTAGATCCTTGATTTGTAGCTAATATAGTTTATTTAAGCAGGTGCTGAGCACCTGCTTTTTTATTTCTTATTTTTTAGTTTGTCTCTACTACTTTTTCTAAGACTTATCCTTACTACATTTAATTACAGTTTATACTCGCTTTTAGTCTTAAGCACTTGATTAAGATGATCCACGCATTTCTCGTCGAGATCCAGAAGGAATATCTTCTGGTTATCTCCCTCACCAGTAAAGATTGCAGCCACATATTCTCCAGGCTTTTTGCCAAGAAACTCGCGAACCTTATATTTACCAATGCTTATATCATTTGCTACTCTCTCGTCATCAGCTCTCGCCATTCTATTAATGCTACTAGCCTCAATCATTCCGATTGCCTTACGACGTTTCTTTGAAAGAATCTTTGCTATTTCAATATCACCATTTGTGATAATGAATTCATACTCTATACGAAGTCCGTCTTTTGTGAAGAATATAAGTGCTATTCCTGCCGCCAGAAGAAGAACTCCAAGAGGTGGAGATAAAACCACCAGCGCAAGGGATGCTACTGTAAGTGCTATCGAAAAGGATAGAGCTAGTATACTTCCCATTCCACATTTTGCATCAATTAGTCTTTCATTATATCTGTCCATCGTTCATACCTACCTCACCAACTATCCCTGTAGTTGCATTTCTATATATATAATTATCGACCGTCTCCAGAAGAGCTATAGACTGGCAGGCTATACCCAGCCCTTCGCCGGTAAAGCCCAGCCCCTCTTCTGTTGTAGCCTTGATATTTATTCTATCCAGTTCAATCACCAGAGTATCTGCTATCTTCTGTCTCATCTCCTGAATGAAGCCTGCCATCTTTGGCTTCTGAGCTATTATAGTAGCATCTATATTTCCTATGATATAAGCCTTTTCATCTAGCATTTTCTTTACTTCTGCCAGAAGCATCAGGCTATCCGCTCCTTCATACTTTGGATCTGTATCCGGAAAATGCTTTCCGATATCTCCCAGGGATGCCGCTCCAAGTAGGCTATCCATAATAGCATGTGTCAGGCAATCCGCATCCGAATGTCCCAGCAGGCCCTTCTCATATGGAATATTTACACCACCGAGAATCAGAGGTCTACCTTCAACTAGCTTATGGACATCATATCCCATTCCTATTCTCATAACTTTCTCCTATTCCTCCCAGACAACATCTGTACCTTCGTCTACAAATCTTCCGTCTCTATAAACTCTTATAACATTTATCACATTTGTTATTCCCAGCAGAAGCATAAGTACTCCGATTATAATAACAACAACTCCAGCTATATCAAGTGGAATAGCTATAAGTACGATTCCTAAAACAACTGTTATTATATCATTTATGATGTACTGCAGGAACTTATCACTTCTACCCTTTATCATGTATGCGTCATGTATTCTGAAGGCCGCATTTATCAGCACCATTATACCGATGGCTTTTATGATAAAGGAAGCTATAAAGCCTGGAAATGCTATACATATGATTCCAAACAGTATAATCATTATAGCTATCGCCATAGTAAGCGGCGAGTAAGCAGCCAGAAGCGTACATGCCATTACCGCTCCAATTATAACAAATACTATACCTATAACCTTAACAGTTATATTGATTGCACTTCCTGGGAAGAATATGAAGAAAAGGCCAATAATTATCATCACCAGCGGAATCGCAAGTGATGTACCATTCTTCTCAAAGAAGTTGCTAATACTCTTTTTATTCATTTAGTGTTTCTCCTCTAATATCCTCATTATCTCCTCAGCAACTGAGTTCTCCCAACAGGGGCCGATAACCACGTTTGCTGCATCGAGTGCCACCTGAGATGAATTAGCTACAGCATATCCTCGTCCCGCAACACTTATCATCTCTGCATCATTATCCGCATTTCCAAAGGCCGCTACATTCTGAATAGAAATATTCAGATAGTCACACATTCTCTTTAGTCCTGCAGCCTTTCCGCTATCCTTATAGGATATCTCTATCAGTTCAGGAATAGATGAGGTAAAGTATATGTCCTGAACCTCATTAGCCAGACGGCTCATAAGCTCGTCAAAAAGCCTAGTATCAAAAACATTATAATTCATGCAGTCAAGGTGACTCTTATTATCTCTGATAAAACCTCTGATATCCTCCTCTGGACGTCTTGTTCTTCTTAGATAAGCCTTACGATGTTCGGATATCTTATCGTTACTTAGAAGTGTATCCAGTAGTCTTCTATCAGAATGGGGTACTCCTTCAGTAAATGCATCTAGATAAACAGTATCTTTATAATCATCAGCGATTTTCACTATCTGATCTATGGAATACTCCTCAAGACACATCGAATCTAGGCATTTTCTGTTTACTGTATCAAAAAGGTTTGCACCATTTGAGCAGATTGCGTATCTGATTCCTGGAACCTCCAATAGCTCCTGTGGTAAGGAATAAAATGATCTACCACTCGCTATTACTGGTTCTATCCCCGCCTCTGCCGCCTTAATAAAGGCCTCTCTAGTTTCTGGTGCCAGTTGTCCATTTCCATCTAGAGCTGTGTCATCTAGATCAAAAGCCAGCATCTTAATCTCAGTTTCTAACATAATATCCTCTCGGTTACATGCCCATCGCATGCCCCCATATATTTCTGGAAGAATTCTTCAAGTTCTTCCTTGTCTCCCCATTTTTCTTCTTTAATTGCTGTGGCAAGTTCACTCGCATTTTCAGCAACCGTAGAAGGAAAGGTCTTTATATCAACATATAGTCCTCTTTCCTCACTATACTTACTTAGATCAGGACAAAATAGAACAAAAGGTTTTCTAAATATCGAGTAGTCAAATAATATCGACGAATAGTCCGTAATCAAAATATCCGTCTCTGGAAGTAGTCTCTCCGTAGAAATCTTACTAAATCTATCATCAAAATACTCCTGATATTTTCCCCTCATATGAGGATGAGGTCTGATTATCAAAAAGTATTCTGGAAACTCCTTTTCAAAGAGTAATTCAAGTCCCGCATCAAGACCTGGGCACTCAGGATGCGCCGCATTTCCAGAAAAGGTTGGTGCATAGAGAACCACTTTCTTATCCTCTGCTTCAGGGTAAGCTTCTTTAAAAAGCTTCTTACTATCTGCAAGCCATTTCTCATCATACATTAGATCAGTTCTGGCTATACCCAGAGGCTTGGTTATCCCCTTTGGAAGCCTTAAGGCTTTCTCCCATACAGGAACACAAACAGGAGCACTCACCGTAACCAGATCATAGTTCGCTGTCACATTTCCTTTATAATATTCAGGGATATCATCTGAGGTATCATACCCCATTTTCTTCATGAGACCTCCGGAATGCCATAGCTGAACAACCTTTGTCTCACTTCTTTTCTTGCAGGAGGACACAGGGAGGAAATAACTGCAAATATATACAGTTCCCGCTGATGCATAGTCCTTCATGAAGTTCTTCATATATTTAATCCCGCCTAGAGCGGACATCTTACCTATATCAGCGCAGTAGTTAAGAGGCTTTTTTCCCTGACGGAGCAGTGCGTCATATACCGTCTGCATACTATATGGAATTCCTTCAGAATGCATATCCGCGAAGATTATCTTATCCTTATCCACCTCTGTTTTAGAAACGGCCTTCTCATATATTCGAGGCAGATATTTATTCTGTATATACATTTTGAAATATTGTTTTATTCTGAATAAAACACCCATATCCGCACCTTATTCGTGATCGATGACACCCTCTACAGAATCTGTACTGATTCCGATTACACTAGCATTATTTCTCTCTGCAGCAGCATTTGCAGCATTCTGTGCAGCAAGAGCTGCATCCTCAGCGCCTACTCCTTCATCCTCAGGAGTAGTCATTACCGCTTCTGACTCACCAACAGTTCCATTACTTGTCGTAGTTGAGAGTCCACCACTTTCAACAGTTCTCTTTAGTGTCTCAACTTCTTCAGTGAGCTTATCTATAGTAGTCTGCATGGTTGTCTGGGTAGCCTCGAGATCTGAATTCTTGCTGTTAACACTATCCAGCTCGAGCTTCAGATTATCTATCTCGCTATTCTTAGTTGAAAGAGTCTGATTGTAGGAGGTTTCCAGATCTCTTATCTCTTCCTTATAGCTACTCTTTATTTCAGGCACTACAAGAAAATAGAATACAGCAACTCCTATAAGCATTCCCGCAAGCATATAAATATTAGAGAAACGAGCAAGGTTCTGTTCCTTATATCTCTTAAGTCTAAGACTTCTGGTCTTCTCCTGTTCTTTTGGGAATATCTTCTTAGCAGGACGTTCCTGCTCTATTCCATAATATTCATCTGTATCCTGTTCTAACTGTCTTAATTCTTCGTCCAGATCAGCCATATTACACCTTTCTACTTACTAATTATATCTTTAATTTCTCCAACCATATAAAGGGAACCTACGATTACAAGAAGTGTATCGTCGAGCAGCTCTCCTGTTGCCAGCCTCCACACACTCTTAATATTATTCATTCCAACTATATCAAAATGCTTCTCTGCCGGCATATACTTCTGAAATAGTCTTACAACTTCTCCAGCCTCCTGCCTTCTAACACTATCCAGTTCACCTACATAAACATCTTCAAAGTCCAGGTTCTCTGAAAGAACCCTAACTATACTATCATAATCCTTATCGCTTGAAACTGCAAATAGTAAACTAATCCGCTTCCACTTAGGTTCACCCTCACTATTCTTAGTCACCTCCATCAGATGCTTAACACTTTTTACAAAGGCATTTATAGCGTCCTCATTATGTGCGCCGTCCATCAGAATATTATCTGCTACAAATTCCATTCTTCCAGCCCATGAGAAAGTATGCATAGTTCTTTCTACAAGCTTTATACTATCAGTATCCTTCGTACTATCGGTATCCTTTGTACCATCTGTATCATCTGCGGCTCCGGATAACCCTAAACTCTTCGCTCCTGTTCTCACGAGTTCTGCTACGAGTGCAGTTTCCGCATTATTTTTCTGATAGAGAGCCGAAAAGTCTGCTATATAGTTTTCAAAGCTTTCAATTACGTCTTTACTGTCAGAAGACTTAGCTACACTTTCTATAGCATCTGGCACTCTGAAAGCCGGACTCCCAAGTTCAGAAGCTCTTTTCTCTATTACCTTATCCGCTATATCATCACTTGTATTATAAATAACCGGAACCCCAGGTTTTATGATACCCGCCTTCTCACCAGCTATAGCCTGGATAGTGTCTCCCAGATACATCATATGGTCAAGGCCAATCGATGTAATGATACTAAGTTCTGGCAGGATTACATTTGTAGCATCTAGTCTGCCGCCAAGTCCCGTCTCATATATCACATAGTCACATTCCTGCTCTGCAAAATGAACCGCAGCCATAAGAAATAAGAATTCAAAGTAAGCAGGGTGATATATCTTTTCAGAGCCTTCTTCTACAGTTGCAGTTTTAACAACCTCCATTACCTTATCAAAAATATGCACCATATCGGCATCACTAATGTCAGTTCCATTTATAGATATTCTCTCATTAAGTCTTACCAAATGAGGAGATATAAAAAGACCTGTCTTAAACCCACGTTCGCCAAGTATTAGTGACATCATCTTCGCAACAGAACCTTTACCATTAGTTCCCGCTATATGAATAACCTTAGGACCCTTATGAGGATTACCTAGCATCTCCAGCAGTCGCTCGGTATTCTTCAGTTCTGTCTTCGTAGTAAACCTTGGAATACTACTTATATATTCTTCTATCTCGCTATATCTATCAGTCATCGATTATCAACCTTCTCTGGGTACATATCATGCTCGGATAGTCTCTTCCAAGCCATTTCCTCCCACTTGGTTCCAGGCTTACCATAGTTCGCATAAGGATCTATAGATATTCCTCCTCGTGGAGTAAATTTGCCCCATACCTCGATATATTTTGGATCCATCAGTTTTATCAGATCCTTCATGATTATATTTACGCAGTCTTCATGAAAGTCTCCATGATTACGGAAGCTGAAAAGATACAACTTAAGAGACTTACTCTCCACCATCCTGACATCCGGAATATAGGAAATGTAAATAGTCGCAAAATCCGGCTGTCCAGTTATAGGACAGAGACTAGTAAATTCAGGACAATTAAACTTAACGAAATAGTCATTTCCTGGATGCTTATTCTCAAAGGTTTCAAGCACCTCTGGATTATAATCTGTAGGATACTTAACCCCTTGGTTTCCTAGTAACGTAAGATTCTCCTCTTCTCTTTCTTTCATATCTTTTCCTTTCCATAAAGACAAATTAACTCTAATTACTTTGCCCATCAATTATCTTTATTTAAATAATCTCTCCACTGCGGATAATGCACCTCTCCGAACCTTGTCGAATAAAGTATACAGTCCGCCACCTTGTGGCCGGTCAGTTTCTCAAGTGTTAACGCATAAATATACATTTGAGATGCGTATAGCTTAAGCAGCGCCTCTCCACCGTCCACTTTATCTGTCTTATAATCAACCAGTATTATATCATCATCCTCTCCCTCATAGAAGTATGCATCTATAATACCCTGAATAACAACATAGTCCTCAGGACTCACCTTTGAAACAATTTCTCCCGGTATCTCGTCGAGGCTTAGTCCCGCTATAAACTGTCTCTCACGGTGCAGTTTTCCCTGTCCATAAGCCTTCTTCATTCTTCTGAATAGAGACGACTCATCGTCGCTGTAGAACTTGAGCAAGAAATCTACATTAATGAGATCTCTCTCCTCTTCAGAATAGAAATCATCAGCGAGTATCCTTTCCATCTCTGCCTTAAGAGTGTCTCGCGATACAACTACATCATAATTAATCTTCTCAAATATACTATGAGTGACTGTACCTCTGAGAGCTGCTCTACGCTTTGCTTCTGGATCTGGTTCAACTGTCTCTTCTTGTCTAGACTCAAGGATACTATCTGATTCATAGACTTCACTTACATCTATAACCGTAGCCTTCTCCATCTCAGCATGCTTTATCTCAGATACAGATTTCTTGGACTTATACTTTGTACTATCCTGATACTCATACTCATAATCATAAGGATTAATTTCTCCAGCATATTTAGTAGTATCATTTTGTATTTTGTCGCCAAGTTTTTTCATCAGCTCGTTGACACTCGCAGTATAATCAAGACTTCTTTTTATATATCTTTTCTCAAAATCCCCAACAACATCATCAATTGTTATCATCTCCAGATCAAACTCTGGTGTTTTATTTGAAATGGCCATCGATTGAAAAACAAAATCATTAAAGCTTTCAGCCAGCATCGGAATCTCATTAAACTTCTTCTTAATTCCAACCATATAAAGTTTCTCTTTAGCTCTTGTCATGGCAACAGATAGAAGTCTGGCTTCTTCGGCCCTGGTCTGAGCATTTTCCAACAAACTGACTATCTGTGCCTTAACACTTGGTCTTCTCGTCATGATGCCATTGCCTAGTATTCTAAGCTTTTCTAATGTCAGATAATAATCCTGGCTAACTGAAACCGTCTTTCCTATTTTTTCACTATACTTAAATCCACCATTTATCTTTGGTATGATAACGATAGGAAACTCCAAACCCTTGCTACCATGAATGGTCATTAGTCGAACTGTATTTCCAGCTGACATAGAACCGTTTGATTCTGCCATATCCCAGCCGTGTATTTGGCATTTATCTATATATCTAAGGAAATCGAGCAGTCCAGAATTCCTTCCATTTTCGAAGTTTCTAGCATATACTCCGAGTTTCCGGATATTATCAACTCTGCGTTTCCCATCCGGCATAGCCGCAACAAATGCTTCATAGTCAGTATCCTCCAGAATCCTGCCTATAAGATCTGCGATACTAAGATATGGAAGCAGCCTACTCCATTTATCGAGGAGTCCGTTAAAGCTTTCCAGCTTTTCAGCTATATCTCTAAGAACCTCATCCTCTGATGTAACATATCCCTCCGCGAATATCCTGCATTTATCCGCAAGGCTTGCATAATAGTCCGTCGATAAACCAACTACTCTTGCCAGATCCTCATCCGATAGACCACCCATATGAGATATGAGAGCCGATGCGTAAGGTATATCCTGCTGGATATTATCAACTATCCTAAGCACAGATATAAGTGTAACAATCTCCATTGCATCAAAATATCCCTTATTGTCATTTATCGTAAGAGGGATTCCCATCTGCTCATATATTCTGAGCATTGGAGATATACGCTTTAGTCCTCTTTGTAAAATGACAATATCCCCATATTCTGCTTTTCTATATCTTGGATTTTGGTCGCTCTCCGGACTATTCTTATCAAAGCTTTCATTAAGAACATATGCAGGCTCTATTCCCTTTGCCTTATCTCCG
Organism: Eubacterium sp.; assembly: GCA_017480495.1. GTDB lineage: Bacteria > Bacillota > Clostridia > Lachnospirales > Lachnospiraceae > Eubacterium_Q. The sequence goes on along the minus strand of JAFVAQ010000021.1, from coordinate 19,212 downwards.
TTAACTATCTCGAGGATTCGATGTCCTACATTAATAGCAACGAGTTCATCTGGTGTATACTTGCCAGCATTATCTGATTCTATATCTTTATCTATGATTGTAACAACCGGCTTGCCACCTGCATTTAAACTAGTATCTGGATAGTGATCCTTATAAGCATCTTCCTTCGGTATATGAAGCGCCACCTCATCATTATAGGTGACACCTCCAAAAAACGGCGTCATGACACATTCAAATATAAAGTTCGTAGCCTTCAGGATTTCCTCTCTAGACCTATAGTTCATATTAAGGCAAATGAGCCTACCACCATCATTTGTCTCAAATCTCTTACTCTTATCATTAAAGATATCAGGTCTCGCCATTCTGAAAGCATAGATACTCTGCTTAACATCACCCACCATGAACATGTTTACAGTATTTCCCTTATCATCTCTTTCAGCTATCGAGCTAAGCAGTCTTTCCTGAAGATCACTACTATCCTGATACTCATCTATGTAAATGAATTTATATTCCTTAGACTTTCTCTGTCCTATCACAGAAGGCGCATCTGCCTCCTTATCATACAGAATATTAAAAGCCGCATGAGCTATATCATTAAATGCATACTTCTTATTTTTCTTCTTTTCAGCTAGTAAAGCTTTTTCAAAATCTCTAACTATATCAACTATAGTAACAATAAAATCTATTTGAGCATTCAAATCAATAGCTATATCATCTTCTGAGAAAACCTTCTTTAGGTCGCTTTTATATTTATCTCTTCTATCTGCAACGGCACCTTTAACCGCTTCTCCAAAGGCGGAAATTATCTTGGCATTAGGCAGGCTCGACCAACCACGATTTGAAATCTGTTTCTTTTCCTCCAGTGTCTCAGCAGCTATAAATTCCTCAATCTGGTTCTTATCATTTGTCAGAACCTCGAGAACCTTTTCTGCCACTTCCTGCTTATCGGGATCTGGATGTCCTTCAAACATATCCCTCATTCTAGCTATAATATCTAAATGCTCCTGAGCAAGACAATTCATGTATTCTTTATATTTTTCAACCCAACTAAGGCTACCTACATCTAAATCTGCTCCTACCACCTGTCCTGCAGCCTGGAGCCATTCCTCAGGAACCGCAAAGCTCTGAGAGATTCGATGAACCTTCAGTACAGTTTCTCTAATGGTTTCATCATTTATATTCTTTACGAATAAGAAGTTCGACAACTGTTTCATTGCTGTACTGTTTTTATAATATCGATCCAGTACGTCTGTCAAAACTGTATCCTTAAGGAGTTCCTCCTCATTTTTATCATACATATCAAAGGAAGGATCCATATCTACTACACTAAAGTTTTCTCTTACGACCCTATTACAAAAACTATCAATAGTAGTTATATCTGCCTTCTCCGCGAGAATCAGCTGTCTTCCCATTCTACCAGTAGCATCCTTTGCAGCCATATTCTCCAAGGCTTTGATTATCTTCTCTCGCATCTGAGCAGCTGCAGGTTTAGTAAAGGTTACTACAAGTATTTCATTTATATCAGCCAAGCCTTTTTCTACTGTATCAATTATTCTTTGAACAAGAACAGCTGTCTTTCCAGAACCTGCCGCAGCAGAAACCAGTATATCTCTATGATCCACCAAGCTATCCAGCACTTCCTGTTGTTTGTCATTCCAATCAGGCATATATTCCTCCAAAATTTGCTTTTAGAAAACTCATCTAATCTACTTATTTTTTATAAACTTAGAGTCACGAAGCTCTACCTTTTTCTCGACTCCATCAACTTCTTCTACCATACTCTTAACGGTTTCAGCAACACCGGTCTTCAGCTTCTCTACTTTCCTTATCTTTCCAGCGTAATCACTAAATCTACATACCGGCTTATAGTCACAATAGGAGCATTTGGGCTCCTTAGCCTTAGGAGACTTGATAGGTGACTTCGGAAATGATCCAGAGAGGATCTTATCAGCAGATTCTTTAAGCTTCTCCGCACTATAATCCCCTAGCTTCTCTAACTCCTCTCCACTAACTCCACCATCATACTTAATTGCATGTGTACGTCCATCCACTCCTATAGGAAGAACCATACTCTCCCTCGTCGGTATAGCCCCCTCCTCAGGAACTATACCCTCATCCTGCATATTAAGTAACTTAATTGGTTCAGAATTAAATAGACCATCTAGTTTGAGTTTCTTTTTTATCTCAGTCTCAAGCTTTGCAAGCTCCGCCTCACTACTCTCATCTATATCCTTCTTAAGATCCAAAATCGGACTCTTAACAGAGTAGTAATACATTCCCATAGGAATAACTTCCTTATCCTGATTCATATTGCGGAGAATGTTTGTAACCAGCTTCGTATATAGTAGCAACTGGATAGCTGTTCCCTCCTGTATATCTTCCAGATTAAACGTCTGAGAACCAGTCTTATAATCAATAACTCTTATATATATTTTCCCATCTTCTTCGCAGGTATCCAGTCGATCCACCTTACCTTTTATGATAACTGGAACCTCTGTACCATCCGGCTTATTAGCAGTAAATTCTGCAGTAAACTCCTGTTCAAAATATCCTGGACGTAAACTTCCTGCCTTAATATGATTTCTTAGAGTCAGAATAGTTCTATCTGCCAGCTCATTTATCTTATCCTTTGCAATAAGAGATTTACCATCCGGGTCCTCCTCCATAAGAATTTCAGACCAGCTGATATCTACATTCTTTCTCATCTTTTCTAGAAGCTCTGCATCCTCTATCTGGGTCCAGTCCTTACCCTCAAGCTCCATCTCTTTAAAAGTTTTATCCAGAGCATCGTGTACAGTATTACCCACGTCATAATATTCTATCTTCTTTTCTGGTCTATCCTTTAGTCTCAGGATATAACTCATGAAGTAAGAATAAGGACATCCTGAATAAGACTCCATCTGAGAAACAGATAGTCGGAGTTTTATATTATTCATTACTTCCTGCGAGATAACCTCTGAAGGATTACTAAAATTAAGAGCAGGTAGCAGCATGTTCTTATCAGGAATATCCTTTTGCTTTACAAAATATATATACTTAACTATATCGTCCAAGAGCTCTTCATTTATAACTCCCTCAACTTGCTGCTGTTCCAAAGCTTGTCTAACCCATCCTATAAAATCAAGCCTGTCACTCACCTTTGTACCCCTAAGCTTAGAAGGCTCTTTGTAGCTTATCTCCAGCTCTGGGAAAAGTCTGCATATACGACCCACCAGATATGATGGTTCAATCGAGCTACCGACATCATCCTTCATAAAATAGCTGAGCGTCAGCTTCTCTGTAGCCTTAGAGAGAATCTGATATATAAGGAACAGTTCATCTATACTCTGACATACTTCATTTGTAGCCAGAGTCTTTCCAGTTCCCATATCCTCTAGGCATGCTGTAACCTTATCCTTATCTCTATCTGAAAGAATGGTTCCAGACCGTCTAGTTGTAGGCACTATTCCGGTATTCATATTTATAAAATGCACCACCTTGGCATCCACAATTCTTGATCTATCTACGTCACAAGCAGATACCATATCTATAGTTGGAGGAATAACTCCCACTCCTATTTCTCCTATACCGGAAGACAGGATATCAACAAAGTCGTGAATAGACATTTCCTGATTACCCAGCAGTTCCTCTGTCTGAAGGAATAGTTTATCTAGCAAGTCATATAGCCTATCCATAACTCTAGATTCCGCGAGCATATCCTCTTCTTTTAGAAGCTTCGCAGATTCTTCCATCTGACTCTTTAAATCCAGTTTCTCTAGAACTTCTCTAATCGCCAAAATAACATCTGAAACCTTAGAGCATTCTTTGTTTAGCTTAATTACAGGTTCTAGAACCTCCAGAATCTGTTTCCTGATACCATCAAGCCTCTTACATTCCTCTTCCTTTTCCTTAGTTACATTTCTGCCATATGGTCTTATAGTTTTAGACCATAGTTTCCGTCCTCTGATGCCCGTTCTAAGGACATAGTTCTCCAGCTCATCCAGTGAATGTTTATCCTCTATAGGAATAATACCTGTCTTAATGAAACCAAATATACTATCATAATCAAAATCTCTATCTATTATTCCGAGAAGTTTAAGTACAGCCTCTGTATATGGATTCTTTCTGAGTTTTCGACTGTAATCACAGAAAAGCGGAATCTCATATTCTCTGAATACTCTTTCAGCATGCTGAGCAAAGCTCTCCATATCTCCGGTGACTACATAGATATCCTTATATCTATAGCCTTCCTTAACCTCTTGCCTAATAGTCTCAGCCAGAATCCTTATCTCATCAGAAAGCGTATCTGTATAATAAACCTTAAGCCCCTGAATATCGCCCACCTGAGGACGATACTCTACTATCGGATATCTAAAAATATGCTGAGAAAGATTCCTCAGATCCTGAGGTCCTTCCTCTAGTCTGCTAACTGTTTTAATATCAGGTGCATATCCAATCTGCAGCTGGAGCGACCTAATAGTCGCAGAGCTCTGACGGAATATATCATGCTCTGGAACCACTACGTTTGGACTAGCCAGGGCTTCATCGATACATATGCCAAAGGTCATACTCTCTGCTCTCTTAGACAGTACTCCAATAACCCCTAGCTGATCTGGTGTATATCCTCTGAATTCATCGAAGAAGAATACCGTACCATCTGTTATGGAGCATTTCTTATCCTTACTTAGCAGTCTAATAAGAAGCTTCAGCCTCTCCTCAGATATCGTTATTCCCTTCTCCGTCGGATCAATACTAAGCGCTGTTGTTCTCTCAGAAAGAATATTCATGAATTCCCTATATATCTTCGCTATATCCTCAAGCTTAGTACTAAGAGAAGGATTTTCACCTGCTAGCTGTGAGATGCACTGATCTAGATCATCAGGAGTTACATTATACTGAATCATCTCTGATACAAGAGACTTAACATCACTAATAAAGCCTGTTCTTCCCACACTCGCAGAATAAACTGACAGCTCCTCTGAAACCTTTCCAGCTGCCACACGGACAAGCATATTTTTCTCGTACTCTTCAAGAACTGCTGTTTCCTTTACACCAAATTCTTCAAAGATTCTATACCCAAGTCTATTGAATCCAAGTATATCTATATTCAGGAATCCAGGAGCCCCGAACATATCCCTACTCATCTCAATAAGTTTCTTCTCATATGCATTTCCAGCCTGCTCAGGAACTACAACAATAAAGCTCTTCTGAGGATTATCATGTGCCTCTTGAAGAACTCTTTCACATAGTTTATATGTCTTTCCAGACATGGCTGGTCCAGCTAAAATTTCAAATTTTGAACTCATTATGCATTCCTCTTTTCGGTAAAATAGCACTAATAAATTATATCATAACACTTGTATAAATAACAAAATAAAACTATAATATAACTGGTTCCAAAAATGGGACATACCTAAAAATAATTTACAGAACAGGGGGTCAAATATGCAGACATATAAAATCAATTCACCCTATAATAACCTTATTAATCTTAAGGTTTCTCAGGGGCACTTCGCTACAACATCTTCACACATTAATTACTATATAGATCTTACAACTCTGAAAGCCAGAGCTAGCGAAGCAAAGGCTGTTGCCAAATCAATGAGTCATGAGTATATGGCAACTACAATCGTAGATACAATTGTTTGTCTGGATTATACAGATGTTATTGGAGCATATCTAGCTGATGCACTTACAGAGTCAGGTATCATGTCCATGAACCAGCACGGCACAATGTATGTAACTACTCCAGAGATTAACTCTATGGGCCAGCTTACATTTAGAGATAACGTTGTTCCTATGATTACTAATAGACACGTTCTTCTGCTTCTGGCTACTGCAACTACAGGCCAGACAACAGAGAAGGCGATTGAATGTATAAAATATTACGGTGGTTCTATAGCTGGAATATCCGCTATATTCTCAGCTGTAGATAATGTAGATGGATATGATATTCACTCTATATTCCATATGAATGATATAGAAGGCTACGCCTCCTATTCATCACATGAATGCCCATTCTGCAAGGCAGGAATGAAGCTTGACGGACTAGTATCCGCCGGCGGTATATCAGAGCTTAAATAATATTATTTAAGCTTATCTAAATCAGACTTTTCCGCAACGACCAGTAGATAGGTATTAGCCTCTATTGGTCTGCGCGGATCTATAAAGGATCTCTTCTCATTCTCATCTTTAACTGCTACTACATTTATTCCATACTTTCCACGAAGATCAAGATCTATCATATTCTTTCCAACCCATTCTTTTTTAGGTCTCATTTCAAGTATGCATAAATTATCATCTATATCAAAGAGTTCAACAAAATTGTCTGACGCAAGAAGTCTTGCAACCTTTAGACCTGTCTCCTCCTCTGGGAAAATAACCTTGTCAGCTCCTACCTTCTTAAGGATTATTCCCCTTCTCTCTTCGGCAGCTTTAGCTATTACATAAGGCACACCTACTTCCTTGGCAACCATTATACACATAATACTTGCCGTCATATCTTCGCCCATTGCAACAACTACTGCATCCATTCCCTCAAGGCCTAGTCCTTTAATTGCATCAGCATTTGTAAGATCCGCTTGGATAGCATAGGTTACAACATTGGATATACTCTCAAGTATCTCTCTACTTCCATCCACTGCCATTACATCGACCCCGAGCTCGCTCAGCCCAACGGCAACCTTCCTACCAAATCTTCCTATACCCATTACTGCTATTGATTTACTCATACTACTACTCCTATCCTACGAAAAAGTTTCCTTTGATATACTTTATATTATTTCTTTCTATACCGCTATAATTAAAGAACAGTGCCATCGATATAGGTCCTATTCTTCCAAGATACATCGCGACTATAATTATCAGTCTTCCTGCCACATTTAGCTGCGGCGTAAGAGCTCTTGAAAGCCCAACAGTAGCTGTGGCACTAAAGGTTTCATACATCGCATCTGTTATTCCGACTTGATTTGTCATCATTATAAGTATCATACAAATAATCGTGATAAAGAAGCTGACAGTAACGATAGCTGTGGACTTCTGAATCAGATCTCTACTGAGCTTTCTGCCAAAAAGAACGGTTTCATTTCTATTTCTTATGAAAGCTACAGCATTAGCAATTATTGCAAAGAATGTAACTGTCTTAACACCACCCGCGGTACCTACAGGAGAACCACCTATAAACATCATGATTGAACCAATTATGCAAGTAGGTTCTGTCAGATTCTGCTGTGGAACTGTAGCAAAACCAGCAGTTCTAAATGTAACTGACTGGAATATACTGTTCATTATCTTGTCTCCCATAGACATATTTCCAATAGTATCCGGATTATCATATTCCATTATAAATACACATACCGCTCCGATCACTATAAGGAAAAATGTAAGTGTCAGTACAAGCTTAGTATGCTCGCTAAGCTTTCTAATTCTAAAGCTGAGTGACTTACCTGAGTGTCTATTCACAATCATATCATGAACTGCGTTGCTTATATCAAACCATACAACATATCCAAGTCCACCAAGTATAATCAAAACCATTGTATTAATAACAACCAGCGGATTTGTACTATACTGAACCAGACTGTCAGGTCCGAGTATATCTATTCCCGCATTACAAAAGCTGGATATCGAGTTAAAGACTGAAACCCAAACTCCCTTTGCAACTCCAAACTTCGGAATGAAAACAGGCATATAAAATAATGCACCTATTGCTTCAACTAAAAATGTCCCCTTGAAAACTCCGAAGATAAATTTCTTTAGTCCCGATATTGATGTCAGGTTAAATGCATCATGTAAAAGCACTGAGCTACTAAGGGATATCCTCTTGCTTATCATAAGCATAAGAATGGATGTAACAGATATTACACCAAGTCCTCCCAGCTGTATCAATATCAGAATAACTATTTTTCCAAATAAACTCCAATAAGCATAGCTATCAACAACAACCAAACCTGTAACACAGATAGAAGTTGTCGATGTAAAAAGCGATGTCACGAGTCCTGCTGATGTTCCAGATGCAGTTGCTATCGGAAGATCCAGCAGTATTGTTCCAATGATTATCGCCGCAAAAAAGCTTAGTGGAATAAGTTGTGATGAATTGAATTTCACTATTTCTTTCTCCATGTACCAATTGAAAATACTATAAGAACTGGAAATATCTCAAGTCTTCCAGCGATCATATCAAAAATAAGTACCCATTTTGAAGGATTACTATAAGCAGCAAAATTACCTGATGGGCCTACCGCTCCTAGTCCAGGACCAATATTATTAAGCGTTGCTGCAACCGAAGTAAAGGTTGTAATCAGATCAAACTCATCAAGACTAACTATCAGGAAGGAGGCAACAAATACCATAACATAGGCCATCAGAAATACATTCGCTATACGGATAGTTTCTTTATTAACAACCTTTCCATCCAGTCTAATACTCTTAACAGACGATGGATGAATAAAGCTTTGAAGCTCTCTCTTAACCTGTTTAAAGTAAAGTATAAGTCTAGAAACTTTAACTCCTCCACCCGTACTTCCTGCGCAGGCTCCTATAAACATAACGAGAACCAGTATACCCTTAGGCATATTGTTCCAAGTTCCAAAATCAACTGTAGCAAAACCTGTTGTTGTCATTATAGATGCAACCTGAAATGCAGAATGATGGAATGCATTTCCTAGGTTTCCGCTATAAGTCCCCATTGTAACTAGTATAGATGCAATGAAGAATATTGCCAGATATGTGATAACCTCTTCAGAATGAAGTACGCTCTTAAACTTTCGCATAATTATTAGATAATATACATTAAAGTTTGCTCCGAACATAACCATTCCGATAGTTATAATATTCTGACACGCACTACTGTATCCACCTATGCTATCACCTCGAACACCGAAACCACCCGTTCCAGCTGTACCGAAAGCGTGACATATACTATCGAAAATAGGCATACCTGCTATAACCAGCGCTATTATAAGCGTAAGTGTCATAGCTGTATATATTGCATATAGAGTAAAGGCAGTTTCCTTAACCTTTGGAACCATCTTCTCTACAGATGGGCCCGGGCTTTCTGCCTTGAGGATATTCATCTCATCAGCTCCAGATGGAACGAAGGCAAGCATAAATACCAGGATACCCATACCACCGATCCAGTGAGTAAAGCTTCTCCATAGAAGCAGGCAATTAGGCATGGCTTCAACATTTAAAAGTATACTGGCACCAGTTGTTGTAAAGCCAGAAGCAGTCTCAAATACCGCATCCGTTATACTTGGAATAGCCCCTGATACAAAAAATGGTATAGCTCCTATGATACTATAAACCATCCAAGTTATTGCCGTTATAACAAAGCCTTCCTTGGCCCTTATTCTGTTATTGTTCACTTTAACAAGTTGCAGCAGCCCACCAATAAATATTGATGCAACTGCTGTAATAGCTAGAACCAAGGTTTCTTTCTCCTGAAATAAAACTCCAGCTATCGCTGGAAGAAGGAGAAATATCCCTTCTAATTGTATAAGCTTACCTAATATTTTGACAACAATCTTATGATTCATCAAACTCACCAGTTAGTCCAAACGACTAACCCTTTACGATTTCTCTGATACTATTTATTCCCTTTGCGGTCGTAACAACAACAGCCCTGTCTCCGACCTCTAGTGTATCACGGCCACCTGGGCGTATGATCTTGCCATTTCTATTAATACGACAAATAAGTGCATTATCAATGATATGTAAATCCTTCAGCTCAACTCCAGCATATCCATAATCTTCACCAACGCTTAACTCTAGAGCCTCAACTCTTCCATCCATTATTCTATAAAGAGCCTCGACCTCACTACCCATGGAATTCTGCATCGATCTAACATATCTAGCTATATAATCCGCTGTTATACTCTTCGTAGAAATGATATTTCCTACAGGAAGCTCTGTTACCAGGTCATCATAGGAATTTCTATGAACCTTTGTGATAACCTTGATACCAGACTGAAGATTATCAAGGTATAGAGACAGCAGGATATTTGCCTCATCCTGATGCATCAGACAACATACTGCATCCATCTGCTCTACCGACTCCTGCAAAAGTACTCTCTTCTCTGTAGCATCACCACAGATTATCATAGCCTTTGGAAGAAGTTCTGACAGTTCTTCACATCTCACAGGATTCTTATCTATAATCTTTACATTTATTCTAAGCTCCAGAAGCCTCTTAGCCAGATAGTAGCCTATAGTACCACCACCGGCTATCATGACATTCTTGATCTTCTTGGCTTTAATTCCAATTTTATTCAGAAGGTTGCTAACCTCTCCCATCGAGAGCGTAACAGATATTTTATCTTTGCTGTGCAGAACCGTATCACCATTCGGTATACTGACTTCACCAGAATGCTCCGTAACACATATCAGTGCATTGGTTCCGACCTTATTATTCATATCCTTTATTGCAAGATTATCCAGAACTGAGCCTTCAGGAATCTCAATTCCGATAAGGGTTATCCTACCTTTTGCAAAGGTATCTACCTCGAGCGCGGATGGAATCTGAATAAGTCTCACTATTTCCTCAGCAGCAACATACTCAGGATTAATGGACATAGATAGTCCTAGCTCGTCCTTCAGATATCCTATCTCCTCTGTATATTGAGGACTTCTGATACGAGCAATCGTATGACATCTACCTGTCTTCTTAGCTATAAGACAAGCTAGCATATTCTTTTCATCATCACCCGTCACTGCTATCAGAAGATCTGCATCCTTGATACCTGCTTCTTTCTGACTAACAATACTTGTACAATCACCCTGATATCCCATTACATCTACTGTACTTGTTACAGCCGATACAGCATCGTAACTTATATCCATTACAGTGACTTCATGATTACCGGCAACTAGTCTCTCGGCCAAAGTCTGACCTACCTTACCGCAACCTGCAACTATAATATTCATAAGTTTCTCCGTTTTATCTATTATCTGGCAGCATCATATAAATGTCTCATATACAGTCTCTGGAATTCGTCATACTCTGCCAGGCCTTTAAATAGCTGTTCAACTGTATAGCCTTCCGACTCCAGACGTTCAGCAAGCACAGTATACTCCCGTGAGACCTCATTTTCAACATTTTCTCCTGCTATAAACTCAAAAGGCACTAGAACCACTCTTCCTGATTCTATCCCGTCCGCCTTCAGCTTCTTTATTATCCTATATAATTTATTCTCCCCATGAAGAGTCGCAACATGGGAATTAGGAATATGTTCCTGCAAGGATTTTTCAAATAGCTTAAGCTCCTCTACACCATCTGTTTTATCTCCTGACATAACCAGGATCAGCATATCCTCGCCAACCCTTTCGCCGAATGCACTTTTAACAGCTCTTGCAGAAACGTTCATATCAGTTTCAGAATAAAGAAGTGGCTGTGATATCCCCACCGTCCTGAAGAGTCCCGCGAGTCCAACCGTCTCCTCCTTCATCTGCTTATATTCATCACAATCATGTACATTTGTAGATACAACTACTAGATCTGTAACGCCTCTCTCCTTCATAGAAAGAATAGCCGCCTTAAGATTCTGAACCTTTTCACCGACGTTTTCCCGGAGACGCTTTCTTATATCTCCATCTGTATATACAGCAACTATGTCTGCCTCTTCGAGTCTATCACCGATAGATAGAACAAAATCATCTATACTTCTGGTTCTGACTTCCTGATCTACTGTACCATGATTTACTACGATTATCCCCTGCTTCATACCGTTCTCCGAAAATATTATTCTTCCTTACCAGCAATAATTCCACCAGTTTTATAAATGCTATTAGCTGGAACATATCCTCTAACAGGTGACAGAGGATAAATATTAGAATTACGTCCTATCACACTTCCAGGATTCAGTACGCTATTACAGCCTACCTCAACATGATCCCCCAGCATAGCGCCAAACTTCTTAAGGCCTGTTTCTATCTGAATATCCGAATAATCTCCATAGCCCTTTACTGTTACAAGGGTTTTATCTGATTTAACATTTGAAGTAATAGAGCCAGCTCCCATATGTGACTTAAAACCAAGTATGGAGTCCCCTACATAATTATAATGTGGAACCTGAACATTATCGAAAATAATAACATTCTTAAGCTCTGTAGAATTACCTACAACGCAGTTTTCACCAACTAGTGCACTACCTCTAACGAAGGCACACTGTCTAACCTCAGTTCCTGCACCAATTATACATGGACCAGCTATATATGCGCTGTCAAAAACCTTTGCGGTTTTATGAATCCATATATCTTCTCCTCTTTTCTCATACTGAGCAGACTGCTCTGGATCGGCATCTATCTTTGCTCCAAGTTCTAGGATAAAATCCTTTATCTTTGGAAGTGCCTCCCATGGATAAGTTACGCTGCCAAGTAAATCTGCAGCCTTAGTATGAGTTAGATCGTATAATTCTTTTACTGTTACGTATGCTTCGTTCATCTTTTTCTCCTTAAATCACTTTGTGTTTTTTGTATAGAATGGTTTGGTTTTGTCGAATACAAAATGCATCTGATTTTGATTTCTAACCGATTTAACTGCATTAGTGTATTTCTCAACATATTCTCTAAGCTTAGTCATATACTCTTCTTCGGTTATCGAACCGTCTGCAACACCCGATAGTCCATATTCCCAGCTAGCGGTTAAATCTGCCCTGAGTAGTCCATTTATAGAATATAGGACTACATCGTAGATTATTTCGCCTAAGAATGTAGGTGTAAGCACCTGAGTTTTCTTATTTAGATTAATATACTTATTATTAACAAGCTTTGTTATAATTGAGTCTCTTGTCGCGGAAGTTCCTATACCACTACCCTTTATCTGTTCTCTTAGTTCCTCATCCTCTATTAGTTGTCCGGCATTCTCCATAGCCAGAATCATAGAACCGGAAGTATAGCGTTTAGGTGGATTCGTTTTTCCTTCTTTAATGTCGAATCCCGAGCAAGGTAGCTTCATTCCCTTCTTAAGCCCTGAGACATATTCCATTACATCTTCTGTAGCAACAATCTCGCCCTGACCTTCTGAATCCTTATCTCCCGATTCATCATCGTTCTTAGCCTTAGTTGCTTCTTTCTCAGCCTTATTATAAATCTTTGGATCAGCAATCATCAGATATCCAGGTTTTGATAGCAACTTGAAGGAGGCATTAAATTGCTCCGTCCTGCATTTGAGAACAAGCGATATTTTCTTATATTCCGCTGGTGGATAAAATATCGACAGGAATCTTCTTACAACTATATCATAAACCTTTGACTGAATAGCCGTAAGCTTAGGTAACTGCCCCAAGCCCTGACCTGTCGGAATAATTGCATAGTGATCTGTTATGAGTTTGTCATTTACATACTTTGACTTCGCTATCCCTTTGTAACCACCCTGATTAATTATATTCTGTGCATATCCAGCAAGTGGCTGATAATTGCAAAGTCCTCTTATATTCTTATCAATTTCCTTAGCTATCGCCGTAGATAAAACTCTGGCATCAGTTCTTGGATAAGTTACCAGTTTCTTCTCATATAACTCCTGAACTATCGAAAGAGTTTCAGAAGGACTTATCTTAAACATCCTGGAGCAATCATTCTGAAGCTCCGCCAGGTTGTAAAGCATAGGCGGATTCTTCTTCTCCGTCTTCTTGGAAATGTTCTCGATAATCATCTCTATCGGTTTTTCCTCAGAGAAATAATCTATCAGTTCCTCCGCATCCTTTCTCTCCTTGAAACCATTTTCCTTATATAGCTTAGGACTGCCATAGTATTTACTACCTTCTACAGCCTTCCACTCAGCATCAAACATTCCATCATTTATTTTGCCAATAACTCTGTAGAAAGGAGTAGATACGAATTCTCTAATCTCCCTTTCTCTCTTAACTATCATCCCAAGAACGCAGGTCATAACTCGACCAACGGAAACAACACATTTATCTACACCGAGATATTGTTTAATCGGATAGGAATATTTAAGAGTAAGTGCTCTAGAGAAATTAATTCCCATCAAATAGTCTTCCTTAGCTCTTAGATAAGCTGCGCAGCTAAGATTATCATATTCTGATAGAGGTTTTGCTTCTCTGATTCCACGAAGGATTTCCTCCTCCGTCTGAGAATCTATCCACACTCTTCTCTTATCCTTTGTATCAGGAACTTCGGCTAGTTTATCTACTAGTCTATATATATATTCTCCTTCTCGTCCAGAGTCAGTACATACATATATTGTTTCTACATCATCTCTTCTGAGTAGATTCTTAACAACATTGAACTGCTTACTAACCGCAGGAATAACCTCATACTTATAGGAATCTGGTATAAATGGAATGGTATCCATAGACCATCTCTTCAGTTTTTCATCATACGCATCCGGATAACTCATTGCCACGAGATGTCCTACGCACCATGTTACTATGTGGTTTTCATCCTCTATATAGCCATCCTTACGAGACCCTTTTACCTTGAGAGCGTCAGCGAACTGCTGAGCAACAGAAGGTTTCTCGGCTATAAATAGTTTCTTCATAATTCTTCCTTTTACATAAAGCAAACAGATTAGGGGAAACCCTAATCTGTTCACTAATTATTATTTAATTCTAGTTTGTATCTTCCAATTCAATTTGTTTTGAAGTACTTCCAGCCGCCGCTTCTCGTGCATCACATTTTTCCATGACCTCATCGATACGAGCAACAAATCTATCGATATTTCCTTCTTCCATTCCCTTAAGGGATTCTTTAAGTCTATCAAATATCGGCTTCTCCGCGGTGTAACCTTTTTCCTTCACGTAACCCTTAGCTAGGTGCATCATTCCTCTATCCTTGATCTTATGGATATCGATCAGGTAGATGAACTCATCTACTATCTCATCATTTTCCTCAAAGAAGTTTGATAAGGAATCTATCTCACCTGTAAGTATTACAACATAATTATTATTTTCTGGAGCCGAATCCTTAATAACCTCAACTAGTTTATCAAAGGATACCAGACCAGCATTTTCAACTATCAGACATCCACCCTTAAGAGCCGATAATTTCTCAAGTCCCATCTTGTTAAGCTGCTTAGCTTTGGTCTTCGCTATCTTGTCCGAAGAAACAAGTCCCAAACTGTAGAAGCTTCTAGCGAAATCCTCTCCAACCTTAACTGTACCAAATCCATTTCTTCCAAGAATAACTATATTCTTAGGCATATCTGGATGCTTCAGTATAGAATTGATTGATAAGATAACATCATCAGAGGTAGTCTGGATTCTTGTATATTTCTTAAGATAAGTAGCTTCCGCTGGAAGCTTTCCTAGAGTAATCTCTTCTCCTGTAACTGGATCTGTTACCCATCGAACTCTATTTGAATTTGCTGAAGACATTACCTCTTCAGCTTCCTTCTTCTTATCCTCAGCTTCTCTCTTTGCAGCTCTCTCGGCTCTCTTACGAACCTCTTCCTCATACTTCTGCTCTTCCGTCATAGAAGCTTTTGCTTTGTCAGCCGCCTTCTTCGCCTCAGTCTTACTCTCCGGTGCCTTAGCCTCTTCCTTCTTTTCCTTCTCAAGACTAGCCAGAACCTCTTCGACAAGCTTTTCTCTGTCATCTGAGGACATTTCCGGCGCTGCCTCTGGAGCCGCCTCTTCTGTCTGCTGTTCCGCTGTAGAATTTACTTCTTCAGTAACCTCTTCTCCCTTTTTACCGAAGATATTTCTAAGAAGTTTTTTTATAGATTCATACGCATTTGAAAATGGTTTTTTCATTGCTCACCCTCCAGGATTATTCCCCATCAAAACTTAAGTCCATTCGAATTTTATTGTACCACAACATAATCTCATTTTAAAGATAACATTTATACAATAAAGAGTAGATTTTTTATATATTTGTAACCATTCTAGCCTTGATTTTTTTAGTTAAAGGGACTATGCTATATACCTACTGCGGAAAACACTAAACTTACGCAGAATATAAATAATAGAAGTACGTGAGGTAACGAAGATGAAACCTGTTAAGGAAGGAAAAGTTAGAGAGATTTACGACAATGGCGATAGCCTGATTATGGTAGCAACTGATAGAATCAGCTGCTATGACGTAATACTTAAGAACAAGATTAACAAAAAAGGTACTGTTCTTACTCAGATGTCTAAGTTCTGGTTCGATATGACAGAAGATATCCTGCCAAACCATATGATATCTGTAGATGTAAAGGATATGCCTGAGTTTTTCCAACAGCCAGACTACGATGGAAATAGTATGATGTGTAAGAAGCTTACAATGCTTCCTATAGAGTGCATCGTTCGCGGATACATCACAGGTAGTGGTTGGGCAAGCTACCAGGAGAACGGAACTGTTTGTGGAATCAAGCTTCCTGAAGGATTAAAGGAGAGCGACAAGCTTCCTGAAGCTATCTATACACCTTCAACAAAGGCTGATCTTGGAGATCATGATGAGAATATCTCCTTTGAGAAGTCAGTTGAAGTTCTTGAGAAAGAGTTTCCTGGAAAAGGTCAGGAATATGCTGAAAAGCTTCGCGATTACACTCTCGCACTTTACAATAAATGTGCAGACTATGCACTTACAAAAGGCATCATAATCGCAGATACGAAGTTTGAGTTCGGTCTTGATGAGAATGGAAATATCGTAGTCGGTGATGAGATGCTCACCCCTGACTCCTCTCGTTTCTGGCCAGCAGATGGTTATGAACCAGGACATGGTCAGCCTTCATTTGATAAGCAGTTTGCACGTGACTGGCTGAAGTCAGATGCAAACAAGAACGAGCCTGAGAATTGGGAGCTCCCACAGGACATCGTAGACAAAACCATCGACAAGTATCTGTCAGCTTACAAGATGCTTACAGGCAAAGACTTATAAAAAGAACTACATTTAGATAAAAGATAAGAGGTGGATCATCAACCACCTCTTATTTTTTCGCTTTATAATATTAAAATAAACTATTTATATGTATTATTCTTTTTCTGAGCTCTCATACTTTGCTATTATTTCATCATTTGCAAGAAGTGCTACATCCTGCATGCTCTTACGCTCTGCCAGAAGAACATTCCTCAGATCCGGGTGCTTAACTGCCATAATCTCAAGTGCAAGCCATCCTGCATTCTTCGCTCCATTTATAGCTACTGTTGCAACCGGAATTCCAGGTGGCATCTGAACTATTGAAAACAGAGCGTCCTGTCCATCAAGCACAGAACCTGATAAAGGAACTCCAATTACTGGAAGTATTGTCTGTGCAGCCACCACACCAGGAAGCGCTGCCGCCATACCAGCCGCTGTTATAATAACTTCTGTTTCGTCATTATTAATCTCCTCAATAAAGTCAGACAACTGTTTTGAAGCTCTATGAGCTGACAGACATCTAACCTTTACATCAACATTCTTATCTTTCAAAAGATTTATTGCAGGCTCTACCTTTGGAAGATCGCTGGTTGAACCCATTATAATAGCTGCTTTCATATCTCCTCCTACTAACGAATCATATATAAAATATTTGCGAGATTTATTTTATCATATAATCGGAAAATATGATATGTTTTTTGAAATTATTTAATCCTCTTTTGCCTATTTTTTGTTATTGTTTATATAGGACACAAGGTCATTAATCACCTCACCGGCTATAATAAGACCAACTACCGAAGGAGCAAAGGCTGTCGAACCAGGTATGACTCTCTTTGCCGAAGTTTCTTCTATTGTCCCTACTGGAGAGATAGGTTCTTCCTTGGAATAAACAACCTTAAGGGAATCTATCCCCCTCTTCCTACATTCACGTCTCATCACCTTCGCAAGAGGACATATGGAAGTCTTATAAATGTCAGTAACTTCGAACATAGAAACCTTTACCTTATTGCCTGCTCCCATCGAAGATATGACTGACACTCCTTCCTTTTTTGCTTTTTCTATAATAGCAAGCTTTCCAGCTACTGTATCAATAGCGTCAACTACATAATCATATTCTCTAAAATCAAACTCATCACTAGTCTCAGGGAGAAAGAAAGTTTTATATGTTTTGACTTTGCACTCTGGATTAATTTCAGCAATTCGTTTCTCTGCTACATCAACTTTGTATTCCCCAACCGTTTTAGTTGTAGCAATTATCTGCCTGTTAATATTTGTAAGACTAACCTTGTCATTATCTATAAGGTCCAAAGCCCCTACTCCGCTTCTAGCTAGAGCCTCAACTGTGTAACCACCCACTCCACCTATTCCAAAAACCGCAACGCGTGCGGCGGCAAGCCTTTCCATTGCTTCAGTTCCGTATAATAACTCCGTTCTAGAAAACTGATTTAACATTAAAACAACTCCTCATTTAAATCGTCCCATTGATATATACTGAGATCAACCTTATTCTCGCTAACCTTAACTTCCTCAGCTTCGAGAAGCTTTGCCTGAACTTCGGCTCCGCCAAATGCAAAACCACCCGCCAAGGTTCCTTTAGCATCCACTACTCTAAAGCATGGTATATTATCAGGATCCGGATTCTTATGAAGAGCATTTCCTACAGCTCGTGACATTTTACTATTTCCCGCAAGACGGGCAATCTGGGAATATGTAGCAACCTTTCCATACGGAATCTTCTTTACAGCCTCGTATATTCTCTTAGTGGGGCTGTCACTTATTAACTCATAGCTCTGCTCTATCATCAGCTTCACATCCTCATCAGGGATAGTCCCATCCAGGATTACTGTATTCCAGTGGTCCTTATTCTGATGATATCCAGGAATAACCGACTCATAAGCCGAGCGCCAGAAATAAGCCATATCCGGGTCGACCTTAACATTTAGATTTATAAATCCATTTCTTTCATATGTCCAGAGAAAGGCTTTCTTATTCCCTTTAAATCTTACAAGCTGCCAGTTATCATCATGAAACGGCGCATCCTGGTAAGTATCAGGAAATGAAAGACCGTATGCTAGAACCTCTTTTCGTGTATTCAACTATATTAACCTCTTTACGTTTCTCTGCTCTTACAATTAAATCATTTAGTGAACTACTCCGACTTATAGAAGTCGGAGCTTCCTGCTTCAACCACTACTGCGCTGGCTACGATGATACATAACGGCTCGTCTTACACAGTGTCCACAGGCGTATAAGTTTGGGCTATTCCATCCCTACTGTCATATTTAGTTTCAGGCCACTTCAGTCAGTAGTCGTAATCCTTCGTTTAGGATATTGATAGCAGCGTTCTGGTCACGGCTTATTGTAAGACCGCAATCACATGTCATTTTACGGATAGCTAAATTCTTCATTTCAGGATGTAGCATACCACAACAATGA
>JAFVAQ010000020.1 GCA_017480495.1 Eubacterium sp. | reverse complement strand
TTCAGGAACGCGAGAGTATGATGCTGGGATACTTTAGTGTTGATACTCTTTCACAAAAGGTTCGTGGTCGTGGCACTATAGATATGGATTTGAAGCTAAGAATCGATAACGGTAATACATTTATGCTTGTTGTTGAGGATACTAAGAATGAATTAGAGGAAAAAGATACCCTTGAATTCAATTTATTTGATGGTGACACCTCCGACAATGTAATGAGTTTTTCAATCAAAAATAGTGACATTAATCAGGCAACATCTATTAAAGACGGTCTGCAGAATGCATCTCAAAATACAATCGATATACAAGCTTCATTTCCAGAGGGAAGTGTTGGCAAATATGCAAAGAGCGGTGGAGGAATAGAGACTTTTAGAATCCCAGCTTTCAAAGTAAGTAAAGGTGCAGGCTTTGAGATTTATATTATCTTAGATGCAGCAGATGTGCAGGCTCAATCCTTAGCTTACAGCAATTCTATTTATTTCAAAGGAAAAGAAGGGCATAACTATACAGAAGATAATGATGAGGCATTTAGAAACACATACAGCTTCTATAGATTTGGTCTTTCAAATAGCGTGAACTATATATATGCAAATCTTGATGTAATTAAATCAGACGCAATGGGAATGCCTGCTGAGTCACTTGCTAGCAAGATAGATAGTTACAGCGAAGATCCAACTGTAAAACATATTAATGAGAGCACTCCAAAGGGCGAATGTCCAACTTTCGCATCTCATGAGAAGACAGAAACGGATGTATATGAGATTTCAAATATGCGTCATTTCTATAATATTAGATATGAGTCGGACTATAAATCTCAGGAGTCAAAAAAGGATACATTTAAGCTTATAGATAATATCAGCTGGAATGAATTTGTTGGAAAAAGCGGAACTTCGGGTGTTAATTATTTCCTTGATTCGTCGACTATTAGTAATGCAACAGTTTCTGGAATCAATTATAAAGGAACGGTTGCCGAGGTATCTGGAACAACAACGGCAGATTATCCATTCCCTGGATTTAGAAAGCTTGATAAAAATGATATATTTACTCAGGAAGTAGCTTATGGTGGAGCGGGAGACAGTTATTCCATAAGTGATCTTAACATTACTATTGCTGGAAATATTATCTATGGTGTCTATGGAAAAGATATCATGGATTCTTGTCGTACAAGTAAAAATTATACAGCTACTCAAGGATATGAAACTGGATATACAGCCTTAGACTCAAGTGGAATGCATGCGGCCAGAGCCGGTAAGATGCCTCTTGGTCTCTTTGCAGAGAATCAAGGAAGTATTGAAAATATATCCTTAAACAGACATGTTGTTCAGGGACTTATGGCAACACTAGCAGGTAGCGCTAGTTCAAACAATATTATTTATACATGTATGGTAGGAGGTTTTGCTGGTAATAACCTAGGTAAGATTTCGGGACTTACTGTTCTTGACATGACGGAAGGATCAGATGATCCAGATGATGCTGGTGTATCAAAAATAAATGGACGAACTGATGTAGGTGGTATTATAGGTCGTCAGTCATACGTTGTTGCTGGTGGAAATCGAAATAGCGTAATATCAGGTATGACTAATTATGCTACTGTATCTGGACTTGAGAATGTAGGTGGTATTCTAGGAAGAGCATATGTAAGATTCGTCACCGATAAGACTGGAGTGAATGAAAGCTTTAATAATATATATTCAAATGCTACGTATGATGGGGCAGAGGTAAGTGCCTATCGTGACATTATTAATCGATATTATTACTATCATGATGGATACGAGATTACTGATTCGTATCTATCAATGACAGGTACTGAGGTTGAGAGAAATGATACTATTACTATAGAGAGTTGCAAGAATCGTGGATTAGTAAAGGGCGATGATCTCACATATAATCTAATGGGTAAGGTTAAAATCAGAATAGCAAATAATGGTGGTACGGGCTTTGAAGATCAATCATTACAAGGGTGCGCGTTCATCGGTGGTATAGCGGGGGTAACCATGGATGGAATTATGTTCGACTATGATAATGGCAAATTTAAAGTGTCGGGCTCTAATTTATATCCTGTTATTTGTGATTCCTACTTAAAAGATGGCGACGCAAATATTATTGTGAAAAATTGTCAGAGTTATGTACAATACGATGATAATGACTTTGACTTAGAACAGATTGTCGATGAAAATTATAATAGAGCTAAATATGATAATTATGTAGGCGGACTTGTTGGCTATGCAAGACTTACAGCATTTGAAAATTGTAATGCAAAGCCTGACGATATAGAGACTGAGGATGGAGTGGCTAAGACTTTGGTTCTCGGACACAGATATGTTGGAGGAATTGTAGGTTGTTCAGACAGTTCAAGATTTGACCAGGGCGATGCAGGCATTAGCTCTGATGGATATCCTGGCAGGATATATGCTGCCACTAACTATAATAATGTTATTGGATCCGCAATGGTCGGAGGAATCGCCGGTGCAACGGGACTTGGGTATTATAAAGACAAAACCCTTTGGTACAGAAATCCGTCTGTCAGATATCCTGAAGTAAGCAATAGAAAAACTGGTGAAGAGAGTAGTCCTGCTCTAGTAAAAAATGTGCTTAATACTGGAATTGTGTTATGTTTAAAGGAAATGCCATATGCTGGTGACAAAGTTCCTGATTCATTTGCTTTCTTGACAAGCGATTGGTGGAGCCAGCCAGTATCAAAAGATAACTATTGTGGTAATGTCGGCGGAATAGTAGGAATGTCAAGCTTAAAGCTTGAGAATACAGATAATATTCAGTCCGAGTCAGTAAAAAAATTCATTGTACGAACTATAATTAAAGATGATATTGATTATTCGAATATAGATATAGATGCAGTTGTTGCTTCTTCTAAAACAAGTAAGTTTGGTGGTGTTTCTGTAGGTGGTATCGCTGGCTATCAAAGAGGTTTAGGTGGAAGTGAAATTGAGATTAATCGTGATAGTGATTCCGCATCGTTTGTAGATGCTGTAGTATTTGGACAGACTTATGTTGGTGGGATGATTGGGATAATAAACAGTGGAGATCGTCCATTTATCAATAATGTATATCCATATAAAAAAGATAGTTCTTCTAGTGGAATGTTTGTATTAGGAGAGGATTGTGTTGGTGGTATTGTAGGAAGAATCCAGATAGATGCCTTATTTAAAAATAATTCTCCTATAACAGATGGATATACTGTATGTGGCAGATATTCGGTTGGAGGATATGCTGGAATTGATGCATACTATTCAGGACATGATGCTGGTAGAATTAATTTTTCTTTAGATTTAAATACTGAGGATAGGGTAAGAGTATACGGAGCATGCTTTGTAGGCGGTATACTAGGTTATTCATCTGCAAATAACATTGACATTCCTGATAAGGACAGCGTCATTGATTTTGATCATGTTGATATAAAAGGCGACTATTTTGTGGGTGGACTGGCAGGTTGTATCGCTGAAAGCACTAACAATGCAAGTATATCTTTTGTTAAGAGGATTAGAGTTGGTGATGATGTAAGTGTAAGTGCAGTATCTTATGCTGGTGGTTTAGTAGGCTTATATTCACTCACATCAAAGAATCATGAAGAATTCTTTAATCATAATGGTAAGCCGTTTAAGTTGGCTAATGAATTATGCGTATATTCAGGTAGCGAATCAGATAGAATTCGCGGTACATTTAATAATATAGTGCAAGCTGACAATGCAACTGATGATTTATTTGATAAGGCGACTAGTAGAAGCGTGACCATCGATTTTGATAATTATGGTAATATGGGCGAGTATTCTAATAAGGTTAATGTCACATCGGGGTTTGGCGCAGGAGGACTCTTTGGATATGTTCCTAATGGTCTAAATATAACTGTTAAGGGATTTGTTAATTCTGGAAATCTAAAGGTTACAAATTCAATTCCTGGATCTATGATAAACGAGGCATCTGATAAGAATGCTGTTTATTCATATCTCGGTGGAGTTATTGGAAGAATCCCAAGAGGAATGAGAATAGTAAACTCGGCAAATACTAAAAATAATGATAATTATACTTCAAAAGGTACATACATAGGTGGCCTAGCAGAGGTTAACGCAGGTGTTGTATCAGGTGACTACTCAACTGACACTATGGGAATAGAGACAGTTAGTAATTATTTGATTAGTTATACAGATTATACTTATGATAATGCAAATGTAGCGGCGTTTGTAGGGGTAAACGGAACTCTTGCAAATGGCTGCGAAGGTATTATCAAGTATGTTCAGAATCAAGGTATCATTGAATCAACAAATGGTACAGCATCTGGTATTGCAGCGGCTCAAGGTGGTGCTTCCACTATTGAAAAGAGTATCAATCTTGGCGATGTAAATTCAGCTAATTCTACAGCAGCAGGTATCGTTGCTTCCCCAAGTGGTTTAGATACAGTGGTGCTTTGCAGGAATTATGCCCAGATAAGTGGATCGTCTAGCTATGGAATTGCTGGTGGGGTGGTAGGTACTATTACCAGGAATTTAGAAGCTGGAGGACTTAGTGATACACCAATCGCACCTGCTGAGAATAATCTTACACGAAACTTCTACATATTCGGAAATGAGTCTGACATACCTGTAGTTGAAGTGCCTGAGATACAGGATGATACTGATGATCATTCATTTAAGAATATTAACTTTAAGAAATATTTTGTAGAGGGTTATACAACTTCATTTATTACAAATTTTGGTCCATATATGCAATATTTCTATGATAATGAGGAGGATGTTGAAAATGTAAATCCAAAGTGCGCAGAATATCATCCATGGGTAGTTTCAATGAGTGGAAAATTTGATACATTTGAAAATTTCGTAAGTTATGCCGCACTTGTATATTCAGCATATTATAGTAGTACAGATGATGGTGATATTGATAATTATATGGAATACCTTAATTATGTATATACAAATAATTCATTAAGGGATTTAACTACAAATTATACATCTGAAGGATCACTTGCGATATACACAAAGGAGCCTGATCCAGATCCAAGTACACTTAATAATGTTATCACCACGTGGCCATTGAAGCTGCAGTCTGTCAAGGCGGGTGATACATATTCTCTTGAATTCTATAAGGTAAATACATTTAGGACAACAGGTATCAGTGGACTTACAAATGATCCGATCAATTATCAGACCAGCGCAGAGTCACGTAAAGGATATTATCTAGAGAGTTCAAATGGTGAGAACTCACTAGATACGAAATTCTTGATCATGGTAGAAGATGATGTTGATTATCCAGATACATATATTGTAGATTAATTTAGGCTTAAATAATTCTTGATTATTAAATGAGAGAATGATTATGAGAAACTTTAGAAGAAATAATAAATCATATAATCGCGGTGCAGCGATGATAGTTGCCATACTTATCATTGGTGTTATTCTTGTTTTTACTTTTGCATTGCTTCTAGTGTCATATACACTATATGCCTCACAGAATAAGAATATAGCCAGTCTTAGATGCTCTGAAGCTGCTAATACACTAAGCGTTGCACTTGAGAAAGAGCTTGAAGATTCAAACGCATATATAACAAGCGATTTATGGAAATACCTTAGATGTAACACTTTGCAGGATGTAAAAACATGGCCGTATTATGATGCGGATCAGTCGGGACATGGACAGACCGAAGCTTTTAGATATTTCGATTTAAAAACTAATGGTAATTATCCGGAAGTTGAAGGTTTTCCTGGTTCTCTAAAGCTTTGTATTTATTGGACAGTTCAGGATAATGATGACATTAGAAACAAGTTACGGACTGGAACTGAATTCTTGGATCTTTCCACTACAGAGAGATCAGATGCTGAGATTCATATAGAAATAATAGCCGAGACTGCTAGTCAGAGTTATACTGTTGAGAATACGTATAAGGTGACAATTAGCGAGTTGGATATAAAAGATTCAGAGTCCGTCGCTGTCGGGAAGATGGCAAAAACCAGTTATGGCAGCTCTGAACCAGGTCAGGAAAAGTATATTTTTAATCCTCAGCAGCTTACATGTGGTGCTGATACAGACAGTACAACCTATGATATAAAGACTACTGAAAAATGGTCTTTAGAACTTATTTCAAGAGAATGATCCTATGAGAAAATTAACTAAGAAAATTAAATATCTTGATAATAAGGGTAATACAATGTTTGAAACAATTGTAGCATTTTTTATTCTGACTATTATTCTTGCGCTTATATATCAAATGATTTCATTTTGTGGAGAGCTTCGAATGAAGGCCGCTGATACCAGTCAGGTATATGATGAGTTTAATCAGGATATGTACAGAAAGGATGTTACTGTTTCCGGATCAAGCATTGATGCAACTAAACGTTCAAGCAGTGACGCTATGAATGGTCCTTTGTTTTATATTGAGCTTTCCGAGGAAACATCTGATGCTAATATGAAAACTAATAATGTCAGTGACTTCATAGTTGCAAGCAGGACTGATAATCCTTATAGACTTAAAATGAAGAATCTTCATGCATATAGTCTTGTTTCAAATGATTCGAGAATCGACGAAATGGAACTTGTAACTCCAAAGGCGGTTCAATTCTTTTTCGAGAAATGATTTAATTTTGTATATGTATTATTTATGTTATATAGACATTGGTGAAGCTATGAATAAGAAGAATAGTAAAAAAAGTATATCTGTATTAAATAATAAAGGTACTACTCTCGTTGAGATGTTAGTATGTTTTATGATGCTTGCTATTTTTCTTGTTGCTGCTTTTTCAATCATAACTAATGTATCGTCTCTATACTATCAAGTAAAAGGTGAGACGTATGGCAAACAGGTTTCCGATATTCTTATGAATAAAATACAATCAGAGGTAGAGGGTGCCAAGTTTGGCGGAGATGTTATCTTGATCGGAGATGGAACAACAGAAGGTACAGCAGACAATCCTACTGGATCTAATATCACTTTATATGATAAGACTGATACAAGGGTTATGATCTTTTCTGAATCAGCGAGTGCAGTAGATTCAGACAATGTTTTAAAAATCAAATATTATGGTTTTAATGATCCATCTGATTCAAGTAAGTCCAGATCTACCAATACTTGGCAGTATGATAAGAAAATGTATAATGGATACAAGGTATCAGAGCTTAGGTTTATCAAGGGAAGCGCACTTGGAACTGGAACTAATAAAACGCTTGCTTCCAGCTACGGGATAACAAATACAGATGACTATGATGACGATGTTATGGTAGTCCTGTTGAATCTGGATAGTGATCACTATGGCGAATACAAAACCTATCGCTTCATTAAAATGTACAACTATGATGCGCCGGCAGCGAATCCATCGCCGGCAGGCTGATTATTATCATAAGTATGATTAAAAGTGGGGAAGTATATGGTACAGGGAGTATAAAACGTTCAAAGTTATGAGAATGTATAATGCTTCATTAGAGTTATAGTTATAATATGCTCGAGAGAGGAACAATAAGTGGGTAAGAAGCTACCAATAGGAATTCAGTCCTTCGAGAAGATTAGAACTGACAATTTTTTATATGTCGATAAAACTGAATATGTATATGATCTGGTTCATAATAATATTCCATACTTTCTTAGTAGACCGAGGCGCTTTGGAAAAAGCCTCCTACTATCTACTTTGAAGGCTTACTGGGAGGGAAAAAGGGAACTTTTTGAAGGGCTTGCAATTGATGAACTCGAATCTGGAAATAGTGATTCGTGGCAGTCGTATCCAGTGTTTTATTTGGACTTTAATGGCCAGAATTATACTGATACCACAGTTGAAAGCGTAATAGAAGGAATGCTCCAGGGATGGGAAGCTATCTATGGGAAGACACGAGAAGGAGCTTCTTATAGCGATCGTTTTGAAGAGCTTATTCTGGCTGCGGAGAATGAATATAAGCAGAGAGCTGTAGTACTTGTGGATGAGTATGACAAGGCTCTTCTGGAAACAAGTTATGATTCAAAGCTTCAGGATCATATTAAGAGTGTGTTAAAAGGACTTTTTGGAGTCTTAAAGAAGGCTGATGAGCATATACAATTTGTGTTTATTACTGGAGTTACGAAGTTCCATAAAGTCAGCATATTTAGTGATCTTAATCAGCTTAAGGATATTTCACTGAGCAGGGAATATCCAGGAATATGTGGAATTACGGAGTCTGAGCTTGTAAAGTATTTTGGTGAACAGATAGATACTCTGGCAGATAATAATGATATGCAAGTGTCAGAATGTATGGATGCACTTAGATCTCAATATGATGGTTATCACTTCAGCAGTTTAGACGTTGGAGTTTATAATCCGTTTAGTCTTCTGAATGCTTTCTATGATAAAGAATTTGGATTATATTGGTTTTCGACAGGCTCACCGTCATTTCTAGTTGATATAATTAGAAGGAATCATATTGATGTAAGTAAGTTCTCGACTAACTCCATATATATAACAGAGAACAGACTTAAGGATTATAGCGGTGACAGTAATGACATTGTTCCGTTATTGTATCAAACAGGTTATCTGACTATCTATGAATATGATAGAAAGCGAGCCAGATATACACTTGGTTTTCCAAATGAAGAAGTAAGGTATGGATTTTTAGATTCTATGCTTCCCGCATATACACCTCATGTAGTGGCAGGAAATGGTTTAGATGTTTTCACACTTGAAGAACATTTGGAAAATGGTGATATAGAAAAGGTAATGAATGTCTTTAAGGGATTATTTGCTGACATTGCATATTCTAATAATGATGAGACGTTTGAACATTATTTTCAGACGATTATATATATAGTATTTACTCTTTTGGGCAAGTTCGTACAGTGTGAGAGGCATACTGCAGAGGGAAGAATTGACTGCATAGTTCAGACAAGAGATTTTATTTACATCTTTGAGTTTAAGAGAGATGATACTGCAGCTTCTGCATTGGAACAAATAAAGGATAGACAATACGCAGCACCATTTGTTGCTGATTCCAGGAAGCTATTTGAGGTTGGTGTATCCTTTGACTCAGAAGCTCGTCAGTTAGTTGATTGGAGAGTTCATAGTTTATAGAGTAAGTGGGGAAGTATATGGGACAGGGACAGTCAAGGTTAAATGTCGGAAAATTTCTTAAGATTATTCTGATTGCAGTCGGAATACTTATCATTTTAGCGGCAGTTTTTGCATTTTTTAAGATAAAGGTAGATGCAAAGGCTGCTCTTCGTGATGCCAAAAATGTCCAGATGGCACTTCGGTCTGCGGACATTGAGCTCTATGGCAAGGGTAAAACCATATATGATCCAACAAAGAAAAATGGTGTTGCAGATGGTGTAAAGGAGCTGGCAGGAGCAATATATACAACTGAAGGAAGCTATACCATTACTGCATATAATACGGCAAGTCGTGATATGACTGGAATGACATTCCGCCAGGGCAAATACGTAGTTTACTACACAAAGCACGATGACCAGGTTCATTGGGATGTCGACTACATACTAAATGTTTATTCGTTATCGGAGACGGATAATGAGTAAGGAATATATAATCCTCGAGGCTACAATTATAGTGGCCAGGGTATTGATAGAGATTATTTTCTTTGCAATAGGTGCAAGCATTTTTTCATTTCTAAATGTTGTTATATACAGGCTGCCACGAAAGATTCAATTCACAAATGGCAAGTCGATGTGCACCAGCTGTCACCATGAGCTGATGACGAAAGATCTGATTCCGATTATTTCCTGGATCAGCCTAAAGGGCAGATGCAGATATTGCGGAGAGAAGATCTCAGTCAGGTACACTATAGTTGAAATGATTGGTGGCATTTCAGCTGTTCTATGTACATTGCTAATTGGACTTAATGTATGGGCCCTGGTTGTTTTCCTTTTATCAGGCGTCATTGTGACAGCGGGATATATACTTTATGACAGGATTAGAAATTAAGATGTTTAAATGACCGGATATTTGATTTGAGTATACTGGTTGACATAAATTACAAATATGGTTAGAATAGAGAGTGGCTTATAGTATCTATTTTAACAAATCAAAAAATGTGGGAATGGAGTTAAAGTATGGCAGTAAGCTATAGGTACAGAGCTCAGAATTCGGATGGTAGAATTATCACCGGAGAAATGAAGGCAAATGATGAGGCTGAGCTTCACAGCAAACTGAAAAATGATGGAATGCTTCTTGTAGATTCCAAAGAGGTTCAGAAGAGTAAAGCTATTCACAAGAAACTTAAGTTCGACAGAGTATCAGACTTTGCCAGAAATCTTAGTAAGCTTCTTGGAGCAGGTGTTACTCTTGTTCGTGCGCTCAGAATTATTTCTGAAGATGAATCAATAGCAGAAGGCGAGAGGAAGATCTATGCTGATATCTTGAAGCAGGTTCGTTCCGGTATGACGCTTTCAGATGCTATGGATGAGCAGGGTGGAGTCTTTCCAGCTCTCTTCGTCAATATGATTCGAAGTGCTGAGACAAGTGGTAATATGGATCAGACCGCTGGAAATATGGCTGAGTATTATAGTAAAGAATACAGACTGCAGCAAAAGATCAAGAGTTCTACTACATATCCTAAGATTCTGGGAGTTTTGATAGTTATAGTAGTAATAGTTCTTATGGGATTTGTCCTTCCTCAATTCGATTCCCTGTTTTCACAAATGGATTCACTTCCTGTTGCAACAAGGATACTTATGGCGATTAGTGATTTTATATCACATAAGTGGTACTTGCTTATATTTGCAGCAGTAATCCTATATATGGTATTCAAGGTTCTTATGTCTCTGCCTCCAATCAAGCTTATGGTTGATAAGATGGAGATACATATGCCGAAAATCGGTGGACTGAGAAAGATTATTTACACCGCCAGATTCTCAAGAACTCTGGCAAGTATGTATGCTGCAGGTATACCGATCGTCACATGTCTGCAGATCGCGAAAACCACAATCGGTAATACATATATAGAGAGTCAGTTTGATGATATGATAGCTGAAATCAGAGCAGGTAAACCTCTATCCGAGGGACTTGCTGGTATAGATGGTTTTGTTAAGAAGCTTTCCTCATCTGTTTCAGTTGGTGAAGAGACGGGTGCACTGGATCATATGCTTGTTTCCATAGCAGATCAGATGGACTACGATAGTGAGATAGCTATTGAAAAGCTTGTGGCAATGGTTGAACCTATAATGATTGTTGTCATGGCTGCAGTAGTTGGATTTATAATGATAGCGGTAATTCAACCAATATACGGTTCTTATCAATCAATTGCAAATCAAGGCAAATAGAAAAGGATAAAAGAATGAGTGTAAGTGTTTATTTTTCAAACCAAATAGTGCAGATTGCCGTTGGTACCAGAGGTAAGAAAGGAAGCCTTAAACAGGTCTTCACTACCATGGCTCCAGAAGGCAGCATTATCAATGGTATCATAATGGATGCAGATGCTCTCGGGGCTCACATCAAGAGATTTTGGGAGGCGAATAACATCCCTAAGAAGGATGTGTATCTGGTTGTAAACAGCAACAAGATAGCCGGTAAAAAACTCGAGGTTCCAAATCTGAGTGGAAAGAAAACTCTTGAATTCATCAAGAGGGAATTCGCAGATATGCAGCGTGAAGATGAAGAGAATACGTTGGCATATACCTCTATCGGAGTGAACAAAAAAACCAAGGTGAAGCTGCTATACGCAGAAATGGCTCCAAAGGAGCAGCTTCGTGAATTCATGCAGGTTTTCGCATCTATGGGAATATCCCTTAAGGGTATTATCTCTGGAGAGGGAAGTATTATTGGTTATGCTCAGGACACACTTACAAAGCTGGCTAAAACATTTATCCTGCAGATAATAAATGGAAATCTTGTATCAAATGTTCTTTTCGTAGATGGTACATTCAGCTACTACAATTCAGTCAGATGCTTCAATGAACCGGGAACTCCGGAGTACCTTGATGACCTGGGTAGATCGCTGAATCAGCTGGAACAGTTCATGAGTACTGAGAAGATTCAGTCGCCAGTTGAAAGAATATTTGTTGCAGGAACTGATAATAATAATCTAAATGCATACAATCAGGTTATTCGTGATCATGGTGTAGATTCTTCGGCTGAGCTTGTTAATACAGGACTAAGTACGAATCCACAGCTTTTACATGAATCACAAACAGCCCTTTTCGCAGTCAGTGGTCTTTTTGATCAGGGTTCTGCGAGCAACTTCCTTACCTTCTTCAGCGTGAAGGATGATGAGGAAGAGAAGATGAATCCTCAGCTTAAACGGTATATCATAGCTGTTGTGGCAACTCTTGCGGCAATGCTTATCGGTCTGGGAATTGCAATAACATTTAGACTTATCCAGCAATCAAAATACGATGAAGCGAAGAGTTATAATAGCAGTCCGGCTGTTGTAATGCAGAGTGCTGAGTATGACGCAGCAGTTGATAAGAGAGACTCAATGCTTGCAAAGTACAACTCAATAAATACTGTAGTTGAAACTATTGATTCTTATCCGGTATGCAGTGATAGTGTTATAGAAACTATCGAAGAGACTGCAAGAGGATATGCGAAGATAGAGATATTAAGCTTTGATGCTGAGGAGGGAAGAGTTACATTTTCCGCAAAGGCAGACGATGTAAATGATATTTACAAGTATATCGATAAGCTACTTGAGGAAAAGATCTTTATGACAGTTGATCATACAGGATATACCTACAGTGATACTGATAAACTATATGACATACATGTTACTTGTACACTTGCCGAATCAGTAGGCAGAGATGAGTAGAAGGGAGGGGCTCATATGAAATCAACTATGACAGAATGCGACAAGAAGCTCCTCGTTGGAATGTTTATAGGAGTTATTATAGTTGCTATAGGATATTGGGGTATACTTCCACAGATCAGGGCGTATAACAGCATTAGCGACAAGATAGAGAAGGAAGAGAATAAAAAGAAGATAAATGAGCTTAAACTTCTGAATGTTGGAACTATTCAGATACAGGCTGATGATTATGAATCTCGTATTGCTGAGAAAAAGGATGAATTCTTCCAGATACTCAGCAGTTCAGAGGTTGATAGAATGATGACTGAAATGGCTACTGATAATAATCTTGACATCTATGAGCTTAATTTCAATATGCCATCTTCACCATCGGATAGGCTTGCTTATAAGAATTCTCAGCTTTATAATATTCAGCTTCAGCAGATGGCAGACTATGAATCTTCGGCTGAGTCTATGGAGACAGAGGCTGATGAAAATGATCCGTCACTTGGTGGAGAAGGTGAATCAGCTTCTACCAAAACTCCGGAAGAGATAAATGCTGAAGTCTTCGGAGAAGAGGAAGGCAGCTACAGACCGAATACGGATATTTATGCTGTTCCTGTTACAATGACTGTCGGTGGTGAACTGGATGATCTTGAAAGCTTTATCGATGACATCATAAATAGTGATAAACGTATCCTCATGGTTGGTTACTCCTGGGGAGAGTATAGGAATCTCGTTAGAAGAGGCTCTGAGGAAAATGTAGCTGAGTCAGTTGAGGCTGATACTACAGGGGTTTCTACTGAAGAGATTGATGGGGCAGTTGTAGAGGTTGTTACTAAAAAATCTCTCACAGTAAAGCTTGAGATATTTATGTGTGATACATCAGATGTTGCATCTTCTGGCGATGCAATTGAAGAATAAATAATAGGGGTTACTAGCATATGGAGATGAGATCAAACAAAAATATACGTATAGGA
This sequence comes from Eubacterium sp., assembly GCA_017480495.1. GTDB lineage: Bacteria > Bacillota > Clostridia > Lachnospirales > Lachnospiraceae > Eubacterium_Q. Next base: position 24,347 of record JAFVAQ010000020.1, on the reverse strand, counting down.
GATGTCCTGAAGGAATTCGGTTATGTTACGGACGATGATATAGGAGCAGCTCTTGAGTATACTAAGACACATGAAGGTGTTCGACTTGGTGGCGCTCTGATAGAGATGAATATCATTACTGAAAAACAGATGCTGGAAGCACTTGGTCGAAGACTTCAGTATGATGTGGTAAATATAGCCGACTTGGCTGTTGATATAAATGCGGTTGAAACTATACCACAGCCACTTGCTGAAAAGTATGGAATGATGGCGTATAGAATAGAGGATGGAGTACTTTATCTTCTGACAAATGATCCTCTTAACTTCTATGGTTTGGAAGATATACGACAGGTAACAGGTGCCGATCTTAAGATAGAACTGACAGAGAAGCAGCCTCTTGATAATGCTATTCAGTATTATTATTCAGAAGTATCTGCTAAGAAGGCTGCTGATAAAGCTGCTAAGTCAAGTCTAGCTGAAGATGATATCATCGAAGTAAATGTAGAAGATGCTGATGATGATACACCTATTATCAATTTGCTGAATTCTCTTGTTGTACGTGCTTACAATTCAAATGTTTCCGATATTCATATAGAACCATTTGAGAAGCATACATCTGTTCGTATGCGTATGGATGGTGTTATAGTTGATTTCATGACTCTACCAAAGAATATCCATAATTCTCTGATAGCACGTGTCAAGATCATTGGTGACCTTGATATAGCTGAACGTCGTATTCCTCAGGATGGTCACTTTAAGACTAATGTAGAGGGTACACCTATAAATGTCAGAGTATCCGTTATTCCTACTGTATTTGGTGAGAAGGCGGTTCTTAGGCTTCTAGCATCTGCGGCTACAATTGATCATAGTGGAACTTTTGGTATGAATGATCGTAATTATCAGATAGTTAGCCAGATGCTTCAGTCTCCAAATGGAATAGTTTATGTTACAGGCCCTACTGGTTCTGGTAAGTCTACAACTCTATATATGATTCTCTCTGAGCTGTCTCAGAGAGCGGTGAACATATCAACTATAGAGGATCCGGTAGAGAAAAATCTTCCGAAGTTAAATCAGATGCAGGTTAATAATACTGCTGGTCTAACATTTGAAGTTGGACTAAGGGCGCTGCTTCGTCAGGATCCAGATATAATCATGCTTGGTGAGACACGTGATGCAGAGACTGCATCAATATCCGTTAGAGCAGCTATAACTGGTCACCTGGTTCTTTCTACATTACATACGAACGATGCTGCATCATCAGTTACACGACTTATAGATATGGGTATTGAGCCGTATATGCTGGCCAACTCACTTGTTGGCATCATAGCTCAGAGACTTGTTCGTAAGGTTTGCCCAGATTGTGGTACTTGGGGAGAGATGACAGCAGAAGAACAGAGGGTGGTTGGAAAACCGCTTCCAAGAGTTATGCATAAGGTTGGATGTAAGAAATGTAATGGAACCGGTTATAGAGGCCGTATATCTATTCATGAGATACTTCCAATCGATAAGGCAGTTCGTAAAATGATATCTGACAACGAGTCTGCAGAAGATATCAAGACATATGCACGTCAGGAACTTGGCATGCTTACTCTGAAAGAGAGCTGTATGGAACTGATCGAACAGGGACTTACAACCGTAGAAGAGCTCGTTAAGGTTGCGTATTATGATTAAGCATTGGATTAGAACTCTGTAAGACTTGGATTTCTGTGAACTAAGGATGTGAAAACTGTGAAAAGTGTGTGAAATAGCCATTTTTTGACGACTTTTACACCTTAAATGTTACGATTTTATTAAAAAAATAACTCTATATCATGGATGAAAATAAAAGATTATGACCGAAATTGAATGAATTTGTAGGAGAAGGGGTGCGGATTATACAGGTTGCACAAATTAGTTTGTGAATTATTGTGCGTTTAGTGGATTTAACGGGATGGTTTACATAAGTGCTTGCAAAATGAGAATTCGCTTGTTAAAATCAAGTTAACTTATTCATGAGAGAGTTGTTTGATAGATCGAAGATCAAACAAATGAAGAATTTATATTAAGGAGGATTTGACTTATGAAGAAGAATAATAAAGGTTTTACACTTGTAGAACTTATCGTGGTACTCGTTATTTTAGCTATCTTAGCTGCAATCCTTGTTCCAGCACTTCTTGGATACATCGATAAGGCTAGACAGGGACAGTATGAGGAAGAGGTTCACTCAATACTTACTGCAACACAAGCTAAAGCTACTGAAGAATATGCAAAGAGTACAACGACTAATGGACCAGCTAGTATCGCTGACATCAAAGACTATATTAATCCAATTGTTGCACCAACTATAGTTACATCAGGCGACATAGAGTATAATTCGCCTACTGCAACGTCAAGGATGAAAAATTTTACAGTAACCGGTATTACTTCATTGAATTTTACATCTCAAGATGGAAAGGCTATTGTTGCTGATGTTAAAGATGGTGCTGTAACAATTAAATCTGTAGATGGTGTATCTACTGGTAAGTAAGACGTTTATAAAAAACACGGTGCTTCGGCGCCGTGTTTTTTTGTTGACATTTACCTTGCACAATATTATCATAAAGTTATAACTATTTATAACCAATTATAACTGAAACACAAAAGTTATAACCAATTATAACTGAGATGTAAAAGTTATAACTGACATATTGTAGAAGGGGGATTTCTATGAAGAATCCATTTACACTTTCATTTGGTTTGGAACCAGAGGAATATATTATTCGTCGTGAACAATTAGATTATATAGTTGATTCATTTACGAGCGAGAATCCTTCAAATTATTCGTACTTAATATCTGCTGTCAGAGGCGCAGGTAAAACTGTGATGTTATCAACATTGATAGATTTATTTGAGAAGAGGAAGGACTGGATTGTAGTTAGTGTTACGCCGGATATGGATATTCTTCAATCGATTGCTGCTCATTTGTATAGCAGGAGAGAGCTTCATAATCTATTTGTGGACGCGAAAATTGATTTGTCTGCATTCGGTATCGGAGTTTCTCTAAGTAATTCAACTCCTGTATATGATATATCTGTTGCCTTGCAGAATCTATTTACTGAGTTAAAAAAGAAGGGATTCAAGGTTCTTATTACGATAGATGAAATAGTCAGCAATGATAATATCAAGAAATTTGCAGGTATTTATCAGATTCTCCTTATGAAGAAGCTGCCTGCATTTCTGCTGATGACGGGATTATATGAGAATATTAATAATCTGCAAAATGAGAAAACGCTGACATTTCTATATAGAGCACCGAAGGTTTATTTGGAACCACTAAATGCTTTTTTAATTGCGCAGAGCTATAAGAGAGTTCTTGATATTGATAATACTAAGGCTAAGAAAATGTCAGAGCTTACAAGAGGTTATGCTTACGCTTACCAGGTTTTGGGTTATATATATTGGAACAGGATAATTGAAGAGAAGCAGGCGTCAGAATTAGATGATATACTGGATGAATATGATGCTACTCTAAGTGAATATGTATATGAGAAGATATGGTCGGAATTGCCTGATACTGAGAAGAGGATAGTTTCACTTCTTGTAAAAAATGGTGAAATGAAGAATATATATATTAGAAAGGAACTCTCATTAACTGATTCGCAAATGTCAGTATATCGAGATAGATTAAAGAGAAGAGGAATAATCGATACGTCAACATTCGGTTACTTATCATTGATATTACCTAGATTTAGAGAAATCGCTTCCTTCTGGGTTGATTGATCTTAGCACTGCAAGCATAGTATGGTGTAGGAGTTAATTATATGAATTTACTAAACTTAGAATCAGCAAAAAAATATAAGATTGTAATAGCTCTTATAATTATATATCTATTTGGCGTTATTCTATATTACTGTCTTGGCAGCTATAGCAAGAATCTCTTCTTCGTACCAGATGAGAGATTATATCTTCAGGCTGCGAAGGCACTGGCTAATGGTGATGGTATCAGCTATAACGGTATGTCTAGTACATTTCAGAAGATAGTCTATTCTATTATTATAAGTCCTGCTTTTCTAGTAAAGGATCTTCATACACAAATTAGACTGGTATGTCTTATTGGTACTCTAGCTGAAATGACTTATATATTCCCTGTTTATTTGATAAGCAGAAAACTAAGTCTCACCAGAATAAAGAGTCTTATGATGTGCTTGTTCAGTTTATCATTTCCTGCGCTTCTTTTTTCAATGACGTTTATGAGTGAAACTGCATTTCTGCCATTATGGTTATGGACTATATATTTGATAACTATAATGCTAGAGTCGGATCAAATAAAAATAGCGGTTCCAATAGTTTTAGGAGTAGTTGCTTATCTCTTATATATGTGTAAAGAAGTTGGAATAGTAGCTATTCCTGCAATGGTATTTGTAAAGATTATTCTTATGGTTAGAAAGAAGGATAGCATTAAGGGGTTTATTTCTTGTGGTATTTCCATAGTGACATTTGGTGTTCTTTTTCTACTGATAAAATATCTTGTTTTTAGTGGTTCGAATAGTTCATATAGCTATTCTATTACAGCTCTTCAAGCACCAGAGACAAGTAATAAGAATCCATTATCATTCTTCTTGTATGCTGCTTTTTTCTATCTGAGTTATATTATATTAGTGAATAATATATTTCCTTTATTTGTCCGTTCTAATAAGAATGAACTAAGTAGCAGACTTACCACGTATTTGGAAATAGCAATTTTAATGCTTATTTTTATTGTGGTTTATAAAATATCCCTCAAAGAAGATTATGGATTGTTGGCCCCAAGGCTTCATCTTAGATATATGGAACCACTTTTTATTCCTTATTTTCTTTGCTTTTTTTCAAGGCTAGAAGATGTTGAGGGAGAGAGACCATTTTCAAATAAATATCTAAAATGGGCATTTATCATATACCTTATAGTGCTATTTATCATTCCGGGACTTAATCTTGATGGGTTTCTTGATTCGACTACATCAACATTTTATTTGATTCCTAATAAATTTGCGCTTCGTTTCTTCTTAGGTAGTCCTTTAAAAACAACTATATTGACTTATGTTATGAAACTTATGATACTTATAGTTGTATTTTTGGGTCTTAAGCTTTTGAAGAGGAATAAAAAAGGATTTGTTATAACTTTTGTTTCTGTGGCATTAATTATTAATATTGTGAGTACAGGTCTCAAATATCATGATATAAGAAGTGGATATGAATTATCAGAAAAATATGTTGCAGAAATGCAAAAGATAAATGATGAGATGGAAAGTCTTCCGGGGAGAAAGCTTTATATAGTTCGAGAAATATCACGTCTTAATGAAATAGTTATTACATATTATGATATCAATAATACAGATGTATATTCCGCGCTGGAAGATTATAATCCGTCGGATGAGATAATTACCTTAAATGCTGGAAATGCCACAAGGGATGTCAGTATTTCGGATTATGATTATATTATATATGATAGTGGAATATGGGAAGAAAGTGAGAAAGAGCCTTTCTCTGCTGAAAATATAATTCTATCTACAGAAAACTTCTTCGTAATTAAACAATAAGACTTACCCTCTCGGATAAGTCTTACTATTTTTAACTGCATACATCTTTTCATCAGCATCCTTGATGGCTTGAGTTAGATCGAAGGTGTCGTCCAGTGTCATGGTTATATAACCGCAGCTGGTCGAAACGTCATATGCTTTACCTGAGTCTATATTATAATCCTCAAGGTTCTTATCGATTCTTTTAATAATCTTATCTGGATCGCATTCTCCAAATATAACTGAGAAGACTTCGTCACCACCGAATCTGGCGGATAGGCTTGATTCAGGAACTGAAGTTTGGAGTGCATTTGCAACTCTGTAAATTGCATTGTCTCCATCCGCATGACCAAATCTATCGTTTATATATTTTAGTCCATCGAGGTCGGACATGATGACTGTTATTGGCTTACCGCGGTGCTCAGGCTTCTTGATAGTTCTCTTGAAGATATTCAGGAAACCGATTCTATTGAATAGTCCTGTCAGTGAATCGTGACGGTACATTTCATCCATTCTTTCGAGCAGAGTTCTCTGATACTGGATATTAACGTATCCACCGACTCCTATACTGATAGCATTTGTTACATTAACTATATTTGAATAGTTCGATATCAGATAATCGTTAAAGTGGTAGCAAATAAATCCAAATGGCCTATTCATGAAATCAAGAGAATTGAAGATGAGTGGGTAGCCACTTTCTAGAAGCTCGAACATTCGGTCACGTATGGCAGGTGTCAGAACGTCTTCCGTGTATCCAATTTGTGATTCAGGAATAGTAAATGTATCCTTCTTATATTTATCAGGATAATCCGCGTCATATATGATTACAAAATCCTTGACCTGATTACTATCTACCTCATCAGTGAAATAATTATTATCCTCATCGAAACACCTTCTATCTATTACGCATAGAACATGCTCAGTTTTATAGCTTTCCATCTTTGAAGCCATTTCTCCTGGAGTCATACTTGTCTGCATAGAAGAAGTGATCTGTTGAAGAACACGGTTATCATCATTATGTCTAGAGAAGCTCTCTCTGAACCAGTCCCTAAGTAGCTTTGGATGCGCAGTATATTCATGACATCCGCAGGACTCATTAGATACGAACTCGGGAACTATTTTGTGATGCTGCTCCTCATTGTTTCCCATTACCTTAAAGGCTGCTTCAGCTGTTGCTTCTGCAAGCAAAATGATATCGCAGGAAGCAGTAGTAATCTTAGGAGAAGTGAAGTATATTCCGTCGTATCCATCAAAGCCGGTGACTATTACATCTTCAGGAACTTTATATCCTGACTCTATAAGCATTTCTGAAACGGTTATTGCCATTACATCATTTGCGCAAATGATTGCATCAGGGAGTTCCTCTCTACTTAGTATCTCCTCGACAGCTTTACGACATGGGTCTGCCCAGAAATAACCGAAGCTTATCATGCTATCGTCATAAGGTATTCCATTTTCGGCGAGCACCTTCTTGAAGACTTCGATTCTCTTATTAGAGAAATCATTATCAGGCTGACCGGCCATCATATGTGGTTTTTTAACGTGATGATACTCAATGACGTGACGAACTACCTGCTCAAAACCTTGCTCGTAGTCGAAGTTGATAGTCGAAGTATTGTCATAATATCCATCGGCTATTACGACAGGAATATTCTTCTCATTTGATTTTGCGATGATTTTATTGGCAATCTTATGACTCTTGATTTTCTCGTCCATTATGATAATGCACTTAACAAAGTCATATGGAATAAGGTCAAAGACGTACTTTTCAGTAGCTTGACGATCCTCTTCCCAGTAAATGTCAGAATTGATTGAAAACACAAATAGATTGTAGCCTCTGGAGATAAGCAGTTCGTTTAGTCTTACAATAAAACCGTGTATCTGAGGCTCGTATATTCTCGAAGTGCATAGTACTACTATTTTCTTGTCTATTTCCATAAGTAACGCTCCTAGTATTAACCCATCCCCTTGATAAGTATAACATTTCAGGGGAGCCGTAGCAATAATTCATTTCTTATTAGCACAGTTGAAAAGTCTTCTATGTTCATTGACAAATCGGCTGTTCTCTGTCAAAATTGTTTAGTGTTATTTTTATAGTTATTTCTTGGTGAAGAGGTAATGATATGGAAGAAAAAATTATAAGGTTTAAACAAGAATTAAGAGAAGAATTTATTGGCCATATGCTTCCCTTTTGGATGAATCTAAAAGATGAAGAAAGGGGTGGTTTTTACGGGCTGGTTGATTTTGATCTGACACTTGATAAAAAAGCGGATAAGGGCTGTATTCTTAACAGTAGAATCCTTTGGCTGTTTTCAAATCTTTATACTCGTATAAAGACAGGCGAGTGGGGAGAGGTTATGGTTGATCAATCTCTTAAGGACCGCTGGCTGGAAATGGCAAACCATGCATATAGATTTCTCTGTGATGCATTTCTAGATAAAGAAATGGGAGGAGTTTATTGGTCAGTTACTTATGACGGAAAGCCTGCTGATACAACTAAGCATACATATAATCAAGCCTTTGCTATCTACGCGCTTTCTTCTTACTACGAAGCAACTGGAAATAGAGATGCATTTATACTTGCTATGGATTTATATCACCTAGTAGAAGAGAAGTTCCGAGATGAGGATGGATATCTAGAGGCCTTTAAACGTAATTATGAACTCGAGTCGAATGAGAAGCTTTCTGAAAATGGAGTAATGGCTACTCGTACCATGAATACACTTCTTCATATAATGGAAGCTTACACAGAGCTCTTCCGTGTTGATGAAAATCAGAATAGTGAAGTGCAAGGAAGCATCCTTGAGGCAGTTGATATAATCAAGGAGAAAATATATGATTCTGAAAAGGGTAGACTTGAAGTCTTCTTTGACAAGGATTATAACAGTTTAATAGATCTATATAGCTATGGACATGATATCGAAGCTGCTTGGCTTATAGATAGAACTGAAGATGTACTTTTGAAAGCAAATACAGCTAATGATATAGATGTGTCTATACTTACAGATACACTTACAAGAAATATATATGATATAACATTTAATCCGCATGGTATTCCTGCTGAAGCTGAAAATGGCAAGGTTTTGGAAACGAGAATATGGTGGGTTCAGTGTGAATCCATGATTGGATTTATGAATGGATATAATAAAGATTCCTCCCGTGAGGAATATCTTGAGGCTGTTCTATCTATATGGGAATATGTTAAAGAACATGTGGTAGATAGAAGACCGGGCTCTGAGTGGTTCTCTGAAGTGAGAGCTGATAACACGCCTATAGAAACAAAACCTATGGCAGATGAGTGGAAATGTCCTTATCATAATGGTAGAATGTTTATCGAAATGATGGAAAGGTAGATATATTATGAGTACACAAGAAACAAACACAAATGAAGAGAAGAAGCCTGAGAGAAAGAAGGTTCTCCTGAGCGGCATTCAGCCTACAGGAGTTTTCACTCTTGGTAATTATATAGGAGCAGTTAGAAACTGGAAGCAGCTTCAGGAGGATTATGAATGTGCTTACTTTATAGCGGATCTTCATAGTCTGACTATTCGTCAGGATCCTACTGAACTGAGAAAACATTCTAAGGAAGCCTTTGCCTTGCTTCTTGCCTGCGGAATTGATCCAGATAAGAGCCTGGCATTTATTCAGAGTCATGTTCATACCCATGCGGAGCTGGGATGGATTCTTTCTTGCTATACACAGTTTGGTGAGCTTTCAAGAATGACACAGTTTAAGGATAAGTCAGCACAGCATTCTGACAATGTAAATGCAGGTCTTTTTGATTATCCTGCTCTTATGGCTGCAGATATTCTGCTCTATCAGCCGGACTATGTTCCAACAGGGGCTGACCAGAAACAGCATATAGAATTAACTAGAACTATAGTTAATAGATTTAACAATCTATACGGCGAAGTGTTCAGAGTTCCAGAACCATATATTCCAAAGAGTGGCGCGAAGATAATGTCCCTTCAGGAGCCTACAAAGAAGATGTCGAAGTCAGATCCAAATCCAAATGCGACTATATCTATCCTTGATAATCCTGATGTTATTATGGCGAAGTTTAGGCGTGCCGTTACTGATAGTGAGACAGAGGTTGCATATAGAGAAGGTAAGGATGGTATCAACAACCTTATGACAATTTATTCTGTATTTACTGGTAAAACTATTCAGGAAATCGAACAGGAATTCGCTGGTAAGGGCTATGGTGATTTCAAGAAGGCTGTCGGAACAGTTGTAGTTGATGGACTTGCTCCAGTAAGAGACGAATTTAACAGACTCCTCAAGGATAAGAAGTATCTAGAAGAGTGCTACAAGAAGGGGGCTGAGACAGCTACTTATGTATCTAGCAAGACCCTTACTAAGGTTAAGAAGAAGATTGGACTTATAGTTTAATCTGGTAGGAAGTAATTATGTCAGATTTATTTTTTATAGTTTCTAGTGTGTTGCTGGGAGCTGGTCTTGCAATGGATGCATTTTCTGTATCTATGGCAAATGGCCTTAATGAACCAGAGATGAGAAGGCGTAAGAGGCTACTCATAGCGGGTGTCTTTGGAGGCTTTCAGGGTCTGATGCCACTTCTTGGATGGCTAGCGGTCCACACAATAGTTGAGATATTTAGTGCATTTTCAAGATTTGTTCCTTTGCTCGGTTTTATTCTACTTTTATTTGTGGGCGGGAAAATGCTCATAGAAGGTATATGGGCTTGGAATGATGATGAGGTTGAAAACGAGATGCTCAAAAAGAGAGTGCTCTTTGTTCAAGCAATAGCAACATCAATAGATGCATTATCTATAGGTTTTACTATAGCAGACTATTCATTAATAAGAGCGTTTATATGTGCACTAATTATTGCTGCTATAACATTTGGTTTATGTATCATAGGATTAAGAATAGGTAGATATTTTGGCGTTAAACTTGCTGGAAAGGCCTCGGTTATCGGAGGTCTCATACTAATAGGAATTGCAATTAAATTAGTTGTAGGATAGGGGAAATGAAGGTTACTAATTACAGTAATGATGCTAATGAGATTCGACTTATTAAATATCACAAGAAGGGGCTTCTGCGGCTTATTTTTAGTCGCTTGGGCCTCATTATTGTTTTGTTGGCTTTTCAAATAGCTATATTTGTGACGTTAATGCTATGGCTTGCTGCAGGTTTTAAGTACTATACAATTTTAATGGGTGTTTTCACCACTATAATGGTTTTCTATTTATATAACTGTGATATGGATTCTTCGGCCAAGCTGACCTGGATGATAATTATTGCTATCTTCCCGATTCCGGGAGCTTTGTTTCTTGCTTTTACTCAGGTTGAAATAGGGCATAGAGCTTTGAAAAGAAGGATGCTTTTTATTATGTCTGCGACAAGACATAGTCTGAAACAGGATAAGGAAGTTATTCATGAACTGATAGAGGATGCGAATGGTCAGGAAGATTTGCACCGATATATCAATCGAACGGGATGCTTCCCTATTTATAAAAATTCTGAAGTTACATTTTTCTCTTGGGGACAGGATAAATTTGATGCATTGATGGAGGAAGTGGAGAAGGCAGAGAAATTTATCTTCCTTGAGTACTTCATTATAGAAGAGGGATATATGTGGGGGCGTCTGCTGAAGCTTCTAGCAGAGAAGGCAAAGCAGGGAGTAGATGTAAGAGTTTTGTATGACGGAATGTGTGAGATGCAGCTCCTTCCTCATAACTATACAAAGAGACTTGCGGAGTATGGAATAAAGGCGAGAACATTTTCGACTATCCATCCTTTTGTATCTACATACTATAACTACCGTGATCACAGGAAGGTGCTTGTTGTAGATGGCAAGGTTGCTTTTAATGGAGGAGTAAATCTTGCGGATGAATATATCAACAAGGTTGAGAAGTTTGGTATCTGGAAGGATACGGCAGTCATGGTGAAGGGGGATGCTGTAAAGGCATATACTCTTATGTTCCTTCAGATGTGGTCTGCAGATGATAGGGAACTACACATAGATGAATATTTAAATTTGCCGATAGATAATAGTCAGTTCAAGGATGCTAAGGGCTACGTTATGCCATACAGCGACATCCCTCTTGACGACGAGAAAGTCGGTGAAAATGTATATATGGACGTAATTAATCGTGCGGACAAATACGTTCATATAATGACACCGTATCTTATCCTAGATGATGAGTTGAAGAATGCGATAAGATATGCAGCGGAGAGAGGTGTCGAGGTTGACATAATTCTGCCTGGCATTCCGGATAAGAAAATGGCATTTGCACTGGCTAAGACGCATTATGCATACCTGCTCAAGGCTGGAGTTAATATATATGAGTATACTCCTGGCTTCGTTCATGCGAAGGTCTTTACTAGTGATGACACTAAGGCGATAGTAGGAACAATTAATCTCGACTATAGAAGCCTATATCATCATTTTGAATGTGCCACCTATATGTACAAGGTGGATGCGGTAAGCGATATAGAAGAGGATTACCAGAATACACTTAAGGAGTGCCACAAGATTACGCTCGAGGACGTGAAACATGAGAAAATCTTCTATAAGTTGGCAGGGGGTGTCGTTAAACTGGTTGCTCCGCTGATGTAGCGGATAAAAACGTCTGCGAAGCAGACGTAAGAGCACGAAGTGCGAATTTTCCGAATAGCCGCTTAGAATACTGCAAAAAAATTCTGCACAGCAGATGCAACAGTTTAAAAATTAATGCTTGCTTTATATAAAACCCTGTGATAATATAGGAACGTTGCTGGTATGTGATCGAGGCGAGATTGTTTCGATTGCTTGCATAATAACCTCAAACATATTCGGAAAGGCGTGCTACGCACTTCTTGTCTGCTTCGCAGACACTTTCCTCATGATGTTTTCGGTTACCTGCTTCGCAGGCTCAAGAAGTATTTATAACTGCTTCTTAGACCGCGAGCGCTCACGAAGCATTTATAAATACTTCTTGATTATGCAAGTAGAAACACGTAGTGTCACATATACGTTACATAGAAAAGGAGAATTATTATGAGAGAGGGAATACATCCAGATTATTATCAGGCAAAGGTTGTATGCAACTGTGGAAATGAGTTCGTAACAGGCTCAACTAAGGAAGATATCCACGTTGAAATCTGCTCAAAGTGCCATTCTTTCTATACAGGTCAGCAGAAGGCTATCAAGGCTCGCGGACGTATAGATAAGTTCAACAAGAAGTATGGCGTAAAGGCTGATAACTAGATACTTAAATATTAGGTGACAATGGGGACGGTTCTTATTGTCACCTTTTTAAGATTTCTACATTGACTAGTAGGGTTTTGAAAAGGTGAGAATAAGAATCGTCCTTTTAAATATCACAATGATAGAGTTAGTGCTGAAGTTGAGGTAATAGATGAAAAGAGTTAATATTGGTGGACAGGCTGTTCTAGAAGGCGTAATGATGAAGGGACCTTCTTCTTACGCTCTGGCAGTTAGAAAACCCAATAAGGAAATAGATGTAAAAGTAACTCCATATAAGTCAATGGGAGAGAAGCATAAGGGACTAAATATTCCGATTGTTCGAGGTGTGGTTAACTTCATCGAGTCTCTCTATATTGGAATGAAGACTCTTATGGATTCCTCTGAATATTTTGAAGAAGATGAAGCGGAGAAAAACGAGTCGGAACAAAAGAAACCGGAGCAAAAGAAAGAGTCTGGTAACTCCGGATACTTGATAGGTACCCTCATCGTTTCACTCATCATAGCTATTGGAGTTTTCATGCTGCTTCCGGCATTTCTTGCGAACTTCCTTTATAAGCTTACTGATAAGGATATAATCGTAAATATTGCAGAAGGCTTGCTCAGATTATTTATCTTTCTAGGATATGTTGCAGCAATTGCACATATGGAAGATATAAAAAGAACCTTTATGTATCATGGCGCAGAGCATAAAACCATTAACTGCATGGAGGCGGGTAAGGATCTTACGGTTGAAAATGTAAGAGCGGCAACAAGATTTCACAAGAGATGTGGAACAAGCTTTGTCTTTATAGTAATGATAATAAGTATATTCGTTTTCATGTTTGTGCAGACGGATGTGATGTGGTTAAGACTGGTTTCAAGAATTCTTCTGATTCCGGTGATTGCTGGAATATCCTATGAGGTTATCAGATATGCGGGAAGACATGCGAATGTTTGTTCCAACATACTTAGTGCTCCTGGCCTATGGGTTCAGAGACTGACCACCAAAGAGCCTGATGACGATATGATAGAGGTTGCGATTAAGTCAGTTGAAGGCGTAATTGACTGGCACGAATATGTTGAATGTGTAAGAAATGATTCTTTTGAATGACAGTTATGAAGCGGATGTTCAGATAGATCGAGGAGAACTAGTAGTATATGAATGAAGAGAATCAGATAGGACGTCTTATCGGAAAGGGCACTAAGATTCTGGGGGATGCTGGAATAGAGAATAACCAGGCGGAAGCTAGACATCTGATGATGCATATTCTGAAGGATAGTCTGACAAATATATATACTCGACTTACTGATGAACTAGATGAGTTTACCAAGATGCGTTATATGAAGATGATAAGAAAGCGCGCAACACATTATCCTCTTCAATATATAACGGGATATACATACTTCATGGAAGATGAATATCTGTGTCGCGAAAATGTGCTAATCCCTAGATATGATTCAGAGATACTTGTAATCCATGCGGCAGGGATATCTACGGATAGACCAATGAAGGTGCTGGATATGTGTACAGGTTCTGGGTGTATAGGAATTGCATACGGTAAGGAACGAGAGGAAATGGGCTTCCAAGATGATATAACGCTGTCTGACATTTCTGATGATGCTCTAGCCCTTGCAGCGGATAATGCCGAGAAGCTAGAGGCAGATGTTAGGATAGTTAAGAGTGATCTATACGAAGCCTTTGAAGATGAAATGGGCAACCCGATAGAGACCTTTGATATGATAATCAGTAATCCTCCTTACATAAGGACAAAGGATATCAATAATCTGATCAAGGATGTTAGAGACTATGAGCCAAGGCTTGCTCTGGATGGCTCAATGGATGGGCTGGCTTTCTATAGAAGAATTATTAGTCGTGCGCCAGAGTTCCTGAATCAGAATGGAAGCATAGCTCTTGAGATAGGCTACGATCAATATATGGATGTGGCAGATATCCTGAAGGAAAACGGTTTTATCAATATTCATAAGGAACAGGACATGAGTGGGCTGGATCGAGTGATATCTGCGCAGATATAATGTCATTCTGAGCGCAGCGAAGAATCTTATATATAAATGGAGGAATAAAATGTTTGACAAGTTAGAAGAATTGGTTACCAAGCTGGAAGAGATAATGCAGGAACTCTCAAATCCTGATGTCGTAAATGATCAGGAAAGATTTAGAAAGCTGATGAAGGAGCAGAGTGATCTGACTCCTATCGTTGAGAAATATAAGGAATATAAGAAGGCTAAACAGGACGAAGAAGACAGTCTGATGATCCTTGATGAAGAGTCAGATGAGGAAATGAAAGAGATGGCAAAGGAAGAGCTTTCAGAAGCTAAGAAGGCTATTGAGAGATGTGAGCAGGAGCTCAAGATACTTCTTCTTCCTAAGGATGCAAATGATGACAAGAACGTTGTTGTTGAGATCAGAGCTGGTGTTGGTGGTGACGAGGCTGCACTCTTTGCTGGAGAACTATATCGTATGTATACACACTATGCTGAAAAGAATAGATGGCAGACAGAGCTCATCTCAATCGATGACACAGGAATCGGTGGAATCAAGGATGTTAACTTCTTGATAAAAGGAAAAGGTGCATATTCTAAGCTTAAGTATGAAAGTGGAGTACATAGAGTTCAGAGAGTTCCCGAGACTGAGTCAGGTGGACGTATTCACACATCCGCTGCATCTGTTGCTATCATGCCAGAAGCAGAAGAGGTTGATGTAGAGATAAATGATAAGGATATCCGTATAGACGTTATGCGTGCTTCTGGAAATGGTGGACAGTGCGTAAATACTACTGATTCAGCCGTTCGTCTTACACATTATCCTACAGGTATAGTTATTTATAGCCAGACAGAGAAGTCACAGATTCAGAACAAGGCAAAGGCATTTGCCCTGCTTCGTACAAAGCTCTATGACCTCGAAATGCAGAAGGCTCATGATGCTGAGTCAGAAGCAAGAAGAAGTCAGATAGGTTCAGGTGACCGTTCAGAGAAGGTTCGTACCTATAACTTCCCTCAGAGCCGTGTAACAGACCACAGAATTAAGCTTACATCATATAGATTAAATGAAACCTTGAATGGGGATCTTGATGAGTTTATAGATGCTCTTACAGCAGCTGACCAGGCTGCAAAGCTTGCTAAGATGGAAGGCGATGAGTAATACTAAAGCCTTGTAATATTTTTAGATAAGACTTATAATGAAATATATTATTTTTATGTCGTGGGAGGTTTATTATGTTTTGTAATAAATGTGGCACTAATGTGCCTGACGGAGCTGATTTTTGTCCTAACTGTGGAGCAGATCTCAGAGCATTCAAGAGTAGTACACCAATGATGGATATTCCTATTGCTGAAGCACCAGATGATGCTGAGAGTGATACAACAGTACTTACTGCTGATATGTCAGGTCCACTTACTATGGAGGATACACCAAAGTCAGAAGGCTTCTCTGATGTTCAGCCAGAGGCTGCACCAGCAGAGCCAGAGGTTAGACAGCATCAGCCACAGGTACCAGAAGGAATGGTTGTTACACCAGCTCCTGTTACAGGTTCATCAATTTTATCAGATTCAAGTGTTGCTCCAGTTGGCGATACAGCACAGCAGGAAGCACCAGCGCCAGAACCAGTACAGCCAGCAGTCCCAGAGACACCAGTTGCTCCAGTTGCACCAGCACCAGCGCCAGTACAGCAGGTGGCACCAGCGCCTCAACAGGTATATACACAGCAACAGCCAGCATATGATCAGATGAATAATTATGCTCAGCCACAGGGTGGAGTTACAGTTATTAATCAGGTGGCTCCCGACAATCAGGAAAAGCTTATAACTCCTTGGGGATATATTGGATATAGTTTTCTGTTCGGTATTCCTATTGTAGGACTCATTCTACTGTTTGTATGGGGCTTCGGAGGAAGTTCTACTAGAAATCTTAAAAATTACTGTAGAGCACAGCTGTTAATGATGCTTATAGTATTTGTTATATGGTTAATTATACTCCTTATTTCTGTAGCAACAGGTGCTGCTATATTACAAGGTTTGGATTAATACTAAAATAGACTTTTAAGTGAGCCGTAGTGTGTGTGACACTATGGCTCATTTTTAGTTTGCGTTTTATTTTGATACTCTGTTGTTTTTGTCAAATATATGGTATAATTTTGATACATGTTATTTATGCGGGGATAATAAGCCACGGAGGGGTTTTATATGGCAAAATGGATAATGGTTGTAGATGATGATACATCTAATCTTAAGATGGCGGGGAATATACTGAGTAAGAATAATATGAGAGTCACTGCGCTTAAATCGGGCAGGGCTCTTCTTGATTATATATCAGAAAAAGGTGCACCGGATCTTATTCTTCTGGATATCAAGATGCCAGAAATGGATGGATTTGAAACATTAAGACGACTGAGAGATTATGAGAAGGAGCATGACCATCCAGAGACTCCTGTTATATTCCTGACAGCAGACGAGAATACAGGAAGTGAGACTAAGGGCTTCGAGATGGGAGTTTCTGACTATATCCGTAAGCCATTTAATCCGGAAGTATTGCTTCGTCGTATTGACAATGTTATCTCAATGCAGACGGAGATGCAGAGTCTGAAAAGTGAAGCTACTACAGATAAACTGACAGGACTTCTGAACAAGGGTGCGACAAGTGTTGAATTTTCAAAAATGTGTACCAAGAGTACAGGTTGCCTAATGATGATCGACCTGGATTCCTTCAAGCTGGTAAATGACCTATACGGCCATGAGATGGGAGACAAGGTGCTTATAGCTTTTGCGAATCTTATAAAAGAAGCAGTTCCTCAAGGAAGCAAGGTGGGAAGACTAGGCGGAGATGAATTTGCTGCATTTTGCTTAGGGGTTCAGGAAGAGTCAGAAGTTGCTGATATCACAAAGCAACTGAATGAGAAGCTTGTAAGTACTGCGAAGGAACTGATGGGAGAGGATATGAATATTCCTCTTGGAACGTCAATCGGAGCGATTGAAGTTCCGAAACACGGAAATGATTATACATCACTTCTGAAGCTTGCGGATAAATGTCTATACATAGTTAAGAAGAATGGTAAGCACGGATATTCTTTATATTCCTCAGATCTTCTTAAAGATGAAGAAACAGATACAATAATGGATATTAAAAGTATATCCGATATACTTGGAGAAAGAAATATCACAAATGTAGCTCTTCAGCTCGACATGGAGGCATTTTCCCATGTGTTTAGATTTGCTACGAGATATTTTATTCGTAACAACATAAATTGTAGTAAGGTCCTGTTCACTCTCGGCAAGCCAGATGATATGTCGTATGAGGATTATCAGGATGCCTGTGATGAGTTCGGAAATCATATAAGAGAGTCGCTAAGAAAATCCGATATGCTGACACGAAGCAGATATAATCAGTATTTTGTTCTTCTTACTGATATTAGAGAGAAGTTTGTACCGGTCGTTGCAGAGGGGATAATAAAGACTTGGGATGAAAGTGATAATCCAAGACTTGATATTGATTATGATTCAGAATATGTCAGAAATAATCCGGGAAATGGAATCGAAGATAATGAGGCGGAAATAGTTATTGTCGATGATGATGATGTAAATCTCGATGTAGCTAGTGGAGTTCTCATTCATAAAGGACTTACTGTTCATACATATAGCTCAGGTGAGGAATTCCTAAAGGAAATAAGCGTGGCTGAAAAGCTTCCGGATCTCCTACTTCTGGATATTAAGATGGAAGGTATGAGTGGGCTGGAAGTAATGGATAAGATGAAAGAAATGGGTAGTGATCTTGCTTCCATTCCTGTCATCCTACTTACAGGAGTAGAAAATGATGGTCTTGAAACAGAAGGTATGGAAAAGGGGGCGTTGGACTTCATATGGAAGCCTTTTGCACCAGAGCTTCTGAAGGCCAGAGTGAATCGTATACTTGAGCTCGTGACACTTAGGAAGAAATATCATAAGCCAGTCAAAAATGACAGAACATAAATAACGGGGGACTTAATGGGGGCAAATAGAGAAAAAAATGATATGTTCAGAACTGGTAATCTAGTTCTGCTTTTGGGCTATACCATTTTCGCAATAATGCATGTGGTTATCACATTTCTCCTTGGATGGGATAAATGGGTACTTTTTGTGATAGGTGCATTTGTTGGTATATGCTGGGGTATACATATTAAATCAATATTTACCAGTAATCAGAGATTATGGGTGATTGCATTCATCATGATGATAAATTATTTCATCTATGGTGTGCATATGACAAGTACCTATGATCTTGCTATTGTTATGGCCGCAATCATGATGCTCTTCATCATGACAGAGATTAAGCCTCTGATTACTCTGTGTCAGATAACCTACTACATATCTATGACATACGATCTTGCAAAATATGCTATGGATGGAGGTAAGTTCGACATCCTTTTAATGTGCAGAATAATTATGCATTATTCTGTAATCACTATGCTTGCATATTTCCTGAAAACTATCATCAATAAATGGGACGAGGTCGAAGCTGCTTCTCAGGTTGAGATTGATCAGCTGACAGAGTCCACAAATCGCCTAAATGATTTCCTGGCAAATGTATCTCATGAAATTAGAACTCCTGTAAATGCCATTATCGGTCTTACTGGCATTTGCATAGATAAAGAAAAAGATGAAGATAATAAAAAGAATCTAGAAGCTGTTCGACAGGCGGGAAGAAGAGTCTCAGAACAGATAGGAGATATTCTGGATTTCTCTGAAATAGATAGAGGTAATATAGTTAGCAATCTAGAGGACTATATGCTATCCTCCGCGATGAATGATTTGATGAATGATATACGCGATATGAAGAAGGAGGGAGTAGAGCTTGTAATAGATATAGATCCTACTATACCTGCAGTAATGAATACTGATGTTACGAAGCTCAAGAAGATAATCAAGGCTCTTGTATCAAATGGAATCAAGTACACAACCGAGGGCGGCGTGTATCTAAAGCTTCATTCAGAGAGGCAAGATTACGGAGTCAATCTCTGTATCGAGGTTTCTGATACTGGTATCGGTATGACGGAAGAAGAACTGGAGAAGGTATATGAGAGATTCTATCAGACAGATTCTAGTAGGACACGTACTGGAAGTGGTCTTGGACTCGGGTTACCTATTGTATCAGGTTTTGTATCTCTTCTAGGTGGTTTTATGACTATCACTAGTAAGAAGGATGAGGGTACAACAGTTAGAGTCAGCCTTCCACAGAAGGTGGTTGAATATGAACCTTGCGCTTCTATAAATGAAGCAAAAAATGTTAGAGTTGGATCTTATCTCAGCACATATGGTTTCAAGAACCCTATGGTTAGAGAATTCTTCATACATCAGTCTGTTACTATGAGTGGTGGCCTTGGTTTAGAGGTTCATAGAGTTGAAAATATCGAGAATCTGAAGAAGATAACTAAAACTATTGAGTTAACACACCTCCTTGTGGGAGAGGAAGAATACAAAAAAGATCAGGGTACAATAAATGAGTTCGCGAAAAATGTTGTCGTGATGATACTATCAGATTCTGATATTGAAATTCCTGGTGGAACTAAGATTAGAGTGATAAAGAAGCCGTTCTGTGTATTTCCATTTGTGGCGGCTCTAAATAGCAGTCTAGTGGAAAATGTTTCCGACCATTCAACTATTCGACTAAAAGGTGTTCATGCGCTTGTTGTGGATGATGAACCTATGAATCTGGTGGTTGCAAAGGGAATCTTAAAACAATATGGAATGGAGGTTAGCACAGCTACCTCTGGAGCGGAGTCTCTAGAAATGTGTCGAGATCATGAATATGACATTATATTTATGGATCACATGATGGCAGGCATGGATGGCGTTGAAGCCATGAAGAAGATTCGAACTGACGTAAAAGGACTTAATCGTGAAATTCCGATTGTTGCGCTTACTGCAAATGCTATGAGTTCGGCTAAGCAGATGTTTATTTCTGAAGGCTTTGATGGCTTTGTAAGTAAACCAATTGAAATAGAAGAACTTGAGAGAACAATGAAGAGAGTTCTTCCAGCTGATCTTATTTCTTTTGAATCTGAAGAGAAGCTGGATACTATAAATGAATCTACTGAAAAGAGTGAAACTGATAGTGCAGATGCTTCTGCTGAGATAGAAGAATCCTCAGATAGTATCAAGGATAAACTTGCTAGACTTGGAATAGATATAGAAACAGGTCTTATGTATTGCGGTGGAGATACAGATCTCTATGATGAACTAATTCTTCAATTTGCTGAGGAGGCCAGTGATAAACGTAAGAAGCTAAGAGCCTTCTACAATGATAAGGATATGAAGAATTACGAGATAATTATTCATGCTGCAAAGAGCACTTCCAAGATGATTGGAGCGGGAGAGCTTTCTGATGATGCTATGAAACTCGAACATGCGGCTCATGATTTTGATATGAATTATATAGATGAAAACCATTCAAGAGTTATTGATGATTATAAGAAGATAACAGACGGAATACTTGAGGCATATGGTAAGAATAAAGCTGACGAAGTCGAGCTTCCTGATTCAGATCCGGAAAGTGATGAAGTAATGGAATTTGAAGCCTCTGATAATGATGAGGTGTTTGAGTTTGCTGCATCTAGTGAAGATGAAGTGATGGAATTTGGTCCGGCAGATGATGATGAGGTTTTAGAATTTGAGCCAAAGACAGAGGAGTAGGATATATGTTTGAAAAGCTGAAAGGCTATCTTTTAAATGAAGAAATAACTATGAGAAAAAGAGGATTCGCATTCAACATGCTTGTTACGGATGGAATCCTTCTTGGCTCGCTTATTTCACGATTTATAATATGCGGAATGGTACTTAATACCTGGCTCTTCCTAGCTAGTTTTGTTTTTATTGCCTTAGTAGGTTTTATATCCTTCAAGCTAGATAAAGTCGATGTCGGAGCTAACATATTGTCGTTCTTTCTACTGTTTTCATTTTTCCCTATAATGTTTTTCACAGCAGGTGGAATCCTAGGAGATGCTCCGCTTTGGTTTTTGTTTAACATACTTTTTATATATAACATGATGAATAACAAAAATCTTAAGTGGATATTTGTTCTTTTTCAAGAAATGGTAGCCATTATTTGCTATCTTGTTTCCTATTATTATCCAAATGTAATTCTGTCCTTCAAAGGTCTTCAACCATACCTTATAGCTTTTGTAACCTTGATCCTTGTTAGTGGTGCTATAGCTATTATTATGAGAACTCAGATAGATTTCTTTGAGGCGCAGAATGCTATAACAGAAAAGCAGAAGCAGGAGATAGAAGGACTAGTTGCATCTCAGAATAAATTCTTCTCGAGTATGAGCCACGAGATTCGTACACCTATCAACACAATCATTGGACTTAACGAGATGATTCTCCGTGAGGATATCAGCGATGAGATAGCAGAGGATGCTGTTAATATTCGTGCAGCAGGTAAAATGCTCCTGAATACAATTAATGATATTCTTGATATGTCTAAGTTCCAGTCTGGCGATATGAAGATTCTTTTGGAGAATTATCATACTAGTAATATGCTTTCTGATATCGTAGGAATGATATGGATACGTGCGCAGGAGAAGAATCTGGATTTTAGGATAAATGTCGCGCCTGATATTCCTGAAGAGCTTAAGGGTGACGAGGTTCGAATCAAGCAGGTTCTAATCAATCTCCTTAATAATGCAATTAAATATACTAAGGAAGGATCAGTAGTTCTATCCGTAGAGTGCGAGAAGTCAGAGGATGGAATGTGCAAAATGATCTATTCAGTAGAAGATACAGGCATGGGTGTCAAGAAGGAAGATATCCCATATCTCTTTACCGCATTTAAGCGTGTTGATGAAAGCAGTAATAAACATATAGAAGGTACGGGACTAGGACTATCTATAGTTAAACAGTTTGTTGACCTAATGGGCGGAAAGGTTTCCGTTAATAGCGTATATACAAAGGGTTCTACCTTTATAGTTGAGATTCCGCAGAAGATGGTTTCTGACAAAGAGCTGGGTGAGTATAACTATGAGAAGAAGCATAAGCTTGCTCATAGGACAAATTATAAACAGAAGTTTGAAGCGCCGGAAGCAAAGATTTTGGTTGTAGATGATAATGAGTCTAATCTTATGGTTGTTTCTAAGCTCCTGAGAGATACAAAGATTCAGATAGATACTGTAAAGAGTGGAGCGGAAGCTCTGAAGAAGACTCTTGATGTAAAATACAATCTTATCTTTATGGATCATTTGATGCCAGAGATGGATGGTATAGAATGTTTCCATGCCATAAGAGAACAGTCTGGTGGTATGAATAAGGAAACAAGTATTGTTATCCTTACAGCAAATGCCGGAGAAGAAAATAGAGCTCTATATGCATTAACTGGCTTTAATGGATATCTGGTTAAGCCTGTATCAGGAAATGACCTCGAGAACGAAGTATTCAGACAGCTTCCTAGAGCGCTCGTTAAGATAATGGACAGCGAGGGTATCGAGGTTGAAGCAGATAGTACATGGATAAGTGATAGGCATAGGAAGAGAAGAATAGCTATCACAACAGAAAGTACTGCGGATCTTCCACAGGTATTACTGGATAAGTACAATATCACAGTTCTTAATCATAAGGTTAAAACGATTGAAGGAACCTTCCGAGAAGGAACTGAGATTGATACTGCCGGTCTTCTCAAATATATGGAGGATGAGGAAAATGTAGCTTCTCCAGTTCCTCCAAGTGTAGAAGACTACGAGACCTTCTTTGCAGAGCAGCTCGTAAATGCAAATAACATTATTCATATATCAGTATCCGCGCAAATAGAAGGTACATCCTATATGATATCCACAGAAGCTGCCAACTCTTTTGAAAATGTTACTGTTTTTGATAGTAAATTCCTATCCTGCGGTCAGGGACTGATGGCTATATTTGCAAGTCGTATGGCTGAGGCGGGTATGCCGGTCGATGAAATCATTACAAGACTAAATACTCTAAATGGAAGAATAAGAGCAAGTTTTATGATAGACAACATGGATTATATGGTGCGTGCTAAGCAGGCCAGTGAGGGAAGAGCTGGTTTTATGAAAGCTCTTATGCTTAGACCAGTTACTTTTATGAAGGAGGGAAAAATCTCTACAGTTGGTTTTACCTTTGGTGCCAAAGAGAGAGCGTGGAGGCGTTATATAGATAAATGCTTAAAGGGAAATAAAATAGAAAGCACTGTTATATTTATCAATTATGTAGGACTTAGCAAAAAAGAGCTTGATTGGATAAAAGCTGAGATAGATAAGAGGTTCAAATTCGAAAAAGTATTCTTCCAGCAAAGCTGTCCTGTAGTAGCTATAAGCTGTGGACCGGGGGCCTTCGGAATATCATTTGTAACACAGTAAAATGGCCCCTAAAAAAACTTCACAAAAATATCGAAGAAAATTATAAAAAAAATGACAAATTTGATATTGACTTTGATATTTCAAAGTAGTATTATAAACAAGCTGTCGCATGAGAGACATAATTACGAGACTAGCAATGCGATAGTTTTTGTTTGCTCAACTAGTGAGCAAACAAAACGAACTTTAACAACAGAATAATGATGACAACCCCGAAAATTCTTTTAAATAATGAATATTCGGAATTGAACGAATCCAAATAAGAACAGTAAATTTTGGAATGGTAAAGCTAACGTTTTAACATGACAAGGA
>JAFVAQ010000019.1 GCA_017480495.1 Eubacterium sp. | reverse complement strand
TAAAATATTTGGTAGGGATAGGAAACCTGCGGAAACAACTGCTTTGTTGACGGCTACTGGAGATAGTAATGCAACTGTAAAGAGAGGCTATTTTGCTCTTGAAGATGGTGAGTGGGAAAAGGCAATTCAGTATTTTGATCAGGCGATGGATCTTGATCCGGATAATTCAGAGATACATTTAGGACTGTTTTTGGCTAAAAGACATTTTATGAATTTAGATTCATATCTTGAGGCGCAGCTTGAGAAGATATCAAAGGTTGCAAGTAATTCTATTTTAGCATGTAAACCTAATGAGGAATTGATTAATAAGATTGTAAAAGAAAATGCTGTTGAAGGCTACCTGAACGAAAAAAAGATTTCTGATCAGTTTCTTTATAAGCTGACTTATGATTCGATAGTGGAAGGTTTGGAAAATGAAAAGGCTATTTATAATGATAAAGACTGGGCTAAAGCAGAGAGGTTTGCAAAGGATAGTATAAAAGAAAAAATAGAATCTGTTAAAAATACGCATTTAAATGAAATTGATAAAAGAATTCAGGAGGAAATACAGAAGGATTCTGCTAATTCTCAAAAGATAAAAACTGAATATGCTGAATTTATGGAGAAGACAGAAAACAGCATTAAAGAGCAAAAGATAAAGGCAGAAGAGAAAAGGGAAAAGTACTATCAATTTACATGTAATAAGATAGGCAATGCAAATAGTATTTCAGAATATCAATCTATTATCGGGGACTTGCTTAGTCTTAATGGGTATAAAGAAAGTCAAAAGTATATAGATGAATGTAAAAAACAAATTGTTGGATTAAAGGAAGAAGAGAATAAACAACGTGAAATAAGAAAAAATGAACGTAATAAGAAATTGAAAAAAGCGATAATTATAGCGGCGTGTATAAGTGTTTTGGTTATAGCTGCTATAGTTGGATTCAGTATTTATGAGGAAAAGGTTATATATCCAAATAGAGAATATGAAAAAGCCTGTGAATTAATGGAACAGGAACGCTACGATGATGCTATAAATGCTTTTGAAAAGATGGATGGTTATAAGGATAGTGCTACTAAAATAGAAGAATGTAAAGCTGGCATTGAGGAGCTAAAGAAAAAAGAATTGGAAGAGTATTACCAATCAATATATGACAAAGTTGATTCTGAAGACTATGAGGGTGCTATAGCGGATTTGTCATCCGTAGAAGATGTTGATATTAAAAATCAGATAATTAGCTATATGGTAGATGATTTATGCGCAAGATACGAAAATACATCTGGTACATCTGGATGGATTGTTTTTCAGGGCTTGAATAAAAAAAGCTCGTTGCTGCTTGATATTGCAACAGAGGAGCAAAAGGAAAAAATCATAAAGGCTAATGATGAGACTTGGTTTAGAATTGGTACGATTTATAATCAAGGTAAAATAACTTGGCTGTGGGACCAAGTAGGAGATACAGATAATTATTTTTCGGATTACTGTTTTCGGATTGATAACTATAAAGATGATATAGATAAATTAAAGGCGTATAATGATAAGAGTAATGAAATGGGTAAAAATATCCACTTGACTGAACTAACAACGTCACAAGAAGATAAAGGTGATAAAACGTATGTTGATGAAGATGCTTTTTTGGTTTTGAAAGCAATAAATGATTGTGCTGGTTTTAATGGTTCAATAAAATATGAGCGTGATACTAAATGTTTGTATGTGAATACTTCTTCTGATGATAGTAAAAAATTATTAAAGTTATATATAATTACAAGCGGGGATGACTATTTCATTTTAGGTGAAACAACATCTGAAGGAAAATATAAAATCAATACCGCTGGTGAGTTGGAAATACTTGAAGAACCTTTAGTTCAAGACGCGGAAACATTTTTTGATGAATTGGTTGAATAGAATAATTGTAATATTATATAAAGAACCTCTCATATTTGATTAATAGGAGAGGTTTAAAAATCAAAGAATCCTTGTACAATATCAACTATATTAGTCATAGTACTAAGCTCAGAATGAGTAAGGATAGTATATCCTCTGACAGATAAATCGAAGAATCTAACTTGCTCACATAAAACGAGACCAGTGATATCATTTTCATCTATTGGAATATGCGTTGCATTATCTATTCCATTCTTAACTATAGGGCAACCTATTATGCCGTTTGCCTTATTGAAATACTCATTACTTACGACAAAAACGGGATATTTTATTTTTTCTATTTTCAGAATAGTTCCTTGATAGATATCTTTCATTACCATACCTCGCTTCCTTCGGGATCGCCCCAATCAATCTCGGATGCAAAACTAAGAGGTTTGCCGGATTTTTTTACGCGTTCTTTTAGGGTCTGGTGTTTGAACTTTTTTGATATCGTTATTTCATCGTTTTTTAATTCAATATTAAGAGGAGTTTCTTTTGTTATTCCAAGAGAAGCGAGAAACTCTTTTGGAATACGTATTCCATGACTATTTCCCCATTTTGTAAGAGTAACTTCCATATTGCACCTCCTTGTTTTTGTATATACATAATATATACCGCGAAGAGCATTTTGTCAATGCAAGTTTTTGTTGACAAAAGTTATAAAGAGTTATAAAAAGTTATAAAAAGTTATAAAGAGTTATAAAAGGTTATAAAAGTTATAAAAAGTTATAAAAGCATTCAAGGGTTAAAAGGAATTATGATTAAAGAGGGTAAAAGATTTATTTTTAAAAGAGAGCTGATTGCAGCTTTGCTTATTATTGCTATGTTGCTAAGTTTGGCTGGTTGTATGCCTAAGTGGTATACGGATGAGGATATAGCGAAGTTCGAAAAAGATGGTAAGGCTGAAGTAACTAGGTGGCTGGAAAAGAATATCCCAGATGCGAAGCTTGATAAAGGTTCTATACGCATTTCTTATGATTCATTTGGTCTTGATGACATAGTCTATGGTAAGTATGAACTGGATGGAGAGGTTAAGAACTTCATGTATGTTCGAGGAAGTGAGGATATGTATACAGACGAAATGTACCATACCGCATCCGAGGCGGTTGCTGAGATGTATGCAGAGGGATTTGGTCTGAAAAACTATAAAATTAAAGATTCAGAGGATTCTTATGATGTTACGTTTTACGTAGAATATAAGAAGTATGCTGATAAAAAAGGTGATGGAAATTTCGAGGTGTCAGACGAGGATAGCTTTTTTAAATATTTACCATACGATTTAACTGAAGATGATTTAGAGGATTATTTAGAGACGGAAAGTAAAAGGTGTGGTAGGTTTCATGGTTCAGGCTGTAAGTATATTCTTGATACAGATAGAATCACAGTACAAAAGTCTGCTTTAAAATATTTGAGGGACCATCCATTCTTTGATAGTTTTGAAATCTATAATAGGAAGATGGACGAAATGATAATGCTTAAAGTGGAAACTAATAAAGAAAATGATGCGCCAGATACAATAGAGGTTTGGTATTACTATAAGAAAACGTCAACTGCGACAGCAAGTGATGGAGAACCAATATCTTACTTAGAACGAGATTATAATAAAACTAAAGTATATGATTTCAATACACTTACTTTGAAACCCGAGTAAATAAATATAGCACTGTCCATGTTTTAGTGTTAAAATATGGGCGGTGCTTTTATTATGAATAATATGAAAAGAGGAAAATGTTATGAGTCACGATAAGTATGAGAGTCCTTTATCACAAAGATATGCAAGTAAGGAGATGCAGTATATCTTCTCTCCTGACAAGAAGTTCAAGACTTGGAGAAAGCTCTGGATCGCGCTTGCAGAAACTGAGATGGAGCTGAATCTTCTAGGTGAAGATGGACAGCCTCGTATCACTCAGGAAATGATAGATGAGTTAAAGGCAAATGCTGAAAATATAGATTATGATATGGCAAAGGAAGAAGAGGCTAAGGTTCGTCACGACGTTATGGCACATGTACATACATACGGTGCTTCATGTCCTAAGGCTGCAGGTATTATCCACCTTGGAGCAACAAGCTGCTACGTTGGTGATAATACAGATGTTATCATCATGACAGAGGGCTTAAAGCTTGTTCGTAAAAAGCTTCTTAATGTTCTTAATGAACTGTCAAAGTTTGCTATGCAGTATAAGGATCTTCCTACTATTGCATTTACTCACTTCCAGCCGGCACAGCCAACTACAGTTGGTAAGAGGGCAACTCTTTGGATGAATGAATTCTTTATGGATCTCCAGGATATCGACTATATGATATCTCAGCAGAAACTCCTTGGTTCAAAGGGTACAACAGGAACACAGGCTTCCTTCCTTGAACTCTTTAACGGAGACCATGATAAGGTTAAAAGATTAGACAAGATGATAGCTGAGAAGATGGGCTTCGAGGATGTATACCCAGTATCGGGACAGACATATTCACGTAAGGTTGATTCACGTGTGTTAAATGTCCTCTCAGGAATTGCTCAGTCTGCTCACAAGTTCTCAAATGATATCCGCCTTCTTCAGCATCTGAAGCAGATCGAGGAACCATTTGAGAAGAATCAGATAGGTTCATCAGCTATGGCATATAAGAGAAACCCTATGAGAAGTGAGCGTATCGCGTCACTTGCTAACTATGTTATCTGCGATGCTCTTAATCCAGCAATCGTTGCTTCTACACAGTGGTTCGAGAGAACACTTGATGACTCCGCTAATAAGAGAATTTCAGTTCCGGAAGCATTCCTTGCAGTAGACGGAATCCTTGATCTCTGTCTCAATGTTGTTGATGGACTTGTTGTTTATGACAAGGTTATCGAGAAGAAGTTCATGGAAGAGATTCCATTTATGGCTACAGAGAATATAATGATGGATGCTACTAAGGCAGGTGGAGATAGACAGGAGCTTCATGAGAAGATTCGTCAGTATTCCATGGAGGCCGGTGCAATTGTTAAGAAGGAGGGTAAAGAAAACAACCTTCTAGAACTTATAGCAGCAGACCCAGCCTTCGGAAAAACCCTGGATGAACTAAAGGCACTGATGGAACCATCACTCTATGTAGGTCGCGCACCTCAGCAGACAGAAGAATATATAAATGAAGTGATCCAGCCTGTTCTTGATGCAAATGCATCAGAACTTGGTCTTACAGCTGAAATTAACGTTTAGTAAGTGAGTACCTGGCTAGGTACGAACGTATAGAAAGGAAAAACGGATATGAAATTTTTTGTGACAGGTGTATGCGGTCAGCTCGGTCATGATGTCATGAATAATCTGGCAGCAAGAGGCTATGATGGAGTGGGAAGTGACATTCAGCCTGCATATAGCGGAATAGATGATGGAACAGCAGTTACAAAGCTTCCATATATTAAAATGGATATAACGGATGCCGAGGCAGTTAAGCGAGTTCTTAGAGTGGTTCAGCCAGATGTGGTTATTCACTGTGCGGCATGGACAGCAGTAGATGCCGCCGAGGATGAGGAGAATAGAGATAAGGTTCGTGCCATAAATGTGGACGGAACCAAGAATATAGCTGAGGCATGTAAGGAACTGGATTCCAAGATGATTTATATATCTACAGACTATGTTTTCAATGGTCAGGGAGAGAAGCCTTGGGAGCCGGACTGCAAGGATTATGCTCCACTTTGTGTCTACGGACAGACCAAGCTGGACGGTGAGATTGCAGTTGCAAATACACTAGATAAGTACTTCATAGTTAGAATCGCATGGGTGTTCGGAACTAATGGCAAGAACTTCATCAAGACTATGCTGAATGTAGCGAAGACTCATGATAGAGTAACGGTAGTTAGTGATCAGATAGGTACACCAACCTATACTTATGATTTGGCTAGACTTCTGGTGGATATGGCGGAAACAGATAAGTATGGTTACTACCATGCAACCAATGAAGGTGGCTACATATCTTGGTATGATTTTACCTGCGAGATATATAAGCAGGCAGGAATTGCGACAGAGGTTGTTCCTGTTACTACAGAGGAGTATGGAATATCTAAGGCGGCAAGACCTTTCAACTCCAGACTTGATAAGTCTAAGCTTGTTGAAGCAGGATTTACACCACTTCCTACATGGCAGGACGCACTTAGTAGATATTTGAAGGAGATAGACTACTAAACTCCGTGACTGAAAGGATGAAAATCTAATAAAATAAGCCTTTGAGGGGATACCAATGGAAATATTTGGTATTCCCTTTTTTACATATTACTGTTATAATAAACTTTGTATGGACTATTTGGGACATTAGTGAATGGTCTATGAAGTAGAGGACGGTTTGAATAGATTCAAACCCAAATAATATAAGAGGGGAGTATATTATGGACGGAAATAATATGAATCCAATGGGACCTGATCCAAACCTTATTTATGGTCAGAATCCACAGCCTATGCAGCCAGACTTCGGCGGACAGCCACAGCCTATGCAGCCAGACTTTGGTGGACAGCCACAGCCTATCCAGCCAGACTTCGGTGGACAGCCACAGCCTATGCAGCCAGACTTCGGTGGACAGCCACAGCCTATGCAGCCAGACTTCGGTGCGCAGCCACAGGCTCCTATGGGTGGACAGCCAGGAATGGTATATCAGGATCCAGGATATGGACAGCAGCCACCAGTTGGCGGACAGCCTGGTTTTGGTGGACAGCCAGGAGGACCTAATCCACCTAAGAGTGGCGGAAGCAAGACAGGTCTTATTATTGGTATCATAGCAGGCGCAGTAGTATTACTTGGTATAATTTGCGCAGTTCTATTTGTAAGCAGCAGAAATATTAAGGGTGCTGAAGAAGTATCTGTTAAGTTTATGAACGCATTTAGCGAGCTTGATTTCCCAACTATGGTTGAGTGCATACCAGATGAACTGAAGGATGATGATGCTTTCGAATTCCTAAATGACGAAGAAACAGAGAGCTCTCTTGCACTTCTGAAGGGCTTTGGTTTCAAGATTGAGGACATCGAAGTTAAAGAGTCTAGAAGAATAGATCCTAAGAAACTTACAAAGGACTTTAATGCTGATCACGGAACAAAGATGAAGTTCAGCAATGCAGCTGAGGTTGATGTAAAGGGTACTATGTCAGTTTCCTTCCTTGGAGAGTCACAGGAAGAGGAAATGGATTACACATTTACTTGTGGTAAGTCTAAGGGTAAGTGGTATATTGTAAATCTTGATGACCACGGCGAAGGCGTCCTCGATGAAGATATAGTAGAGGAAGAACCTACCACAGAAGAAGAGGTGGATAAGGAAGAGCCTACTACAGAGGATGAGGAAGAAACAGCATCTGACGATAATGCAGATCAGGAGTCATCAGATGATGATGATGAAGTTGGAAGTATCACAGAGATTCTTGATAAGAACGAATGTCCTTCGAAGGTTGCAGAGGTTCCTGCGGGGGTAGAGGATGATCCTTCTTCTATGTCCTTTGCACTTGATGGAAAAGCTTTCAAGCTTCCACAGAAGGTTTCAGATCTTGGTTCAGATTGGGTGCTTGATGATGAGTACTTCACAAAGGGCGATGAGGAACTTGATGCGGGTGATACATCAGGTTCATATCAATATAAGAATTCAAATTATGATGATTGGTTCTATCTATACATAAGTACATGTAACCCTACAGATGATACTGTTGCATACGAAGACAGCCAGATTAGAACATTTGATGCTGATATCAAGTGGATCGATGAAGGTGGTGCATATCCAGAAGTTGTTCTTCCAAAGGGTATCACATGGGGATCATCACTTCAGGATGTATATGATGCATATGGAGATGCTGATTCAATCTACACTTATGATGATGAAACAGTATATCTGTACTACTACTTCGATCATAGTGATGAGCTTTGCATAACACTTGATTACGAGGAGGGTGTTAACAGTATTGAGTACTATAGCTGGAGCTGGAACTACGATTGATGATTATAGATTGATTATTAATTAAAATGTATGGGCCTCTTGCAGATTATCTGCAGGAGGCCTTGATACTGTAATATGGTTTAAGTTTGAAGGATATGTTTAAGGTCTAGGAGTTTAGGATATATTGAATAATGCTTCTCAAAAAAATGAATTAAGGAAAAAGATTCGTGCTATCAGACAGGGTATGGATACACGCGAGGTGGCCGAAAGATCAGAAATCATATGTGGAAGAATACTGTCTAGTGAAGAATATAAGAATGCTGACATTATTCTTGCGTATATGAGTGCTGGTGGAGAGGTTGATCTTCAGGTACTAATCGATGCTGCAAGCAGCGTTGGAAAGTCTCTATTTATTCCGAAGGTTATATCGAAGGAAGAAATGAGATTCTATAAATATACTGGAGACTTCACTAAAGGAAGCTTTGGTATAAAGGAACCTATAAACACGAGCCGGGAAATGCTATTTGATATTCACAAGGCAAGCCAGGAGAATAAAAGAATTCTTGTTTTGGTGCCGGGCGTTGCATTTGACGTTTCTGGAAACAGAATGGGTTATGGCGGCGGATATTATGATAGATTTTTGATGGATATAGATGATAGTCTATATAGCGTTTCGAGAGGTGAGACGCTAGTTACTAAGGTGGGGGTTGGATATGATTATCAAATAGTTGATGAGATTCCCGTAGAAAAATATGATGTCAGGATGGATATGATAGTTTCAGAGGCTAGAATAATTATTCCATCTATGGTACAATAAAGGATGGTGTGCGCGAAGAGTGCCTGCCAATAAAAATGATTGATAATATTTCAAGGAGGCAATGATGGTAACTGCTGTAGTAGGAGCTAACTGGGGAGACGAAGGAAAAGGTAAAATAACTGATATGCTAGCTGAGAAGGCTGATATAATTATCAGATTTCAAGGAGGCGCAAATGCTGGACATACTATAATTAATGATTATGGTAAGTTTGCTCTGCATACTCTACCTTCTGGTGTATTCTATAATCATACAACTAGTATTATCGGAAATGGAGTGGCTCTTGATATTCCTAAGCTTTTCAATGAGGTTAAACAGATAGAAGAGGGAGGAGTTCCAACTCCAAAGATTCTGGTTTCTGATAGAGCACAGATGGTTATGCCATATCATGTCCTTTTTGATACATATGAGGAGGAGAGACTTGCAGGTGCATCCTTTGGATCCACCAAGTCAGGTATAGCTCCATTTTATTCAGATAAATATGCAAAGATTGGTTTCCAGGTTTCAGAGCTTTTTGATGATGAGAAGTCACTGAAGGAGAAGATTGAGAGAGTAATAGTTCAGAAGAATGCTCTTCTTGAGAATCTTTATCATAAGCCACTTCTTACAGTAGATGGAATCTATGAGACATTAATGGAATATAAGAAAATGGTTGAACCATTTGTATGTGATGTATCAGCTTATCTCTTTGACGCAATTAAGGCTGGTAAGAATATCCTTCTTGAAGGACAGCTTGGTTCTATGAAGGATCCAGATCACGGTATATATCCAATGGTTACATCTTCCTCAACACTTGCTGGATACGGTGCAATTGGAGCAGGTATTCCACCTTATGAGATAAAGAAGATAGTTACAGTTTGTAAGGCTTACTCAAGTGCAGTTGGTGCAGGTGAGTTCGTAAGTGAGATATTCGGAGATGAGGCAGATGAGCTTCGCAGACGTGGTGGTGACGGCGGAGAGTTCGGAGCAACTACAGGACGTCCACGTAGAATGGGATGGTTTGACTGCGTTGCTTCTAAGTATGGATGTCGTCTTCAGGGAACAACGGATGTTGCATTTACAGTTCTTGATGTACTTGGATATCTTGATGAGATTCCGGTATGTGTTGGATATGAGATAGACGGAGTAGTTACAAAGGACTTCCCTACAACAACAAAGCTTAAGAAGGCTAAGCCAGTTTATGAGGTTCTTCCAGGCTGGAAGAGTGAGATCAGAGGTATCACAAAGTATGAAGACCTCCCAGAAAACTGCAGAAATTATATTGAATTTATAGAGAAGGAGATTGGCTTCCCTATCACCATGGTTTCAAATGGTCCGGGAAGACATGAGATTATTTACAGATGAATCAATTCAGATTACCTTATCATTTGATTGTTGCCGAGGGTATCTTTGGTCGTATTCCTGAGGTTATGGAGGATGCCATACCTGGAGTTGCTAATCAAAAGGCAATTATTGTTACAGAAGAGAATCTTAGGGGAATATTCGGGGCCATCATAGATGGTATAGAAGCGAGCTTCCCAAATAGTGAGATGTATCTGATTCAGTCAGCAAGCTATGACAATGCTGTTGCACTGGCAAAATATATCACTATGAATGATATTCAAGTGGTTATTGGATTTGGCGGTGGTACTGTACTAGATCTTGCTAAGTTTGCTGCATTTGTCAGCAAGGCTGAGCTTATTTCACTTCCTACTACTCTGAGTAATGATAGTCTAGCTTCACCAGTTGCTGTACTTGGTACAGAGGGTAAGGCTAGAAAGACATTTAAATGCACTATTCCGGATGCGATACTTGTTGACGCAAGTATAATAATGAGCGCGCCTGATAGACAGCTCCTCGCGGGAATAGGCGATACGATAAGTAAATACACAGCGCTGAACGATTGGAAGATTGCTCATATAAAGGGCGCTGATCATGTAGACGATTTTGCTTATATGATATCGAAGATGGCATTTAACTCGCTAGCTTATAATGATCAGAAGGAACTGAAGAGTGTAGACTTCATCAAGAGACTTACCCAGGCTCTTGTTATGGGTGGACTTGCTATGGAAATAGCAGGAACCTCGAGACCAAGTAGCGGTTCGGAACATTTGTTCTGTCATGCTCTTGAAGAAGAGTTCTCTGAATATGTAAATGTTCCGCACGGAATAGCTGTTGCTATGGGAAGCTATGGCGCTTGCAAATTCCAGGAGAGAAACATTCAGAAGATAACTAGAATAATCAAAGAGTATAATATACCGGTTACTCCATCTGACTGGAAGATAACTGAAGAGATATTTGTAGGAGCTTGGCAGAAGGCTGCTGCTACAAGAGCAGATAGATATACAATATTAAATGAAACAGACCTTTCTACAGAAAGGCTTAGTAAACTGTATTATGAAATGGAAGATGTTTTTGCAAATATTTAAAAGATAATTAGGAGGGCGTCTTGCCGGATATAGTTAAGATAGGTTTTGATAAAAGAATTGTTGATATAATTCATAGTTATGGAAAAGATATTCTGGAAAGTGATGCTTTTCAGAGAGAGAAGGATTTCATTCAGCATGGAACTACGACTACATATGCGCATTCGCTGTGTGTCACATATATAAGTGTGTGGCTGGCGCTCCGTAGTAAGCATCCTGTGAATATGAAGAGTGTTGTACGTGGTGCACTTCTGCATGATTATTTTCTGTATGATTGGCATGAGAAGAATGAGTATCACAGACTTCATGGATATACACATGCCAAGATGGCACTGGAAAATGCCAAGAGGGATTTTAAGTTGAATCGTACTGAGGCAGAAATCATTTATTGCCATATGTTCCCGCTTAATCTGAGTAGAATGCCGCATAGTAGAGAAGCTAAATTAGTCTGTATAGCGGATAAGCTGTGTGCGGGATGTGAGACATTACTAATTATGCAATATAGCAAGTATATGTCTGGTAACTATGAGCTTCGTGCTGAGTATTAATACATTTGGAGTTAGATATGACAGAATTAACTGCTAGTGCAGCTGCTAGAGAGATTCACAAGCTCTCGAAGCTGTGTGAGGTTAACAACTACATAAAACCTGAACTGTATGAAGAGTATCATGTTAAGAGAGGACTTCGTGAACAGAACGGTAAAGGAGTTCTTACAGGACTTACTGAAATCTCGACGGTAAATGGTTCAAAGGAAATAGATGGAGTTCTTACTCCTATTGAGGGTGAGCTTCGTTATAGAGGTATAGATATAAATGACCTAGTTAAGGGCTTTACCAATGGTCATAGATTTGGATATGAGGAGATAGTTTATTTACTTCTTTTCGGAACACTTCCAAATCAGACGGAACTGGATAGATTCAATGCTCTGTTAGGTTATAATCGTAAGCTTCCTCCAGATTTTGTTGAGGATGTAATACTTAAGAATCCTAATAAGGATGTCATGAATGCTATGTCACAGGCGGTGCTTGCACTGAATGCATATGATAAGCGTTCGGACGATATAGATATACCAAATGTTCTTCGTCAGAGCGTAGGGCTGATTGCTAGCATCCCAATGATAGCAGCCTATTCATATTTATCGTATCGCCATTATGTACTGAGGAGAGGACTATATCTTCATAATCCGAAGCCTGAGCTATCTACAGCAGAGAATCTTCTAAGAATGCTTAGACAGGACAAGAAGTATGATGAGGCAGAGGCTAAGCTTCTAGATATGGCGCTTGTTCTTCATGCAGAGCATGGTGGTGGTAATAATTCTACATTTACTACTCATGTTGTTACCTCCTCTGGAACAGATACATATTCCTCAATAGCAGCTTCGCTTTGTTCTCTTAAGGGACCTAAGCATGGTGGCGCTAATATCAAGGCTATGAAGATGTTCCAGGATATAAAGGCAAATGTAAATGACTGGTATGATGATGAGGAGATAGAAGCATACCTAAAGAAGATACTTTCCAAGGAAGCATTTGACCGTTCTGGACTTATATATGGTATGGGTCATGCGGTTTATTCTCTCTCAGATCCGAGAGCAAAGATTCTGAAGAAATATACTTTGGAACTTGCTGAGAAGAATGGAAGAGATAGCGAGGCGCATCTCTATAAAACCGTTGAGCAACTTGCTCCTAAGGTTATCGCCGAGAAGCGTAAGATATATAAAGGTGTATGTACTAATATAGATTTCTACAGTGGATTTGCATATGATATGCTGGGAATTCCGGAAGAGTTTATCACACCACTTTTCGCGATTGCGCGTATCGCAGGATGGAGTGCGCATCGTATAGAAGAGCTAATATGTGATGGCAAAATAATTCGTCCAGAATATATGTCAGTCGCTGACAACTTGGACTACGTTCCACTAAACGATAGATAATGAGTATATAGAGATGAATGAGTATATAGGGACGGTTCTTATTTACTCACTCTTTCGAGAGTGAGTAAATAAGAACCGTCCCTATATACTCATTCTATTGATTAAAAAAAGTGAGTAAATAAGAACCGTCCCTATATACTCACTTTTGATATTTACATTGATTCGAGGGTTGTGCGGATAGCTTTGATGAAGTCCTGAGTGTTAAGTGTTGTAACATTCTCAAGCTCTGTAATAAGTGCAAGATCCTTTGTCATTGTTCCACTCTCGATAGTAGCGATAGTAGCCTTTTCAAGCTTATCTGCAAATGCCATAAGATCTGAATTGCCATCAAGCTCGCCGCGCTTTCTGAGGGCGCCTGTCCAAGCGAAGATAGTAGCAACTGGGTTTGTTGATGTTTCTTCACCTTTGAGGTGCTTGTAATAATGTCTCTGAACTGTTCCGTGAGCAGCCTCGTATTCATATACTCCCTTTGGAGATACAAGAACAGACGTCATCATTGCTAGTGAACCAAATGCAGAAGAGAGCATATCGCTCATAACGTCTCCATCGTAGTTCTTACAAGCCCAGATGAATCCGCCCTTTGATTTCATTACACGAGCTACTGCATCATCGATAAGTGTGTAGAAGTATTCGATACCAGCGGCATCAAACTTCTCTTTATATTCTGCATCAAAGATTTCCTGGAAAATATCCTTGAAGGTGTGATCGTATTTCTTTGAAATAGTATCCTTCGTTGCAAACCATAGGCTCTGCTTTGTATCAAGAGCGTATGTGAAACAGCTTCTTGCAAAGCTTTCGATTGATGGGTTAAGGTTATGCATTCCCTGAACAACTCCAGGACCGTCAAACTCATGAACGAGAACTGATTCCTGTGTTCCATCAGCGGCTGTATAAACAAGCTCAACCTTTCCTGCTCCTGGAATCTTCATTTCGCTTGCTTTATATACATCACCATAAGCATGTCTTGCGATAGTGATTGGCTGCTCCCAGTTTCTTACACAAGGAGTGATTCCTTTTACCTGAATAGGTGCTCTGAAAACAGTTCCATCGAGGATTGCTCTAATTGTACCGTTAGGGCTCTTCCACATCTCCTTCAGATTATATTCTTCAACTCTTGCGGCGTTAGGTGTGATAGTTGCGCACTTAACAGCAACTTTATACTTTTCAGTTGCATATGCTGAGTCCTTTGTAACCTGGTCGTCAGTCTCGTTTCTGTGTTCGAGTCCAAGGTCATAGTACTCTGTGTTAAGCTCGATAAATGGATTTAGAAGTTCGTCCTTGATGAGCTGCCACAGAATACGTGTCATCTCGTCTCCGTCCATTTCGACCAGTGGGGTAGTCATTTTAATCTTATCCATAATATTCCTCCATTTTTAAGTATACCTAATTAAATGATTAAATAATTATCGCGGTTTTATAAGGTTTCAAGCAGTTGAAGCAAAACTTCAGTTTCACCATATTCCTTGAGGGGTGGGGCGATATGCTTAGCTACAGCCTTAATCTCATCGCGGGCGCTTCCGATAGCGTAGCTTTCTTCGGCAGCTGCCAGGAGTCCAAGGTCATTTAAATTATCTCCAAATGCCATTGTTTCTTCCTTAGTTATTCCAAGTATCTTCTGGAGTGCCTGTAGGGAGCTTCCCTTGTCTGCGTCTGGATTAACGACATCCATCCACATTATACCTGCACTGGCTATCTTGAACTTGTCCTTCCACTTATCGGTGAACCATTCATTTACGATAGCTTCTGCGTTATCCTTATGATAGATGGACAGCTTAACTATATCCTCTTTTATGTGTGATTCAAAATCACCAACAACTTCTATGTTGAAACGATACGAATCACGCATCCAGTAGAACATTTCACTTTTGTCTTCGCAGTAGGCTGTATCAAGTCCGCTGAGCATTATATCGCAATCCTTCAGCTTCTTTATATCAGCTACCATCTCGAAGAGATCCTTGCGATTAATGACGCTCTTGGCATAAACCTGCTTGGTATCTCTTACGACTGTGCCACCTTCTGTAATATAGTAAATGTCCTCACAAACAGGAGCGAATAGTCTGGCCATACTAGCGAACTGTCTACCACTTGCCCCGACGTATATGATACCGCGTTCCTTCAGTTTTTTAATGACATCGAACATCCTTGGATCAATCTCGGCGGTTCCATCTGGAACGAGAGTACCGTCGATGTCGCTTGCAATAAGTTTGATCATATTATTCATCCTTACTATTTTAATAGCTTCAACGAAGCCATCCATTATTGTACTAAACACAAAAATCTTATGCAAGTAGTAAAATATATGATAAAATAGGTATCGATTTGCGAAGCAAATCGATGCTCCGAACGAAGTGAGGATACGCTTCACAAAGTGAAGCCAAAACTTTCGAAAGAAAGATTTGCATATCTGTGAAACAGATATGGTACAAAATAGGTATCGATTTGCAATGCTCCGAACGAAGTGAGGATACGCGTTTTATTATAAAGGATAGAATATTATGATTAATTATCATGTGAGAAAAAAGAAAAGAACCAGATATACATACAGGTTTGTCGGTTTCGCCATTATGCTCGTATGTCTATCTCAGGTTGTCATGTTTATTATGGGTTATGGACGCGCCTACAAGATCGGCACATTTATAGCATTTGCATTTCTTCTATACGGTGCCTATCTATTTGCCAATTCCTTTAGAGCAGGTGCCTATGACATAGATTTTGAGTTTCGTGAGGACGACTTCATCGTCCACACAAAATGGGGCGACAGACATTATACATATGATGAGGTAAATGATATCTCTCAAGTAATTCCCGATAACGAGAATATCTATAGCCTCTTACACATATATGTTAAGAATAAGAATTACATACTTCCTTTTTCCTACAAGAAGGAGGTTGCAGATAAAATATACAGCTATGTAAATGACAGAGTTATGGCTGCAAAACTAGGTGGTGAGATGTCAGATGATGATAAATAATCCTGAAAGAGTGATAGCGTGGGAAAACAGAACGGCTATTAAGCTTAATCAGTATGAAGTATTAGATTCGACAAATAACAAAGCGAAAGAATATGTTAAGAACCTTATTAATCGAGGTAATACTGAAAGTGTCAGAGAGATCTTTGTCTGCGAGAAACAGACAAAAGGACGTGGCAGGATGGGCAGGGACTGGGAATCTCCTGCAGGGACAGGAATATGGATGTCGTGCCTGATGACTCCAAATGTTTCTTCGGATGTGTTGTCAGAAATAACGCTTTTAGCTGCACTGGGAGTGGTAAAAGCGATTAATCATCTGGCGGTTACCAATTCGATACTTAATATCGAACCTAAAATCAAATGGCCTAATGATATAGTGGTAAACGGTAAGAAAATATGTGGCATTTTAACCGAACTCGTAAATGATGCTGCGACGGGTATAAATTACGTAATATGCGGAATAGGCATAAATGTAAATGATAAGAGCTTCGTAGGAGAAAACTATAATCATGCCACATCCCTTTACAATGAATCCGGTGTAGTATGGAATAGAGAGGAACTGTTCTTCGACATAGCGCTTTGCCTTAGACAATTTGTTCAAACTCTTGAGGTGAAGAAGTCGCTGGGATTTATAAAAGATGATTATAACAGTCTGCTGATAAGTATGAATAAGGAAATAATTTTGAAGGCAGAAGAGGATAAATATAAGGATGAGACTTATATTTCGAGAGGTATAGATGATAGTGGTGCTCTTCTTGCGGAGAGTAAGGATGGAAATGTAATCCGTGTGACCAGTGGTGAGGTTTCGGTGAGAGGACTCTATGGTTATGTATAATGCTTTACCACTTTAATCGGTTGAAGAAAAGAGGGGCATTTGTTATAATAGCAATCGTTACTTGAAATAACACATAGTCGGAGGCGAGTATGATGGATAATGGAATAATGATGCAATACTTTGAATGGTATATGAAGAGCGAACCAGCTCTGTGGACTGCTGTTGCAACGGACGCTGCCAAGCTGAGCAAGGCAGGTGTTACATCTGTGTGGCTCCCACCTGCATATAAGGGTGCAAATGGCGCAGAGGATGTAGGATATTCCGTTTACGATCTATATGATCTTGGAGAATTTAATCAGAAGGGTTCTGTTAGAACAAAGTACGGTACTAAGAAGGAGTATCTGGATGCGATTCAGGCACTTCAAAAAGCTGGCATAAATGTGTATGCCGACATAGTACTCAATCATAAGATGGGTGCTGATGAGATGGAAGAAGTATCGGCTCAGGAATTCAATGCTAACAATAGATACCAGATGGTAAGTGAAGGTAAGACTATTGGTGCATGGACTAAGTTTAACTTTCCTGGTAGAAAAGGAAAGTATTCTGACTTTACCTGGAACTGGACTCATTTTGATGGAATCGATTGGGATCAGGAGCGTATGACCAAGGCCATCTACAAGTTCAGCGGTAAGGAATGGAATAATGAAGTAGATCTGGAAAATGGAAACTACGATTATCTCATGGGCGCCGATATCGACTTTGATAATAGAGAAGTTTTCGACGAGCTGGTTAAGTGGGCTGTATGGTACGTTGATATAACAGGCATTGATGGCATGAGACTTGATGCAGTAAAGCATATACCGGCATCCTTTTATAGAGATTTCCTCTACACTATTAGACAGCAGACTGGAAAGGAGTTGTTTACAGTTGGAGAATATTGGAATGGCGATGTAAAGGTTTTAAATGATTATATGGATGCTATCAAGTCAGAGGCATCTCTCTTCGATGTTCCACTTCATTACAACCTTTATAATGCATCTAAGGCAGGCGGTTCTTATGATTTGAGAACTATCTTCAATGGAACACTTGTTCAGGAAAATCCTATCAAGGCAGTTACATTTGTAGATAACCATGATACACAGCCTGGACAGAGCCTGGAGTCCTTTGTAGAGGATTGGTTTAAGCCTATGGCTTATGCACTTATCCTTCTTAGACAGGAGGGCTATCCTTGTGTATTCTATGGTGATTATAATGGAATACCTCATGATAAGATCAAAGGTAAGAAACAGCTCCTGAATAAGCTGATGAAGCTTCGTAAGACTAAGGCTTATGGTGTACAGCACGATTATTTGGATCATCCTAACTGCATAGGCTGGACAAGAGAAGGTGACGAAGAGCATAAAGATTCTGGTCTAGCTGTAGTTATATCAGATGGTGAAGGTGGAACTAAGAGAATGTACGTAGGAAAGCATTTTGCTGGTACCTACTTCTCTGATGTTATGGGAAATGCAAAATATAACATTAAAATAGATGATGAGGGTTGCGGCGAGTTCTATGTTAATAGAGGTGCTGTAGCTGTTTGGGTTCGAAAGGAGCCATCTTCTAGATAGGGGGATTAGTATTTGAAGAGTATTAATACACAAGCGGTAGACGATCTGTTTGAAGCAATAATGACTCTTGAAAACAAAGAGGAGTTCTACAGCTTCTTCGAAGATATTTGTACTGCAAATGAGATATTGTCAATAGCTGAAAGATTCGAAGTGGCTAAGCTTCTGTATCAGAATAATACCTATATTGAGATTGCTAAGAAGACAGGTGCATCTACAGCTACTATCAGTAGGGTCAATCGTTTCCTTGGAAATGGAAATGGCAGCTGCGATTTCATTTTTGAGAGAATGGGTATAACAAAAGGCAAGGAGTGATATATAGGTGGACCCGAGTTCCATAATATTAATAATCACATTGGTGATAATGCTGGTGCTATCTGCGTTCTTTTCCTCTGCGGAAACAGCGCTTACAACGGTCAGTGTCAATAAGTTAAAGACGGTTGTTGATGAGGGCGGAAGAAGAGCCAGGGCGGCAGCCAGAGTTTTAAGAATGAGAGAAGATTCGTCGAAGCTTCTCTCAACAATTCTGATTGGAAAT
This sequence comes from Eubacterium sp., assembly GCA_017480495.1. GTDB lineage: Bacteria > Bacillota > Clostridia > Lachnospirales > Lachnospiraceae > Eubacterium_Q. Next base: position 48,742 of record JAFVAQ010000019.1, on the reverse strand, counting down.
AATATAGTAAATATATCTGCGTCAGCTATAATGACGGTTCTGGTTACGGACTTCTTCGGAAGTAAGTTTATAGGACTTGCAACAGGTATACTTACATTTTTCGTTCTTATATTCGGAGAGATAACTCCGAAGACCATTGCATCACTTAATAATCTGAATATGTCTCTTTTCTTTTCTGGACCTATCTACATTCTTATGATAATTCTTACTCCAGTGATATGGGTTCTAAATATAATATGCAGAGGTATATTCTTTGTACTCAGAATTGATCCGGATAAGAATCCAGATCAGATGACAGAGAGTGAGCTGTTGAAGATAGTAGACGTCAGCAGCGAAGAAGGTGTCATAGAAAACTCTGAGAAAGAAATGATAAATAATGTGGTTGATTTTGGTGATGCTGTTGCGAAGGAAATAATGATTCCCAGAGCTGATATGGTATGTATCGATATCAATTCTTCTTATGAAGAAATCTTTGATATTATCAGAGAAGAGTCTTATTCCAGATATCCAGTTTATGATGAATCTAAGGATCATATAATAGGAATAGTAAATGTCAAAGATATGCTATATGCAGGAATGGAAAATGGCGGCTCTAAATTCTCTGTTAAGGATATAATGAGAGAACCAGTCTACGTCTATGAATATCAGCGTACTGCTCAGATATTTGCAGATATGAAGGGCGCCTCGGTAGCACTGTGTATCGTGCTGGACGAATATGGAATAACTGCAGGTCTCATAACTATGGAAGATCTGGTTGAAGAAATAGTTGGCGAGATTCGTGACGAGTATGATGAAGACGAAGATGAGCTCATCAAGGAACTTGGAAATGGAATATATCACATTGATGGTTCAGTTAAGCTGACGGATATAAATGATAGAATAGGATGCAACCTTGAGTCTGAAAACTACGATTCGATTGGTGGACTTATGATAGAACTGTTGGACAGACTTCCTGAAGAAGGGGACGAGGTTATGGCGGGAAATATCAAACTTACATGTCGCAAGGTTGAAAAGAACAGAGTAGAACGCGTGGAACTATATGGAGAAAAAGATGGAGAAGAGCCTTCAGGAGATGAAGCGTGAAATACGCGAAAAACTAAAACTTGATTTTGCTCATCCGGATGATATTCCAGATGAGGAAATGTTCATGGAACAGGTCACAACCTTCATGGAGAAAGAGCTTAAGAACAATCTTCGAAATGAAGATGAGAAAACTCTGACAAAGGCTATGATTAACAACTATACGAAGAACAAGATTATGCCTCCTCCGGTTAAGAAGAGATATTCCAGGGAGCATTTGATATTTCTTATATATATCTATTACATGAAAAATGTAATGTCCATCAGTGATATTCAGAAATTGATGGAACCACTGATGAGCGAAGCGATGACAGAGGAAAAACTGTTCGAACTATATACCAAAACGTTCGAAATGGAAAAAGCTCAATACTTCAATATAGAACAAAGCGTTGTGAAGGCGAAGGAGATTACAGAGAAGAAGCTTCCGGAGTCAGAAGACGAAAGACTGAGCAAGATGTTATACATTTTCATGCTGGGATATGATGTGTACAGCAAGAAAAGACTTATAGAAAAACTAATTGATGAATTAGATTAATAAAAGATAGACTAATATAATTCGAGGAGAGAAAAATGATAAGCGCAAATAATATTTCACTACGATTTGGAAAGAAAGCACTCTTTGAGGAAGTAAATATCACATTTACCCCTGGAAACTGTTACGGACTCATCGGTGCTAACGGAGCAGGAAAATCAACCTTCCTGAAAATCCTTTCTGGAGAGCTGGAGTCAACAACTGGTGACGTAACAATGGATCCGGGCGAGAGACTGTCAGTCCTTGAACAGGACCACTTCAAATACGATGAGTATAGTGTTATGGATACAGTTATCATGGGTAACCAGAGACTGTATGACATCATGAAGGAAAAGGATGCTATATATGCGAAGGAAGACTTCTCCGATGAAGATGGCGTTCGTGCCTCTGAGCTCGAGGCTGAGTTCGCAGAGATGGATGGTTGGAATGCTGAAGTAGATGCAGCTACCCTTCTAAATGGTCTCGGCGTTGAGACAGAATATCACTATGCAACAATGGGCGACCTCGAAGATAGCCTGAAGGTCAAGGTGCTTCTTGCAAAGGCACTCTTTGGTAACCCTGATGTACTTCTTCTAGATGAGCCTACCAACCACTTAGATATGGATGCTATAGCATGGCTGGAAGAGTTCCTTATAAATTTTGAGAATACAGTAATCGTTGTCAGCCACGATAGATATTTCCTTAACAAGGTTTGTACACATACAGCAGATCTTGACTATGGAAAGATTCAGATATATGCAGGTAACTATGACTTCTGGTATGAGTCCAGTCAGCTGATGATTCGCCAGATGAAGGAAGCAAACAAGAAGAAGGAAGAACAGATCAAAGAGCTCAAAGAATTCATTCAGAGATTCTCTGCAAATGCTTCTAAGTCAAAGCAGGCTACATCACGTAAGAAGGCTCTTGAAAAAATCGAACTTGAAGAGATCAAGCCTTCAAGCCGTAAATATCCATTTATCGATTTCAGACCTAATCGTGAAATCGGAAATGAAGTACTTACTGTTTCACATATTTCAAAGACAGTAGATGGAGTTAAGCTTCTGGATGATATCTCCTTTACTGTAGGAAGAGAAGATAAGATAGCATTTATCGGTCCTAAGACTCAGGCTACAACAATGCTTTTCAAAATCCTTGCGGGAGAAGAAGAACCAGATGAGGGTGAATATAAATGGGGAGTAACAACCTCTCAGGGATATTTCCCTAAGGATAATACTAAGGAATTCGATAATGATCTCGTAATAGTTGACTGGCTTACACAGTTCTCTGAAGAAAAGGATGCAACATATGTAAGAGGATTCCTTGGAAGAATGCTCTTCAGAGGCGAGGATGGACTCAAGAAGGTTAAGGTTCTGTCAGGAGGAGAGAAGGTTAGATGTCTTCTATCAAAGCTTATGATCATGGGAACAAACTGTCTCATCCTTGATGAGCCAACCAACCATCTGGATATGGAGGCTATTACATCACTTAATAATGGACTTATTAAGTTCCCTGGCGTTGTACTTTTTGCTTGCCAGGATCACCAGTTCATTCAGACTACAGCTAACAGAATCATGGAGTTAACAGACACAGGACTTATTGATAAGCAGTGTACATATGATGAATATCTGGAGAATGATGAGCTTGCACGTAAGAGACAAGTTATGAATTTTGATACTGCAGAGTAGGAATATGTAAATAAAAAAGAACCGTCAGTTTATATATATGAATCGGTAGCGTGATTCAGATGTATAAACTGACGGTTCTTTTTTGTAAAGAAAACTATGGGAATAGATAATTAATCAGTTCCTTGTTTCGCTCGTGATTATCCTTCTGGTCACCTGCGAAGCCGATGTATATGTCATCATATCCGACGTTAAGGGACTTCATGAATTCATTATCTGAAACATCAATTGCATATTGGCCAGGTTGACCATCCATATTATTAAGGATGACAATTTTGTCCTTTACCTTGTTGTAGGATTCTTCATCCAGATATTTATCAAGAGGGTAGAAGACATTTGTCTCGCCACAGTATACAGCACCCTCCATGTTAGTTATTACAACATCATAATAGTCGGCTGTTGCCATTGTTTCAAAGCTTATGTACTTCTGGCTGTTAGGGTTGGCCTCGTATTCGGAATTGTATTCTTCTTTTAGAAGCTGAACGTTTGTATCACCTTTTATCTGGTAGCCATCAAACTTACCAATGTCTTTTGCGTATTGTTCTATAGCATCTACATTGAATTCCATCTGGTTTTGGCAATTAACTACAACGTAGGAAATAGTGATCGGTCTGGAAGTCTTATAATATGATACACCGACTATTGTTAAAATAACTATTGCCGCAACAACAATTATTATTTTTTCTTTGTAGTAGTATAGAAGATATTTTCTTTTCTCTGAAGGAGTCATATCTTTGGTGGTTTCTTCAATCTGTTCTTTCCTATACTTTCTACGTTCCTTTCGGGTCATAGAAACCTGATCCAGGTTACTAACCTCAGTCTTTTCAATTGGTTTTTCCTCGAGGTCTTTGGTCATTTGTCTCATAAAATAGCCGCCTTTTCTGCTTAGTTTTTGGTACTTTTCTATAAGCCAAAGTTTAACATAAATTGCTATTTAAATGCAAACTTGGTTATTATGTACAAAATCACTATTAAAACCTAAAAAAAATGCTTGCATAATTGTTCATTATGACCTATAATACATCTATGTCGTGGCTAGAACATTGTGACGACGTATACTATTTGAGCCGGATGGCTCGAAAATATGCCAAAAAGATACAGAATATGACGAGTATTTCTCGGAATTGGCTTTAGAAGCTTCAGGCTTCTGATTATAAGGAAGTGGAGTATAAGTTATACGACGTATCAAGGACACACACAAATACAAAAAAGGAGGGTTTTTTTGTGAAGAAGTTCAAAAAGGCAATGGCTTTATCACTTGCACTCGCTATGGGTCTTTCACTTGTAGCATGTGGCGATAAGGCAGAGGAAACAACAGAGGCAACTACAGAGGCTACAACAGAGGCTGCTGTGGACGACGCAACAGATGATGCTTCAGCTGATGAAGCTGTTGAGACTACAGAGGCTGATCTTTCAGCTGATGGTAAGGTTCTTAACATTCAGTGCTGGAATGATGAGTTCGCTCGTCGTCTTAGAGATCATTATCCAGGATTCGAAGCTAACGATCCAGATGATGCTACAGCAGGTGGTAAGATCGGTGACATCGAAGTTAAGTTCACTGTAACTCCTTCAGATGACAACGCTTATCAGAACAACCTTGATGCTGTTCTTCCAGAGAACGCTGATGCAGCTGATGATGAGAAGGTTGACCTTTTCCTCGTAGAAGCTGACTATGCTCTTAAGTATGTAAATACTGATCTTACAATGCCTATCGCTGATCTTGGTATCGACGTTGATGGCGAGCTTGCTAATCAGTATCAGTATACAAAGGATATCGTAACAGACGCTGATGGAAACCTTAAGGGTGTTTCATGGCAGGGATGTCCTGGTGTACTTATCTACAACAGAGAAGCAGCTAAGGAAGTTCTTGGATCAGATGATCCTGATACAGTTCAGGAAGCAGTTAAGGATTGGGATACATTCAATGCTACTGCTAAGGACATGAAGGACGCTGGATACAAGATGACAGCAACAGCAAACGATACATTCCGTGTATTCTCAGACAACGTTTCAACTCCATGGGTTGTTGATGGAAAGATCACAATTGACGATAACATCAAGAAGTGGGTTGATATGTCTAAGGAACAGGTAGACGCTGGTTATACAGGTACTGGTGACCTTTGGTCAGATGACTGGTCAGCAGGTTTCTATCCAGATGGTAAGGTATTTGCTTACTTTGGACCAGCTTGGCTTATCGACTTCTGTATGGCAGCTGATGATGAAGAGTCTATTGCCGCTCAGGGCGGTTGGGGCGCTACAACAGGACCTCAGGGATTCTCTTGGGGTGGTACATGGATCTGTGCAGCTAATGGTACAGATAACCCAGCACTTGTTGCAGATATCATCAGAAAGCTTACAACAGATGAAGAGATCATGACAGGCATCGTTAAGGATGACAATGATTTCGTTAACAACAAGCCAGCAATGGAAGCTATGGCAGCTGATACAAGCTATGGCGATGACGTACTTGGCGGACAGAACGCACTTGGAATGTTCTGCGAAGGTGCTGACAAGATCGACAAGTCAAACATTTCTGAGTATGATCAGGGATGTACAGAGTCATTCCAGGCAGCTATGAAGGATTACTTCGAAGGCAACACAGCTACATATGATGAGGCTCTTGAGGCATTCTATACATCAGTATCAGAGAAGTATCCTGAGCTTTCATACTAAAGTTCATTCTAAGCTATTGCTTGATAAGGTCGTCACTGGCCTAAATTAAAAATTACTGCGTGCCTTTATCGGGCTCGTTCCGATTAGGCACGCTTTAATTTACATTTTTTATCGAGTGATAAAATCACTTGATATCCTTATACACTATCAAAAATATGGTTTAGCGGAGGTAGCAGAATGAACAAAAAAAAGAATGGAAACGTTGTACGCTTTAACCGTTGGGGGTATTTCTTCCTTATTCCTTTTGTAGTAGTGTTTATTGCATTCCAGCTTGTTCCACTGGTATCAACTATTTACAACAGTTTCTTTGAACATTATTTTAAAAATGGTCTTACAGAGGTTGGACCAACCCTAATTGGATTAGAAAATTATAAGACACTATTTAAGAATGGTGACTTGCTTAAATATTTTGGAAACACAATGATCATGTGGATCATGGGATTTGTTCCACAGATCCTTGTTTCACTGTTACTGGCTGCTTGGTTCTCAGATCCATCACTTAGACTGAAGGGTAGACCATTCTTCCAGTCAGTAATTTATCTACCAAACCTTATTATGGCATCTGCATTTGCAATGTTATTCTTTGCATTATTCTCAGATTCAGGTCCTATTAACTCAATGTTGGTTAATATGCACATTCTGAGTGAGCCATATAAGTTCTTGTCACATACAAGCAGTGCTAGATGGCTTGTAGCATTCATGAACTTCCTTATGTGGTTTGGTAATACAACTATTCTGCTTCTTGCAGGTATGCTTGGTATTGATACAACATACTACGAGGCAGCAGAGGTTGACGGTGCTACCGCAACACAGATATTCTTTAGAATAACACTTCCTATCTTAAGACCTATCATGATTTTCGTTATGATTACATCACTTATCGGTGGTCTTCAGATGTTCGATGTACCTCAGATTCTTACAAATGGTGAAGGTTCACCTACAAGAACTACAATGACACTTATTATGTACCTTAATAAGCATCTGTACAGTAAGAACTATGGTATGGGTGGTGCCCTTTCAGTAATGCTGTTTATAATCACTGGTATCTTGAGTCTTATCGTATTCAAGTTTAATCAGCAGTCAGAGAAGTAAAGGAGGGCAACATGGAAGAAAAGAAAACAAGTGGATTTGGTGTCCACACACGAAGAATAATTGCATATGTAGTCCTCATTATTGTAACTATTATGTGTCTGTTCTGGTTCTATGTACTTTTCATTAATGCAACCAGATCTAATGCAGCACTTAAGAGAGGTTTCACACTTCTCCCTGGAGGATACCTTGGAAAGAACCTTTATAGTCTGTTCCACAACAGTAATCTTCCTATTATTAGAGGACTTTTAAACAGCCTTATAATTTCATTATGTACAGCAGGACTTAGTACATATTTCTCAACAATGACAGCATTTGCTATTCATGCATATGACTTCAAGCTGAGAAAAGCAGCATTTACTTTTATCCTTGCAATCATGATGATTCCTACACAGGTTACAGCACTTGGTTTCATCAACATGCTGAGAAGAATCAAACTTATGGATTCATTTATTCCACTTATTGTTCCTGCAATTGCAGCTCCAGCAGTATTCTTCTATATGAAGCAGTACATGGAAGCTAACATTCCTTTGGAACTTATGGAATCAGCACGTATAGATGGTGCAGGAGAGTTCCGTATATTCAATACAATAGCTCTTCCTCTTATGAAGCCAGCTATCGCTGTACAGGCTATCTTCTCATTCGTTACAAGCTGGAATAACTACTTCACTCCAGCACTTGTACTTAAGTCAGATAGCAAGAAGACACTTCCTATTCTTATAGCAACACTTCGTTCAGCAGACTTCCTTAAGTTTGATATGGGCCAGGTGTACATGTTCATAGCACTGGCTATCCTGCCAGTTATCGTAGTATACATTTTCATGGCTAAGAACATCGTTGCTGGTATGACAGTAGGAGCTGTTAAGGGTTAATTAAAAATGCATATAAATATAGGAGCTAAACCGAATGGTTTGGCTCCTATTTTTCATTTAAGTATTCATAGCTGACAAGTAGCTAACAGATAGCTAACATGCGTTTTACCTTAGTTTAATTACAATTATTTTATTTTTCTAAATAATTTTTTCTTGGTAGCTAACAGATAGCTAACACGTAGCTTACAATATCATACTATTTATATATTCTTATCTTTTCTATTTCATTTTTTAGTGATTCTATACTCCTATGAGTATAAACTCTTTCTGTTATATCTTCTGTAGTATGTCCTACTATTTGTTTTATTATAAAATCATTCATATTAGCTTCTTTTGCTAATGTGATGAAGGTATGTCTGGTATCATGAGGTTTATGATTCATATTAAAGGAATTCATTATATTAATGAATCTTCGATTATATTTTGTGTAATTAATAGAATTTGTTTTTGTATCAAATAGGGCAGGTAGAGAATTATTCATAGCATACTTATATCTATATGAAATCAAATCTTTTATTTCACTATGAATAGGTACAATTCGATTGATACCTGCTCTTGTCTTCATTCCTCCATACATAGTCATATTCTCGATAGAAATATTTGTCGTTTGTAATTTGGTGAGTTCCTGAGGACGCCATCCGGTATAGATAGCTATAACAATCATATCTACATATGGTTTATCAACATTTTTCCAAAGCATATGTAGTTCTTCTTCTGAAAATGGATTTCTAGTATATACTGGTGGATCAGTTTGTATTTTATCGCAATACTCAGAATAATTAGTATTTGAAATTTCACATTTAATTGCATATTTATATAACAGGTTACAGAGACTTTTAATTTTCTTCTTTGTACTGCTATGTACTGGGGCATTCTTAATGCAATCATCTAAATCTCTAGTTCGTATATCTGTAAATAGAATATTATGAAGAGGAGATAGGTAAGAATATGCTGACTTCCATGTTCTAACAGCAGAGGGACTAATTTCGGCAAAATGAACCTTGCTCCATTCGGAGTATACATCACTTAATTTGTATTTTCTTTTTCTCATATCGTAAGGAGAATGGATGTATTCAGTAAGTGCTAAGATAGCATCATCTCTGTTTTCGAAATAACCAATGGGCGTTCGCTTTTGAGTGTATCTATTATCATTTTTGGTACAGCTTGATGTGATAACAGCAACATACGGTCTGGACCTCCTTCCTGATAGTTTGTAAACAGAACCTAAACCATTTGCTCTTTTTAAATCTGTTCTCATATTTGCGTATCCTTTCTTTATGTGATTTAGTAAAGTAAAAGGATAATACATATTCTTTAAAAGTCAAATTAGATAAAAAAAGGTAGGCTATGTGCCTACCCCTAGTTACTTATACAATTGCTTGCGATTAACCCTTTACAGCACCTACTGTCATACCAGCAACAATATTCTTTGCCATAAATATATATACAATAATGACTGGTAAAATTGCCATTGCTATAAACATATATACCTGAGCCATATCGAATTTCATATAATCAGCTGAACGTAGTGTTGCTATTAGAATAGGAAGAGTTTTCTTCTCATCAGATTTTAGTACAAGGGCTGGACTTAAAAAAAATATTCATTCAGATTCTGTGTTAAGGACTATAACAGCTGATTGTTTATTTGAGTGAATCACTTTCGGATGCAATTTTGTTTTGATTGAATACGTATCTTACTGTATAACTTGTTCCATATATTATAGCACCAAAGAATAATAAAAGCCAAAAATACCATGTTTGCAAAAATATAGTTGGATATATTATAGATAAAGCAATTGGAGCTATCCAAGCGACGTTTATTTTAAGCCAGCTCCATCGATAGCCTACCGATAACAAGAACGAATTTTTGAAACAGTTTTTTATACTATTGTTATATCGAGCTAAAATAGGAAACAGAAAAGTAGTTGATAGAGAAAATAAAAGTAACTCTATAACTAAAACAAAAAAATAAAAAGTCGATATAAATCCGCTGAAGTTATTAACAACTAGGAATTCACCATAAAGTATAATTAGTAATATTATTACAATTATAAATGCGATAGTAGATTGTTTAAAACATCTCTTAAATTCGTGAATAAATCCATGGAGAACGGTTTCTTCTTCGTTTTCTTGTAAACGAATACTCATTGCATACGTAGCAGTTAATGAAGCTCCAATAGTAATGATGGGAATACAAGCAATAATAAAACAAACATTTAGAGCGAATATATTCCCGAAACCATCTAGATATTTTTTTAAACGCCATTTATTTTTATCTTGTTTTTTTAAATCATTAGCACTCATGCTCTTTGTTTTTCCTAACCTAGAAAACATAATGTGCCACCCAATTATGGAGTGGCACATATTTATAAATATTTTTTAAGTATGATTACTCTTTGACACCGCCAAGTGCTACACCTGCAATAATGTATTTTGATAGGAAAAAGTACATTATCATAATAGGTAGTACAGTGACGAGTAGTCCGCAATATATAAGACCCCAATCCCTATTCTTATCATCTGCTTTAAGAGCTGATATGTACATTGGCATTGTCATTTTATCTCTTTCTGTAGCAAGAATAAGAGAAGGTGTATATAGATTATTCCAAGAAGCAACAAATCCAAAAATGGCTTGTGTAGCCATAGCTGGTTTTAGAAGAGGAAGTACTATCGTATTGAAAGTGGCGAATTCGCTTGATCCGTCAATTCTAGCAGCTTCTATTATTTCTAATGATAAACCTGTTTCCATATATTGTTTCATAAAATATACTGTTGTAGGTGCTGCTATAGCAGGAATTATTAATGGCCAAAATGTACCATACAAGTGTGTTAAGTTACATACTTTTATAAAACCGACAATAGATACTTGAGTAGGAATCATCATTATTGCATATATGAATCCCCACATAAAATTGCGTCCCTTAAATCTATAAGCAGTAACAGCATATGCTGTGAGTGATCCAAAATAAATTTGAAGAATTGTGGCAGGTATTGTGACCATTAATGAATTTAACATAGCTTCTAATACATTAACACCGCTTGTTTTTGAACCTGCATCTAACAAATTTTTGAAATTTTCTGAAAATTGACTTCCGGGAAGAAGCTTTATTCCTGTAAGTATATCGCTTGACTTAAGTGTCGAGTTAATTATCATTAAATAAAATGGAAATAATGATAAGAAACAAAGAAGGATACATACTATATAACGTATCAATTTCACCGAAGAAAAACCTTTAATTTCCTTATCCAACCTTGTTCACCTACCTTCCATCTGATGTTTTTTCCTGAGTAGCCTTATAAAAGATAAGACTTATAGCTAAAGTTGCAAAAAATAATATCACAGAATATGCGGCTGCACGCCCGAAATTCTGAGTGGCGCCAGGATTAGCATATTGTTTTACTAGCATTATTACTGTTGTGGTAGATTTGACTGTACCTTCACCAAACTTCACAACAGGACCACCATCATTAAATAGTTGTGGAATATCAAACATTTGTAGACCACCTATTGCTGATGTCACAAGAGTGTACTGAAGTATTGGCTTTAATAAAGGTACGGTAATTTGAAAGAACTGTTGTCTGGATGATGCACCATCAACCATTGCTGCTTCGTATATTGCAGGATTTATACCCAGTATACCAGCGCATAGGACAATCATTGTATTTCCATACCACATCCAAAACTGAATAAATGCAATTATTATTAATGATGCCCAACCTTTATCCAAAAAACCGCCTTTTCCAACTAACCCCAAATCTCTGAATAAGGTAGTTATTGGACCTCTACCTTCAAATAAAGCATAGAATAATACTGCGATAGTCGCAGCAGTAATAATGTTTGGCATATACATTATTACTTTATATATACCATTTCCTTTTAGCTTATATTTTAAATCTGTAAACCATGCCGCTAAAAGTAATGAAAGTAAAATCTGTGGTATAAAATTTAGTAACCATAATACTATGGTGATAAACAGAGCCTTCCATATTTCTCCACCACCATCTGCACCAAATATATAATGAGAGAAATTTCCAAACCCAAATGTATCTACAGTATTTCTACCGTGTTTTTCAGTATAAATAAGTGAGTTATAGAATGTTAGTATAAGTGGATATAGTTGGAAAATTGCAAAAATCACAAAAAAAGGGATACTGAAGTATATACCATATTTACCGTGCTCTACAGTCTTCTTTTTATTCAAGTTCTCACCCCCATAATTTTTTTATAAAAGCGCATCACCATATTAAATGATGATGCGCATTGTAATATCTATATATTACTTATGGAGTATTCACCAGTTAGGTAATTACTCTGAAAGACCAAGACCAGTATTAGCCTGATCTTTGATATACTTAAGAGCATCGTCTAGAGAACTATATGTTCCTTCGTTATAACCTGTAGATGCATCGTTCATATAGCCCTGAAGTGTTCCGTCAGAATATGTTTCCTTAGAGAGATCAAGGCCCTCAGCAGCTTCAGCCCATACTTCAAATGGATTTTGTCCGCCTAAGAACTTAGAAGCTGCAAAATCATCTGAAAGTTCACCGTTTATAAGTCTCTCATTAGCTACCTTGTTAGCTGAACAATTTGTGTCACAATCAGAATTAACAAGCTTAACAGCAAAATCATCGTCACAGCAAAGTTCATATGCTATCCATGCAGCAAGTTCTGGGTTTGGAGTGTCCTTACCAATTGATACGAATGTACCACCCCAGTGATAAGCCTTAGGACCAACGCATGCACCCCAGTTTCCTTCTGTTGCGCCACCATCGTTAACCATTGTTCCTACAAACCAAGGACATCCAAAGTAACAAAATACCTTAGAATCATCCTTCATATCGCTCATCCAAGAACCATCCCACATAGGTGAGTTATTTGAATAATCGTTATCATAGATAGTCTTTGCTCTTTCAAGATAGTCAGAAACAGATGACTCAAGAGCAAGTGTTTCAGAACCATCATCAGCTACACTTACCCAAGCATTTTCTTTACCATCCCATGTAGGATACTCAATATCATTAGGACCTGAAACTATTTTGTATCCAGCAGCTTTAAGCTCCTCAGCAGCCTTAAAGAATGAATCCCAGTCTCCAAGTTTCTCCTGAATAGCTTCTGGATCATCTGTTCCAAATACTTCTTTTGCAATATCTCTACGATAGAAAAGAGAACCTGGATTTGCCTGATATGTTACAGCCTTAAGTTCATCGTTGTACTTTGAATACTGAAGTACAAAATCATAGTTGTTGGCAAACATTTCATCTGTAAATCCTAAATCATACAGATTTGCTGTTTTTGTGTCATCCTCTGACCAGTACTTAGCAACTCCGATATCAGCTGGGATAAGTGATGGATACTTATCTCCATTTTCAAGTGCTGTATCAACTCCTGTAAGCCATTCTTCTGACTGACCACCAACACCAAGATTAACGAATTCAACATAATCTTTGTACTCTGGATGATCTTCAAGAAGTAATTCTACTGTCTTCTGGAAATTATCATCCCATGTATAAGCATAAATCTTCATGGAATCATCCCATCCGTCGGTACTTGGAGCTTCGATACCTGCGACACTAGCAGTGTCAGCTGTAGCATCATCTGTAGCTTCATCTGTGTCATCTGTGTCGTCTACAGCAGCCTCTGTTGTAGCCTCTGTAGTTGCCTCTGTTGTTTACACATTCATTGCAAAAAAAATCATCCATAGCATAAAACTATGGATGAACAATTTATAATAGTATAGATTTTATTCTCTAGGTTTTTCTATTTTGTCGTAGAATCTTATTAGTAGCATTGAGCTTACATATGTAAAGAAAGCTGTTAGGAACAAGGCCCAGAGGAACCAAGTGTATACCAGGATTCTTGGATTCAGGAAGTACAGCATACTTGGAAATGACCAAATAAAGAATATTTTTATCCAGGTTCCTAGGTTGGCGAGAGAGAAGACTAATGCATTTCTCATAAGGTTAAATGTTGTATTCTCATATCTGGCAACCATTGGGAATTGAAGAGGTATAGCAAATGCTGCAAGTATGAACTCAAACCCAAGTATTACATAAATGATACGTGCTGTTTCACTGTTACTAGTGATAACATATGAATACTGTACATACATCAGAAATAGATATATCAGATCTACTATCCAGATGATGGTTCCCTGCTTTAGATTCTCTCTAAAGGCTTTGAAATAAGCTTCCTTAACGGGACTTTCATCGTCCTTAACCATTTTGTTAGTAACGGTGTATAGTGCAGTAAATGCAGCTCCGATCGTTACTATAGGTATACAGGTTATAAAGAAGTAAATATTCAGGAAGAAGAGATCGCCGAATTTATCTATTACATTGAAGAACCGCTGTGCTTTTGTCGGCTTAACGCGAGCTTCTTCGCTTTCTTCTTTTTTTCCTTCAATCTGAGGCTTATCTGCATTTTGTGCAGATAGTGTATCAGATAATTGTTCATTATTTTGTTTTTTATTATCTAATTTGTTGGAATTCTTGCTAGAATTGTTTTTAGACATATTATGTCAACCTTTCTGTTATAGGTTAAATAGCCTTCAAATCAGCTATTTTTCTCGCATTTTCATATATTAGCATTATAGTTAGTTGTTGTCAAAAAAACTATTGCAATAAATAAAAAAAATAAAAGGATTCTTCTTTTTTATGTTTAATAATAAGATGGGTCCTCTTTTTTAGGGGATGGTTTTGTCACATATGGTTTTCCTGAAATGGCTTAGGTTTTGAGGAGTGTAAAATGACTATTAGAGAGCGTTACGAACAGGAAGAACATCAAAAATTAAGTAAGTATGCATCCTTTAGTGATGAGTCTAGAGGCAGAGATGTGCCGGAAGAGGAAAGTGATATACGTACAGTATATCAGAGAGATAGAGACCGCATCATTCATAGTAAGTCCTTTAGAAGACTGAAGCATAAGACACAGGTTTTTCTAACTCCAGATGGGGATCATTACAGAACCAGACTTACTCATACTCTTGAAGTTTCGCAGATAGCAAGAACTATAGCTAAGGCTATAAGGGCAAACGAGGATCTGACAGAAGCTATAGCTCTTGGACATGATATAGGTCATACACCTTTTGGTCATGTAGGAGAGAGAGCGCTTAGCAAGGCACTGGGTAAACCTTTTGGACATAATGTCAATGGCGTTAGAGTAGTTGAAAGGGTAGAGAAAAATGGACAGGGGCTCAATCTTACATGGGAAGTAAGAGACGGTATCCTGAATCATAAGACTAGCCTTACACCTGCTACGCTTGAGGGAGATATAGTTAGAATCTCAGATAAGATAGCGTATATTAGCCACGATATAGATGATGGAATAATGGCTGGTGTACTTTTCGAAGATGAACTCCCTTCAGAATGTACTAATATATTGGGACATTCAACAAGCGACCGAATAGATAGAATGATTCATAATGTAGTAGAGAATTCTCAGGATAGCCCTAGGGTCAAGATGACGGACGAATTCTGGCAAGCCTTTATGGATCTTCGGAAATATATGTTCGAAAACCTTTATACGAATCCAGTAGTTAAAAAGGAAGAGGAAAAGGCTTTTGAAGTGATAGAAATGCTTTATGAGTATTATTATAATAATCCGGATAAGTTATCTGGAGAATTTGCTGATGCCATAGCGAGTGGCGCTGATGTATCAGATATAGTTTGTGATTATATATCAGGAATGACTGATAACTACGCAGTTGAGATATTCCAGCAGTTATTCATTCCTGATGGTTGGAATAAATTCTAGTTTACATAAAATTGAGGGATGAAATGTATTATTCAGATGAAATAGTTGAAGAAGTACGTTCGCAAAATGATATAGTCGATGTTATCTCTGAATACACTGGTCTGAAAAGAGCCGGTAGCACTTATAAATGCTGCTGTCCTTTTCATAATGAGAAGACCCCGTCCTTTACGGTAAGTCGAGAAAAGCAGATGTACTATTGCTTTGGTTGCCATGTTGGAGGAAATGTTTATACATTTCTAATGAAGCACGAGAATATGACATTTCCAGAGGCTATAGAGTATCTAGCGAAGAGAGCAGGTATCGAGCTTCCAGAGAAGGAACTGTCTGATGAAGATAAGAAGAAGCAGTCATGGCGGGCGAAGCTTTACGAAGTTAATATGGATGCAGCGGGATATTTCCATTATTTGCTAACGAAGACAGATCGTGGAAAGCTGGGTTATGAGTATTACAAGAACCGTGGTTTTACGGATGAGACTATAAATAACTTTGGGCTTGGTTATTCGGATATATATAGAGATGATCTGTATAAGTATCTCAAATCGAAGGGACATTCGGACGAACTAATGAAGGCGGCAGGTCTCGTAAGATTTGATGAAAGAGATGGACCTGGGGATCAGTTCTGGAACCGAGTTATAGTTCCGATAACAGATATAAGCGGTAAGGTAATAGGATTTGGTGGAAGAGTGCTGGGAGATGCTAAGCCTAAGTATCTTAATACCAGAGAAACCGAAATCTTCAATAAAGGTCGAAATCTATTTGCTATGAATATAGCAAGGCATAGTAAGAAGAAGGGCATTATCCTGTGTGAGGGTTATATGGATGTTATAGCCATGCATCAAGCAGGATATACAAATGCAACAGCATCTCTTGGAACGGCGCTTACTGAGGCTCAAGCGGGGCTCATAAAGAGGTATACGACTGATGTATACCTAGCTTATGACAGCGATGGCGCCGGAGTAAATGCTACTATGCGAGCGATAGGAATTCTTCGAAAACTGGATCTATCACAAAAGGTTGTAGACCTTAGACCATATAAGGATCCTGATGAATTCATTAAAAATGAAGGAATAGATAGTTTCGACGAAAGAGTTCGAAATGCTCTGAATGGTCGACTCTTCGAGATAGATCATATAGTTGCAAAGTATGACCTGAACGATCCTGAAGAGAAAACCAAGTTTATGAAGGATGCCGGCAGACTCCTCGCGGGTATTACGGATATAACTGAGAGGCATAACTATATAGATACAGTTTCGAGCAAATATTTCCTCGATAAGGAGGAGCTTGGTAGGATAGTTACTCAGGTCGGACTTGCAGGACTGGCTGAAACAAGTCTAGATGCAGCGACAGAAAATGACGTGGTAGACAATACAGATAAGCGAGAATTAAGAGAGCGGCAGAAGAAAAAATCGACTCCGGCAGAGGATAATGAGAAATATCTTCTAACTATGATGGTAAATGAGCAGCGGCTCTTTGATAAACTATCGGGAGTTATATCGGAGAAAGACTTTACTGAGGAAATCATTTCAGATGTAGCTAAGAAGATATTTGAACAGTACCGGTCACAAGGTAAGGTTGTACCGGCAAATATCCTGAATAGCTTCGAGGATGCTGAATCCCAGGAAAAGGTTAGTGAAATCTTTACGAAGGAATTTGAATTTGATACGACACCATCTATTATGGAAAAGGTTCTGACAGATGTGATTATCAAAATCAAAACCAATAATATAGATAAGGCACTAAGAGAGAATTCCAATGTTAGCTATATACAATTAGCTAGACAGAAGGAAGAGGTTAAAAAAATAAGAATTAAATTATAGTGAGGTATAGAGATGGCTACAAGAAAGAAAGCAAAAAAAGAAGAAGAAGTAATCGAGGAAGTAGTAGTTGAGGAAACAGAGGAAACTTCTGAGCAGGAAGCTACTGAAGAAGTAGAAGAAGAGTCAGTCGAAGAAGAACTAGATGAAAGTGACAGAATGACTGATGAAGAGAAGGATGCTCTTTTCCAGAAGAAGATGAACGAGCTTCTTAAAGTTGCTAAGAAGAACAAGAATATCCTGAGTGACGAAGCTATTATTGATGCACTTAAGGATTCACATGCTCTTCTGACGGCAGATTATTTTGCCAAAGCATTGGGCTTCTTTGAGGGTAAGAAAGTAGAGGTTATCTCTATTACTGAAGACGACGAGCTGGATGATGAGGATATTGAGTTTGACATTTCCGAGGAAGAGGAAATCGATCTCGAGAAGATAGAGCTTTCAGTACCTGAAGGCGTCAGCCTTGAGGATCCTGTAAGAATGTATCTGAAGGAGATAGGTAAAGTACAGCTTCTTACAGCTGAGGAAGAGATTGAGCTTGCTCAGAGAATGGAGGAAGGTGATGAGGTTGCTAAGCAGAAGCTTGCTGAGGCAAACCTTCGTCTGGTAGTAAGTATTGCTAAGAGATATGTAGGCCGTGGAATGCTTTTCCTAGATCTGATTCAGGAAGGTAATATGGGTCTAATTAAGGCTGTTGAGAAGTTTGATTACCGTAAAGGTTATAAGTTCTCTACATATGCAACATGGTGGATCAGACAGGCTATTACAAGAGCTATAGCAGATCAGGCTAGAACTATCAGAATTCCAGTACATATGGTTGAGACTATAAATAAGCTGACTAGAGTATCCAGACAGCTTCTTCAGGAACTGGGACGTGAGCCTAGCCCAGAAGAAATAGCTGAAGAGATGGAAATACCAGTTGATAGAGTAAGAGAGATACAGAAGATATCACAGGAGCCAGTATCCCTGGAGACTCCTATCGGTGAAGAGGAAGATAGCCACTTAGGAGACTTCCTTCCGGATGAAGATATTCCTGCACCTCAGGATGCAGCTGCGTCAACTATCCTTAAGGAGCAGCTGGTGGAAGTGCTTGGAACACTTACAGAAAGAGAGCAGAAGGTTCTGAGACTCAGATTCGGTCTTGACGATGGTAGAGCTAGAACTCTTGAGGAAGTAGGAAGAGAGTTCAATGTAACTCGTGAGCGTATCAGACAGATAGAGGCAAAGGCACTTAGAAAGCTTAGACATCCAAGCCGTTCACGTAAGCTTAAGGAATTCCTTGAGTAAGAATAGAAGCGGGAGGCTCAAATAAATGATGCCAAAGCTGTCAAATAGAATGAAATGTATAGCTGATATGGTTACCCCTGGAAAGGTGGTAGCTGATATCGGCTGTGATCATGCATTTATATCGATATATCTAGTTAAGCAAGGTATATCAGAGGGTGGGCTGGCTATGGATATAGCCGCAGGTCCACTTGAAAATGCAAAAAAGAATATCGAGATGTATGGTGTTGCTGATAAGGTTAAGACAAGGATTTCTAATGGAATGGATGCCTTGGAAAAGAATGAAAGCGATGCCGCTATTATTTCTGGCATGGGAGGTCCATTAATAATAGATATACTTAGTAGAGGCATTTCGAAGCTTTCAGAGGGGTATGAGCTTATTTTGTCACCTCAGTCAGAGATAGAGGACGTCAGGCATTTCCTGAGGGAATCTAATTTCCGAGTTATTGATGAGGAAATGATGATAGAGGATGGTAAATATTATAATATTATCAAAGCTATTTACTTGGGAAATGCAACAGATGACCAGGAAGCAGACACTAATATATTATATGACCGTTATGGAAAGCTGCTAATTCAGAAAAAATCTCCTGTTCTTTTAAGATATACAG
The DNA here is from genome assembly GCA_017480495.1 of Eubacterium sp. Taxonomy (GTDB): domain Bacteria; phylum Bacillota; class Clostridia; order Lachnospirales; family Lachnospiraceae; genus Eubacterium_Q. Next base: position 29,373 of record JAFVAQ010000019.1, on the reverse strand, counting down.
AAGAAAGAATAGAGAAGCTGGAAGGTATATACTGCAAGCTATCCAAGGAGACTGGAGATTCTATCATAGATAGGATGGCGGAAATAAATAGTGAAGTTGATGAACTAGCTAAGGTTATTGATCTTATAAAGAATTAAATGACCTTTAATTGGTTAGTAGAGGGGTGCTATATGAATAATACAGAGATAAATATCAAAATATTTAATGGGGAAAATGTAATAGAAGGAAAGGTGTCTGCTGGTACTTGTCTTACAGATATAATAGATAAATTTATAGATGACGAGGAGAAGTATGTAGCGGCCGTTGTTAATCGGAGACTATGTGAAGTGACTAGTAACATATCCAAGGATTCAGAGATTAGGTTTATGAAGCTTAATAGTCCTATAGGATATGATTTATATAAGCGGAGCATAGTCCTTCTTATGCTCAAATCTGCAAAGGATGTACTTGGAAAGGCAGAGGGGGACTACAGAATAGAGATAATGTATTCTCTGGGGAAAGGCTTCTTCTGTAGACTTGAAGATGACGATACAGAGATGAATGAAGAGCTACTGGGCAAGATCAAGGTTAGAATGAGAGAGCTTGTTGAGCAGGATCTGCCTTTAGAGAAGAAGATATATACTACAAGAGAAATGCGAGAAAGATTTGCTCGTAGAGATCTTCCGGGTAAAGCTAAACTTCTGAGATATAGAAGATCCTCCAAGATTAATATATATGATCTGGATGGTTATGAGGATTATTTCTACGGATATATGGTTCCATCAACAGGTTATCTGACAGAGTTTGATCTTGTGCCATATTATGATGGATTCGTGCTTGTTATTCCGGAGAAGAATACACTGAAGCTTCCTTAAAAATACGACGCACCACATGAACTCTATAATGTGCTTAGAAAATCAGAGGACTGGGGTCGCAAGCTTCAAATAACCTGTGTGGGAGAGCTAAATGATATTATTGTCAAAGGCGATATGAATAAACTCATGCTACTCCAGGAAGCTATGATGGAGAAACAGATAGCTGAGATAGCTCAGGAAATATATGAGGGAGATAGAAAGCTTGTTCTGATAGCAGGACCATCCTCTTCAGGCAAGACAACATTTTCCAATAGACTCAGCGTGCAGCTGGCTTCTTTTGGTATAATTCCTCATCCAATTGCTATGGATAACTTCTTCAAGGAGAGGAAGGATACTCCACTGGATGAAAATGGAAAATTCGATTTTGAAACTATAGATGCATTGGATCTGGAGCTACTTGAAAGTACTATGACTAGACTTCTGAACGGGGAAGAAGTAGATATGCCTACCTTTGATTTTACGGTGGGCGCAAAGGTATATGATGGTACTAAACTAAAGCTCGGTAAGAATGATGTAATAGTTATGGAGGGTATACATGCGCTTAATCCAGCGTCTACTAAGACACTTCCTAAGGATAGTTGTTACAAGATTTACATTAGTGCACTTACACAGCTAAATATTGATGAGCATAATCGTATATCTACAACAGATACGAGACTTATCAGAAGAATGATAAGAGATGCAAGAACTAGAGGACATAGTGCTAGTAAAACTATAGAAATGTGGCCATCCGTAAGACGTGGAGAAGAAAAATATATCTTCCCATATCAAGAGGAGGCAGATGCTGTATTCAATTCAGCGCTTATATATGAACTTCCTGCACTAAAGACCTTTGCAGAGCCTTTGCTCTTTGGTGTATCGGAAGAAAGTGATGAGTATTATGAGGCCAAGAGGCTTCTTAAGTTCCTGGATTATTTCCTGGGAATAGATGTTCAGAGCGTTCCACAGAATTCTATAATAAGAGAATTTATTGGTGGGGGATGCTTTAAAGTCTGAGTAGACTTATATGTGAAGAAGAAAAAGTAAAAATGGAGCAGGACTGTAAGCCGGGTTCTGTCGGGGATAATCATCTATCTAGATCCTGTATTACTACAGGATTCAAGCAACCTACCTGAAGCTCGGCGGGCCGCGTCAACGCTTCTGCTTGGTCTTGCATCGGATGGGGTTTACAATGCCCTGTCTGTCACCAGCCAGGCGGTGAGCTCTTACCTCGCCTTTTCACCCTTACTCATATAGAGCGGTATATTTTCTGCTGCACTTTCCTGTGAGTCACCTCAACTGGACGTTATCCAGCATCCTGCCCTGTGATGCCCGGACTTTCCTCACGGACTATAAAAGTCCCCGCGATTATCTATCCTGCTCGCAGGTGCGAGTATAACATAAGAAATTATTCACTTCAAGAAGTAAATGGAGGAAACAAATGAAAAGGTTAATAGTATTTGTATTGCTGACGACAATGATCCTTTTAGTCTCGAATATGAATATTGATGCTGCCGGTTCAGGATACACCCTAGCTGTAACATCAGATCTCTCGACTAGTAGTGATTATTATATAGTCAATGTTGACATAGAGAGTAAACTAGAGAATTTCTCTGGAACTATGAGAGTCGTAGTTGAAAATGATAAGGCCTCTCTGGTTGGATATGAAACTATTGTTTCAGTTCCGAAAGGCAATACAAAAACTTATTCGGTGGATATTCCTGTAAAAGGGCTAGATGCTCATAAGGAGATAACAATCTATCTTTATAACACTAGTGGAAAAAAGGTGTACTCGGAAAAGTTTAGATCTGTATTTGGTAAAACGGCTAGCCAAATCACTTTAGGGCTTCTGTCAGATAATCCTGACAAGATATCCGCGCTGGATATGGGCGGTGAAACAGTTGAATATTACCAGGAAAACTACCAGGTTAAACTAGAGGAAATAGATCTTGATGATATATCAGATCAGTTGGCTAGAATCGATGTATTGGTCATTAATAATTACGACACTTCCAGTATATCGGAAGAGGTTATTGAAGAGATAGAAGATTGGGTTAATTATGGAGGAATCCTTTTTATTGGTACAGGTAGAACGATGGATAGAACTGTATCGGGATTTGATGATGGATTTCTTGGTATTGAATCTAGAGGAACATATCGCGATGAAAAGTTCTATACAGGAAATGATTATGCTGAACATGAAGTGGTAGATATAGACTATACACTCTCATATACAGGCATTAGTAATGTTGATAACTATATTAATATCGGCAGTGGATATATTATTCATTCGACCTTTGATCTAGAAGAGCTGACAGAGGATGACAACTACAATTTAAACAGTTTATATAATTTCATATTATCTCAGCTGGTTAGTTCTTCAAATTATAATCCTAATAATAATTTTTCTATGTATGATCTGGAGGATTTCCAAGGATATATGGAGAAACCTGTGAGGACAGGAGCGGGGCTTCTCTCACTTATTATAATTATTTATATAGTCCTAGTAGGACCGATTTGTTATCTAGTGCTTAAATCTATGAAGATGCAAGAGAAGATATGGATAGCTATTCCTATAATGTCACTTGTTTTCGTTGGTTTCGTGGCGCTACTCAGTTTAGGAGTAAAGGTACGTGGACTGAATATCAAAACAGTTGAAATGCATAACATAAGTAATAATACAGATGATGTATTTATATTGGGATATTCAGCAAAGCCTAAGGAATGGACGATTGAAACCAAAGATTCATATCTATATGGAAATATGATAACTGATTTTGGATATAGTGATAGTAAAGAAAAGGGAATCATACAATATGGTGGAGAAGTAGATAGGCTGACTTATAAACCTGAAGGAACCTTTGAGTCCACTTGTTTTGTAATGACTAACAAGGATAAAAAAATAAAGGATTTCACTTATGATGTGGAATTTGATGATGTGGATAATAATGGCCTTCAAAATATTAGATATGGAAAAATAACAAATAATACAGGTAAAGATTTTGACTTTGTAATGATAATAGGAGACTACGGAAATCAGCTAATTAAGGATGTCCAAGATGGTGAAGAAATGACAGTTGCCATTAATAAGTCCTCCTATGGTTACCAGGGATATTCTGTAAGTAATAATAATCTAATCTATAATGGAGAAGTAAGTAATTATTATAGGAAAAAAGACTATGAAGGTGCGGCCGAGCTATCGGCTATGGCTATGACTCTTAAAGCAAACTGCGCCGGAATGCCTGGAACACTTGCGGTAGTCGGAGTTACAAAGGGTAGCACCAAGACAAAGGTAGACTCAGAAGCAGCCTGGGAATGCTATTATTCAGAATACTAAACAGGAGGGAAAGCTATGTTATATATAGAGAATCTAGTAAAAATGTATGGCCGTTTTCCTGCTGTTAAAGGACTGACCCTCAGAGTTCCGAAGGGAGATCTCTTTGGCTTTGTAGGACCAAATGGTGCAGGAAAAACAACAACTATAAGAATAGTATGCGGACTTCTAAAACCTACATCTGGTAAGGTTACAGTAAATGGAATCACAGGCATAAATGGTGGAGCCACTAGAAGTCAGTTAAAGGAAATAAAGAAAAATATAGGTTATGTTCCGGATTTCTTCGGTGTATATGATAACCTTAAGGTTACAGAGTATTTGGAATTCTATGGATCTCTTAATGGAATGACATATAGAGATATAGTTGCAACTTCCAATGATCTTCTTGCTCTAGTTAATCTGGAAGATAAAAAGGACTTCTATGTAGACACATTATCAAGAGGTATGAAGCAGAGATTATGTGTTGCGAGGGCACTCCTTCATAATCCAACACTTCTTATAATGGATGAGCCTTCCTCGGGTCTTGACCCAGCGGCTAGAATCGAGATGAAAGAGCTTCTGATGAATCTGCAGTCAATGGGCAAAACAATAGTTATAAGTTCACATATACTTGCTGATATAGCTGAAATGTGTAATGCCGTAGGAATAATGAATCAAGGACGTCTGGTGGCAGCGGGTAAGATGGAAAATATTCTTAAAACTGGTACAGATACAAGCCGTCTGATCATTTCCTTTGCAAACGGTATAGAATTGGCACAGAGAATCTTTACAGAGCAGCCAGCAATTAGGATGGAATCTGTTCGTGAGAATCAGATAATAATTAGTGGTGTTGCAGATGATGCAATGGCTAATCGAATAATAGTTGATCTTATATCTAGAGGTGTGACTATTTCGGGATTCCATAGAGAAGAGAGAAGCCTAGAGAAGATATTTATGAATATGACAGGAGGTGTTGCATAATGAATAATGTTAAAACCTCAAAAAGCATAGTTAATCCTATAGTTCGAAAGGACCTCAAGGTTATATCCAGAAGTATGAAATTCTCTTGGGGACTCTTCGCATATGAAGCAATACTTGCACTCATATTCCTTTTTATAATGCTTACGATACGTTCTGTTGGATCGTATTCAGGAATAAGAAGTAATACGGATGTATATGAGGCATATATCTCATTTTTCCTTGTGATAGGTATAGCGCAGTTAATCATGATATCGCTGATCATACCTATAATAACTGCTTCCTCTATATCAGGTGAAAGAGAAAGACAGACACTAGATGTTATGTTAACTACAACAACGAGTGCTCCAGCAATAATTATTGGTAAGGTTTCATCTGCAGTTTTCAGAGTAATGATATTCGTTGTAGCTAGTGTTCCTCTCATGGCGATATCCTTCATAATGGGAGGTCTGTCATGGCTTATGCTTCTGGAGTATACCGTGCTTGCATTTGTCTATGCAATAATGGCAGGAAGTATAGGAACCTTCTGTTCCTCCGTATGTAGGAAATCAATTCCAGCTATTATTATGTCATATGTAATATATGGAACGATATATGGAATAACCTATGTTCCACTACTACTAGTTGCGATTCTTGGAGATATAGATAACGCTGTATGGTCATTTTTACCACTTGCATTTAATCCTGTTCAGTCCTTTATAGTATTTTTCTATGGGAGAATGACAGGTGAATCCTTATATGAAGAAATATATAGTTATGGAACGAATAGCCATCCGATCTTTGAATTTTTTGGAAACACTACAGTATGGCTTATTATTTCAGTTATATTGCAGCTTGGAATAGCAGCATTCTTCATATGGATGGCCTCTCTAAGACTGAAGCCTAGAAATAAGTAAATGCTATTTTAACTAAATAACAGGCAGGCAGAAGAATGGAATATATAGACAGAATAGTAGGAAAAATAAGAATAAAGTTAAATGCTAATATAATGAGAAAAAGTCTTGTTACAGCTCTGATGTATGGAGCTGTAGCAGGACTTATTGTTGTTATAGCGAGTATGATATTTCCCTTCTATTATGCAGGTTACGTGGCTCTTGCAGCTATATTTCTAGGACTGCTTGTTGGAGTTTTTCTTGGAGTTAGAAGGAGAATAGATAACAAGGCGGCGGCACTCTATATAGATAGTTGTGGCTTTGATGAGAAAATAATAACAGCTCTTGAAAATAGAAAGTATAAAGATAAGGTATGTATTCTTCAGAGATTAGATGCTGAGCAGCATCTGAAACTGGAGGAGAGCAAGGTAAAGGTTAAGTTTGAGCTTCCGTGGATAAAACTGGGAGTGCTACTACTTGTTATGGTTCTTGCGACAGTTTTATATATGATACCTACTCCTGCAAAGGAGCTGGCAAAGAATCAGCATGAGGCTAAGCAGGAAGCAAAGAAAGCTCAGGAAGAAGTAGAGGAAATGATGGAGGCTCTGACGAAGATAGATCAGGGTGAAATGACTCCAGAGGAGCTGGAGGCTCTAAAGCAAATGATGGAGTCGCTTAAGACTTCAAAAGAAGACTTTGCAAATGTGAAGGACAAGAATGATTTTAATAAGGCTAGACAAAAATATGATTATAAGCTAGGGGATATGTCCGACAAGCTAGAAATGTTATCTCAAGGTAAAACAGGAGAGGCTCAGAAAGAACTAAAGTCTGCGAAGGAAATAGCGGATAATCAGAATCAGAAGCCGAAGAATCAGACTGCTTCTAATAATCAACAAGGCGAGCCAGGTCAAGAGGGCCAGCAAGGCGAACCAGGCCAGGAAGGACAGCAGGGCCAGGAAGGTCAGCAGGGGCAGCAAGGTCAGGAAGGCCAGGAAGGTCAAGAGGGACAGCAGGGTCAAGAGGGTCAAGAAGGTCAACAAGGCCAAGAGGGGCAAGAAGGCCAAGGAGGCGAAGGCCAAGGTGAAGGAGAAGGTGAAGGCAAAGGTAAAGGCGAAGGAAAAGGATCCGGAGAAGGCGAGGGCGAAGGCCAAGGCGAAGGAGAAGGTGAAGGCAAAGGAAAGGGAAGCGGACAAGGTGAGGGTTCTAGTGAAACAAAGGTTAAACATAATCATGACTATGTAAGCGTTAATGAAAACGTATCAGGTCAGTATACGGAGAATTCCACATCAGAGTTTGCTCACGAACAGAGCGGACTGGCATGGGAAGGAACTCAAGTGCCATATGATACTGTAATAGGTGACTACAGTGATAAGGCGTATGAAGGAATAGATAAGGGAAAATATCCCGGCGGAATGTCGGATGTAATAAAGAATTATTTCACAGGTTTATCTGAATAGATATAAATGGAGGTAAGTAAGAATGGAATATAACCAGGCTGTAAGCGTTATTAATCAGGTTAAAGCGGAAATACATAAGGAGATAATAGGTCAGGAGAAGACGGTGGATAATCTTCTCATGGCACTTCTAGTAGGAGGAAATGTTCTACTCGAAGGTATGCCGGGACTAGGAAAAACAAGACTGGTTCAAACAATAAGTCACGTCTTTGATATGTCGTTTAGACGAATACAGTTTACGCCAGACCTTATGCCTGCAGATATAACAGGTACAAATATAATGGTTAGAAATGAGCAGGGAAGCAGCTTTAAATTCGAGGCAGGACCTATTTTTGCAAATGTGGTTCTGGCGGATGAGATAAACAGAGCTACTCCTAAAACTCAGTCAGCGCTCCTTGAAGCAATGCAGGAACATACAGTTACAGTGGGTGACCTGACATATGCTCTTCCAGATCCATTCTTTGTAATTGCTACACAGAACCCTATTGAACAGGAAGGAACATATCCACTACCTGAAGCACAGTTAGATAGATTTGCGATGAAGCTACTTGTCGAATATCCAACGAAGGAAGAGCTTGCAGCAATTGTAAATCTTACTGAAGGCTTCGGAGTACAACCTGTACAGCCAATGGTTAAGCCTGAGACACTTATTGAGATAAGACAAATGATTCAGCAGATTCCTATAGCAGATCCAGTTATGGGACGAGCCCTTGATCTAGTTATGGCGACTCATGCTGATAATAAATATATACGTGAAGGCGCCAGCCCTAGAGCAGCACAGTACATAGTTAGATGTGCAAAGGCTCGTGCATTTATGCTGGGCAGACTAAATGTAGCCTTCGAAGATATTGATGCAGTAGCAGTAGCAGTTCTGCGTCATCGTATCATCCTCAGCTTCGATGCAGTAGCTGATGGAGTTGATGCAGATACAATCATTAAGCAGCTGCTTGGATAAAAACTTGTAAAAAGAAGAAACTTAAAAGTTTAAAGACTATTAAAGGATAGCAGATGGAAACACTTAATCTGAGAGAACTGGAACAACTGAATACACTTAGGTTAAATATACGCCGCAGTATGTCCCAGGGCGAGGGTCTCAGAAGATCGTCTGCCAAGGGACGTTCTGCAGAGTTTTCCGGATACCGTGAATATGTTCCAGGGGACGATACTAGATATGTGGACTGGAATGCATATGCTAGATTCGACAAGCTCTATATAAAGGAATTCATGGAGGAAAAGGAAGGTAGGGTTAGCATCTATCTAGACACCAGTAAATCCATGGATTTTGGTGAGAAGAAGAAGAGTACTCTTATGGCGGAGCTGGCAGAAATAATAAGCTTCTCTGCAACCTCCGGAAGAGATAGTGTTTATGTAACGGATCTCGCATTTCCAACAAATACCTTCAAGGTTCCAGTTGGCAGTTTAGGAGTTGCTACGCTTAAGGCTTGGCTTGAGAAGACAGAGGTAAATGGAAAAATAGATCTTATGAGTTCGCTTAAAAAAGCCGTTAAGGGTAGAGGTGGTGTAGCCATAGTTATATCTGATTTTATGGATGAGGGTTTCCTTGCTAAGGAAACAGATATACTTAGACTCTTTGATTATCATGGTATGAAGACAACTCTTATACATGTTCTTTCTCGCGAAGAGATGGAAATAGAGGATGACGGTTCATTTCAATATATAGATAGTGAGGATGAGGATAGAGAAGTCAGAATCACACTTGATAAATACAGTATAAGAGATTATAAGAAAGCTCTTGAGGATTATTCCAAGAACATCTATACAAAAGCAAAGGCAGCCGGCGGAAACTATATTCTATGTTCTACAGCTGATCCTATTAAAAAACTAATATATGAGAATTTGAGATTCTTATTCTTATAAAACTTGGAGAGTATTATGACATTCGCAACACTTCTCCCACTTATATGTCTGGTGGGAGTTCCGATTATCATAATTCTATATTTGATGAAGCCGAAGGGGACACGTAAAGTGGTACCTTCTGTTTTGTTGTGGAAAAATACAGAGAAAAATGAGAGAAGTACAACATTTTCTAAGAAACTGATTAAGAATATTCTTATGTTCCTTGAAATACTAGCTCTTATTTGCCTTACCTTTGCTGCTATGTCTCCAATGGTTAAGAGAGGAATGAAGGGAAGTAACAAATCCTCCATTATTGTTATTGATACCTCTGGAAGTATGCAGTTTAAGGATAAGAATGGTAATACTAGATTTGCGCAGGCTATTCAGGATGCAAAGGATTACGTGGAAACATCTGGTGGAGATATCTCTATTGTTACATGTGGAGCTTCGAATGAGGTACTTGCTAATGGTAGTCATGACAAGGGAAAACTGAAGAGAATTCTTTCTAATATTCAGGTTACAGACACGGCAGGGGATATAAGTAAGTCTGAAGGACTGCTGGAATCTCTCAAGAAGGAAGAAATAATAATCTTCACGGATGGAGACGGAGCTTCTCGCTTAGAGGAAATGAGTGAGAAAATGTCTGTGGATATTAAGGTATACGGGGATGTGACTAGTAACGTTGGTATAAGTCAGATGTCCATGAAGCAGAATGATGCAGGCACCTACGATATAGCTATAGGCTATCATACAAAGGGGGAAGGAAGTCATAAGTTTGACATTTCCCTATATGATGCAGACGGTTCTCTGATTGAGGTTAGGACGATTGATACAGATGGTAATGCAGGAAGTACAGTCCTAATGATGGATAAATCCGTAAAGGGAGACTATGTAAAGGCTGAGCTTAGTGGAATAGATTCAGACGGACTTGATAGAGACAACACAGCTTATGCGATAAAGAGTGTATCAGACGAAGTTCAAGCATACATGGTCGGCGTTGGTAATACTTATTTTGAGAAGGCATACACAGCGATTACCGGAAATACTATGCTGAAAATCACCAATGATGCTGATATACCTGCAGGAGAAAATGTACTTGCAATATATGATAGAGCGGACCTTGTAACTGGAAATTATCCTGGAATAGTGGAAGGATATTCTGATAAGGATTCTGAAAAGGTATCAGGTGCAATAGTTACTGTTCGTACAGGAGACCTTATAGGGGATATGAATGACTATACCTTCGGTGCTAGTGATCTTTCCGTGCTCGAATGTCCTGAATGGGCTAGTCCACTTATGGTTATAAATGCTGGTAGTGAAGATGAAAAAGTAGTTGCTTACTATGGAGAAAATGAGGGTGTCAGAAAGGTCGTACTTGGCTTCGATATTAGAAATACAGAGTATCCACTTATGGCTGAATTCCCAATCTTCGTGGCAGAAGCTGTTACTTATATTACAGATGACAGTTTGGTGCACAGTAAATATATTCAAGCGGGAGAAGGCCTATCCTTAAGTCCTTCAGTAGGTAAGGATACTGTATTCGAAGCAGTTGATTCAAATGATGATTATAGTCTAAGGAAGGCAGGACTGAATAGACTGACTGCAAATGCAGTTGGAGAAAAGAATAGTAGCAAGAGTGAATACTTTGTAGTCAGATATCCTATCTCAGAGGGAGATGGAACCATATCTCATGAATCTATGAGCTATGTAAAAGAGGCGGAATATGGTGTGAGACTGGGTTCGCTAACAAGAATCTGTCTTATCATAGCTCTTATCCTTTTGATACTCGATTGGATCATTTATATCACCAGACAGGTGAGAAAGAACAAAGTCGAAATAATTATTAGAACAGTACTTGTAATACTTGTTCTAATGTCTATTTTTGGTGTCAACCTCTTCGGCCGAAAGAATAAGACGGTGACTATATTCCTTGTAGATATGTCAGATAGTAATGCAAGCAGCCTTGCTGAGGAAGAGGAATATATAAGAGAAGAGGTTAAGAAGCTTCCAAGAGGACAGAGCTACGGAGTAGTTGCCTTTGGAAGAAATGCTACTACTGATCAGTTTGTTACTGATGATGTTCAGTTTGTAGGAATTGCTTCTACGCCTGACGGATCTGCGACAGATATAGAGGGAGCGGTTGACTATGCTGTGGCACTTGTACCTGAGGATAGCCTAGGTCGAATGGTTATTCTTACAGATGGATGTGAAACTGTAGGTGATATAAATAATACATTAAATAAGTTAAAAGATAATGATATAGAAATATGTGCAAAGCTCTATGAAACCGAAAATGCTTCAGACGTATATCTAGAAATGGTAGATATGCCGGAGAAGTTGGAGGTGGGAGATGCATATAGCATCAAGGTTACTGTTTATAGTTCCTACGAAGTAGATGCAAAGTTAAAGTTGTGGGATAGTAGTGAACTTCTAGATGAGATGAATGTTCATTTGATTAGAGGCGAGAATACATTTGTCCTGAATGAAGTGGCCGGAGATGAAGCAATAGAAGAAAGAAAGGTAACTATAGAAGCTGATGGCGATACCATAACTGAAAATAATAGTATGGTCGCAGCAGCGGTAGTAAATGCTCCTGGAAAGGTTCTTATAATATCTGGAGCAAGAGAGGATAGCTCTGGACTGGATAGCATCCTGAAGACTATTAATGTAGACTCAACGGTTGTTTCCTGCATCAATGCACCAGATGATATATCTGGCTTACTTAATTATAAAACTATAATTCTAGATAATTGTCATGTTAAGGATCTTCCTCAGGGCTTTATTGATGTAATAGAAACCTATGTAAAGGATTATGGTGGTGGTGTTATATGTACTGGTGGTAGAGAAAGCTATGCGCCAGGTGGATATGAGGATACTCCACTTGAACAGATCCTTCCTGTTGATATGGAACCAAAGGGACTGGATGAGGCACCATCCCTTGCTATGGTAATGGTTATTGACTGTTCAGGTTCTATGAGTTCAGGGGGAGACCAGAATAACGGAAGAAGTAAGATGGATGTTGCTGTTGATGCTGCCCTTGAGGCGGTAGATAATCTAGGACCAAAGGATTATGTCGGCGTAGTAACATTTAGTGATACTTTTACATGGCGTGTACCTCTTACAAAGGTCGATGATAAGGAAGCTATCAAAGAAGAGATAGAGCAGATAGGTATAATGGGCGGAACTGTGATAAAGCCAGCTGTTATAGATGCTGCAGAGGAACTATCTGAAGTTGATGCAGGAGTTAAGCATATACTTCTTCTGACGGATGGTGAAGGTGAGACTAAGGACTTTAGTGATGCTGTTGAACTCATAAATGATAATTATATAACCATGTCTACAATTGCGGTTGGCTCTGATTCGGATACTACTCTTCTGGAGGAATTGGCAGAGGATTGTAACGGAAGATATTATTATTCTGATTCCTCAAGTGACGTTCCTAAAATATTTACGGAGGAGATATATCTGTCCGGTAATACCTATTATAAGAATGGTGATTTTGAATTATCTGTAAGTAATAACAAGCTAGTGTCAGAGCTTTATAAAGATGGAATTCCAAATGTAACTGGTTACATAGCTACTACAACCAAGAATGGAGCGCGTGAGGCTATTACAACGGATGAGGAGGATCCACTTCTATCTAATTGGCAGTATGGATTAGGTCATACAGTAGCTTGGATGACAACTGCATCTGGAACCTGGAACGAGGGCTTCGCTTCTAATCAGGACTATGCTGAGATGTGGAACAGAATGATGGACTATGCAGCTATGGAAAGCGACATAGGACAGGACAGAGTTTCTGTTTATAAGAGAAGAGGAAAGGTTGAACTTAGCTATTCAGCGGCAGATTATTCAGAGAATACTTCTGTTGTTGGAGTATATACTTCTCCGTCAGGAGAAACCCAGGAACTAAGTCTGGAACCGGGAGATCCCGGTGTATATACAGCCTCCTTTGAACCTTCTGAAATGGGTGTATATAGTATAAGTGTCAGAAGAATGGAAGGCGAGGATATAGCGGCTTCTACTACATCGATTGAAACTATTCAGTTTTCTGATGAATATAGAAAAGATATTTCAAATACGAATTTCAAAAGCTTTGTTGAAACGAATGGACGAATGCTTTCAGACGGAGAAAATCTATATACAAGGCTGAAAGCAGAAAACAGAAAGAAGAAGGATATAACCATTTGGGTTATTATTCTATCAATTATAATTCTGCTAATCGATATAGTTGTACGTAGATTCAATCTAGGACGAAGACTATTTAAAAAGTTTAGTAAGAAGGATGGTACCCCAAAGGCTGTAAACACTCAGCAAATGTATGGACAACCGTTACAGCAGCAGGGTGTTCAGGAACAGCAGATTCAGGGACAGCAGATTCAGGAACAGCAGATTCAGGGACAGCAGATTCAGGAACAGCAGATTCAGGGGCAGAAGGCTCAGGGACAGAAAGTTCAGCAACAGAAAGTTCAGCAAGAGGCGGAACCGGAAGGTATGTCAGGTCTCGATACCAAGGCTCTTCTTCAGAAAAAGAAAAATAGAAATCTGTAGGACATTTTAAATGAATTATTTAGAGTATTTGAAAAAGCTAAAAAATGATTTGTTAAAAAAGTATCGTAGATTTGTTGGCTTTGTGATAGTTCCAATACTACTACTGATACTCGTGGCACTTACTGTTTTTATTGTGATTACAAGAGTTCATCCGAAAAATGATGCAAGGACTGACGAGGAAAAGTTTGCGGAGCATGTTCAGCAGGAAAAGGAAAGAGATAAGCTGATAGAGGACTATAGATCGGTAGTTGATTCTTCCGATTATATAATCCATGCTCTTGGTGGAATGAATAAAGAAAAATGCTATATCAATTCTATAGATACTCTAGATACTACATATCAAGCAGGATATAGGCTCTTTGAAGCGGATATATCCTTTACAAGTGATGATGTTCTAGTTCTTGCGCATAGTGGTGAGAATAATGTCTGGAGTGAGAATGATTGGAAGCTACGACTGGGACAGGAAATACCTAATAATGTAAATAATAAGCGTCTATGTACCTATGACCAGTTTATGAGCTTCAAGATTCAGGGAGAGTATCAGGCTACCAGCCTGGCGGGGCTATTTGATTACATGGAAGTTCATAGGGATATGTATGTGATGGTCGACGCGGGTAACAGAAGCTATGAGGATACCCTTAAATACTACACGGAGCTTGTAAAGGTTGCTGATGGTCGAGAGGATATCCTTAACAGACTTATAGCTGGAGGACAGACTACAGAAATGGTTCGTGCGGCTAGAGAGGCGTATGATTTTCCTCTGATCAATTTATATTATGATAAAGATGAAAAGAGAGAGAAGGAGTTGGCTACTCCCGAAAAGTTTGTAGAATATTGCCACAAGAATGATATCATTAGCTATAGTGTAGCAAAAGAGGTTTATACTGAGGAGGTTGGAAAAGTCCTTGGGGATAGTGACCTAATAGGATATGTATTTACTGTAAATGATAAGCAGGAAGCAAGTCAGCTGCGTAGTATAGGCGCGGATGTCATTGGAACGGATTATTTGTGGGATGAGTAAGAAACTGATTAATAATACAAAATGGAGCTAATATGACGAAAGTAGATCTGATTACCGGATTCCTTGGATCTGGTAAAACTACATTTATAAAGGAATATGCGAGATATCTGGTAAGACAGGATAGGAAGGTAGCCATTATTGCTAGCGATTATGGGGCAATAAATGTTGATAGGATGATCCTTGCTGAAGAGCTGGGAGATAGTTGCCATCTCGAAATGGTAATAGGTGGAGATGCCGACTGTGCCAGAAGGAGACTCAAGACCAAGCTTATAGCTATGGCTATGAACGGCTATAGTCATGTGATAATAGAGCCTTCAGGTATCTATGATGTCGATGAACTATATGACATGCTTTATGAGGAACCACTTGAAAGATGGTACGAAATGGGGAGTGTTATAACAATAGTAGAGGCAGGAATATGCGACTCTATATCAGAAGCGGCTAAATATGTTCTGCTATCTCAGGTTGCTAAGGCGGGGACTGTTATAGTTAGTAAGCTGGATGATAGTAGCAATATAGAGGAGACAAAAAAGAAATCAGAAGAATTGCTTGGATTTATAAATGAAGGTCTTGAGGAATATAAATGCAGTCGTAAGGTCAGTAAATTATTTGTCTGGAAAAAGGGCAAAATAAGTGACGAAGAATTTAATGTAATAAGCAGAGGTGGATATAACTCCGGGGAGATGCTTAGAAAACCTGAAAGCTTTGATGGGAGCTTTGAATCGCTATTTTTCTTTCATGTGAAGACAGAATTAGAAACTCTAAATCAAACAATAAATAGTCTATTTAATGATAAGGCTGCAGGTAATATAATCCGACTAAAAGGGTTTATTAAAAATGCGTCTGGGGAGTGGCTAGAGGTTAATGCCACTAGAGATAATATATTAATTACACCTATAAGTGAGGGCCAGGATTTATTTATAGTGATAGGGGAAAATCTAAGTAAAGAAATAATAAGCAGGTATTGGGAGGATTCCTTCACTATTTGAATTATGTAAATAACGTGTCACATCGGAAATGTATAGTGTTTTGGTGCTTATTTTCTTGTTATTACTGCTTTTATAAAGTATAATTATGGTAACTACGTGATGGTATTTGGGGAATGCTTATGGAACATCAGATATACTTTAACAACTATTATCCGATGGGCGATGTAATGGTAATTGCAATATGTGTGATTATCTTTATTTTGATTGGCTTTTCTTATGTACGTAAATCTAGGAGTTTTCTATATTTCATATTCATAAATGTAACTATTCTTTTGGCGGCAGCTGTCAATATTATTTACAATGTAAAATATATAACTAATATAACTGGGGATTACACAACGGTTTATATTCTCAGAATCCTTTATCATGCACTTCTATTTAGTACACTTCTTCTGTATGTTGTTTATATTACAGAAGTTCTCAGACTAGAAATCAGCAAAAAGTATCCGGTTATAACAATAAGTATTATTGTTTATATTATTGCCGTTGTAGCAGATATCGTTAAGACTGTGAGTGGCAAGAGTTATGTAATAACAAGTCAGGGACTTATGACATCTGGAAGAGACCTATTCCTATATGGGTATCTCGGTTTTATAGTAATTATTCTTTTCCTGATGATTGTATATCGGAAGAGACTCTATAAGCGAGTTATGAGTGGTTTTTACGGAACTATGATAGTTTCCTTTGTTATGCTTGTTATACAGAATCGTTATAATCAGACTTCTTATACTGTTGGTACATTTCTTTTTCCTACCATTGCCATGCTCTATATCATTCATTCAAATCCATATGATATATCAATGGGAGCTATAGATGTACGTGCTATGGAGGATATGATCAGGTTTAATTATGAGCGAAAGAGAGAACTCATAATTATGAGCCTTCTCCTGGAAGAGTTTAACGGAGAGGGCAAGACATTCCCTACAGAAATACAGGGGATTATTAGAAAGTTTGCCAGTGATTACTTTAAAGGAGCGGTACTTTTCCAAATAAATAATGGTCACATGATGCTTCTTGCTAGGAAGAAATCAAATCCTGATTATGAAAATAAGATTAACAAGCTTCTCAATGCTTTTATGGTTGAGTATGAAAAATATAGATTTGATTACAAGATAATCTTCGGTGAGTCAGTTGATGAGGTTAGTAGAAGAAATGAATATGTGAATTTCCTGGATAGTATTTACCGCAATATGCATATTAATTCAGTTCATATGATAGACTACAACGATGTGGTTTCCTTTAATAAGTATGAAGAAATACTTGAAGAACTTGAAGATATCTATCGTGCGAAAAATCTGAGGGATCCAAGGGTTCTTGTTTACTGTCAGCCGGTATTCAATATCAAGACCGGAAAGTATGATACAGCTGAGGCTCTTATGAGACTCAAGCTAAGTAATATAGGTATGGTATTTCCAGATCAATTTATTTCACTGGCAGAGGAAAAAGGTTATATTCATGTGCTGACGGAGATTATCCTTCAGAAAACCTGTGATGAGATAAAATATCTTATTCAAGAGAATTATGATGTTCGTCGAATCTCAGTAAATGTATCTGTAATGGAACTTAAAGATGATCATTTCTGTGATGATATAAGTGGAATAATCAGGAATAGTGGAATCCCTGATGAGAAGATAGCTATAGAGATAACAGAGACACAGACAGAAAGTGACTTCCTTGTTATTAAGAGCAGAATAGATGAACTTAAGGAGCATGGAATAAAGTTTTATCTGGATGACTTTGGTACAGGTTATTCAAATATGGAACGTATCATGGAGCTTCCTTTCGATATCATCAAGTTTGACCGTTCACTGGTTCTTGCAAGTGGTAGTGATAATAGATCTGAGAAGATGGTAGGTAGTCTTGCAAATATGTTTAAGGATCTGGATTATTCGGTTCTATATGAAGGCGTTGAAAATGATTCGGACGAAGAAATGTGTATCAACATGGCAGCTTCGTATCTGCAGGGATATAAGTATTCAAGACCTATTCCGATTATTGATCTGAAGAAGTTCTTCTCGAAACTTGATGATACAGGTGAAGAGCAGAAGAATGTAGAAACATCAATCGAGAAATAAAAATACAAAACTAGCGGAAGGAAATAAGATGGCAAAATATATAATGGCACTGGATGCCGGAACTACTAGTAATAGAGCGATTCTTTTTGATCATGATGGAAAGATAGTATCTGTAGCGCAGCGTGAATTTACACAGATTTATCCTCAACCTGGCTGGGTTGAACATGATGCAAATGAGATATGGTCCACTATGCTTGGTGTGGCAGTTGAAACAATGGCAAAAGCAGGTGTGAGTGCTGAGGATGTAGCAGGTATAGGTATAACGAATCAGCGCGAAACCACAATCGTTTGGGACAAGGAAACGGGAGAACCTGTTTATAATGCGATAGTTTGGCAATGTCGTAGAACCTCTGATTATTCAGATAGTCTTAAGGCGAAAGGCTTAGAAGATACAATTCGTGCTAAGACAGGACTTGTAATAGATGCATATTTCTCGGCGACTAAGCTCCGCTGGATTCTGGAGAATGTTGAAGGCGTAAGAGAAAGAGCAGAGAGAGGAGAGCTTCTCTTCGGTACGGTAGATACATGGCTCATATGGAAGCTGACTCACGGACGAGTTCATGTGACAGATTATTCAAATGCTTCTAGAACTATGATGTTTAATATCAACGAGCTAAAGTGGGATGAGGATATATTAAAGGAACTTGGAATACCTATGTGCATGCTGCCGGAGGTAAAGGACAGTAGCTGTGTATATGGCAAGGCCAGCAAGCACATACTTGGCAGAGAGATTCCCATAGCGGGAATAGCGGGAGATCAGCAGGCTGCACTCTTCGGTCAGCAGTGCTGGGAGAAGGGAAATGCAAAGAATACCTATGGTACAGGATGTTTCCTTCTTATGAATACTGGTGATAAGCCTGTATTCTCAGAAAATGGATTAGTTACTACCATTGCCTGGGGGGTAAATGGACGAATTCAATATGCTCTAGAGGGTTCAGTTTTTATAGCTGGGGCATCTATACAGTGGCTCAGGGATGAAATGAGACTTATAGATAGCGCTGAAGATTCAGAATATATGGCGACTAAGGTCAAGGATTCAAATGGATGCTACGTGGTTCCTGCATTTACTGGACTGGGCGCTCCGTATTGGAATCAATATGCCAGAGGTACTATAGTTGGAATAACAAGAGGTGTTAATAAGTATCACATTATAAGAGCAACGCTTGAATCCATAGCTTATGAAACTAGTGACGTTCTATCAGCTATGGAAAAAGATTCGGGAGTAAAGCTCAGTGAGCTAAAGGTTGATGGTGGTGCATCCGCCAATAACTTCCTCATGCAGACTCAGGCGGATATCATTAATGCCACAGTAGTTAGACCTAGCTGTCTTGAGAGTACAGCCATGGGAGCGGCCTTTCTTGCAGGCCTCGCTGTAGGCTATTGGAACTCCGTTGATGAGCTTAGAACTGTTATCAGTATAGATAGAGTATATAAGCCTGAGATAGACGAAGAGGAGAGACAGTCCAGACTAAATGGCTGGAAGAAAGCAGTCTCAAGAAGCTTTGATTGGGTACAGTAAATAGTATAAAATATCGTCATTTTAAAACAGCAGTCATAGTTTATAAAAACTAATGGCTGCTGTTTTCTTCATAATCACGTTTTTTATTAAGAATTATCCAGTCTATTATACGGTCGCAGGCGTGAGTATCTACATTTTCGAAGTTGTTGTTAATGTATTCTTCAACACGTTTAAAATCAAAGTCTTTGTTATAGATGGCTTTGATCATGTCATCAAAGGTTTCTACGATCTTACCGGGAACATTTTCGCGGTAGTCTCTGTGGAAACCTCTTTCTTTGCTATATTCATCTATATCATATGCATAGAAGAGCATAGGCTTCTTCATAAGTGAGAACTCATATATATTAGAAGAATAATCAGTTATAAGAAGATCAGTTATATAGAACAGATCATTTATATTCTTGTAGTTCGTAAGATCTAGAATCTTGTCACTATACTCCTCAGGTATTTGAACGGGTGCAACATATGGATGCATCTTAAATATGAATAGTGAATTTGTTTCTTTACACATCTTGTAGATTTTACCCATATCAAGCTTTTCAATTGGATAGTAGGCGTGGCGCTTATTTTCACCTCGGTATGTTGGGGCGAATAGAATAAACTGCTTCTTGCCACGATATTTATTAAGAATAGGGTAATCCTTAAGTATATTCTTAGTAGTATTTTTTCTATATTCTTCATTCAGAAATTCATCTAGACGTGGCATACCTGTTGGAAGAACTTGTTCGTCATTTATTCCCCAAACCTCAGAGAAGAAATGTCTTATCTTCCTGGAACCAGCTATACCATATGTGTACTGGCGGTGGCCTGATTGTGGAGCGGGACTTGCAGGCATACCAAATCGGCTGTAGCCTGTGGATTTAAATCCGGCTCCTGAGTGCCAGAGCTGAGTTATAATTGTTCCTTTTATCTTAAGCCAGTCAGTGGTCTGAGAATGGTCGTCCAGAAAGATAAAGTCGGCTCTTGCAATCTTGCGAAGAGTCCTTATCCATTCTCTTAAAGAATAATGCTTTGTAGTTACAGATCTAAGAGAAGTATCATATTTAAAGCCGCGTCTATCGAGAGCATTTTTGAAGGCTGCCATATTAGATCCCATTTCCTCACTCATATCAGACATAAGTAGGATATTAGGATTCTGTCTATTAAGTGGAGTTTTCCTATGATGCAGTAAATGCTCCAGACGGTAAATGCTTCTAAGAACAGTTTTTGCTGTGTTATGCTTGGTGCGTCTTATCAGTGAGAGAATACGTGTTACGGTATTCAGATTCTTTCTGACGCCATCGGTGGTGAGCATCTTGAAACCATTTCTATTTGTGAACTGAACCTTATAGGATCTCTCAGAATGGAAATATATAAATTCTCTATTACATTCCTGCGGATTCATCCAGGCTACACATGCGACATGAGTGCCATCATAAGCTCTTAGCTGATAGACACAGGTAGGAAGCATAGCGGCATTTCCAGGGTTTGTTATATTCAGTTTGTAAGTGTTGGGATGATCCTCAATGAGAGGTATCCTGTAACGGCCATCCAGACTTACCAGATAGATAGGACGGTTGTCCTTCTTGGTTTGGAAATGAAAGTAGACCCAGATTCTATCCCATTTTATATAATCAATATAATATGTCATAATTTCACCTAGTTAATTATTTTATCCTCACAAAACTAACAACCATTGTACCATATAAGCTCAAGTAGGGCTAGCAGGCATCTGCTGCTATTGATGGTGGAGGCTGATTTATGGTATAACTATTTTAATCTAATTTTAATCTTTCTCTAAAGACTATTTCATTTATTAAGATTAGAATGTGAATTGTCAAAAGGAAATAACCGATAACAAATCTTAGTTATTGGAATAGTTTAAAAAGAAAGTTGAGGTTTAAAATTATGGAAGAATTCGAGAAGGTTGAAAAGTTAGTACAGAAGGCAAATGTTTCTTATGAGGATGCGAAGAAAGCTCTTGAGGAAGCAAACGGAGATATCTTAGATGCTATGATAGCTCTTGAGAAGGCTGGTAAGGTTCAGGGCCCACAGCAGAGTCAGTACACAACTAGCGAAGCACAGCAGAGTGTTTACAGAGATGTGCCAGCAGCAGTTGAGAAGACAAATGATACAAAGGGCAAGAGTATCTTCAAGGATATCGGAGCTGCTATCAAGAGAGGTTTCCAATATACAGTAGATAATTCACTGAAGGTTGTAAGAAATGGTCAGGAAATCATCAAGCTTCCTCTTTGGATATCAATTATCGCACTTCTTTGTGCATGGGAGCTGCTTGTAATCGTTATCATTGTGTCACTGTTCTGTGACTGCAGATATTCGATCGTTGGTAAGAACGATGCCGCTGAAGTAAATAATGTAATGAATCAGGCTTCTGATTTCGCTGGTAAGGTAAAGACAAGCTTCAATGAGAGCTTCAACAATGCACCAACTGCAGCTGCTCCACAGGAGCCGGTTCAGTCAACTGCTGAGACAGTTGATGGTGCTTTTGAGGGTACAGTAGAAGGACCAGCTGATAATACAAATAATTAATAAAAAGGAGTCAGGGATAGTTCCCTGACTCTTTGAAAGGATTAATAAATGGGAGCATATATTTTAGTAGTAGAAGATGAAGAGAAGCTAGCCAGATTTACGGAGCTTGAACTGAAGCATGAAGGTTATCAGGTAGACAAGGTTGGTGATGGGCGAAGTGCGCTTGAAATGGCTCTTCAGAAAGACTATGATCTGATTCTCCTAGATATTATGCTCCCAGAATTAAATGGCCTAGAGGTTTTACGTAGGCTTCACCGTGAGAAGCAGACTCCAGTTATTCTGCTTACTGCAAGAGATGCTGTAATGGATAAGGTTTCTGGACTGGATGCGGGAGCGGTGGATTATATAACTAAACCATTTGCTATAGAAGAGCTTCTGGCTAGAATCAGAGTTGCGCTTAAGCTTCATGGAAATGCAGGCGCAGTAGCCGCTGTTGGTGGGGCATTTACTTCTGATGAGGTGGCAGAAGATAAAAATGGTAAGATTGCTGACGGAGTATATAGATGGAATAGCCTAGTACTGGATGTTCCTAAACACTCCGTCACCTATGATGGACATAGTATAGAGCTGACAAATCGTGAATTTGTTATGCTTCAGGTCCTCCTGGAAAATATGGATATAGTTCTCTCTCGAGATACTCTGTTGGAAAGGGTTTGCGGTTATGATTATCTCGGAGAGACTAATGTTATAGATGTTTATGTGAGATACCTCCGTACTAAGATAGACGAGGTATATGACGTTAAAATGATACAGACAGTCCGCGGTGTCGGATATGTCATAAAGGGATAGTATGAGCAGAGGGAAAGAACAAAAGAAAATGTCATCAATAGCTCTTAAGCTTCACGGACAGCAAGTCGGTGCGAAGATAGGAGCTTTTTTTGCTGCCGATCTTTTTCTATTTATCGCCTTATCCTTTATATGGCTCCTGAATATTGAGACTAGTAAGTTTGGAAATGGCAATCTAGAGGAAGGACTAACTAAAATAAATATTCATTACGTTAGGTCCTTTACTACAAGGGGTGAGGGATTCCAAAATCTTACTTATGTTGTTAAATCTGGAAAAGATGTACTAATAAATGAGAAGGTATTTGAGCCTTTTATCATTATTTGTGGTTTGGTTATAGTTGCGATGGTATTCCAGTTTATGAATATTGTTTTCTCGTACTATGGCGAATATAGAAGGATTAAGAAAACTCTGAATCCTATAAATGAGATAGCGCTGAGAGCGGATGAGATAAGCAAGATCTCTTTTGATGAGAGCAAGTATCATACAATTGAAAATGCTATAGAACACATTTCGCCAGAACAAACTACGGAGCTTTCTCTCGAGGATTCAGATCTCCAGGGTATAGAGGCGGCTATGAATAACATGCTTCATAGAATGCATGATACATACCTGCAGCAGGCAAGATTTGTTAATGATGCCTCGCATGAGCTGAGAACCCCTATATCAGTTATCAAGGGTTATGCGGATATGCTGGATAGATGGGGAAAGGATGATGAGGAAATACTGGAGGAATCGATAACCGCAATTAAGCATGAGACAGACCACATGAATCATCTAGTAGAACAGCTTTTGTTCCTTGCTAGAGGTGATGCTGGTAGAAATACAATGAATTTTGAGAATGTATTGCTTAATGATATCATGAGAGAAATCTATGAAGAGTCGCTCATGATAGATGAAAAGCATGTATATAGATTTAATGAGCAGAGTAGTAATGTGATGTTAAATGCAGATGCCTCAATGATAAAACAGGCTATGCGAATACTTGTTGATAATGCTGCTAAATATACTAAGGAAGGAGACGAGATAGTTCTCTCACTTGGTGTTGCAAAAGATAGTGGCCTGCCTTATATTCAGGTTCAGGATAATGGAATAGGTATGGCAGAGGTGGATGTTAAGCACATGTTTGAGAGATTCTACCGAGCTGATAATACCAGAAAGGTTCAGGGAACTGGACTCGGTCTTTCTATCGCTAAATGGATAGTTGATAAGCATAATGGACACTTCGAAATAGTTTCTCGTAAGGATATAGGAACCAGAATCAGAATAGTTTTTGAGAGATGACATTTAAATGTTATAGAAAACAGAAAATCATAATAAATGGGTAGATAAATACGACAATAAAGTAATCATTTCGATATAATTATTTTCGTCTAAAATATATCATTAGTGTATCAGAAAACGTAAATAATTCTATGGGAGGATTACTATGAGAAAGAAATGTTTTAGACTTATTTCTTCAAGCCTCGCTATTTGTATGCTACTGGGTAGTCTTGTTGCTTGCGGCAAGGATACAGTTCAGTCAGTGAATGATAGCGAAGACATCGAAACAGAGGTTGCAAGTGATGAGGACGCCGTAGACACTTCTGCAACTGATGTTAGTGAGGATGCCGTAGAGGTGCCAGCTGGATATAATCTTGTTTGGCACGATGAGTTCAATGGTACCGAGTTAAATGAAGCTGATTGGAATCGTGAAGAGCATAAGGCCGGTTGGGTTAATAATGAGCTTCAGGAGTATATTCCATCTGCAGATTATGCATTTGTTGAGGGTGGTAATCTAGTTATTCAGCCTGTTAAGACAGAAGGTGAGGACGGTAAGGTAACCTATGCTTCAGGCCGAGTAAATACTCAGAATAAGCATGATATAAAGTATGGCTATATTGAAGCCAGAATAAAAGTCCCAGAGGGACAGGGATTCCTGCCAGCATTTTGGATGATGCCTCAGGATGAGGACAATTATGGACAGTGGCCAAAGTGCGGTGAGATAGATATCGCTGAGGTTTTGGGTAATAGTACGAATATTAATTATGGTACTGTTCATTTCGGTGAACCACATAAGCAGAGCCAGGGAACATATGTTCTTGAGGAGGGCGATTTTGCAAGTGACTTCCATACATTTGCTATAGAGTGGGAGCCAGGACTAATTAAGTGGTTTGTTGATGGCGAGCAGTATTATGAAGAGAATGATTGGTTTACAAAGTGGCCAGGTGCAAAGGAGAAACCTTATCCAGCACCATTTGATCAGCCTTTCCATGTAATACTTAATGTAGCTGTTGGTGGAGATTGGCCAGGTAGTCCTGATGAGACAACGGTATTTGATGATAGAGCCTCCATGAAGGTTGACTATGTTCGTATGTTCCAGAAGGATAGCTATGATGAAAATGTATCTAAGCCTGAAAAGGTTCTCGAGATGAGAGAGGCAGATGAAACTGGTAACTTTATTCATAATTCAGATTTTGCTGAGGCAGAGGACCTGGGAGATGACACAGATTGGAAATTCCTTCAGCTAAATGGTGGTAAGGGAGCTGCTGAGATTAAAGATGGAGAGATAGTAATAACCACAGAGGACTTCGGTTCTGAGGAGTATTCTATCCAGCTTGTTCAGACAGAAATGCCTATGGAACAGGGCTCAAAGTATAAGTTCTCCTTTGAAGCATATGCTGAGGAAGATAGACAGATGAAGGCCGCAGTTACTGCACCAACTGTTGACTGGATAAGATATTTCCCTGATACATCCGTTGATCTTACTTCTGATTGGCAGACCTATGAATTCGAGTTTGATATGAAGGATGAGACAGATGATAAGGGTCGTGTTGAGTTTAATATGGGTAATCAGGACTCCACTGGAACTATTCATATAAGGAATGTTAGACTCGAGAAGGTAGATTAATAAAAAACTTGAATAAGGAGAAAATGTATGAAGGTTTTTGAGGGATACATGCATGGAATAAACCTTGGTGGATGGCTCTCACAGTGTGACCATACTAAGGATAGATATGACAATTTCATTTTAGAATCAGATATAGCCAGAATCAGTGAATGGGGACTGGATCATATAAGGATACCTGTTGATTATAATCTGGTTGAGGATGAAGAGGGGAACTATAAAGAAGACGGTTTTTCATATATCGATAAAGCTATAGATTGGTGCGAGAAGTATCATCTTAATATGGTTCTGGATCTTCATAAGACTTATGGCTTCAGCTTCGATAGCGGGGAGCAGGAGTCAGGATTCTTCGAAAATGAAGATTATCAGGAAAGATTCTATAAGCTTTGGGAAGTGTTTGCAAAGAGATATGGTCACCTGTCAGATAGACTGTGCTTTGAAATGCTCAACGAAGTAACTGATAAAGAGTACTGTGAAATATGGAATAAGATTTCTAGGAAATGCATCGAAAGAATCAGAAAGTATGCACCCGATATTCAGATATTACTTGGTGGATATTACAATAATAGTATAGAGGCTCTGAAGGATCTGGATGTTCCATTTGATGATAGAATAGTGTATAATTTCCATTGTTACGAACCGCTTGTTTTCACACATCAAGGTGGTTACTGGGTTGATGGAATGGATACATCCTTTAGAATGCCATTTGATGTTACATATGCTAAGTATGATGAGTATACACTGCAGAATCTGAACAGATACGCTGAGAGATTTGATACTTATGATGCTGATAGTGTCATGGGAGTAGAATATTTTGAAAACATGATGCAAGAAGCCATTAGGGTCGCTGAGGAACGTGATGTAAAGCTTTATTGCGGTGAATATGGAGTTATTAATCTAGCTACTCCTGAGGATACTGTGAAGTGGTATCGTATGATATGTAGCTGCTTTGATAAATATGGAATCGGAAGGGCTGCATGGAGCTATAAGGAAATGGACTTCGGCCTGGTGGATGATCATATGAAGAGCGTTTTTGATGAAATGCTTCAGATCATATAGTTTGTAACAGCTGCTGAAGTTACAAAGTATTCAGGAGCTGGAAATGAAATCTAATATATGGAAGAAACTTTTTATAATAGAAACGATACTGGTGGTATTCGCCAGTATCGTTTTGTTTGTTTATATAACAAAACCTGATGAGGGTAGCGTAGAAGATGGGAGTACCGCTGTAGAAAGTTACTATGTAGATAGTAATGATTTGAACGTGGATGTAGAAAATAGTACCGAAACAGATAGTATAGAAAGTACTAAAACAGATAGTGATAACGTAGATAATATCCAGGCAGATATAGACGTCGAAGAAGTGAAAGATAAGATTATTTACATGCCGGGGGTTACAGAAGAAATGAGTAATCCAGAGTATTGGATAGATATACAGGAAGAACCGGATAAGGTTCTTATTACAAAGCCGCAGATTGAAGCTCTAAATAAGAAAATAGTCGAGACCTCGGGCTGCAGAATGTATGACTTAGAAAGTTACTCTGAGGATGAGGCGGAATTTGGAATCGTCGTACGTCAAACAGATGTTAAGGGAAGTCCGACTAATTCTTTGATGAATGGTTCGGATGCGAATTTTGATGACAACCAGCTAGCAGGTGCTAAGGTAAATGATCCAGTTTTTATCATAGGACATTCTGAGGATGATTCCTTTTATAAGGTTAGAACTCGTGACTATGAGGGCTGGATTAGGTCTGAGGATGTTGCCCTTTGCTCTAATAAGGAAGAATGGCTCAAGGCCTGGAAGTTCACAGAGGAGGATAACTTCGTTGTTGTTACAACAGATAGGCTATTCACCGAAGATAATAGATATACACCGGATACTTCAAGGATGGTTCTTACTATGGGAACTGTACTCGAGCTTGTTGACAAAAACGATATATCCTATGAGGAGGATGGAAGAGCGCCATTTAATAGTTACATGATATATATTCCTATAAGGAATGCTGATGGAAGCTATGGAAGGGCTGCTACTCAGCTGCCAGAACATTCGGGAGTGAGTGTTGGTTATCAACCTCTTACAGAGAGAAATATTATAAATACCGCATTTGAATGTTTAGGAGATATTTATGGCTGGGGGTCTTCTCTTAATTCTGAGGATTGTTCTGGATATATACAATCGATATACAGAACCTTTGGAATAATAATGCCACGAGATACAGATCAGCAGGAGCTGACTCCTTGTAAAAGAGTTATGCTATCTGGACTGGGAAACGGTGACAGAAGAGCAGTTCTCGACGAGGTGCCAGCAGGTACAGCTCTTTATATGGATGGACATACAGTGATGTATCTTGGAGTAGTTGATGGCAATCATTATTGTATCAATTCCTCTGGATCTGTTAGGGGAGCTTCGGGGGGAAAGCTGAAGACTAGAACTATTATGATCAATTCTATAGACCAGACGCAGATGGTAAGTACAGGTGCTACGTGGACAGATACATTTACAAGTGGAATAGTGTTATGGGAAAAGGCTGAATAACCGCAAAGGTGGTTTACATAAGTATTATGAGTAAGTATACATAAGTTAATAAAAGGAACATTTTAAGACAAAAACTAAAAAAACGTAATAAAAATCATAAAAAACTTAATTTTATTATTTACAAATATAAATATATGGTATATAATTCTGCTTTAGTTGGATAAAGTGATTTATCAATGAAGAAAAATTATATAAAAAGGAGAAAACGCTATGTCATACGTTGATGAGGTACTTGAGAAGGTACAGAAGAGAGACGCAGATCAGCCTGAATTCCTTCAGGCAGTAACAGAAGTGCTTAGCACACTTCGCCCAGTTATCGAGCAGGACGAGGAGAAGTATCGTAAGCTCGCTATCCTTGAGAGAATTACAGAGCCAGATCGTCAGATCATGTTCAGAGTTCCATGGGTAGATGATAACGGTAATGTACAGGTTAACAGAGGTTTCCGTGTTCAGTTTAACAACGCAATCGGACCTTACAAGGGTGGTCTTAGACTTCACCCATCAGTAAACCTTGGTATTATTAAGTTCCTCGGTTTTGAGCAGATTTTCAAGAATTCACTTACAACACTTCCAATCGGTGGTGGTAAGGGTGGTTCTGACTTCGATCCTAAGGGTAAGTCAGACAACGAGATCATGAAGTTCTGCCAGAGCTTTATGACAGAGCTTTCAAAATATATTGGAGCTGACGAAGATGTTCCTGCTGGTGATATCGGTACAGGTGCTCGTGAAATCGGTTTCATGTTTGGTCAGTATAAGAGAATTAAGGGTCTCTATGAAGGAGTTCTTACAGGTAAGGGTCTTACATATGGTGGATCACTTGCTCGTACAGAGGCTACATGTTATGGTCTTCTTTACCTCACAGAGGAAATGGTTAAGTGCCATGGCGATAAGATGGAAGGCAAGACAGTTGCTATCTCAGGTTCAGGTAACGTTGCTATCTACGCTACAGAGAAGGCTCAGCAGCTTGGAGCTAAGGTTGTTACAGTTTCAGATTCAACAGGTTGGATTTATGATCCAGAAGGAATCGATGTAGCACTTCTTAAGGAAGTTAAGGAAGTTAAGCGTGCTCGTCTTACAGAGTATGCTGCAGCTCGTCCTTCAGCTGAATATCATGCTAAGGAGAACGGTGAGCACGGTGTATGGCAGTACAAGGTAGATATCGCTCTTCCATGTGC
>JAFVAQ010000018.1 GCA_017480495.1 Eubacterium sp. | reverse complement strand
TAAGGATTGTTTCGCCCTTCTCAACAAATGTCAACAACTGATCACGATAAAACTCATATTGTTTTTGGCGTGCATCTATCTCGGCGGGGAGTCCAATATTTAAATCAGAACATATCGACTCAAAGTTATCAAGAATATTCACTATGCGTTCCTGTGTTTCCTTTGGCGGAACAGCAATTGGAAAATCAGTAAATTCTTCCTTTGTTATTGTTTTTATTGTACTTCCTTTTGCCTTTTTTTCTTTAATGCCAAATATTCTTTGTAATTGATACACAAAATACTTTGGTAACACCATCTCAGATATATCCTGAAAAATAGCAACTGTGCGATCTATATATGAATCATACTGAGTAATTGCTATTCTCCCTATACTCCCCTGTAAACTTATAATAATAGAACCCTCCGGTGCAAAAACGCTCATCGGTTGTGCAAGCACTGATATTTTTCTTTTTGTATCTTCGACAAGCCTTAAATTATCCGAAATATCTGCAACTTGTACAAATGGCATAGCACCATCCCCATCATACCATTCTTTTCTTCCATATGGTTGAGGAAATGAGCCCCTCCGAAACTTTGATAATTCTCCTATTTTTTTTACTATTATTTCACTATCCTTAAACGATAATAAGCTCTCTCTATAATATTCATACTGTTTCCTACGAGCTGTAAGCTCGGCTGTAAGCTCGGCTGTAAGCTCGGCTGTAAGTAACGTGAACTTGTCCAGCACGCGGACTATTTCACGTTGTACCTCCAGAGGAGGTACAGGGAGCTGCACCTTATTAAGCACTGCTTGTGTTAAACTTGGCACGCCGCCGGCAGTATTGAATTTCTCAAGATGTTCTCTTAATAAACAATGATATACATATCTCGGGATAGCAATAGAATCATCTATAATTGTGTAGAAAATTGTATCAACATTCCAAAAAGGACCTTCTACATAATAAAGCTTATCTATTGATCCTTTTCTTGGAATCAAAACAGTAGGTCCATCATAAATCGCTGTATCTACATAGGCAATTATTCCACCAGATCCATAAACTGGGATATCACCCTCTCCAAATTTTTTATAATCACTTCCATTTTTAATCGTAAGAATCTGCTTTAATTCTTTATACTCCACCCCATCCGGACAATATTCTTTTATCAATTCATCAAGTTTACTCATCGTTTCCCTCTTCGATTTCAGCTATTATCTTATCTATCTCAGCTCTGAGAACCTGTTCTCTTGCTACTATCTCTTTAATCTCAGCATTCAGAACTTTAATATCTATCTTTTCTCTTGTATCTTCCGGTTCAACATATGTGCTAACAGATAAGTTATAATCCTGCTCAGCTATTTCGCTATTTGGTACAAGTCTGGAGAAGTACTTCACTTCTTCCTCTTTTGCCATAAATGTATCAACTATCTTCTGGATGTTTTCAGGTGTAAGCTTATTGTTATTTGTTACCTTTACACATTCATTTGAAGCATCTATAAATAGCGTCTTATTCTCACTCTTAGATTTTTTAAGCACCATAATACAGGTAGCTATAGATGTGCCAAAGAAGAGATTAGAAGGAAGCTGTATAATTGTATCTACATAGTTATTATCTATCAGATACTGACGAATCTTCTTCTCTGCACCTCCGCGATACATTATTCCAGGGAAGCATACGATAGCAGCAGTACCATTTGTTGCAAGCCATGCAAGTGAATGCATAATAAATGCCATATCTGCCTTTGACTTAGGTGCAAGTACTCCTGCTGGTGAAAATCTCGGATCATTTATGAGTACAGGATTATCATCACCCTCCCATTTGATACTATATGGCGGATTCGATACGATTGCCTCAAAAGGTTCATCATCCCAATGCTGTGGTGAAACCAGCGTATCTTCATTTGCTATATCGAACTTATCAAAGTCTATATCGTGAAGGAACATATTTATACGACAGAGGTTATAGGTAGTCAGGTTGATTTCCTGGCCAAAAAAGCCCTGTCTTACATGTTCCTTTCCGAGTATCTTCGCAGCTTTAAGAAGGAGTGATCCAGATCCACAAGCGGGATCATATACCTTATTTATTTCAGACTTTCCGGCAACTGCAAGTCTGGTAAGAAGCTCCGAGACCTCTTGAGGTGTATAGTACTCTCCACCTGACTTACCTGCATTTGATGCGTACATACCCATAAGATATTCATATGCATCACCAAAAGCATCTATGGTATTCTCCTGAAAATCACCAAGTTTCATTTCTCCAATACCATCCAGAAGCTTGACCAGCTTATCATTTCTCTTGGCAACAGTAGCTCCCAGCTTATTACTATTAACATCTATATCATCGAAAAGGCCTGCGAAGTCGTCCTCACTCTCACTTCCATTTGCTGAATTCTCTATGTTCTGAAATACCATTTCCAGCTTCTCATTGAGATTCTCCACGACACTGCGGACATTTCCATCTTTATTCTTAAATGTAGCCTCTGTATCCTTTGCATCTCTTCTTACATTACAGAAAAGCTCTGATGGAAGTATGAAGAATCCTTTTGTCTGGACCATATCCTCTCTTGCCATCTCAGCATCTTCATCACTCAGCTTTGCATAATCAAAATCTAAGTCACCAGCATCCCACTCATCCTTATTTATCTTTGTAGTAAGGTTTTCTGATATATATCTATAGAACATGAATCCGAGGATATATGACTTAAAGTCCCAGCCATCAACACTCCCTCTGAGATCATCTGCTATTGCCCATATAGCTCTATGAAGCTCATCACGTTCCTGTTCTTTCTTTGTATCTGCCATTATTTTTTCTCCGTTTTTACTATTTTATCCTTATCTTGGATAGACTTTCCCAAATACATATTATAGCAAAAAACGAGCCGCATTTATACCGTAAATACAGATACCTATGCATGCTTGCGGATGACATTCATTCGGACTTCGCTTTATCCTCATATGCTCATCGGGACTATGGCTATGCCATAGTCCCGATGTATGTTGTCGCCAAGCTCAGATTAATATACAGCGCTGCTTCGCAGCTACTAATCGAAACAAAAATCAGCCCTATGCAAGCAAGCTTGCAGGGCTGATTTTATTCCGATTGGTCACTACGTGACCGCTGTATATTAATCTAAGTTTGGCTCGTTATCACTCATACTCCACCGTGGCTGGAGGTTTTGGTGTATAATCGAACAGGACTCTGTTGATTCCCGGAACCTCTGTGATGATACGGTTTACGAGGTGGTCGATGAGTTCGTTAGAGAGATGTTCTACTGTAACTTCCATAACATCTGTTGTGTTGATGGCACGGATGATGCATGGCCAGTCGAAGGTTCTCTTACCGTCTTTAACTCCTGTTGATTTGAAGTCTGGAACAACTGTAAAGTATTGCCATACTTTTCCGGCAAGGCCATTCTTCTCGAATTCTTCTCTGAGGATTGCATCTGACTCACGTACTGCCTCAAGGCGGTCGCGTGTGATTGCACCCGGACATCTAACTCCAAGTCCTGGACCTGGGAATGGCTGACGATATACCATATTATCTGGAAGGCCAAGTGCCTTACCTACAACACGAACTTCGTCCTTGAAAAGGATTCTTACTGGCTCAACAAGCTCGAAGTTCATATCTTCAGGAAGTCCGCCTGCATTGTGATGAGCTTTGATTCCAGCATCACTCTCTAAGATATCTGGCCAAATAGTTCCCTGTGCAAGGAACTCGATTCCGTCCAACTTTCTAGCTTCTTCAGCGAATACTTCTATGAATTCGCCACCAATAATCTTTCTCTTCTGCTCTGGATCCGTTACTCCAGCAAGCTTATCCAGGAAACGGTCTGTAGCATCTACATATACAAGATTTGCACCCAGTTCTTTTCCGAATACATCTATAACCTGTTCTGGTTCACCCTTTCTCAGAAGTCCATGATTTACATGAACACATACGAGCTGATGTCCTACTGCTTTAATCAGAAGTGCTGCAACAACTGATGAATCAACTCCGCCTGAAAGTGCAAGCAGAACCTTCTTATCTCCTATCTGAGCCTGCATTTTCTCTATCTGATCTGCGATAAATTCATTTGCCTGCTCCTCGGTTGTTATACGTTCCATATTGTCTGGTCTTGACTCTAACATTGTAATCCTCCTCTTATATTATTATTTCCGAAACAAAACGTATTCCCATTATAGCACAAAGATTTTTTTCTTGAAATATAATCAACCACAGTTTATAGTCATTAATATATATAAACGAAAGCGAGGACTTACTAATGGCAAATCCAATAGTAACTATCACAATGGAAGATGGTGGCGTGATAAAGGCTGAGCTTTATCCAGAAATCGCACCAAACACTGTAAACAACTTTATTTCTCTTATCAAGAAGGGATTCTATGATGGACTTGTATTCCATAGAGTTATTCCTGGATTCATGATTCAGGGTGGCGATCCTGATGGACGCGGAACTGGCGGACCAGGATATAGCATAAAGGGAGAATTTGCTTCTAATGGTTTCGCAAATGATCTGAAGCATTCTGTTGGTGTTCTGTCTATGGCTCGTTCAATGATGCCGGACAGTGCTGGATCACAGTTCTTCATTATGCACGCTGATTCACCTCATCTTGATGGAGACTACGCTGCATTCGGTAAAGTAACAGAGGGACAGGAGGTCGTTGATAGAATTGCAACAACAAAGACTGGATGGGCTGATAAGCCAATCACTCCACAGGTTATGAAGACTGTCACCGTAGATACTCAGGGTGTGGATTATCCAGAACCAGAGAAAATGTAATTGAAGAACTTTTCATAAGACCAAAAAAGGATTATCACTATACGCTAAGCGTGAAGGATAATCCTTTTTTTATTACCTTATTAAGTGCACTTATGATTTAACTCTTTTCCACCGCTTTCTCAGTCTCTGCCTTGGTCGAATAAAGAAGCTTGAGTATAACTGGCGTAAGTATTGAGCTGACTATAATAAGAAGAATTACTGAAGTAAAATACTTACTATCAAGCATTCCCACCTCTAGCCCTTTTTTCGAAACGATAAGTGCAACCTCTCCTCTAGTCATCATTCCGACACCAATTTTCAAAGTATCTATTCCCTTATATCCGCATAATCTAGACATAAGACCGCAGCCAATAATCTTAGCGAGAAGTCCTACAAGAACAAATCCAACTGAGAATAGAAGTATAGACATATCCAGACTCTTCAGATCTGTTTGCAGTCCTATACTAACAAAAAATACAGGACCAAATATCATATAAGAGTTTACATCCATTTTTCTATCTATATACTTAGAATCCTTAAGTGAACTAAGGATTATACCTGCTACATATGCTCCCGTTATATCCGCAATCCCGAAGAATTTATCTGCTATATAAGAAAGTGCAAGCGCAAGTGCTAGACCAATAATTGGTATTCTTTGTGTATGAGGGTATCGATTATCTACCCACTCCATTATCTTATATAGAACGATTCCAACAACAACTGCTAAGATAAAGAATCCAACAGTTCTAAGCACTACATCACCTATTTTACTACTAGGATCTCTGAAGCTTATTACAATCGTAAGAACAAGAATTCCTATAACATCATCTATTATAGCAGCACTCATAATCGTTGTTCCGACTTCATCAGTAAGCTTTCCTAATTCTTTAAGTGCCTGCACAGTTATACTTACAGAAGTCGCTGTAAGTATAGTACCTATAAATACAGCTCTAAAGAATTCTTCACTACCTATAGGTGCAAAATCATAAAAGCAAAAATAAAGCAGCGCTCCACCAATCAAAGGAACAAAAACTCCTGCACATGCAATGAGAGTTGCTTTAGCACCAGTCTTCTTAAGCTGATTCAGATTAGTCTCCAGACCAGCACTGAACATAAGAAGTATTACACCTATCTCTGCAACTCCGGAAATGAAATCGCTTGGCTCTACCCATTTCAGTAGGCTCGGTCCGAGGATCAGACCGGCTATTATTTCTCCTACAACCTGAGGGGCTTTCAGTTTTCTGGCTATAAGACCAAAGCCTTTAGCCGTAATAATAATAATTGCTATGCTCCTCAGAATTTCTAGTTTATCCATTTTTTATTGCCTCTAATATTAATTATTCCCCCGAACCATTAATACTTGTAGCCCCTTTACCTCTTAAGTAATGCAACCGTTTCACAATGCATGCTCCTCGAGAACTGATCATATACAGAAAACTTCTCCAGCTTCATGCCCTTCTCTGTTAGTCTCTTTATATCTCGCGCAAGTGTTGCAGGATCACACGAAACATATACCATCTTTTCAGGTTTCATTTCGATAATAGTCTCCAGAAGTCTCTCATCACAGCCCTTACGCGGCGGATCAACTATGACTACATCCACCTGCTTTCTTATCTTTGCTTCATCTGTATCGTAGTCTCCGACTCTATTCTCGAACCAGTCCGGAACAACTTCCTCAGCTTTACCTACAAAGAATTCTGCATTCTCTATATCATTTATCTCTGCATTGCGATGAGCATCCTGAATAGCTCTTCCAACAACCTCAACACCATACACTTTTTTTGCATGCGGTGCAACAAAAAGTGAAATGGTACCGATACCGCAATACATATCCCAAACTATCTCCTTACCAGTAAGCGCAGCATATTCCAGTGCCTTTCCATATATCTTTGCAGTTTGTTCAGGATTCACCTGATAGAAAGATTCCGCAGAGATATGGAACTTTACATCTCCAATAAGATCAGTTATATAGTTCTGCCCATTTACCAGTATAGTCTTGTCACCCAGTATTCGGTTAGTTCTGTCTCTATTTACATTCATTACGACAGACTTGAGAAGAATCTCTCCTGTCTTATCCTCGCGAGAATTATACTTATCAACCTCAGAGGCCAACATACTAACGAGCTTATCTAGATTATCAACCCTTTGAGTAGATGTGATAATACATACCATCAGCTCTCCAGTTGCAAATCCAACTCTAGTAAGAATATGCCTTAGGGTTCCTTCTCCAGTTTCTTCGTTATATACACTTATCTGGTATTTATCAGCCCATCTACAAACAGACCTTATAATGTTTTTATTAATCGGGTGTCCGATATGACAGTCTTCTACAGGAATCAGAGTATGAGTTCTTCCTGCATAGAAACCAAGCACTGTATTTGTACGACAGCTAAAGGCATCAAAATTATCATTTCTGCCACCATATATATCAGACGTTTTTCTACTGCCCACAGGAAACTGCATTTTATTCCTATATCTATAGGCCTCTCCACCTGAAACCTCATCCAGATAATCCTCAGGCTTTTCTATTCCGCCAATTCTTTTTAGACAATTAATAACCCTGTCCTTCTTAAGCTCCAGCTCCTTCTCATAGGAAATGTGTTGCAGAGTACATCCACCGCACTGTCTCGCCACAGGACAGGCCGGATCTATTCTATAAGGTGACGGCTTAAGTATCTGTCTAAGTCTGCCAAAGGCATAGCTCTTCTTAACCTTGACGATCTTAATTTCAGCCTCATCACCAGGAGCAGTATCCTTTACAAATACTGCCATTCCATCGATATGGCCTATACCCATTCCGTCATCTGACATATCTTCGATTTTTATAGCGAAAATGTCATTCTTCTCCATATTAATCTCCGAATAAAGAATATCCTTAAAAAGTTAAAAGTCGGTAGCATATCTACTACCGACTTCTAATTATAATGCATATAAACTCAACCTGCAATTACCTTGTTTTTAACATAGTCCTTAACTTCGTCTTTTTCCATATCTAGCGATATAGCAAGTTCTCCATACAGGCTGTCTTCTGCTAGGTGGAAATATTTTGAATCTGAGGAAGTAACCTTCTTGCCTTCTGCTATTCTCTCATCCATACGAATCTGAATCGTCTTGATAAGCTCTACCAAAACAGTTGGATTGCAGGTCAGAACAGCTTGCTTATATTCCAGTTCTCTCTTCTTTTCTTCAATTATTTCCAGTTCTCCGATGTCAGGCATACTACTGATAAAATCCTCAGCCTCATCCTTTGACATCACCTTTCTCATCACTACTCGTTCATTATCTACAGGTGTAAAGATCTCGCTGTCACGTATATAGCAAGGTACCATTGTATAATATAATTTGTCCTTTGGTATGCCAGGCATTTTCATAGGACCTACATCTGTAACTTTGCAGACACCATTACTACCATAGATAATAAAATCGCCTACATCAAACATTCCAAACACTCCTCTAATCATTCGCTTATCTTATAACATTTTCTTGGCACTATTCTTAGGCCATAACCGTCCACATCTATCTTAACACACTAGTTTGCATTAAGTAAGAAGCAAAAATATTTTCGTTAAAATTGTTATAAAATCAGCCGATTAGTTGGGCATTTTTGTTAATCACATTCATTGACTAATTCATAATCAGTCGTATCATAGGACTTTATTCCAACTCCAGTAGATACTACGTAGAGATAATCACCTATTACTATACCTCTGACATCATTCATTCCTACTGAATAGATATTCTCATCCAGCTTCTCATTCATCTTAGTTTCGAAGCCTTTACCTTCTTCGTAATCGAATACCATATAGTAGGATCCGTCCATGTCTTTCTCCAGACTATCAACGAAGTCTTCTCCATAGTATTCTTCAGCCCAGCTATAATCATCATCGATAAGCCATCCCCAGTCTGAAACAGCTGATATACCAAAGGTTCCATCGTTTCCATTGAACATGAATGCATTTCTATCCTGAAGAACTGATGCATCGCTGTAGTTATTGAGAAGCATTGTATCAAGTTCCTTGATATCATAAGGATCGCTTGTATCAAACATTGTAAGCTTAAGTCCCTTAGTCCAGCCATTCTCTTCATTTGCATCATAACCTATTCCGAGAAGTCTATTCTCTCCATATGGGTGAAGGTATGCTGAGAAACCTGGAATCTTCAAATAATCTGTAACCCTTGGGTTTTCAGGGTCGGAAAGGTCTACTGCAAAGAGCGGATCCCTGTTCTTAAAGGTTACAAAATATGCTGTCTCTCCCATGAATCTTGCTGACTTGATAGACTCACCCTCTGCAAGTTTCTTTATTACGCTGACCTTGCTGAGCTCTTCATCCAGAACATATAGCGCATTGTATCTCTGGTAATCTGCATCTCTATATGTTGTTACAAGTCTGATATTTCCATCATACTCATCGATGCTGTAGTCATCATTCAGGTAACCTGGGAAATGTCCCTTTGACTCGAATTCCATCTTTCCATCATCGTATGAGATTCTTGCTATAAGTGTCTCATCCTTGTATGTATAGTCAACCCAGTTGTAATTCATATCTGTGAGATAAATATTGTTAGCACTTACATATACAACATTGCTTCCACCAAGCACAGCCATCTTGTCTACATACTTTAACTTATCTATATCAATAGATGTGAGGACTACAAATGTAGTATTATATGTATCCTTCTGAATATAGACATCATCGTTATCTACCAGCTCACCATCTACCTCTGGAATATATGTCTCATAATCCTTCTTCTCAATATCATCCACATTGAAGGTCTTCTTAGAAAATGTATAAAGCTTTCCATCCACCATTCTGGAGGTATAATATCCACCAGCCTGAACAAAGGTATCCTCTAGCTCAGGATCACCCTTATCACTGATGTCATATACTGCAACATAAGTTGATGCATTATTATCATACCAATAATAGCTTGATGCTTCTGACTCTGTTCCAACAAGAACGAGTTTGTCGCCATATATATACATTTCGATGAAGTGATAATCATCCTCCAGAACATTTACTGTTCCTTCCTTCTTTATCTCTCCATCTTTTACGCTATAGAAAACAAGATGTTCTGTCATTGAATCATATTCATAGATATACTTGCCATCTGTCTTAACAATATCTGCCTCTGCAACACCTTCTGTACGAACATTTGTATCTGTGAATTCAACATCTTCTTCATTAGTTCCTGCAGTAGTCGTACCTGCTAACGTTTGTTTACTACTTGTGCTGTCGCTTTTTGCTGAGTCACCTGCAGGTGCTTCATCAGCACTTTCTACCATTTCATAATCAACAACATCCTCATATACGATATTATCCATATGATCCTTATAGGCTTTGAAATAGCTATAAACCTCATCATAGTTTTCATCATCGCCACCAAAGATTGATGACAGTCCACCCTTATCCTTGTCCTTGTCTTTATCCTTGTCATTATCTTTCTTGCCAAATATACCTGGAGTGTTATCATCATTCACTTTTCTGTTACCACTCACACCGAGTGCAACGCCTATTCCAAACACTGTTAGAAGTGAAGCTGCAAGAACAAGTGGGATAACAACCTTACCCTTACCCTTCTTAGGTTTAGCAGTCACTTCGCTAGGTATATCTTCGCTCTGACTTCTCTTATACCTTTCTTCAATAGTCATACTTGCCAGTTTCTTCTCTATATTATCTGGTCTAAGAGATTCAGGAATCATTTCATTACTATTCCTCATCTGATCTTCGATGATCTTATCTCTATTATCCATGATATATCCTCCTTACATTCTACAAAAATCAGGTCTACGCTTGGCCTCCAAGTCTGTTACGCATCTTCAAAAGTGCCCTCGAATATTTCGACCTGACGGTATTTCTGTTAATACCCATCATCGTGGCAATTTCGCCACTGTCATACTGACCGTAAACCGTCATGGTTACGATTCTCTTCTCCTCCTCGTTTAGAACCGAAAATGCATCTTGAATCATCGTTCTATTCTCAGCGCCCTGTATGACATTTCCATTTGTAGGAAGCGTTTCTGCCATATCCTCCACCGGAACAGCTGACTGAACCTCTCGTCTATGAATATATTCCTTCAAATATTTTTTACATTTATTATCTAATATTTTGAATATCCAACCACGGAATGCACTATCATCTCTAAGCTTTGTAAGTCCTGAGTAAGCATCCATAACTGTGTCACTCACTACATTTTCTGCATCATCAGGATTACCTAATGTGTAGAGCGCCGCTCTGTATAAATCCTGATACAGCATTTCATATAGTGTAGCAAAGCTATGAGCATCACCCATTTTAGCCTGACTAACTAATGCCTTCATCCTTTCCTTTTCATCCATAATACTTCTCCTTCTTGGCCATGATTTATAAGCTTATAACTCTATAGTGTTCGTTATAGCTCCATCTGTTGCATTTAATTTATATTTTTTATTTTAAACACAAAAAGCCCCCCTGTTTACTAAGGGGGCCTTCAATTACTCGTCTATTTTCTTGTCAAAATAGTCATATGGTACAAGGTTCACTCGACCATAATCTCTCTTATCTTCTACTACCTCTTCATCACTCTTAACAAGCTCAGCATCGAAACGAATAGTAGTCTTGTCATAATAATCGGTCTTCTTCCACTCATTTCTGATACGAGCGAATACTGACTCGATATTTTCCTCTGATAACTCAGGAAGCAGTAGGAAATACTGATTAGGTTTACTCTGCATCATCACATCACTCTTTCTGAGAGAATGATTGATAATCTTACCAAATTCATCAGATATTCCAACAAACTCCTCTACTCCGTATGAGTCAGACTTCTGATTCAGAGTAACTAATGCTCTATACGCCACGCTTCTATAGCTGCGGACATATCTAAGCATGAATCTGTAAGCAATACCAAAGGATTCCTGGTTTAACCATAGTGCCGCATTAGAAGTATCCTTCTCCTCTAACATCTTACTAATACGACGTAACTCTTCAATAGATGCCTCTGTTTTCATATTAATCACCGTAACCCCTTCTCAAATAATAGTCTATTCCCCAATAGATTTTATATTATTTGTTATTATCAGCTTTGCCTTTCCTTCTGATGTAGAACCAGTTGTAATGGCTGCCGCATAATTACCCTTGAACATAAAGAACTGAACAATGCTCACCTTTGTACCCATCATAGAGCATGTGATATAGAATCCATCACAGGTCTTACCAGCTATAGTCATCTTATCCTGTGTGATACTATCAACTGTAAAGCCCTGGCTTTCCAGCTCCTTTACATATTCATCCTTGAAGCTACCCATGAGCTTCTCTACATTTGCACCCGACTCTTTTACATTGTATGGAGTCTGAGTAACTGTTATATCCATAAGCTCAACGCTTGTTTTCTGACTAGCGTAAAGCTCACTGACTGCTTGTTTATTATTGAGAGTTTCCTTTACCTTCTCAGGATCATCAACCTCTCTTGTTATTTCCCAACCAGAACCGAATTCAGCTTTGATTCCAAAATACTCATTTGTATATGTCGATCCTTCAACAGTACCTGGTATATAGTTTGCTTTACCAAATATTTTCTTGAACTGAGTACCACAAACAAAAATAAAAATAACTAGTATAGGAATTATAATAAAAAGTGGATTAATTCCCTTCTTTGCTGGAGCAGCCCCTGAAGGCTGATATGGTGACTGGCTTCCTGGATATGGAGCCTGCTGTCTCTGGTAAGGAGCCTGGCCGCCCTGATATGGAGTCTGGCCGCCCTGGTATGGAGTCTGGCCACCCTGGTATGGAGTCTGGCCACCCTGATAAGGTGTCTGGCCACTAGGTGTACCAAGATTATCATAATAACTGTTGCCGCCGGAGTTGTTAGTTCCATAATTATTTGCCGCAGATGGATTAACTCCCTCGTTTGGTCCATTATCTGATTTTAATTGCATTTTTCTTTCCCTTCACTAAATAATTACTAAAACTTCAAGATTCCTAGTGAGATTAAGAGCAGAATCAATAGAAGTACAGGTGAAACAAACTTGATCATGACTACATAGAGTCCCCTACGTCTCATCTTCTCACCATTCTTCTGAGCCTCATCTATTATAGTCTGTGGCTTGAGTACCCAGCCGATCAAAATACATGAAGCAATGGCAACTACAGGCATCAGTACGTTGTTACTGATATAGTCCATAATGTCCAGAATCTGTGCTATAGAGCCATTTGGTAGCTTAACCTCGAAATATAAAATATTGTAACCTAAACAAACAATAATAGCAAGAACAAGCGCTACTACAGTCTCAAGAACTGTACTACCATGTCTTGACATTTTGAACTTATCAATAAGTCCAGATACGATTGCCTCTAGAATTGACATAGCACTTGTTACTGCTGCAAATAGAACCATCGCGAAGAATAGAGCGCCAATTACATTTCCGACTGCACCCATCTCAGCGAATATCTTTGGAAGTGATACAAACATGAGTGATGGACCAGCTGACATTCCCTCAGGACCATTGAATGCAAATACCGCCGGTATGATCATAACTCCAGCAAGGAATGCAACTGCTGTATCAAATATTTCTATCTGATTGATTGACTTAACCAGATTTGCGTCATCTTTAACATAAGAACCATAGGCAACCATTATACCCATAGCAACGGATAGACTGTAGAACAGCTGACCCATAGCATCCATTACAATCATGCAGAACTTCTGGAATGTTATACCTTCAAGACTTGGAACAATATAAGTTTTAAAGCCCTGAAGTCCAGTTCTTATAGTACCGTCTGCATCCTTGTGATGAATTGTAAGGGAATAGATAGCTATTCCAATAACAAGGATAAGCAGAACTGGCATGATAACCTTTGAAAACTTTTCTA
The DNA here is from genome assembly GCA_017480495.1 of Eubacterium sp. Taxonomy (GTDB): domain Bacteria; phylum Bacillota; class Clostridia; order Lachnospirales; family Lachnospiraceae; genus Eubacterium_Q. The sequence goes on along the minus strand of JAFVAQ010000018.1, from coordinate 31,523 downwards.
TACCGCTTTCTACTCCCATGTATATGATAACTGCACATACAAGAAGGAATATAACAAGCATGATGATTGGCTCATACTGGCTTGTAATAAAGCCTGTGAAGAAACCATCCTGTGCTGCATCAGCGCCATGACCTGTTGCATAAACTATAAAATACTTCAGTACCCATCCACCAATTACACAGTAATATGGCATTATCATAAAAGGTACTATACTAGCTATAACTCCAAGCCAGCCCCAGCCCTTCTTCATTTCACCATAAGCTGTAAGTGGACTTTGCTTTGTCTTACGACCTATACCTACCTCAGTAGTAAGCATTGCATATCCAAAAGTAAGCGCGAGTATCAGATATACAGCAAGAAATAAACCCCCTCCACCTCTTGCCGCCAGATAAGGAAATCTCCATATATTTCCCAGTCCTACTGCACTTCCCGCAGCGGCAAGAACAAATCCTATTGAACCTGAAAAGGTATTTCTTTGCTTAGTTTCCATATTCGTCTCCTCGATTCATTAAAATGAACAACATTACCTAGTACGATACCAAAAATACCTTCTTTTTGCAAGCTAGCAGTAATGAGTATATAGGGACGGTTCTTATTTACTCAGGTGAGCAAAATGGGACGGTTCTAAATTTACTCGTTCTCGCAAGAGAATGAGTAAATTAGAACTGTCCCTATTTTTGCTCGCCTATTTTGCTCGCCCATTTAGCTCGCCTATTTTAATTGGCTATTTCTACAAGAATATCTATCTACTTACGAACCAGGAGTGACTGTCCTGTCATCTCTGCTGGCTGCTCAAGTCCCATTACTTCGAGAAGTGTTGGAACGATATCACAGAGCTTACCGCCCTCTTTAAGGGTATAGTTCTCATCATAGTTATAAAGAATAAATGGAACAGGGTTTGTTGTATGAGCTGTATGTGGCTCGCCTGTCTCATAGTTCTTCATCTGTTCAGCATTTCCGTGATCAGCACAGATAAATAGAACTCCGTCTTTTTCTTTAACAGCTTCAACTGCATCTCCAACACATTTATCTACTGTTTCAACTGCTGAAACTGCAGCTTCGAGAACGCCTGTATGACCAACCATATCTGGGTTAGCGAAGTTAATAATGATTACATCATATTCATCTGACTTGATAGCAGCAACAAGCTTCTCTCCAACTTCTGGTGCACTCATCTCAGGCTGAAGATCGTATGTTGCAACTGCAGGTGAATTAACAAGAATTCTGTCCTCATTCTTGTTAGGCTCTTCAAGACCACCATTAAAGAAGAAAGTTACATGAGCATACTTCTCTGTCTCTGCAAGTCTAAGCTGCTTCATTCCTAGGTTAGCAAGATACTCACCAAATGTATTTGTGATTTCCTGCTTCTTGAATGCAACGAACTTATTTGGAATAGTCTCATCATAATCCTTGAAGCATACATATGTTATATCCATATATCCATTAGCTCTCTTGAGAGACTTAATAGACTTACTATCTGATGCATCCCCCTCCTGAGCAGCAATATCCTCATCCTTGAAGCAGAATGCCTTTGTTATCTCTCTTGCTCTATCAGGACGGAAGTTGAAGAAGATAACTGAATCGCCTTCCTTAACAAGGGATAGTGGATTACCAGCCTCATCTGTGATAACAGTTGGGATTACGAACTCATCTGTTACTCCGTCATCATATGAAGCCTGCATAGCAGCTATAGGATCAGTTGCCTTGTTTCCTTCACCTGTTACAAGTGAATCATAAGCCTTCTGAACTCTATCCCAGTTATTATCTCTATCCATTGCGTAGTAACGACCGCTAAGAGAAGCAACCTTACCTACACCGATTTCCTTTGTCTTATCAACGAGTTCCTGGAGATAATCCTTACCTGATGCAGGAGGTGTATCTCTTCCATCAAAGAATGGATGAATATATACATTCTCAAGTCCTTCTCTCTTGCACATTTCAAGGATTGCATAGAGATGTGTATTGTGGCTATGAACACCACCATCTGAAAGAAGTCCCCATAGATGAAGGTCTGAATTCTTCTCCTTACAATTGTTGATAGCTCTGAGAAGCTCTTCATTCTTGAAGAATTCTCCATCCTGGATATATTTTGTTATAAGTGTGAGATCCTGATATATGATACGGCCTGAACCAATATTCATATGTCCAACTTCTGAATTACCCATCTGACCATCAGGAAGACCTACTGCCATACCTGAAGCAAGTCCCTTCTGGTAAGGACACTCTGCCTTAAGCTTATCCATAACAGGAGTCTTAGCTATTGCAACTGCATTTGAATCCTGGATATCAGACTCACCATATCCATCTAGTATCATTAATACTACTGGTTTCTTACTCATTAGATTATATCTCCTTCTATTTATATGTATTTAAAGTTAAGGTTAATTAATTCAAAGTCCAACTGATACTATAAATGATTTCACACTATTTCGCAAGATATTTCCTTTTTACATACTCACTGGTTTTATCTTACGAATTGGTTTCTTTCGACATCGTAGTGATAGCCAGCATTAGCTAGTTTTTCTTCTATTTCTTTTTGATCCAGAGAATTGCTCTTCACCAAATCTTCGAGAGAACTATAATTATCCCTCAACTGGGTATTGAGAAAGCTCATCAGCATTATTGGATCATTTGGTATATTCATTTGTTTTCCTCCTATAAATATCCACTTATAATGACTCGAGTTGATTACATCCTGCTCTACATCCTGCTCTTATGACAGGTCAGATATATAACCTGATATTCCTTTGATATCTCATCTAAGAACTTCTTACCACCATTTATCTTCGCTTCGTCCATATTAGAAAATGGATCATCCATTACAATAAATGGCTTCTCCTTTGTATACATTGTATCAAGAAGTGCTACACGGATACAGAGTCCAAGCATATCCGCGAGGCCATCACTCTGCGCTTCTATATCATGGTACTCCCCCTCTTCCTTCTTAGATATGTCCATATTAGCATCTATAATGAAGTCCTTTGCATCCGTACCCACCATAATTTTGTGATACTTTTCAAAGCTAGTCATGATTGGGCTCATAAATCTCGCTACAAATCTTTCCTTAGCCTCACGCAAGTAATCAGATGTTTTCTTAACCACTTCGTAGTGAGCCTTCAGCTCCGCCATCTCTTCCTTCATAGCAGCAAGAGTCTCCTTCTTCTCCTCCTGCTCATCAAGTTTCTCCATCGCCTCATCCAACTGCCTATCATAAGCAGCTATGTTAGCCTGAGCCTCAGAGATTCCTGTTGTGATTTCATTATGATTTACGTCCTCTCCAGCTAGTTCCGGATGAGCCTCCACGTATTCATTTAGCTTAACCAAAGCCTCATTATAAGTCGCCTTCATCTCGGCTATCTTAGAGTCGTAGTCAGCCTTACCCTTCTTAAGACCTTCATACTCCTCCACTTTAGACTTGATACTATAGAGATTCGCCTCGGCATCATTTCCATATTCTATACCAAATCTACTTAGAAATGCCGCAACCCGCTGCTGATTCTTAGCTATCTCGGCTTCATTAGCCTGTCTTTCATTTTTTATATTATTAAGTCGGCTCTCATCTATGTTTCCAACAGGCGCTGAAGACTTTCCAGCCGTCACACAAACTAAAATTCCAGCTATAATCAGTACAGCTCCCAAAACAGGGATAAGAATTTTAAATGCCCCTGATAAAAGTAGCACTGCTAACGCCAACACTATTCCAGCCGCAAGCATGCCTATACCGGCAAGCTTTTTGTTCTTAGCCTTTCTATCATTTTCTATCTGAGACTCCTGTATTCTCGTTTTCTCGGCCTCTACTATTCTAGTCTCATCTATTATCAGCTTATCTAAAGAAGAATTTTTCTGTACTAGGTTCTGAACTTCATTATTCAGCCCAATATGTTCCTGAACCTCAGACTCCGCTGGAACCCCATTCGCAAAAAGTTTGGACAGCTCCTCCAGTCTGTCATTTCCACTTACCGGCATGCTGTCAATTGAGCGCTTCATTCCCTCTGCATTACTCTTCAAAGTATTATATTCTCCGATACTTCTACTCGCCGCCTCAAAGGACTTCAGTTTCTTTTCCTCCACCTCGCGCTTATCTCTAAGCTCCTGAATTCTCTTGCTAGTATCCTCTTCAACAGACAGATCGTATTCCAGTTGTTTAATACTTTCATTTATTTTTGCAAGCTTACCACTCTTCCTTGTAGGAGAGTTCTCGTTCAGATATGCAGTAAGTTTATCTGCCGACCTGTCATAATTCTCAAGATCGCCTCTCTGTGACACCGAGCTAACCTTCGCACTTATAGCGCTACTAATTCCTTCGTACCGTAGACTCGTATGATCCACGAACGAAGTCCTCATAAAAGAGGCACGGTCAACTCCGAAGAGCTCCTCTCCGATATTTTCAGAATAATCACTAGAATCCAGTCCAGTACTAGCATTTACTAATTGGAAGGTCGCATCCTTATCCTTCTTGCCGAAGTTTCTTCTAATAATATAGGTCTTGCCATCTACTTCAAATGTAATCTCGCCGCCAAAGAATCCATCATTCCATGGTTGGTACTGAGCACGTTCATTCTCTATATATTCCTTCTTTCTACTTCCTGCCAGGCCATAGAACATACATCTTATAAATGCAGCCAGGGTTGTTTTACCCCAACCATTTTCTTCTAGGATAGAGTTAACGCCCTTATTAAAATCAAAATCCACATTGGAGAGTCTACCAAAATTCTCTATATGACATTTAATCAGATTCATTTCAGTACCTCCTCTCCTGCAAGAAGCATTATACCCGTTTTGATGATCTCTGCCGCCTCATCATCTGTCAGATTTCCAGAAGTTTGCTCCTCCTGTATCATTCTAACGAACTCCCCCTTGAGAGTCATATCTCCAGCAAAACCAGCGAAATCAACAAAGGTTTTCGTCTTATCCTTTACCTGTACTAAATAGTAATCATTATCAAGATTCTTCTTGATATAGTCAGCATCGATATCAGCATCCACTGGCACCTCTCCGACAAGAAGAACTCTAAGCAGATCGTCAGATATAACAGTTCTTTCCTGAACTTCGTCCCTTATCTTCTTAACCGCATCATCAGAGGTCTCACACTCTGAAACATCCACTCTTATCTCATGAAGCACTCTGGACGCAAAGGGGATAAACTCAACTTCTAGATTCTGAACGCCCGTCTCGTTACTTGTAATCGTAAGCATATTAAAACCACGAGGGCCACACTCGTCAAAGCCTCGTCCCTCCAGGCATCCGCTGTAGGAATAAATGCCTCTACTATCCAGCTTCTCTATAGAAGGGGAATGTATATGACCTAGCGCCATATAATCGATTCCTCTATTCCTGTAATCCTTAATCGGAATAACCTCAGCATCCTTCTTAAGTGCAGAATAAACCTCCTGTCCATGCAGAGTTACTATATTCATCCTGTTCTGATCAAGAACAAGCGATGATACAAGTTTCATATTGTTGTCAGCACTAAGCTCAGCTCCCGTAATAGTCACGCTATCACTTCCATCACTTAGCTCATAGCTCTTCCATTCATCTCCGAACAGCAGAAGATTATCAGGAAGTGCTCCGAATTTCTTAACAACATCATCTATGAAGCTTCCTGCATCATGATTTCCTCTAAGATAATAGAAGGTTATACCCGGATGATCCTGTACCGCCGCAACAACTGCATTTCTAGCCGTCGCTGATATACGCCTGGTATCAAATAAATCTCCAGCAATTATAATAGCTGATACGCCCTCATCCGCAGCATATTTAACCATCTTTTGAAATGTAACTAGGAGCTCATTTCTTCTTTCCTTCGCTCTCTCATCCCCCAGATGACGAGACAGGCTGGAGTCGAGATGCAAGTCCGCAGTATGTATTATTTTCATTACGTCCTCCTAAAGCAAAGCTTTCTATTTAACATATAGTAATCATTTTAAAACTAACAAGCACATTATAACACAGGAGGGTGGTCATTTTATCGACCACCCTTCGTTTTCTGAGCTCTAACTCACATATTATGAGCATCTATAAACTTTATAAAGTCACTCTCTGATAGAGGCTTGGAATAATAATAACCTTGAATATAATCTATCTCCAGATTCTTTATTTCATTAACCTGTTCTTCTGTCTCGATACCCTCAGCAACTATCTTAAGGCTAAGCTCCTTAATCATCTTTACTGTAGCCGACATAACCAACTTTGCCTTTTCGTTTTTGAAGTATTCCTGAACCATACTTCTGTCAAACTTAACCAGCTTGACCGGCATATCAACTATATAATTCAGATTGGATTCGCCAGTACCAAAATCATCAAGCGAAAAACTACATCCATATCGCATTAACTCATTCATATTCTTAAGCAGTACTTTTTTACTCCTTAGTGTTGAGCTTTCAGTAATCTCAAGGTTTATCTCATCTGGAGAAACGGAATGATTACTTATTATTTCCTGGAATTTTGTGGACAGAAGTGAATTCTCACATTGAGTAACTGATAAGTTAATCTCAACATAATCAATCCCTTTATTTCTAAGATCATTTTGTTTTATACATTTGCAGGTTTTTTCAAACACCCTCTCTCCTATCTTCTCAATCAGACCTGTCTCCTCAGCTACAGGTATGAATTTCATAGGCATTATAAGCTTGCCATCTGTTCCAACCATTCTAGCAAGTGCCTCAGCCGACACAAACTTTCCTGTCTCGATAGAATATATAGGTTGGTAATAAACCTGCACCCTATCCTCTTCAAGTGCTTTACCGATCTCAACGACCATACTGTTAAACTCTCGAATCTGATTCACTGAACTCTCATCCAGAATTCTCATATCCTCGCCCTGTTCAAACAGATCACGGTTTCTCGTATATCCCATACGCGCTTCCTCAACTGAGGATGTAATATGTCCATCTGGAACATAAAGAAATTTTGATCTTGAAAGCTCTGGCCAAGAGATGGCAAATCTCTGCCTGATAACATCCAGATTAACTGCACTCTCTATCTCATTCATTTCCTTCTCGTTCTTATCATAAACCAGCGCAAAATCGTGATTAGCTATTCTGAAAAGCTTCGAATAAGCAAAAGAATTCAGGAACTCAGACATTTCCACAAGAATCCTCTTCTCTGTCTCATCGCCTACCTTCCAATCTTTTTCATTACAAACAAAGATTACAGAGAATGGTTTTTTTTGCTCATATTCCTGTTCAACATATTTCTTAAATGTCTCCTCAGAAAAACAGCCCGTAATTCTATCCAGATAAACCTCTGGGTTTTCAAGTTCAGAATATAAAATGTACATTCCAAGAGCAGAACCAAAACCAACTACTAGGAGCTCTGGAAAAATAAACTGAATCGCAGCCATAACAGTCTCAATTAACATCCACGCTCTAACTGCATTTCTTCTGTGAGGATTCATCTGTTTTGCATATACAAATGTAATTACGATCGAGGATCCAATATATAGAATCGTAACTATATACGTCATCATTGCAGAATAGCCATAGCTATATAAGATATCTTTACCATCATAGAGATAATTGATCGGAAGTATACATATGAAGATTATACCTATAACAGCAACAACAAATGTACCTATCTGAAAACTAAAGTTTTCTCTAAGTCTTTTAACGTCATTATAGGTATATAGGAAACCATAATAGGCTGAAAGAGCAAGGCTCACAAGATAAGCCTTACAAGAAAGGAGGACAAGAAAACCAGGTATTTTCTCATCATTCATAATTGCAATACAAGAAAGGATATCCAAAACTATGCACGATGAGTAAACCAGCACGCACTGCTTAAATATCTTCTCACTATATAGTCCTACACTCTCATGTCTTAAAACAAAAAAAATAAGTAGCAGATCAAAAATGAGTCCGCATAACTGTATCTGCACGTTGGCCATGGATTCTCACTCCATCTACCTTCACTTTAAACCCCGAGATATTATACCATAATTACGAAAAACTTGCACGTGGCAAAGTAAGGATGTACACTGAAAAAGCGAGGTGGAAATGAACGAAAAAACTACTAAACAATTTATCGCCATCGACCTGAAATCCTTCTACGCATCTGTAGAATGCTTCGAGCGTGGCCTGGATCCACTAACCACGAATCTAGTTGTTGCCGATGAGTCACGAACAGATAAAACTATCTGTCTTGCTGTATCACCTTCTCTCAAGGCTTATGGAATATCTGGTAGAGCCAGACTATTCGAAGCCAAGAAGGTTCTAAATGACTATGAGAAACGTACGGGCAAGCACGTGGATTTTATTATTGCGCCTCCAAGAATGGCTAAGTATATCGAGTTTTCCACCACTATATATAATGTTTATCTGAATTACATTTCCGCTGAAGATATACATGTCTATAGTATTGACGAGGTTTTTATAGATGCGACCAGCTACCTCAAAATCTACGGTCTTACCGCCCACGAGCTAGCTATCAAAATGATTAAGGATGTGCTATCCAAAACCGGCATCACAGCTACCGCAGGAATCGGCACAAATATGTATCTCGCAAAGATTGCTATGGATATTGTTGCAAAGCATATGGATGCAGATAGTGACGGTGTACGAATTGCAGAGCTAGATGAAATGTCCTACCGCCGCTTACTTTGGGGCCATAAGCCTATCACAGATTTCTGGAGAATCGGTCCTGGAACCGCCAGAAGACTTGCTAAGATGAATATAAGAACAATGGGGGAACTTGCAAGGGAGAGCCTCTATAACGAGGAGTATCTCTATAAAATCTTCGGAGTTGATGCTGAGATTCTGATAGACCACGCATGGGGAATAGAGCCTACCGAAATTAAATATATCAAGAGCTATAAACCAACCACCAACTCTCTCTCCTCTGGACAGGTACTTCAGGAACCTTACCCTACTCACAAGGCTCGTATTATAGTCAGCGAAATGACAGACCTTCTAGTCCTCGACATGGTAAAGAAGGGCTTCGTATCAGATTCTTTTACACTGACCATCAATTATGATAGGGAGTCCGTGGATAATGGAACCTATGATGGGGATGTCGCAATCGACTATTACGGACGTATGGTTCCTGTTCCTTCACACGGAACAGCAAACTTCGGTGAGCATACCAGTTCCACCCAAAAAATAATGAGCGCTATGCTAGCACTCTTTGACAAGATTATAATGCAGGGAGTTTCCGTCCGTAGAGTAACCATTTCTGCTAACAACCTAAAAAAGGAAGCGGAAATGTATAGACAGCTGGATCTATTCACAGATATAGAACAAGAAGAACAGGAGAAAAGCCTTCAAAGGGCTCTCCTTGAAATACAGGATAAATATGGCAAAAATGCCATTTTGAAAGGAACTAATTATCTCGAGGGGGCTACAACGAGAGAGCGAAATTCTCAGATAGGAGGTCACAAGTCATGATTACTGATTATTCTGAAAGCTACAAAGATATAATAGATAAGCAGCGTCCAGTCCATGACGGTGACGAGTTCGAGGCGCGCCATCCTAAGATGTCTATTGAAAATAGAGCAAAAATATTCGCCCCATTCGCAGCCCTAAAGGGCTACGATGAGGCGATAGATGAAACCGCTAAGAATCACTGAGACATTTTCTTTTCTGCCACACTATACAGTGCACTTATTCCAAAGCACATAAGTCCACTCAGGAAGAAGCTCAGTGCATTTCCAAGTATATTATCATATGCTATATCAAACATTATCAGCTTGATAGCGAAGATCATTGTTGTAACCAGTCCATATATTCTAAGACTCTTAATCTGAAGCTTGAATCCAAGCATTATGAATCCCACTGACATAGCAAATACCGCAATACTCAGTACATAGTTTGGCGCACCGAAGGATGCTAGGATACATATAAGAAGAATTGTAAATTTGATTCCCACATATATTGATTTGTAGGCCTGTCTATCCTTCAACAGATTGTAGGAATTAATTACAAATAGAAGTATTGCCATAAGCACAACCATAACATGCATTACATCATCATCTATAGCGAACATCAGGATTGTCGCCTCTAGCATCAGGCATGCATTTATGACATAGGAAACTATTGTCACTGGAAGCTCTTCTTCTTTTGTAAGAACATTTTCCTTAAATGGTGTCTTTACAGAAAGGAAGTTAATTACTCCTGCCACAAGCATAAGTAGCGGCATTAATATTTCAAAGTCCCATTCAAGCTCCTCTCCCATTAATAGTACGCACATATGAAGTCCTACCATAAAGAAACAATATGGCACCAGTTTAAAGGCTATATGATACTGTCCTGCCCATTTATAAAGGAACACAAGGAACAGCGCAAATACTGCTATCACGAAGAATAATGCTATTGGATAATTGATATTGTCCCAAGTGAGTACTCTACATCCATATAAGACTATAGCAGATATTTTTGCTTGTCTCGAATCTACCAAATATCCATATACAAGTAATGGAATAACTAAAATAGTAAGTCCAATATATTCATTAAATGTATCTAAGTTAATTATGCATAGGGAAGCTACACTAAGCAGAAGTATCTCCCAGGCTACTAGACCTGCCCCCTTCGCAGTCGCACTTATCAGACTATTTCTTAGCGTTAGTCTATAGTACGCCTCAATTGAAACATATATGATACCCGATATAAGTAGCGTTATAATTGCATTTGAATCTGGATCTCTTATAATACTTGCAACTGCGACATACATATTTATTGTATGAAGCAGACAAATAAATGGAAGATATTGATAATTCTCTTCGTTAATCATCATAACATTCAGAATAATAATTCCTATACTGAATACTCCCATTATAGCCGATGTGACTATTGCATCTTCGTGCATTCCACCAGCAATTATTACCAGAACAAATGCTCCCAGCAGGGCTGAAATATTCGTAATAATAAGACTGACATTATCCTTCAGTCTGAGAAGCATAAATGCCAGAACCCCAACTATGAAGTAAATTGCAAGTACTCCGAGAAGCATTGAATCATCTGTGTATGCACATTCTATAGCTCCAAAGAATACAGAAATGATTATTCCTGAAAGACCTATTATTTCAAACAGCAGCTTCTTGAACTTCGATAGATAAAGAACTCCTGCCGCCCATATTATCAGCAGAATATATAAAGGTATCTGACCAATTATATGGAAATAAATATTACTTACAAAAAGCGAAATATATATGGCTCCTATACCACAGGCTCCAATCGATAGAAACAGAACGCTTTCCTTCTGTTTGAACCATACAACGAGTCCTACTAGAGCCATTATTCCACTTATAATGAACATCATAGCCATCTTGACTGGATCTGGAAGAACAGGAACAAATATCATTGCAAACAAAATGAAGCTTATAAAGATAAGCACTGATGCAACTATTCCCATTACCTTGATACCAACAACAGACTCGGCATTTCCACTCTTCTTAGGAGCTGGCTGCGCACCTTGTCTATGTGGATTACCCTGTGCCCAGTATCCTTGCTCTGGTTGCCCCTGCCTTGGCGGCATACCCTGAGGCTGTGCTCCTGGATGAGCCTGCATTCCCGGATGAGCCTGTGAACCTGGTTGACCCGGACGAGGCGGCATACCTGGCTGTCCCTGCGGTGGCATTCCTGGTCGTCCCTGTGATGGCATTCCTAGCTGCGCTTGTGGTTGCATTCCTAGTTGGCCCTGTGGTGGAACTCCTAGTTGGCCCTGTGGCGGCATACTTGTCTGTCCCTGTGGACGAAGGTTTCTGTACGGAGACATAGCAACTTCCGGAGGTTGCTGCGCCGTTACCGGTCCTCCACCCTTGAGGTTGATAAGTTCCATTTGGATAGCATTTATCTCAAATTGAACCTCTTTAAGTTTTTTCTGGCTCTCGGCCAGTCGTACCTCTAACTCACTAATTTCTGACATATTTTCCCCTTATGATATAAAAAGCAATACAGAAGTTGACACTCCTGTATTGCTTTTACATTTAATTATTTAATAGCTTTCAGCAATACCAGCTATAATAGCCAGAACATATCCGAGTATTATCAAAATATTAATAACAAGTCCGATTATACCAACTATCCATCCAGCCTTTGCCTTATCAGTTGTATTTCCTGCATTAATAGCTGACTTACTAAGTATCATTCCTATTGGAGCTAAGATAATACCTAGCCAACAGCAACAGAATACAATAGAAAGTATAGAACATATAAGACCGCCTGTAGCTTTACCATCTTCAGGCTCTCCTAATGTACTACTTCCGTTAAAATTATAGTTACCCTGTCCATAATTTGGTGAAGCAGTTGGGTTGTATGGCTGTGTATATGGATCTGCACTTGGTGCAGGACCAGGATTTGCACTATACATATTGCCTGTTGGCTGTGTAGGCTGTGCCGGCTGTCCATATGGATCCGAAGGCTGTCCGTATTGATCTACACTTGGCTGTGCTGGCTGTCCGTATGGATCTGATGGCTGTCCATATGGGTCTGCACTTGGCTGTGCTGGCTGTCCATAAGGATCTACGCTTGGCTGTGGTTCATTTCCAAATGATGGTCCTGCTGGGTCTCCAGCATATGGATTGTTGATCTGATTCTCGTCCATTTATTAAAACCTCCAAAAAATCTAATTACTCCTCGCTTGCTTTAGCACTCTCAAGGAATTTATATACAAATGCTGCCAAAGCTCCACCAATAAGAGGAGCAACTATAAATACCCAAACAACTCCGATTGGTTCAGTATTGCCCTGAATAGCAGCTACTATTGCAGGTCCAAGGCTTCTAGCAGGATTAACGCTAGTACCTGTAAGTCCAATACCTATTATATGAATAGCAACAAGAGTAAGTCCAATGATAAGTCCTCCGAAAGAACCATGACTCTGATTCTTTGAAGTAACTCCCAGTATAAGAATAACAAATAGGAATGTGAGAACAATTTCAACTAGAACTCCCGCTCCAGCGCTTCCATTCACACCGCCTAAACCGTTTGTTCCAAGGCCGCCTGTCTTGTCCTCTACACCGCCCATGTCGAAGATAGCTGCCAGTAAACCTGAACCAGCAAGTGCTCCAAGAATCTGAGCTACTACATAGCCGCAGAAATCAGCAACTGTCATTCCACCACTAATAAGAACTCCGAGTGACACAGCTGGATTTACATGTCCGCCTGAAATGTTGCCTACGCCATAAGCTAGTGCAACAATAGCTAGACCAAATGCAAATGCAGTAAGGATATAACCGCATCCATTCACAGCATCACAGCCTACTAACATGGCAGTACCACATCCTATAAATACAAGTGTAAATGTACCAATAAATTCTGCAATATACTTCTTAATACTTTCCATACTTACCTCCTTTATAAACCCCTTTGTGTTTAAATATTAGTTACATATATATATTCAGAAATATCGTAGATTAGAAACCAAAAATATTTCTGACTATACCAAAAATAACTAGCAGTCCTACCCAAACATACATCACGACAGCATTTTTCTTATTTACTTTCACCTTGGCCTCATTTACGTAGAACAGATACATTATCTCTCCTATAATAAAAGGCAACGAAACAAGTATAAAACCATTATACCTAAAAGCGCTTTTAAAATCTAGCTTACTTAATGCAATAGCCATTCTAGTCGCGCCACAGGTAGGACACTTAAGTCCTGTCAGCTCGTATACATAGCATTTGATTCCGAAGTCTGTAAATCTTGCTACAAAATAATATACGACGCCAAAAAGACCCAGTATAAGGATATTTCTAATCGTCCTCTTCCATACATCATTCGACAAAACATCCGATACCATTTTATAGATCACCACCACTCTTAACCTTGAGACGAGCAACAGCTCTCTTTAGACTCGCTTCTGCTAGAGTATACTCACGAGCACTCTTCTTCTGAAGCATGGCTTCTCTAGCCGCAGCCTCCTTAGCCTTTACTCTTTCAGCATCTATTTCATCTGGCCATTCAGCGGAATCAACCAGTATAAGGACTTCACCGTCCTCTACTCTCATCATTCCATCTGACAAAACCGCCGCAAACTCTTCTCCATCTTCTGTTTCAAAATGAATTGTTCCAGGAACAATAGCAATAGCCAGATTCTGATGTCCCGCCATTACTCCATACTGACCATCCACTCCATTAACTACGAGCGATACCATTTTCCCGTCATAGAAGGTACTGTCAGCCTCAATTATCCTTACTTTGAAAGCTTTCATAAAGTTTCAGCCTTTCTGATAGCATCCTCTAATGTACCAACATTGTAGAATGCTGCTTCAGGGAGATCATCATACTCTCCTGATATAATAGCAGCAAAGCCTCTGATAGTTTCACTAACTGGAACATATACACCATTCATACCTGTGAACTTCTCAGCCACGAACATTGGCTGAGCCAGGAATCTCTGAACCTTACGAGCTCTACTAACTATATCCTTATCTCTATCTGACAACTCATCCATACCCAGAATAGCTATGATATCCTGAAGGTCATTATACTTCTGCAAGTATTCCTGAACCTCACGCGCTACTCTATAGTGTTCTTCGCCTACTACGTCTGCCTCGAGGATTCGAGAAGTTGATTCCAGTGGATCAACCGCTGGATAGATACCCTGCTCAGCTATTCTACGACTAAGAACTGTAGTAGCATCCAGATGAGTAAATGTTGTTGCAGGGGCTGGGTCTGTAAGGTCATCCGCAGGAACATAAACCGCCTGTACAGATGTAACAGATCCGCTTGAGGTAGATGTGATTCTCTCCTGAAGAGCTCCCATCTCCTGTGCAAGGGTTGGCTGATAACCAACCGCTGATGGCATACGTCCAAGAAGTGTAGAAACCTCTGAACCTGCCTGTACAAATCTGAATATATTATCTATAAAAAGAAGCACATCCTTATGCTGAATATCTCTGAAATATTCAGCCATAGTAAGTCCTGTAAGAGCAACTCTCATACGTACACCTGGTGACTCGTTCATCTGACCGAACACCATCGCTGTCTTATCTATAGTGCCGCTCTCCTTCATTTCATTCCAGAGATCATTTCCTTCACGGCTTCTCTCTCCAACTCCTGTAAAGATAGAATATCCACCGTGTTCCATGGCTACATTGTGAATCAGCTCCTGAATAAGAACTGTCTTACCTACACCGGCACCACCGAACAAACCTATCTTACCACCTTTTGCGTAAGGCTCCAGAAGGTCGATGACCTTGATACCTGTCTCAAGTATTTCAACAGATACATTTTGTTCCTCAAACTTAGGAGCTGGTCTATTGATATTCCATCTCTCCTGATTTTCTGATATGGCTTCTCCACCGTCTATAGGATCTCCCAGAACGTTGAACATACGTCCTATTGTGGCATCACCAACTGGAACACTTATTCCCGCACCAGTCTGTGTAACCTTCATATTTCTTGAAAGTCCGTCGCTGGATCCGAGAACTATACATCTAACTACTCCGTCCCCCAGCATCTGAGCAACTTCCATAGTCATTTCCTTTTTATTTACTTTAACCTTAAGAGCATCTCTTAGTTTTGGTAAATGTCCCTTCTCAAACTGGACATCTACAACTGGGCCTGAAATCTGTATTATCTTTCCTGTATCCAAGACTCCTTAAGCCTCCTCTTTAATACGTTTTTTCTTCTGAGCACGAGCTCCTGCAGCTACCTCAGTTATTTCTTGAGTGATAGCCGCCTGTCTAACTCTGTTATACTCGATTCTTAGTTCATCTAGAAGTGCTTCTGCATTTTTGTTAGCAGAATTCATAGCTGTCATACGCGCATTCTGTTCAGCAGAGAAGCTGTCTACGAGTGCACCATATATACATCCAGCTACATATCCCGGAATAACACGATTAAGTACTTCGTCAACAGAAGGAGAGAATTCATAATGAACATCCTTCAAATCTCTCTCATCCTTTTTAGTCCAAAATTCCTTTCGGTCAAAAGGAAGAAGTCTCATCATCTTAACTGTAGTAAGGAACTCACTTTCCATATCACTATAGATAACTCTTATCTCATCTATACGCTTACTATCGTATTCTTCAAGAAGTATCGAGCTTATCTCTCTAGCCCTAGAAAAGGTAGGATTCTGTGCGGTATAGAGAAATGTCTGTTCCATACCATAATCCTTCTTCTTGAAGTAACGACGTCCGTATTCACCTACTACATATAACTTAACATTCTTATGCTTCGCCATTTCCTGTTCTGCGAGCTTAATAACATTATGGTTATATGCGCCGGCTAGTCCCTTATCAGCAGTGATCACCAGATATGCATATGTCTCTGCCGGCTTTCGTCCTGTTTTAGGATAGAAATATCGGCTCATGATATCTATCTCAGTCTGGAAAATACGACGAATCTCATTCTCCTGCATTTCAAAATAAGGTCTGGTCTTGTCCAGTTCTTCCTTTGCCTTCCTCATCTTTGTAGAGGAAATGAGATACATAGCATTAGTGATCTTCTGAGTATTCTGAACACTTCCTATTCTATTTTTTATCTCTTTAGTATTTGGCATAATTTTTAATAGTTAAATTATTTATTGTTTATATATGAATCACGGAATTTATTTGCTGCGTCAATTATCATCTGCTTATCATCATCAGATAGCTGTCCTGTAGAATCAATCTGCTTGCAGAGAGCATCCTCTTCCTCATGGAAATATGCAAGAAGCTTTGTTCTAAAATCTGCTATATCGTCAGGATGAATCTCCTGCATAACATGTGCAGTTGCTGATACAAGAATAACAACCTGTTCATGCAGTTTAAATGGATGGTTCTGAGGCTGTCTCAGCAAATACATAAGTCCTTGTCCATATTGCAACTGTTTCTTTGTTGTTTCATCCAGATCACTGGAGAACTGTGTGAATATTTCCATCTCACGATACTGTGCCAGATCTAGACGGAGGCTACCCGCAGCCTTCTTCATAGCCTTGGTCTGTGCAGCACCACCAACACGGGATACCGAAAGTCCAACATTTACCGCTGGTCTCTGTCCAGCAAAGAACAGATCACTTTCTAGGAATATCTGACCATCCGTGATGGAAATGATATTTGTTGGAATATAAGCGGATACATCGCCCGCCTGTGTTTCAACTATTGGTAGAGCTGTAATACTTCCTCCCCCTAGTTCCTCTGAAAGATGCGCAGATCTCTCAAGAAGTCTTGAATGAAGATAGAATACATCTCCTGGGTATGCCTCACGTCCTGGAGATCTTCCAAGAAGAAGCGAAAGAGCTCTATACGCTATAGCATGCTTTGACAGGTCATCATATATGATAAGTACATCCTTACCCTTATACATGAAATACTCTGCCAGGGATGTTCCTGAATATGGTGCTATATACTGAATAGGTGCTGTCTCAGATGCATTTGCCGCAACTACTATAGTGTAGTCCATAGCATTCTGTTTCTTAAGGGTTCCTACTAACTGAGCAACACTACTTGCCTTCTGACCTATAGCAACATATATACATATTACATCGTTATCTTTTTGATTTAGTATTGTATCGAGGGCGATAGCAGTCTTACCGGTCTGTCTATCACCTATAATAAGCTCACGCTGACCTCTACCTATTGGGAACATTGAATCTATAGACAGGATTCCTGTGTTCATAGGAGTATCAACGGACTGTCTTGCGATGATACCAGGAGCAGCTTCTTCAACCGCTCTATATCCTTCTGCCTCAATTGGACCTTCTCCATCTATTGGATTACCCAAAGGATCTACTACACGGCCCAAAAATCCATCACCTACAGGAATACCTGCAGTCTTGCCGGTTCTCATAACACGGCTTCCCTCAGTAACATCTGTGTCATCACCGAAGAGAATGACACCTATATCATCAGGTCTTAACTCCTGCACCATTCCTCTTACGCCAGATTCGAAAATGACTATTTCTCCATACATTGCAGACTTAAGTCCATCTACGAAAACTATTCCATCTCCGACAGTTTCTACATGACCTTCTTCCTCTGCGATTACATGCGGCTCCCAATCATTTATACTACTCTTCATCAGGGATATAAGCTCATTTCCTGAGTCTACCTTCTCCTCACGAAGGGCTCTAAGCATTTCCTCTAGCTGATGGAGTCTTCCTGTGTTGGTCCAGTCATATACTTCTTCACCAACAACAAGCTTAAAGCCAGTCCCTAAGCTCTCGTCTTTTTTCCACTCAAGCTCTATTCCTTCGCCATATCTTTCTGCTATAAAGCTGGCAAACTTGGCTTTCTGAGATTCATCAGGTTCCGAAAGGGCATATAAACAGGCGCGTGTTTTTTTCTCTTCTGCCACTTAACTACCGCTCCTTTCAACATTCTTAAGAAACATATCATATGCCTCACTAGTGTTTCCTGATAGAACAACCTTACGAGTTGCTTCCTCTACCATCTCAGTAATATCCTTCTTAGCGGACTCAATAATAGCCTGCTTCTGATTCTCGGCATCCTTCTTAGCCTTATCAATTATCTTGTTAGCAGATTCTTTAGCTTCTGCTTCGGCATTTGATCTCATAGCAGCTATATCAAGAGAAGCCTTTCTCTTCTGCTGAGATATCTCACCCTCCAGCTCCTTCAGTCTACCCTCTGCCTCTTCATTCTTCTGCTGAGCTTCAGCAAGAGCACTCTGAGCCTGCTCATCTAGTTCTTTGTAATGATTCTCTCTTTCCTGCATTATCTTCTTAACAGGAGCGTATATAATAACGTACAGACCGCCAAAGAGTAATACTACATTGAACATATGAAGTAAAATCTGTGTTATATCTATTCCTAATGGCATTTTCTTACCTCTCTTTTTCGTATAACAAATCTTTATTCGAAAATATCTTTACCTTCTCTTCGTTATAGGACGAATATAATCAGTATCGATATAACCAGTGCATAAAGAACAGCTGTCTCTATGAATACGATACCAAGGATCATTGTTGTTCTGATCTTACCTTCAGCTTCTGGCTGACGAGCGATTCCTTCAGCAGCCTTACCAACGCAAAGACCCATACCTAATGCACCAAGACCTGCTGCAATACCAATTGAGATAGCAGCGCCTATAGCCTTACCAGCTGTTGAGTTACCTTCTGCTGCTTCTGCATCTTCTGTTTCCTCAGTTGCTGTAGTTTCTTCTGCCGCATAGGATACTGATGCAGGTGCAACCGCTGAGAATACTCCAAATGCTGCAAATAATAATAAAAGTGTTATCAATGCTTTCTTCATTAGTTTCATTTTTATACCTCTTTTTTCCCGTATATTTAATATCTATATTTTAATCTGACTTCTACGCTTCTACTGCGACTTCAGTTTTCTTCTCTTTCTTTTTCTTAGGCTTCTTCTCATGAACCTCTGACACCTCACCATAATATATCGATGTCAGCATTGTAAGAACGTAAGCCTGTACCACTGCGTGTATCAGTGTAAAGAGAACACCTACCAGTACTGGAAGCACAAAGCTGAGCATAATAGTGTAATAAACAAGTTCCGTAACGAGTGCTCCAGATAGGAGTGCACAGAATAGACGGAAACTCATGGATATCGGAAGTGAAAACTCTTTCAGCGTAAGTCCGATTCCCTTTAATTTGTTCTTCCTTATACCACCTGACATGATAAAGCCATATGAGAATACACCCATAGCTATCGCTCCATTTATGTCACAGAGCGGCGCCGGAAGTGCCATTGGATTACCTGCTGTTGTCATCCACTGTACACCAAAAAGCTCAAATATAGTTCCCACGAAGATATATGATCCTGCCGCAAATATGTATGCACCAAGAGCACCATTCAAATGTGGACTGTTCGTTTTAGCCAGATTATCAAAATATCCTACCCAGGTTTCAATTACTATCTGGAACTTTCCAGGAACAGTTTTGAAACGAGGTATAGCGAAGATTCTAATCATTAATGCAATAAATAAAAGTATTGCTGAGACTAGATAGCCTGCTATAAGTGAAGGATTAACCGTGAGTCCAAAGAAGTTCATTTTGTTCTCTTCATGGATAACGGCATCTCTCATCACGGTCTTTAAAGATTCGTGATTTGCGCCTCCCTTATATGTTATGAAAATACTGACCAGGAGCAGTACCAGAACTATAGCAGTTACTACAAGAAATCTGGTTCTTTTTCCTTTGTCCAAAACCTTTTTCTCCTTTCAACCTCTTTCTCGTAAAACTAAAAAACCCCTTCGTTTTTTAGCCTTCCAAACATCTCTTAAGTATAAAACAAATAACGCGCAGTTACAAGTATATATTACTTATAACCACGCCTTTGTGAGCCCTTTTTTATTATATTTTCTATTCATTTATCGGCTTTTCGTAGAATTCAGAACCAGTCCAAAAATCGCACCACAAAGTCCACCGATAATGTGTGTCAGTTGAGATATATTATCCCTAACTGTAATCATCTCCCAAAGCT
Source organism: Eubacterium sp. (assembly GCA_017480495.1). Taxonomy (GTDB): domain Bacteria; phylum Bacillota; class Clostridia; order Lachnospirales; family Lachnospiraceae; genus Eubacterium_Q. Next base: position 11,204 of record JAFVAQ010000018.1, on the reverse strand, counting down.
CCGATCCCATGTAGATAATGATAACCAAAATCATAGTTATTGGAATCTCTCCGCGTCTCAGATCCGAGGCAGAAACGAGAATGATCATCATGAAAACCAGTCCACTTGCCCCCAGCAGCGCCGTACCTGGGAAGAATATTATATTTATAAGTCCCGAAATAACTGCAACCAGTCCAAATGCTTCTACAAGGGTAAGTCCTCCATACTTTTCTTCAAGTACAGGTCCGAGCAGAAGGAACAATGTCATATTTCCTGCGTAATGAGCAAGGGATGAATGTCCCAAAACATGACCGAACAGCCTTACAAACCATGCGACAGATATTTTACTCCTATAAACCTCGAAAAAAAGTCTGGTACTCTTTCCATGTGTTATCCAGCTTGCAACCAGCACAAGGATTGAAATAAGAGCAAATGTAAGGGTTACCGGTGCATTATAGGTAAATGATAATTTTTTCTCACGAGCCATTTTAATTCTCCAAAACTAAGTACTAATCTCTAGTTACGACTCTAGTATACTACAGAACCTGACTTATAACATCCTTTATCTTTTTAACTGGAACTATGTTTAGTTCTTTCTTAACCTCTTCCGCAACATCTTCCAGATCCTCTACATTTTTCTCTGGAATAAATACAGTCTTTACTCCTGCTCTTACTGCAGCCATGAGTTTTTCTGGAAGCCCACCTATAGGCATGACATTTCCACGAAGGGATATTTCTCCCGTCATAGCTATATTTGGAGCTACCGATTTTCCTGTCACAAGAGATGTAAGGGCAGTAACTAAAGTAATACCAGCCGAAGGTCCGTCCTTTGGAACAGCCCCCTCAGGCACGTGTATATGCAAGTCTCTTTCCGTCAGAATCTTAGTCTCTTCTGGATACATATCCTTGACAAGACTTATCGCAATTTCTACAGACTCCTTCATGACATCGCCCAGCTGTCCTGTAATTATGGTCTTGCCATTTCCATGAACTGTCTTGGTTTCTATAAATAATATCTCGCCGCCTGCCATGGTCCAGGCAAGTCCAGTTACAACACCCGGTACAGATTTCTTATCTATGATATCGTGAGATACACCTCTATGGCCTATATATTCTCTTAGGTTTGCTGGTTTAACCGACAGCTTCTCGCCCTGGCCCTTAACCATTCTGACTGCCGCATATCTCATCAAAGTTTCAACCTGCTTCTTGAGACCTCTTACACCAGATTCCATAGTGTAGTCAGATATTAGCTTGCGTACTGCAGCATCTGTTATATTTATATCCTTACGCTTTATTCCAGTCTGTTTCATAGCCTTTGGTATGAGATGTTTTCTAGCTATGTGGAACTTCTCTGTAGCAGTATATCCTGGGAACTCTATAATCTCCATACGGTTAAGTAATGGCTCAGGAATAGTATCTGTTGAGTTTGCTGTACATACAAAGAGTACATTTGACAGATCATATGGAACATTCATGTAATGATCTGTGAAGCTGAAATTCTGCTCTGGATCAAGCACCTCCAGAAGTGCCGAAGATGGATCGCCGCCATAGTCACGAACCAGCTTGTCCACCTCATCTAGAACCATAACAGGATTAGAAGCTCCGCTACGCTTCATACCTTCCATTATTCTACCTGGCATAGCACCAATATATGTTCTTCTGTGTCCTCTTATCTCAGCTTCGTCCCTAACGCCACCAAGAGATATTCTTACATACTCTCTTCCAAGTGCCTTGGCAATACTCTGACCAATACTTGTTTTTCCTGTTCCTGGAGGACCAACAAACAGAAGTATTGAGCCTGACTGTTTCTTATTGAGCGCCATAACAGCAAGCTGCTGAATGATTCTCTCCTTTACCTTCTTCAGTCCATAATGATCCTTATCGAGAACCTCTTCTGCATACTCAAGATCTATAGGTTTAAATTCTTCCGGCTTCCAAGATAAACTGGTAACGAAATCTAGATAGTCATAGAGCATTCCATACTCATGTCCATCCTGTCCTTCCTGCTTCATACGATTAAGCACCTTGCGAGCTTCCTTCTCAGCAGTCTCATTCATTCCAGACTCAGATATTTCCTTCTCGAATCTTCTGACATCAGATATATTCTCTGGGTGCATTTCATCCAGCTCACGTTGAAGTATTTCTATCTGTTTCTTTATAGCATCCTCTCGATAAATGCTTTCGTTTCTAGCCTGTTGCTCCAGCTCAGCGCCTTCTGCAACATCTGCCATTTCCATAAACTCATAAGAGCTATGCTCAATCAGATCAAATCTCTCAGCTTCACTATCAGTTTCCACTATGGCAAACTTTTCTTCCCAAGTAATGCTGAAATATCCCGTCATCGAGCAGGCCAGTTCATTTATATTTTTCCACTGAAGTATGAAGCCTCTAGCCCAGAGTCCCCACTGATAGTTCTGAACGAACTTCAGGAATTTAGAACGAAGTCTCTCAAAACGTTCATTCTTCTCTTCCTCGTCCATATCCTTTATCTCAGGCAGTCCAACTATCTCTGATTCAGTAGTTCCATCATGATCTCTAGTGAGCGAAATGAACTTAACTCTTTCAATAGTTCTGACCTTTACATTCCCCTCTGAATCCACAGATTCAACTCTTGCAGAAACGCCTACAGGATAGATATCCTCCATAGTCACTGTTCTAATATCTATGTCCTCTTTAAGCATGGCAAATGCTATGATTGAACCATTTTCAAAATCATTAATATTCCATCCATCAATAACTTCTTTTTTGAAATAAAATGTAACTTCAGGGAGAAGAATAGTATCATAAATAGGTATTGTAATCATCTAAATCTCCTTAATATCAAATCGTTTGTTAGCACTTCGACTCATTGAGTGCTAACATAATGATACTACATATTTTTTTAATTGCAAGTATCAAATTTATACTGTATTATTATAAGTTGAGAGATGAAAAACATAAAGAGGTTGCATACAAGTTGAAGATAGATCTTAATGAAATTCTATACTCTGTTTCCACAGGTCTTGACTCTGTTGAGCAGGAGCTTCTTGGAACACGTAATGGGCACTGTAAAAGAATAGCTGCCCTTTCTATTATGCTAGGCAAAGCCATGGGACTAACCCCTAATGAGCTTACTGACCTAGCCGCTTTTTCTATACTTCATGACAACGCTCTCACACAGGTTAATCAAGAAGAAAATGAATATAAAAAGTACAACAATGGACAAGGGTACACTCAAAGTTACTTTAATATAAGAAGATGTATTCTTGGAGAGACCAATTCCAAATATGTGCCTTTTAGAACAAATAATAGAGATGTAATCCTGTTGCATCATGAGAATGCTGATGGATCAGGTCCTCAGGGAAGAACCTATGATAGAACCCCTATCAAGGCACAGATAATCCATCTAGCCGATTGTATAGATAATAATTTTGATCTTTTTAATCCTACTAATAAGGATACCTATGGTGCCATTATTTACTATGTTAAGTCTAATGCCGGCACACTATTCTCAAGGGAGATTGTTGATGCTTTCTGTAAATCTTTCAAATCAAAGCATATGAACAATCTTACATTTTCGAATGTAGATAATTTCCTTAGAAAATCAACAAAGCATTTTAATGATGAATACTCTCCTCACGAGGTATATCATCTAGCATATCTGATTGCTATGATAATAGATTCCAAGTCACATTTCTCCTGTAAGCACTCAGTTGGTGTTGCTATTAATTGTAAGAAGATGGCTGAGCACTATAAGTTCCCAGTCGAGAAAGCTACAAAGTTCTACTTAGCAGGAGCACTTCACGATGTTGGTAAGCTGATGATTCCGAACGCAATCCTTCAGAAGCCTGACAGACTGGATGATGCTGAGTATGAAGTAATGAAGCAGCATGCTTATTACACATATGAAATACTGAAGAATATCAAGAACATGAACGATATTACGATATGGGCATCACACCACCATGAGAAATTAAATGGTACAGGTTATCCTTTCAAGCTGAAGGAAGAGGAACTCACTATGGAAGAGAGACTCATGACCTGTTGTGATATATATCAGGCGCTCACTGAGGAACGTACTTACAAGGAAGGTTTCTCTCACGATAAAGCTATTTCAATTATGCGTGATATGGTCATTAAGGGTGAGCTGGATATGTCGATTGTGACAAATATGGACATGGTATTTTCTGATAAGACTTGGGACAGAAGTATGCCAACTTCTATACTAAGTACCTAATTTAGACGGATTTGATTTACATAACCACTAAATATTCCGTTTAGATAATAAGAATTCACATTTTCTTCACAATATGTACTAATTAAGTACATAAAAGATTGATATATTGTAATTGTTCCAAATGAAGGATTCTATACCTTCCCCCACATTTTTCATACTAGGGAGCTGTCGCCAAACAGCTCCCTTTTACGTTGTCTAAAATTATATTTATTTGATTATCCTTTTATCTATAGAAGGTATAGAACTCATTTCCTTTATCCTCGCACTTAAGTTGGAAGGAATACCTCTGAATTCTAACCTCTTCATCCTCTACAGGATCGTAGTATCTGATAAAGTCATCATTGTAGCTGACAACTAATACATATCTATCATCTATCTTCGCTGCAAATGGATAGCCATCACTTAGATATCCAATAGCTGTATCTAGTTTAACCCCAGAAATATTTATACCCTTATAGTCATTTCCATATTTTAGGAAACTATCTTCCCAGCCAGCACTATTTCTTACTTCGTCATAGTTTGCAGGAAGATTAGCCGCAAGGGTACACATATAATTACAAGCTGCAAAAGAATCATCAGGATTATCCACTGCTTTATATTCAAAGGTTCCAGCAACTGTCAGATATGGTCTGGAGGCCTTCTCGCGATAAAGAGTAGCTCCGCTCGAATCTACTACAAATCCTCCATCCTCATAAACCTGACCTATAGCCTTTCCAACACTATAGGAAGAACCACTTATTCCTAGTGGAGAATATATATATATTGCACTTTTATCTATCTGTGACTCCTCATCCCGTAGCTCGACAGCATTTGAATTAAAGGACACCTTAGTAAAGAGTTCTTCATTACTTCTGTTAAGGAATACATTATCAGGGAATTTTAGTTGTACTTCATCATTATCCTTCTCGTTTTTAATGACGCGGACTCTGATTCCTCCCACCTCAGCCTGAGGCTTATAGGAGATGTAATCATCTGAAGCAGCTGCCGCCGTACCAGCCTCTGGATCAACCGCTATTCTCTTCAGATAAATAGTATTTTCTTCAAATGTAATACCAGATACTAATACGTTTTCTACTTCATACTTCTTAACTATACTTCCATCATTACGAATGATATATAGCTTATCAAACAGGAATCTAGGTGTTCCATCTGCATCTCTGCTGACGTATTCCGGTTCAGATACACCGTAGAGGAAATCCTCCCCCACGAAGCCTAGCGGAGCCATCTTGTGACCTGATTCCTTCTTCTCTATTTTCTTTCCATTATCAAAATTTACTACGTTTATACACTGAACATCTGTCTGATCCGCCTTGTCCGGATAAGCGATTATATTCATATCTTCTGATATCATGAACTGACTGGCAGGGATATCTGAAACCATAGTTTCTTTCTGTCCAGAGAATATATCTACATCCAATAGATTGTCGCCTACTAGAGTATAGAAATGTCTATTCTTCTTATCAAAATAACAGAAACGTCCCACGGATAGTTCCATAGCATCAAGGTTCAGATCACTTCTGATAAATGCCAGTTCCTTAAGATTTGCATCCTGAACACTATATTCGAAGAGAGCTATACCATTTTGACCTTCTCTAGGTCCCTCATTTATTCTACCGAAAATAACGAAGTCGATTACTTCATCCTTAAGGCATAAGAGTCTAATGTCATATCCTTCCTGAGGAATCCTTTCCTCTAGTGCCTCCTCGGAAGAAGTTCCATAGACATTTGAGTAGGTTCCCGACTTATTGTTGTAAACCCAGATACTATTATCAGCCACAAAGGATACTATCTTGGAATCCTCACTCGCCATGAACTGAGGATCTCTATCAGAGGTTATTCCAAGGCTTACACTATTAGATACAACGTCAAAGCCCTCGCCAGTAAAATCCTGGTCCATTCTTCTACGGTAATCCGTAACCTCAATTTTAGCTGCACCGTTGTTATAATCCATTGTAAAATACTCAGATATAGCAAAGGTATCAGCCCCATTATCTGTCTCAGTAATAACCTTATATATAAGTTCCATAACAACGCTGTCTGGAGTTATTTCTCTTACCTTTGGAATCGGGTCACTTATTCTTTGTATTTTCATACCATCATAAATGACATCCTCATAGGAAGAGTTGAGGGTTACATATCCTGGATTACCATCTGATGTAACATCATCCGCCTTTTCAGCATTGTACATAGAACTAAGCGCATCCGCACTACCAAAAACATTTGTGATATCTGGTACTCTTACACCCGCCATCGCATCCGTGCTGGTAGCCATAGGAAGCCCTGCTGCTTCTTCCTCTATAGCATCTGTCATAGATGCCATAGACTGATATTCAGTATTTCCAGCAAATACAGCATCACTAAAGTTCTTAGCATATGTAACAAAATCTCCTAGTCTGGAAGACTCCAGTCTTACCACACGAGTGTAGTATCTGATAATATCCTCTCTAGACTTCTCGACCTTGATCACAAAGCTATATTCTGTACCTACTGTCATATCCATTCTGAGACTCGCGGTGTACTGTGTCATCCCATCATCAGTAGATACAAATCTAAAATCGCCGTCCTCTACTAGATTAACGCCATCAAAACTACGGAGCTCATATTTAATATCAGCTCCGTTATCTATAGAATCCGGCAGTAGAATATTTACATTCTTCTCAGAGTCAACAGTAAATATACTATCCCTGTAAAGACTCGTATTAATAGAATATTTATATCCCTGCATACCATTTATCTGCTGACCATCGCAGAGTATATAAGCCTTTCCCATTGTTGGATTGTAGCCCTCTACTGGTCTGGTATCACGATTTCTATTCTGTATGAAGTTAAAGGAGAGAGCCGCTCCTATAAATATAAGTATAAATAGGAACGACCCAAAAAGTACACGCTTTACCATTTTCTTACCTGTTTAATTTCTAGTCTCCGAAGGATATACCAAGTGTCTTAGCCTCCTGAATCAGCTGATTATCTGGATCAACATACTTCAGCTTACCAGCAGACTCTTCCATAGGAATAGCCGTAACTTCATTATTTCTGAAGACAACAAGCTTTCCAAAATCCTTAGCCTTGAAGAGCTCAGCACCCTTTGCACCGAAACGGCTAGAAAGTACTCTATCATACGCATCAGGATTTCCACCTCTCTGTGTATGACCAGGAAGAGCAACTCTAACCTCTGAGGTAGGATACTTCTCCTGAATATCCTTTGCTATTTCGTACGCAATTGATGGATATGGGCGTTCAGCTATCTTCTGCTTTCTTTCCTTCTTAGGAAGCTTTGCCAGTTCCTTAGAAATGGCACCTTCTGCAACAACGATTATAGCGAACTTCTTTCCCATCTTCTGTCTCTTCTCGATGGTCTTGTAAACCTTCTTCATATCATATGGAATCTCTGGAAGAAGAATAACGTCAGCTCCACCCGCTACTCCTGCGTAAAGGGTTATCCATCCAACCTTATGACCCATTGTTTCTATTACAAAAACTCTATTGTGAGACTCTGCAGTTGTATAGATACAATCAATTGCATGAGTCGCAACATCTATAGCACTCTGGAATCCAAATGTAACATCTGTTCCATATATATCATTATCTATAGTCTTTGGAAGACCTATAACATTTAGTCCCTCCTGGAACAATCTGTAGGCGGTCTTCTGAGAACCATTTCCTCCCAGAACATATAGACAATCCAGATCCAGTTTCTTATATGTCTTTATCATAGCAGGAACCTTCTCGATTCCATCCTCTGTAGGTGTATCCAGATATTTAAATGGAACTCTTGATGTTCCAAGAACTGTACCACCCTTAGCAAGAAGTCCTGAGAATTCCATAGGCTTCATTTTCTTATAATTGCCATATATGAGACCCTTGTAACCTTCCAGGAAACCATAGATTTCAACATCTCCCAAAAGATTTTCCAGTCCCTTTACTACACCTCTCATTGTTGGATTTAGCGCCTGGCAATCGCCACCACTTGTTAAAATTCCTATCTTCTTCATTAATTACCCCTCCTTTTGCTATTTAGAAATTCTTCGCTACGCTCAGAATAAAATTATAATTCAATTCTACCTTCCAACGCCCTTGCAAGAGTAACTGCATCCGTTACCTCAAGGTCGCCACCAACAGGCACACCACTGGCTATTCGTGTAACCTTGATACCTGCCGGTTTTACAAGTTTGGAGATATACATCGCTGTAGCTTCTCCTTCAACACTTGAATTGGTTGCGATTATCAGCTCATCAACATCGCCCCTAAGTCTGACCATAAGTTCCTTCAGTTTGATTTCCTGAGGACCTATTCCTTGACTAGGATTGATAACCCCATGTAGAACATGATAAACACCTTCATAGCTTCCTGTTTTCTCATAGGCAGCCATATCTCTTGGCGATTCTACTACCATTATGACCTTATGGTCTCTTCCAGGAGCCGAACATATAGGGCACACTTCGCTATCAGTGATAGTGTAGCATTCCTTACAATATCTTATCTTGTGTTTTGCATTTACTATTGCGTCTGACAGAGCCATTGCTCTATCGTCTGGCATGCCGATTATATGAAAGGCTAGTCTCTGAGCACTCTTCGCACCTATTCCAGGTAGTCTCCCCAGCTCTTCTATAAGTCGGCTTACTTCTTCACCATATAAGTTCATTAGAATAGACCTCCGAGGCCTCCACCCATGCCGCCAGTAATCTTACCTAGCTGTTCTTTCTCATCATCCGCCTGCATTCTGATAGCTTCATTTACTGCAGCCATGATAAGGTCCTGAAGCATCTCTACGTCATCAGGATCAACAACTTCTTTATCAATAAACATTTCAGTTATTTCCTTCTGTCCGTTGATCTTAACCTTTACAACTCCACCACCGGCTGAAGTTTCATATTCCTTAGCTTCAAGCTCAGCCTGAGTTTCCTCCATCTGCTTCTGCATTCTCTGAGCCTGCTTCATCAGGTTATTCATATTTCCTGGCATCATGCCTCCTGGATATCCGCCTCTCTTAGCCATTTCTTTCTTCCTCACTTTCCATAACTGTTACGTTAAATTTAATTCTATTTATAGCGCGGGAGGTCTTATCAAGTTCACTTCTCACGCCTTTTCTAACTATTACACCAAGCTCTACTTTTTTCTTGATTATCTCCGATATAGCCTCAGCCAAAAATTCTCTATTCTTTTCATTTTCGAAATAGGTATTTGTTATCTTTCCTTTATTAGCATCATAAAGGATAACATTTAATCTAGCTGGTCCATTTACATCGTAATCGGTTGAGGGTTCTACATCCACCGCACGAGCATATCTCCTATGGATTGGATTGAGCTTTTCTACTATGCCCTTCCAGTCTTGAGCAAGCTTCAGTATATCCGCTTGAACAGCCTCAGGGAAATCGTTCTTGATATTTTCAACAACTATATCACTCTGCTGACTATCATCATATTGCTGGGCTGTGCCTACGCTTGCAAAATCCTGATCCAGAAACTTTATAGTTCTGAGTGCCTCGCCTATACGGCGTTCCAGCTCGCGATCCACTTTCGCATCAACCAGAGCTTCCACTTCTCTATCTGTAAGACCAGCTGGTCTATTATCGCTTGCTCCGGAGGTAGCTGTCTCAGATCTTGGAGACTCTCCAGCAGCTTTATCTGAATCCTGAAGGGGTGCTGTCGGTACATCTACATTTCCACTTGTTGGTACGATTGCTGCACTTGGATACATCATTTTTATAATAGTCATTTCAAGAGTGATTCTCTTGACAGAAGATTTTCTAATCTCAGAGCATAGAAGCTGAAGTGAATTTAGATATCCCGCCAGTTCTTCTAGTGAATAGCTCTCTGCCATTGCCCGCAGCTCTTCGGCATTTTCGGAGGTCATATCCAGCTCCTCCTTAATTCCTGGAGAAATTTTAAGGAAGAGCATATTTCTTACAAACCACGCTAGATCATCCGCGAACTTTGTAAGATCTTTACCATCCCAGATAGTCTCATTGATTATATCAAGTGCCTCTTCTGCATTTTTATTTACGATAGCCCTAAACATACGGATATATACATCGACCGCAACGGCTCCGACTATCTTCAGAACGCTCTCTCGGTTTAGCTCCTGTCCTATATTAACAGATAGACATTCATCCAGAATAGAAAGTGCGTCACGCATGGATCCATCCGCGAGTCTCGCTATATACATGAGTGCATCTCTAGTAGCACTTTCTCCTTCTCTAGCGAGAATCTCTTCCATTCTGTCCGCGATAGTCTCTATGGATATTCGATGAAAATCAAATCTTTGACATCTAGATCTAAGAGTAACCGGAAGTGACGAATCATCCGTTGTCGCCAGAATGAACATTACATATTCTGGTGGCTCCTCCAGCGTTTTTAGAAGAGCATTATATGCACCCTTAGATAACTGATGTGCCTCGTCGATTATATACACGAGATACTTACCCTGTGCTGGTGCATACTGAACAGCCTCATTTATCTGTCTGATATTATCAACTCCATTATGAGTTGCAGCATCTATTTCGACAACATTAAGAGAGCTGCCGTCAGCTATCGCCTTGCAGCTCTCGCATACTCCACATGGACCATTTTCAGTAGGATTCTCACAATTCATAGTTTTAGCTATCAGCTTTGCTATGGTAGTTTTACCTGTACCTCTTGTACCGCAAAGCAGATATGCATGCCCTACTCTGTTATGTGCTATTTGATTCTTTAAAGTTGTTACTACATGTTCCTGTCCTTTGACCTCATCAAAGCTGTCCGGACGGAACTTTCTATACAGTGCCAAATATGACATAATACTATGCTTCTTTCGTCCCTTAAATGTTGCAAAAACAATATAGTCATTCTACCACACTTCACATACAATTTCCACAAGTTGAATTGCGTTGACAGCGTAAATTTACATTCGGAAATTAAATGTGGGAACCCACCAAAGATAGCTGAGTGCTCAGCTATTAGATGCGCTGATTTTACTATACATTTAACTTCTTTGCAATACTGGGCTCCGCCCAGACCCGTCCCTCGTCGG
>JAFVAQ010000017.1 GCA_017480495.1 Eubacterium sp. | reverse complement strand
CGTCGAGCAATACTCTAATAAAAATGCAAAAGAGAAACATCCAAAAACTCAATACTCCCATCCATAGGTCAGTGGAATTTAGTCTTACAAAGCTACTTTCCAGTGGCTAGCGACTGCATACTCTTTTTTATGAAATATCAGCTCTAGAATAATTAAATTCCACATTAAACGGAATTTAACCATATGTCAAACCCTTTAAATGTGGAATTTAGTCTTCAGTATGGAATTTACTTTTACAAGTGGAATTTAACTTTTCACTCAAGCATTCTTTTAGTCTATCCAGCTGGTACATTAGTACCTTATTTTCGAAAGAGTCTTCTTGGCTTTTCATCCATTGGATTGCATCTTCATAATATAAGTCAAACCCCTTACCAAGAATTTCATACATTTTATCATATGAACCACTAAATGGCTTAGCTATTGCACATTTTACATTCCTATCCAAACCATATATTTCTCTCACAGAATAATTAGCTGTAAGAAGCGACCTACCATTATCAAAAATAGGAGCTGGTGTATATTTATTTTCTTTTTCTATTAAAGCTATATTATTAAAATGTCTATCCTCATTTAGTATGATTCTATCTAAGGTAATTAATTTTGCTAGGTAACCGGAAATGTCTAAGCCAACATTTTTATTAACGAATTCTATGACATAATCAATCCTTTTTCTTATATCATCAAATTTATTTACGTCTTCTGTAATATTTTTACCATACTGATTATAATACATTCTATAAATAGTTATTATTGATTCCTCTTCCTTCAAGAAATCCTTACTCTTGCATCCTTCAACCCCATTAATCAAACCTCTTTCATATAAAATGTATTCTTCAGGATTCAGATTAGAAAATCTCAGAATATTAGAACATAAATATTCACAAAGGTCTTCTCTCCCATCTCTATTCTTCTTATACCAAAAACCATCCTTCTTATATTTAACTTGAGTTCCTTCAGAGGTCCCCAAATGTGTAACAATATATTCATTTCCTATTTCTATATCAAACATAACTACCTCACCAAAACATCCTCAGCAGTAATTTTTTCACCTGGAAATCTAAACCATATATAATCATTATATGAAACACCATGAGTTTTTCTGACTATATCTAATGGCACATAATTTTTGAGTCCTAGATATTTGAGTATTTCCGGAACATCACTTCTCTCCTCTTCAAAACATCGAAGTTTAAGTACCATATTCAGCTGATTTCTGGAAATATAATCTGCCGAAAAAAGCTGCTTAACAGGATGAATAATATATCTTGAAACATGAACATTTTTCCCTTTAGCTGAAACACGAGCAGATAGTTCATTTTTCCAAAATACCTCAAATGAATAGTCCTCCAACTCATAAAGATCCTCACGTTGTGTATCATTTATATTCCTGCTTAAATGCGTCATAATTCGGGTTATTTCAGCATATTTCTTAAGCAGTTCTTCTCTCCTTTTTATCCTTTCCTCGGTATCTGCTATTATCCCAGGCAACATCTTTCCTATACAACGACTCTTTATTTTTCCGTCCTCTCTCCATTGCTCATAATAATACAGATTTCCCTTGATCTTTTTTATAACTATCGAGCTTCTATATCTTCCTATATTATCTAATTCTTCATCTATCTGTACGAGCTTCGATTTATAATTATCATACATAGCTAAATATTGTTTATTCAATTCCTCTATTTCATTCATATGACAAATACCTCACATAATCTTGAGACGCAAGCAACTATCACAAAAATAGGTTAACATACATTGTTGCACTTTTCAAGCAAATGTATGTTAACCTATTAATTAGTTAAATAATGTTTTTATTTCTGTAATTACATCATATATCTCATCCGGTATATTCTTATCCTCTCCCTCTGGTCTTATGAGGTCAATGACCATTACTGTATAGAGTCCCGCAGAAGATGAGGATTTAATTCCGTTAATCGAATCCTCAACGCCAATAGTTTCCTCCGGTTTAGTGCCTATCATCTCACAAGCCTTGAGGTAAATGTCCGGATTAGGCTTACCACGTCCAGCAGGGATTACATCTCCGAAGATCATATAATCAAAATAAGGAAGCAGCCCATGTGGTTTCAAAAAGCGATTAGCTCTATCCTTATCCGTAGAAGTGGCAAGGGCTATCTTGATTCCTCTATCCTTCAGGAAATCAAATATCTCTTTCACTCCCGGCTTCAGCTCATAGCCAAACTCCGCGCAGTGTTTCTCCACTCCTGCACTTACGTAATCACGATATGTGAAATAATCTATATCAGTATCAAAGAACTCTTCAAAAACCAATTTATTTGTGTGTTTTGTTCCGCCCGCAATTCGATTACAGAATTCCTCCTTATTATCCAGAGGCAGCCCAAAATGCTCCAGCGCCTCAAATTCATATTTTCTGTATATCTTCTCAGAGTCAAGTATGACTCCATCCATATCAAAAACTACAGCTTTAAACATTAATTATCCTCCTGTTTCAATTATTGCCAAGCACGTTTCTTCGTTCAAAATGACACTTTATTAGTATATTCAAATCTATCATCAAAAAAGCATGAGGCACAGAAAACTCTGTGCCTCACATTTATAGCATATTTTATTTTTTTAGTCCACTATACGCCACTATTATTGATCCTTCTGTCTTCTCTTAATTACTACGAGAAGTGCAAGTAGCAGCAGTATCAGGATACCAGCTATTATTCCAATCAGTAGCAGATTAGTCTGCTTACCAAATGTAAACTTAATCTCAGCGGAAGAAGCATTTCCAGCCTCATCATGAGCTGTAGCTGAAAGAGTATATTTACCCTTCTTATTAACTGTCAGCTTAGCCTGATTATCCTTAACCTCTACAGCCTTATCATTCAGCATAACTGTATCAAGGCTATCCTCATCAAGCTCAACTGTAACTATAACTTCTGTAGAATCTAGAAGATTATCTCCATCCTCTACATTTGAGATGATGATATTTGGTCCTCTTGAATCAAGTACAAATGTAACTTCCTTAGTAGTTGTATGTCCAAGCTCATCTGTCGCTTCAATCTTCAGCACGTGTGAACCATCCTCTACATCAGATGTTCCATCATAAAGTGAACCGTCCATGTAAACCTTGATATCACAAACTGTTAGGTCTGTTACCAACTCATCGAGGTTTGTATCCCACTTGAAGCTGTTTGTTCTGATTCCATCATACTTTGACAGGTCGCCGATTACAGGATCTGTAGTATCGATTGTGAAGTGAACCCCCTTAGAGGATGAGTTACCAGCCTTATCTGTAGATGTTACTGTTATATCGTAGATACCATCTTCCTTAAACAGCTGCTGAAGCTGTGATATCTTGCTTCTATTTGTAACAAAGCTATCAAATGTTATAGCATTTGACTTGCCATTAATATCTGTTCTTGTACCAGAAAGTGTAACTCTGTTACTTGAGTAGAAGGCCTCATCAATGATAACTGTAAGTTCAACATTCTTATCTGTCTTATCGTAATTACTTACACCTGAAAGTGTAATCAGTGGTGCTGTACCATCCTTAATGAAGGAGTAATCAGTATTGGACTTGTTACCACACTTATCTTCTGCAGTAAACTCGATTCTATACTCAGCATCCTCTGAGAAGGTGTAGCTTGTTGAATCATTTGCACTATTTGGCTTGAAGTCTATAGTCTTCTCAAGTACCTCAGCACGACCTTCAACACGCTTGTAAATCTTGATAGTTACATTATTCATATCTGAGAAGAATGCTTCCTTAACATTGAAAGATACATTCTGTGATCCGGCTGTTGAAACTGCACCAACATTTGATACCTGAAGCTGTGGAGCTGTCTTATCAACTCGGAACATTACTGTTCTTGTATCACTTCTGTTGCCAGCTCTATCTATCGCATAGTACTGAACTTCATAATCAGCCTCTGTTGAGAATGTCTCCGCTCCTTCACCTACTGAAGCCTCTGAAACAGATACAGAACTTCCTGGAACAGTCATTCTATTTATTCTATTCAGATCTGAGCCATCAATATTTGCATCACTTACTGAAACATCAATTGTTCCATTTGTGTTGAAATATCTAACCCCAGAACCTTCTGAATAACGAACACCATTAAGTGATGTTGAAATCGTAGGCGCTGACTTATCGATAGTAAATCTCAGCTTCTGGTTAGCACCACTATCTGTAGTAGTGTTATCTGACTTATCAGTTGAACTAATCACGATTTCATGATAACCCTCAGATGATATCGTATATGAACCCTTTCCATAAGGACCATTAAATGACCAATTAACCGGAAGTACAGATCCATTATCAGTAACCTGAGCTGACTTGATATTATAATCAAAGAAGCTGAAGTCAATACTTACATCAGTATTATAATACTGACCGTATGTATATTCCTCCTGATCACTGTGACCAGAGAACTTACCAACTGCATTGCTGTAAGTATTGTTATACTTAGCAACCTTAGCTGGATCAGCCGTGGTTATGTACATGTTGTGAACCGGCTTGGAGTTGTCGACTGTGAAACCGATTGTCTTCTCAGAATAATTTCCAGCTAAGTCATATACCATATATTTAACAGTATATCCACCATCCTCTGTTAGAGTAAATGGACCAGCTCCTGTTTTATCTTCCTCTACCGAAGATCCTCCAGGAATATTTCTTGTTATCTTAACATTTATATCATTAGCATTTGGATAACTGTCGTCAATTTTTAATTCTGTTTTTGCCGAATTATTATAACTTGAATTAACTGCTTGAGCCGAATACTCCTCGCCATCAAGAAAAGCAGTTAAATTTGGTACTGTAGAATCTATATAAAAACTAACCACGTCAGATGTCTTACTTCTTCCCGACTTATCTGTAGCCTTTACAGTAATCTTATGCGGTCCTTCCATAGTTTTTGCTAATGTCATCTTTCCTGTTGCAGTATTACCGCTAACACTAAAGCTAACTCCTGATACAGGATTATTATCATCAAAAACTTCTATATTAGAACCGTCTTCATATAAATTATCATCCGTTATTTTAAAGCTAACTTCAACATCTGTTTTATAATATGGAGCATTCTTTCCTGAGCCATCTGAAATCCACGCTGTTGGAACAGGATCTTTACTATCAACAACTATATCTTTTGAGTCAGTTTTTTCGTTACCTACTTTATCATATACAGTGACACTTATATTTATAGTTGTCGTATCTGTTATAGTAATACTATTTGCATCCAGATAACTTTGTAAGCTTGTCTCTGTAGCATCTATAGGATAACTAGTACCATTTACAGTAAGTTTAGCTACTGTTCTTGTATCATCATATCCACTAAGAGTATCATCTGGTGCAAACGAAATCATAATATCCTGTGGCTTTGCCTTTAAATGAGCAATTTTGCCATCATTATAATTAGTCACTCCACTAATACTCAGACCTGTAGTTGGAGCTATGCCATCAACATATAGTGTTAACGGAATTTCATTTTCATTTCCAGCATTATCAACAACTATATATGAGAACTGTGTTCCCTCAGTCGTTGTAGATGGTTTAACCGTAGCATAATATACACCAGATTCCTCAGTTACCGCCCCCACATTATTTTGACCAGCCCTAATCGTTTTTACTCCAGACTGTATAGTACCAGTTTCTGATGGTGTAATCGCCAGAACCAAATCCGCTTTATACCAACCTGTAGTTAATGTAGCTGAGGTTTCTTTCTCTACAGCACTACCTGTTGGCATATCTGAATCTACATACAGAAGAGTCATTGTATCTTCCGCAGGAGTCCCATACTCTGTTGATATTGATAGATTTATATTATCTATTTTAGCACTAGCAGAACCATCTATTTCAGGGCTTTTAATTGTATAGACATTATAGCCTTCAACTGGTGTTGGATTTGGAATCGTAGCTGAACCACTAGTCGTATTGCCATCAATAGTATATTTAAAACTATTGGTTGGTGATAACTTAACTTCTTCTTTTGTTTTTACTGTATATTGAACATAAAACTTTCGTCCAGTAGTTGAACTTTTTTCAGACTCATTCCAAACAAGATATGGCTCAGTTGCTGACTTATCGTAAGTATCATGATTCTCATCACTTGCATCAACTAGTTTTCTTTCGATAGATATACTCTCATCAAAGAACTGTACTGTTACACTAAACTTAGTTTTGTGTCCAAGATTATCTGTTACTATAAAATCATATTTTTCTGGATCGAAATTATTATAATTTGAATCATTTTTATCTGTAATACCCGTAATATCAAACGAAGCATTTGAGGTATTGTCAAAATAAGTCAAACTTGTATATGATTCGTCTGAAGATTTTTTATATTCTACAGATTTAATTCCACTACCTATTTTTGAGGTATCTATATCATCATCCGTACCTAATGTAATAGTCGCATCACTTCTCTTACTAATCTTTTGAGGAATCAAGAAATTAGTATAATTATTAACTGTATCATGATCATATAGAACCTTTATTTGATTATCATCGCTGCCTTGTTTTATTTGCACACTTTGTATTATAGGAGCTTGATTATCATAGCACACCTTCAAATCAGTACTCGCTACTGCGCTCTGATTGTATGTACTTGTTACTCCAAACTTATATTTTGTTATTACATTCGCTTCAGGTGTAACTGTCGTAGTTTTCGTCACAGACTCCTGCCCCACCTCAGCTGTGTCTAGCGCTATTTCTTCTCCATTCTCTGGATAGTCTTCTGAATCCTTTGCCGAATAAAGTGTAAAATTATTTACGGAAGCGCCAGATCCTGTTGCAACAGCTCCCGTAGCACTCAAATCTATGCTATTACCGCTAAAATAATGGACACCAGATTCACCATCTATGTATTCATCTGTAGTAGCCACTTTCTGTTCAGTTATTTCCGGTTCACTACTAATATAGGTTACCGAAACAGTAAATTTATCTGATATATCTCCATCAGATACTGTCACATCATACGCAGCTGTTTTCCCTAAATGATCTGTACCCTCAGGAGCTGGTATTGTAAAGCTTTGCGTTGTAGTACCATCACATATTACAGATTCAGCAGCAATCGCAGTAGCTGTATAATCATCTACAGTTTTAGGAGTAACAGTAACTCCACTTTCATTTTCGACATCTCCTTCAACAGGTAAAGGAACATCCGTTGCAATATTTACTGTAATAGGTTTTTGGGGATCAGCCGCTGTTAATGTAAGTGTTTTTGTGACCAAATCACCAGTTGCTGTTTTATCCTTTGATTGATCATCCGGATCAATCTCTTGTTTTAAACTAAACGAATCAACAACTTTTTCATTCTTTTTTAAAGCAATATTTGGGCAAATAAAAGAGCACATTTCTACATCATCGTATCCGTACACTCTCTTTCTTATGCTTACATCTATTGACTCATTTTCTGATAAACCATTATATTTATTCTGCAGTTCAGATTTTAAACCAGATATATCTAATGGGGTAGTATCAACATAGTATTCTATGTTTCCATACAGGTATGAATGACTCGATTCATTTTGATATTTAGCAGAATCAGAATCAGACACACTAACAATTCCTGGATTACCACTTACTGATGCTGTCACATTTTCAGGATTAATTTTATGAATAGTAAATTTACCACATTCCTTAACATATGTTTGAGCATCTTCTACTACAATACTTTCGTAATTATTTTCGTCTTCAATAAAAAGCTCATAAGAAACAGTTCCTCTTAATATCAATTTCGCTGTATCGGTTGTATCATAATCTGCATCCGCCGAAATAGATAACATCGTTTTATCATCTTCCCAGCCAAATCCTGTATAAGTAATAGTTTTTCTCGCTTTTAATGGACAATCAAAAGTATATCCCTCAACATTTACTTTTTGTGTGTAATAACGAACACCTTCTCCACCGTCTTGAATATACTTATACACATACAAATCTTCCTCTCCCTCAGCTGGATGTACCTCTGTATCTGGAGATGGTAAAGCAGCGGTACTCAAGTCTGAAAGAGGAAATTTTATTTCTAACCCTGACTTCTTACTTGGTACATATATATTATAATCACCTAATTCTTCCAAATTACCATTTGTAAAACCATTTATATACCCCTCAACTTTAAGCGTTGTCGTTTCGCCTTCGCCTTCACTATCAGCTCTAACTATTCCCCAAGTATTATTTATATAAACAACACTCAGCATCATAACTAGAGCCATCAGGATAGCCATAATTCTGATTGGCATTGGACGCTTTATTTTTTCATGATTTTTCGAGTTTTCTCGATTCATCATTCTATTTTCCTTTGAATTTTTTATCATTCTCTCCCTACCTCCTTACAGGCTCTCATCTGTATGGACTACTGTTTCACAGTATATAACTGTTATTTCCGGTCTGTCGAGTCCTGAGACACGTTTTTTCACAGAATCTTCACCTGGTGCCATATCGCTTCTCAGTACAGCTGTCATTTCCGGATTATAAGTTCCATATATATCATCTGCTGATAAACCGCTTGTATCTGCTGTAAGCACATCTGTTTTATCAGCCTCATCTAAGTCGTCATCATACAGTTCTTCGTCCGTAGGATTTCTAAGAACATCTGTTACGTCATCATCTTCACTGTATCTGCTAGCTGATGTTGATCTTAGTACATCTGTAGCTTCGTCATCGTAGGACTCATCTGATTCAGCCTCTGGACTCTCATCCTCAGCTTCTGCTCTCTTACCATCAGATGTAAGTACATCTGTTTCTGCATCATCGTCTTCGGAGTAGATTTCATCACCAGCAGTTAGAACGTCAGTCGCTTGTTCCATTTCTAGTACTGATGTTGTATCCTCGCTCGAATCAGCATTTTTCATATCCTGGTAGGTGAGAACCTCTGTTGATTCATCCTCTAACTCAGCTTTGATTCTTGCCTTTGACTTCTCGACTGCTGCTCTTGCATCTTCAGCAGCCTTCTTAGCTATATCGCTTGAAGCATCACTGCTTCTTTTTGGTTCTTCCTTCTTAACCGGTTGCTTGGTTTCTGCTGTCTGTGCTTTCCTTTCAGACTCGGAAACCTTTACATCTCTGGCAATAATATTGCTTCTGCCACGTTTACTTCCACCACTGCCTGATGTAGAAGTCTTTGGCTTACCACCGGCTCTGATTTCTTCGATAGCCTTTCTCTGTGTCTTTCCTGTTACAACTCCGAAGGCTTTAGGTATATCCATTACGAAGAATATAATACCTGCTGCTATCAGAAAGATTATGGCGAGTATCAGTCCGCCATAGAACATTGCTGTATATAGTGCCATAGCTTACTCACCCTCCTCTTCCGTATTTTCCTGTGCATCTGAGGCGGTTGCATCCTCCTCCGGTTCAAGCGAACCGTCGTCCAGACCTTCCATAACAGATGATCTCTTAACCCAGTTAGGATTACTGCTTATGCTAGACAGCTTATTTCCTGCCTTGTAAACCTTCAGAATAGCATCCTTCTGATCAGCTGTCCATCTTCCTGGATCCTGTTGCGCAGCCTCATAGCTGGTATATAGGTAATTAAGATGCTCGGAATATACCTTTGCAGCATTTTCATTACCTTCACCAAGTGCATTCTCGGCGGTTTCATATGTTTCAACCGCTTTAGCTGAATCTCCCAGTTTTCCATATATATCAGCCATTCTGCACATATTGTTGATATATGCCTGAATAAATGCTTTTACATTATCAGCAGCATTTGTATCACTAACATTTACTTTACCCTGAATCTGATCAATAACTTCCTGATAATAATTCTGGGAAAGCTTGTAGTAACCTTCATTTCCGTCTGCTTCTGCAAGCACATAGTAAATCTCCGCCAGATCACTATTGTAACTATAGAAGAAATCTGCTGTATCATCTCCTGTATAACCCTCCAGATCCTTGAGTGCCTGAGTCATAACTGACTCTGCCTGTTCTGGAACTCCCGGGTTATTCAGATATGTGGTATATATCTTACCTACTGTCTTATAGTTCTCAAACTTCTGTCTATTGTCATTTGTAAGACTTGTTGAGTTATAAGAAGCAAATCCATTTACCTTATCTATCAGTTCGTTTACATTTACGTTTGTACTCGAAAGGATAAGAGCTATACTTCCGTAGTAATCAGCCAGCTCGCCGTAATCCTCGTCCTTGGTATCTACCATGTTGAAGTACTTAGCGGCTGCACTGTAATCACCAACTTCATTGAAGTATGTCAGACCCATCTTGTAGAGAACTTCACTATTCTTATCAACCTTTGCGTATCCGTTCTTGATACGGTTGGCTACGACATTTAGTCCATCCTCAAGCGCCAGTTCATCAGGATTATCCAGATCCTTGCTGGCATCGATATATACATCGATGAACTTCACATATGCTTCGGCGTCTTCGCCATTTAGCTCGAAGGCCTGCCTGTATTTATTCGCCGCGCTCATGTAATTGCCATCGGTCTTATAGTCATTTCCACTCTCGATATATGCAGCGTAGTTTTCTGCATTTATCTTGTTCATTCCTGAACGTCCAATTAATGAAACGATCAAGAATACGATAGCAAGACCAACCATAGTACCAAACATGGTCACTTTCTTCTTGTTTGCATTCTTGTAATCGTCATCAAGCTCTGTATAATGCTCCAGAGCATATATAAGCTCTGAACAGGATTGATATCTCTCATTAGGGTTTGGCTTGGTACATTTCAGAATGATCTGCTCCAAACCTGTTGAAAGCATCGGATTAACCTGTCTAATAGGTACCATCTCATATGGAGGCTCCTGTGGGTTCTTACCTGTAACCATATGATACAGGGTAGCACCAAGGTTGTAGATATCTGTTCTTGCATCAGTCTTGTAGATACCACGTCCCTGGGCATCACCAAACTGCTCAGGCGCTGCATATCCTCTAGTACCAAGAGCAGTTGTATCTGCATTATTCTCGATATCGTAGGTCTTAGCAGTACCGAAGTCGATCAGCTTAACGCCGCCGTCCGGCTTCAGCATTACGTTGGATGGCTTCATATCACGGTAAATGATAGGAGGATTCATGGAGTGCAAATACTCCAGCGCTGATGCCAACTCAAGTCCCCATTCAATAACCTGATCCTGAGAGAAACACTCAACCTCTCTCAGCTTATCTGCTAAGTTCTCACCTTCTATGAAGTCCATAACTACGCAGATAGTTCCATCATGCTTAACGATATCTATGATTCTTGGTATAACAGGATGGTCTACATCCTTAAGGATATTAGCCTCACGCTCTAGTCCCTTCAGCAGAACCTCTGCACTCTTAGAGCCATCGTTCTTAATCTCCTTTACCGCAAGCTGCATGTTCATGCGGTTATTACGCGCTAAATAGACGACTGACATTCCTCCCTCGCCAATTCGTCTAAGTATCTCGTATTTTTCGTCTAGTACGGTACCATCTCTTAACATACTTTTAACTCCATTAGTTAGTCTTTATAGCCGCAACAGTGATGTTATCTGTTTCCTTGCGGTTCTTTACGAGCTCTGTAAGATATACACAGCCATACTTCAGTTCTTCCATATTGTTGATGTTTTTTGGACCAAGCTTCTCCATTATCTCCTGATCGGATATCTGATGTCTAAATCCATCAGAACATACAAAATATACTGCATCCTTCTGAACCTTTCCCTTAAGGAAATCAGGTGTTACTGTTGCAGATGCGCCTACACACTGCAGAAGTACGCTTCGTCTTGGATCAACTTTTGCTTCAGCCTCAGTCATTCTTCCTGCAGCAACCTCTCTTGCTACAAATGTCTGATCCTTTGTAAGGATTCTTACATTTTCATGCAATTCATATACACGACTATCTCCTACATGAACTATGTAGAACTCATCCTTGTACATAAGGATTGCTGAAACTGTTGTTCCAAGCATGATATTATTGTCGGAACCATATATTCCAAGCAAACGATTCTCTGCCTGGATGATGCTGTTCCAATCATCTCTCAGTCTAAGTGCTGAAAATGAATTATCCAGCACCTGTGTGATAAATTCTTCATCAAACCATCTGCAAAATGCTGTTATAACTTCTTTAGATGCAAGCTCACCCTTGGCAAGACCACCCATTCCGTCACAAACTATTCCAAATGCTACCTGGCCATCAGGTGTATCAATTATTCTAATTGCTACTGAATCCTGATTTGTACTTTTTCTAATACCTATGTCTGTATTATATGTTGCGCCGTATTCCATACTACTTAGCTCCTTCTGTTAGGAGGAACACAAAGTCTTCATCCCCGAATTTAATATTCATATCTGACTTAAGAAGAACCTCCCTTCCCGGCTCTAATCTCTCGCCATCTACGAATGTACCATTTGTAGAATCATTATCCTTGAGATAATAATCACCATCTCTATGGATTACTATTACATGAACTCTACTAATAGCAGTATTATTCTCTATTGAATAATCTGAATGAACCTTGGATTTACCTATCTTGAATTCATCCTTGTCGACATATATCTTTTCACCAGTCTTCTGTCTTACAAAATGAGGCTTAAGCTCAACTGGTTCATCTTCCTCTGGAGCTGGATTCATGCCGATAATGTCATCTATTGAAACCATATCCTGGGCAGGTGCCTCTGGAACACTTGATGCTTCTGGAGCTTGTGGTGCTTCAATTGGCTGTCCTGTCATTGGATCAAATTTTCTAACTGGCGCCTGTGGTGCTTCAGGAGTCTGAGGTACAACTGGACCATTTACTACCGGGCCGTTAACCACTGGCCCCTGTGGACCTGCTGGTGCTACTGGCGCCTGTGGGGCTTCAGGAGTTTGTGGTGCAACTGGACCATTTACTACCGGGCCGTTAACCACTGGCCCCTGTGGACCTGCTGGTGCTACTGGAGCCTGTGGCGCAACCGGTCCGTTCACTACTGGTCCCTGCGAACCTGCTGGTGTTTCCGGCTCTGTTGGAGCTTCTGGCTCTGCCGGAACTTCTGGTTCTGCTGGGACTTCTGGCTCTTCAACTGCAGCTGGCTCCTCTATAGCTTCTGGTACCTCTGGCTCGGCTGGAGTCTCTGGCACTTCTGGTTCTTCAGGAGCTGTTGGAGCTTCTGGCTCTACTGGAGCCTCTGGTTCTGCTGGAGCTTCTGGTTCTTCTATTGGTTGTCCTGTCATTGGATCAAATTTCTTAACTGGCTGTTCTACTGGTCCTGCCTGCTGAGGTTCTCCAATTGGCTGTCCTGTCATTGGATCAAACGCTCTTGCTGGTCCCGGCACTGGCTGTCCACCCATTGGTCCTGGCTGTCCCATTGGTGCAGGTACTGGTTGCGGCTGGCCAATTGGTTGTCCCGTCATTGGATCAAACGCTCTTGCTGGTCCCGGTTGTGGCTGTCCACCCATTGGTCCTGGCTGTGGTCCTGGCACTGGCTGTGGCTGACCGATTGGTTGTCCCGTCATTGGATCAAACGCTCTTGCTGGTCCTGGCTGTGGTCCTCCAATTGGTTGTCCTGTCATCGGGTCAAATGCCTTTGCTGGTCCCGGCTGTGGCTGTCCCATTGGTTGCTGCGGACCACCGATTGGTTGTCCTGTCATTGGATTGAATGCTCTTGCTGGCCCCGGTACTGGCTGTCCACCCATTGGTCCCGGCTGTCCCATTGGTGCAGGTACTGGCTGTGGCTGACCCATTGGACCAGGTTGACCCATTGGCATAGGTCCTGGCTGAGATCCACCGATTGGTTGTCCTGTCATTGGATCGAATGCTCTTGCTGGTGCAGGTACTGGCTGCGGCTGACCCATTGGACTAGGCTGACCCATAGGCTGCTGAGGTGCAACTGCACCGGCTCTATTTCTCATAACGCCAAGTCTATCAACCTTAGCTGTAGCCTGAGGAGCACCTGCTAACTGAGCATCTCCCAGATCAAGCAGCATTTCATTTACGAGTACATTTATGTCATTCAGGGCGAAGCTGTCTGAATTAATCTTTGTGAGAACTCTTGCCACATAATTGTCCTTATCTTCATCACGGAACTTCATATGTGATACAACCTCTCTCAGGAAATCAGGGATATCTGAAACTTCAACCGGCTGTCCCTTGATAGGAAGAACCAGGAGATAAAGAACGAGACTCTGCTCATCGATATACAGATAATCCATATCCTTAACTATATAGCTGACCGGAATGTTGAACTTTCCAATATCGATTCCTGTGGTCAGATTCTTAACGATAGTAAGCGCCTCTCCCTTGCTAAGCGGCTTCTTCAAAAATGTCGAAAGTGGCACTGCAGGTAAGAACTGCGAATACATCACTCTTCTGGCGTTTGCATCTGAATACTGCAGTGGAGCTACCATTTCAAGCGCTCCATCTTTGATTTTCTCCAGTGCAGCTGTGTCCAGCTCATCTGTTGGAAGAAGCTCGTATCTCATGGTGATACTGTTACCATTATTTTCAAAAATTATGCTCTTTTTCTCCATTGTTAACCCCCGTAATTTACCTTTTGTATAAAACACGAGAAGTCCAGAGCCATTTCTGACCCTGAACCGTCTCTATTAATTACCCTAGTTTAAATGTGAAGTCTTCATCACCAAGACTGATAGTACTGTTATTCTTGAGCAGTACTTCTTCATCCGCTGGAACCTCAGCCCCATCTACATAAGTATGATTTGTTGATTTGTTATCCTTAATGTAGTAGGAGTCGCCCTTGTGAAGAATGATTGCATGCTGACGACTTACTGCGCCGTTACCACTTACATGGAAGTCAACGCCTCGACTTGCTTTACCAATCTTGAATACCGGCTTGTTGATAATTATCTTCTCTTCTGTATTTACTCTTACAAGATAAGGATTAATCTTAATTGTGCCTGCCGCTCCAAGAATTGTATTGTCAACAACCTCTTGCTTCTTAGGAGGTGCTGCCACTCCAGCATCCTTCTTAACATCCGCCATTTCTTCGGTTGTTTCTTTATCCTTCTTCTTTTTCTTAGGCTTCTCTTCTTTCTCGACCTCAGCCTCTGCTTCCGCTTTCTTCTCCGCCTCTGCAGCTTCCTTTTCAGCCTCTGCCTCTGCTTCCTTCTCCGCTTGTTCAGCTGCCGCCTTCAGCATTGCAGCTCTACTAACTCTAACTGGCTGTGTGATTGTGATTCCGGTTCCATCCTCGTGGATTTCCTCTTCTTCCTCTCCTTCAGCCGCTTCTCTGGCTGCTTTCTTAGCAACCTCTCTGGCTATAGCTTCTTCTTCGGCTATCTGTTCTGGTGTGAGCTCTTTATTTTCTTCCTTCTGAGCCTCTTCAGCCGCTTCACTCTCCGCTTCCGCCGCCGCCTTCTCTGCTGCCGCCTTCTCTGCCGCTATTCTTTCTTCTTCAAGTCTAGCTGCTTCAGCTCTTGCAGCTTCATCAGCTTCAATTGCAGCTCTTCTCTCTTCAGCTTCCTTCTCAGCCGCAATCCTTTCAGCTTCCAGTCTAGCCTCCTTCTCGGCTATCATTCTTTCTATTTCAAGCTTCTCTCTTGCAAGCCTTGCCTCTTCCATTCGAGCCGCTTCTTCCTTGAGCTTATCATTCAGCATCTTATCCACGTCATACTCAGGCTCTGGAGTCTTAGCATCCTCAAGCTCGATATCTGAATCATCTTCATCATCTCCGATTTCAGGAAGCTTCTCATCCGCCTCGCCCAGGTCATTCATGATATCAGATACTGTCTTATCTTCCTCTACCGCTGTTGGATCCATGCTATCAACTATCTCAGCTCCATCATCTGTAGATATATCGCTTCCTGCAGCATAGGATATTCCGGAATCCTGCATTAGCGCTTCTGTAAGTCCTATCAGGCCACGAAGATTGAATCCATCTCCATTTATATATGTAAGAAGCTTTCCAACATAAGAGAGCTCCTCATCAACATTGTACTTAAGATTAGCAATGAACTGTCTCACAAAGCTCTTGAATTCAGACGATACAGACGCATCTCCTTCAACCGGCAGATACAAGAACTGGATATCAAATGTATCCGGATTTATGTACATAAAGTTCTTATTAAGAATAATATAGGATAAAGGAAGCGCATTCTCCTTTATACTTATCATTCCAAGTGATACATTTCTGAGTATTTTCAGAACAGCATCCTCATTCATTGAATTCTTGGAAATGTCATCCAGCGACATAAGACCTGTTACGTCGTACGTCAGATAATCAAAATCATCATCCTCTTCGTAGATGATCTTCACTATCTCGGAAATGTCATTTTCTTCGCAGTAGTCGAGTGCATCCTCGTCGACATCCACGCCCTCACCCATTGTGTAGGTAAGGTATCTCTCATCTCCGATATTCTTAGCAGTGAAACTAAAACTTCTCATGGTATATTTATACCTCCTCTATTTAAGTCACATTTAGTCAGTTAATTAATCCTCATCACGGTTACTCCAGACGTCATCCTCAACGTTGTTTAATTCGTAAGGCTGACCTGGCTCTATATCTGGAATTCCATCGCCATCCAGATCGGTCCCACCATTCATAGTGGCTTCGTGCTCTTCGTAGGTTTCGGTGAATACATGCTCACCTTTTTCTTCATCTACGATGTGATAATACAGATAACTTGTCTCCTCAGGATTCAGTGCCGCGTTAATACATGCAAGACCTGGGTTGCAAATAGGTCCTACAGGCTTTCCCTTATATACATATGTGTTATATGGTGAATCCAGCGACAGATCGTCTATCGTCATTTCTTCAACATCATATCTACCATCAGTAAGTGGATAAAGAACTGTTGAATCTACCTGAAGTAACATATCCTTATCAAGTCTGTTATAGATAACCGAAGCTATCTTTGGCCTCTCATCTTCCAGCTTAGCCTCACGTTCTATCATCGAAGCGATTGTGAGCACGTCGTAGGAAGTCATATTTCTTTCAAGCGCTCTGGCTTTCATCTCGGCAGTGTAATAAGCCTCAAATGCATTCAGCATCATGCTTACAAGATCAGCTGCCGTTGTATTCTTTGTAATATCATATGTCGCAGGGAAGAGATATCCCTCCAGCTTATATCTAACATTCACGCCTGATGGAACGTCATTCAGATATTCGAAGTCAGTCGCTGTAACTGATTTGACGGCATTTACAAAATCCGTTGTAGAACATATTCCTTCTTCCTGACATTTGGCCGCTATCATATCAACTGTGAAGCCCTCTGGTATAACCAGCTGCTTGACTATCTTGGAATCCTCATCCTCCTTAGCCATTATCTCCATCATTTCAAGAGTATTCATACCCTTGTGAAGCTTGAAGGTTCCGCTCTGAAGTTTTCCTCTATATTCAGAGTCCTGAAGTCTTTTTACGAAAGCCCTCTCATACTTTATAAGTCCGGCTTTATGCAGTACCTCTGCTATCTCCTTCGCCGAAGCATTTTTCGGAATAACAACCTCAACCTCTTCGCCGTCATGAGATGCCGTACTTGTCAGTTCCTCGTTGTAATCGTTCTTATAATCTCTGATATAGTCCGAAACAATCAAAAACAGCAGAAATGCGGCCGCCAGGCCGATAATTATCTTAACAAATTTAGTCATTGCAATTTTAAGTCCTTTATCAATAATCGTGAAGTAAGCATAGTTACCCACTTTTACAGATATAGTCTATCATTTTTCCACTAAAATCGCAACTGCCCTTTTTATTCCTTCAGTGATATCTACAGTCGCCTCCCAGCCTAGGGAATGGAGCCTATCGCTGTTCATTATTTCCGGTGTTTGCTTGCTATAATCTATAACAGGTTCCGCCTCATCCTCTGGATTTGCAAAGGATAAACTCAGCCCCTTCTCAGGAAAGGCTTCTACCGCCTTCTTAGCGAAGCCCCTGATAGTTACATTTCCGAGTTTGGTGGAAATGTTGTAAGGCTGCACATTTTCACCCTTTAGCATAACCATGAGCATAGCTCTGGCAGTATCCGTCACATAACAGAAGGATCTATATGGAGCACCGCTGCTCTTCAGGAGTATGTTTTCTCCTCTTACAACATTCGCGATAAACTGGGCCCACACTCTATCATCATCTAGGGATGCCGCTCCATATATATAACTAGGTCTAACTATCTTAATATTCATTTCATACTGCTTTGCATAGCTTGCCGCGAGTGTTTCTGCAGCACACTTTCCAACCGCATAGCAGTTCTTATAAGAGTCGATATCTATATATCCATGACTTTCTTCCAACAGTTCCTTCGAGCCATCCCTAACCGTGCCGTAGGTTTTAAGGCTGGATACAATCAGAGTCGTACATTCTCTCCCCTGTTTTCTGGCGAATTCCAGGGAATTCATGGTTCCGATCAAATTTGCATTAATTGTTCCCACTGGATCATTTTCAAAATGCCATGCAGACGCCTGGCTGGCAGCATGGATAACATAGTCCACCTTGCCGTCTATCTTAAAGGATTCACAAACATCTTGTTCTACAAGTTCTAGATCATCCCTGTCACAGAGTTCGCCGTATTTTGCGTGAGCTCTATCCAGATTTCTGACCATGCCTACCACTTTGATTCCTGAAGCATAGAGATCATTTCTGAGCATTAGTGCAGAAACCAAATAGAAGCTGATAAAACCACCAGCTCCTGTAATCAAAATCCTCTTACCATTCAGCTCTTTCCAATCATTCTCGCCTCCGGCAACCTCTAAGATATCACTATATAATTGTCCCTTGATGTGACTTCTAATTTCCATATCCATATTCTCTTCCGCAAAACTTATTTTTAATTAGTTCGAAACCTACTCTTTCTCAAGTTCTTCCTCAGCAAACTTTTTGAAATGCTTATAGAAGAAGCTGGCTCTGAGTGTATCCATATCCTCTGGAGTTGTGACCTTGATATTAGTTCGCTCACCAATAAAAAGATGAACATCATGTCCAAGCTCAATAAAGAGTTCACTGGAAGAAACAGGGTTATCTATCCCTCTCTTTTCCGCCTCAGAATGTGCCCAAAGTATCTTCTCCATTGTATAGCCCTGTGGAGCCTGGGTTATATACATTGAGCTACGCTTATAACTCTTGCCGCAGATCTCACCATCCTCGCTATATAGAAGGGAGTCTATACTTGGAGTAACCGGAACAGCTGTTCCGAATTCTTTTGTATATCTAATCGCATTTGATATCAGTTCTTCTGAAAGCATAGGTCTTACGCCGTCACAAATCAGAATAATATCATCTGGCTTTGTAGCCACCTTTGCCGTTTCAACTACGCCATTATGAATAGACTGATATCCATTCTCTCCGCCAGGCACAACCGCCCTGACCTTCTTTATCCCATACGCTTTAATCAGGTCATTTAGATAATCTATCCAGTCTGCTTTACAGGCGATTACTATATCATCCACCTCTGGATGTTTCTCAAAATGCCCTATAGTCCTGATTATTATAGGTTTACCCGCAACCTTAAGAAATTGCTTAGGCATATCTGTTGATTTCATCCGGCTTCCTACTCCGCCGGCAAAAAGCATAGCTGTAACCATACTTAGTCCTTTCCCTTCGTTTGTCATTCTTCAGCCGGAGACTTAGTCAAGCTGTCTATAATCCGCCAGGAAGTCCTTTAGCTCAGTTGCCGCCTGAGTAAGCACATCCTTATTCGGCAGATATACTATACGGAAATGATCCGGTGTTTCCCAATGGAAACCACCACCATGAGTAAACAGAATCTTCTTTTTTCTTAGAACATCCAGCGCGAATCTTTCATCATCGTGAATGTTGAACTTTTTCATATCCATTTTAGGGAAGCAGTAGAAGGCAGCCTCTGGCTTTACTACACTGATGCCCGGAATATCATTCAGGAGATTAACTATGCATTCTCTCTGCTCATACACCCTTCCACCTGGCTGAACCAGTTTTTCAGTCTCTCCCAGCATGTTAAGTGCCGGAGCTATAAGTGACTGAGCCGGAACATTTGAGCATAGTCTCATAGATGATAGAAGCTTGATTCCTTCTATATATCCAGACGCATTTTTCTTGTCGCCGGATATAGACATCCAGCCAACGCGGTAGCCTGCTATCAGATGAGACTTTGAAAGGCCGTTAAATGTAATACATAGATGTTCCGGTGCAAGGCTCGCAATAGATACATGTTTCTTTCCATCCATAACGAGACGGTCATATATCTCATCAGCAAAAATGATCAGGTCATGCATTTCCGCAAGTCTAACTATCTGCTTCAAAACATCCTCCGGATATAGCGCACCCGTTGGATTATTTGGATTAATGATTACGATACCTTTTGTTCTAGGTGTAATCTTCTTCGCAATGTCCTCTATATCTGGATACCAGTTTGCACTTTCGTCGCAAATATAATGAACAGCCGTACCACCCGCAAGTGTTACCGATGCAGTCCATAGCGGATAATCAGGAGCAGGCACAAGTATCTCGTCGCCATAGTCAAGGAGCCCCTGCATGGATAGAGTTATAAGCTCGCTGACACCATTTCCTGTATATACATCATCCTCTGTAACATTCACAATATTCTTAGTCTTGTCATACTCTACAATTGCCTGTCTGGCTTTTGCCAGACCCTTAGAGTCTGAGTAGCCTTCTGTAAGAGTCAGGTTATTGGACATTATCTGCACCAGCTCATCAGGAGCTTCAAAACCAAAAGGAGCTGGATTTCCGATATTAAGCTTCAGGATTTCCTCACCATTTGCTATCATCCTGTTGGCCTCATCCATTACTGGACCTCTGATGTCATAGCACACATTATTTAACTTTACTGACTTCTCAAATTTTCTCAATTCTACCGCCTCTTCCCTGGAGCTCACTCGCTCCCTTAATATCAAAGAAGCATATTTCACCTAAGCCATACGGCCTAAGTGAAATACGCCAATTATCATGATTTATATTTAATTAGTTATCCATTTCAAGTTTAAGTCTTACAATACGACTCACTGATTCATCCAGTCTTTCCTCTGAAATCTCACCAGACTTAACAGCGTCAACAACGCCCTTATATGCCTTCTGGAAATCCTGAGGAGTAAGTATCATATCAGCTCCGGCCTGAATAGCCATAATAGCTGCATCATCAGAGGTATACTTTGATGAGATAGCTCCCATTTCCATAGCATCTGTTATGACGATTCCATCATATCCCATATCTTCTCTAAGAAGGTTTGTAACAATCTCCTCTGAAAGAGAAGCAGGTGTGTCATGGCCTGTGATATTTGGCGCAGATATATGTGAAACCATCATGAAGTTCGCACCATTATCTATCGCCTTCTGGAAAGGAACTAGTTCTTCTGACTTAAGCTCATCAATAGTCTTTGTTGTAAAGGCCGCTCCCAGATGAGTATCACCAGCAGTAGCTCCATGTCCTGGGAAATGCTTATATGTCGCTTCTATCCCCTCAGACTTTAGTCCATCTGCTACAGCAATTGACATATCAGAAACCTTATCAACATCTGAACCAAAGGAACGATATTTAACTATTGAGTTCTCTGGATTAGTTAAGACATCGGCAACTGGAGCAAAATCCACATTGAAGCCCATTTCTTTTAGATAGGTACCCATTGTAACGCCACATTCTCTGGCATCCTCAACAGTTCCCGTCTCACCTATATCAGACATGTTACCAACATTTGTAACATCAAATCTTCCACTTCCAGCTATACGAGCTACCGTTCCACCTTCTTCATCCACGCAGAGGAACATAGGCAGCCCAATTCTTTGTTCACTATATGAATTGGTATTAGCCAGCATTTCCTTGACCTGATACTCTGTCTGAAGATTATCGCCCATGTAGATAATTCCACCTACAGGAATCTCATCGATCGCATCCTTGGTTGCATCTCCTGCCATAGTTACCATTTCCGTTCCGGTAAGTGCATCAGGAGTTATTATAAAGAGCTGTGCAACCTTTTCTTCTACGGTCATGCCATCTAATATTTCCTGAACCTCATCCGATGGTTCCTCGGCATCTGTAGATGTTGCATCCAGCGCTGTCGCATCATCATACAAATAATCGCCCAATACTCCCAGATCTTCAGAGGTGAGCTCCATTGCTTCCGCCTCGCGGCTCGCTGCATTGGCTCCTCCAGGAATAGCTTCACTCTTGTTTACCTCATTCGCTCTTCCATTCCCTATAAAAACACTGAGAATAACCATGACAACTGCGGCCAGGAACATATAAAATTTTCTTAGCTTTTTATTCAATCAGTTTTCTCCGTTTTTATCAATACGTGCCAATAACCCATACTAAAAAACAATATCATGCCCATTGTATCACTATATTAATAAAAATGCCACTATATTTTGTGGTTTCTTTATGAATTGTTAAATAAAAAAGTAAATTCCACTTTTAACGGAATTTAGTCTTACAAGAGCCTCGCATCCTGCCACAATACTTTTCTCGACTCTGCTTTCGCACGATTTGGGTCCCCTAGGCTCACTAAGCTCTCACTTCGCACTTCGTGCTCGTGAATCGCTAAGTGAACAGACCCAAAACGGTCTCGAAAAGTATTTGTCAGCTATGCTCGGCTAATTCATACTTCCTTCAATTGCTCTTATCTG
>JAFVAQ010000016.1 GCA_017480495.1 Eubacterium sp. | reverse complement strand
GATATTGGAATTCGCTGCCGTTGTCCGAGTTATGCCGAATTCGGGATAATACTGACTATACCGAAGAAAATACTATGCCGAAGTTTTTGCTTAATACCAGAAGATAAGCTGTTTTTACCGCAATCTTCGGCATAGTATTGGTATCAATCCAGTGAGTATAGAATCTTTTTTATTGCTGGTTTCTTCCATATTTTTCCGTCATCAGCAAAAGATGGTACAGCTTTATTCATGGCTTCACTCATCATTTCCAGTGTGGCAAATGCATAGAAGCCAGATGTGGTCGACATGCTCTCGTGGCCGAGAAGCTGCATAATAAACGGTAATGGTACACCATTCTTATACAAATCCATTGCCTTGGTCTTGCGAATCAAGTGACAATGCACATCAGGTGGAACGTCAACACAGGTCTTTCGTGCCTTGTCTGCCGCCGTTTTTAACACAAGACTAATACTGTCCGTTGAAAGAGGGTGAGGAACACCATCAAATCTGCTGTAAAATAAAGGTCCTTCGCTCATGTCAGGGTGAAATTCTTTTAAATAGTGGTTTAGATGAGCAACCGTTTTTTTCATGATCGGTACATTCCTGGTTTTACGACCTTTTCCAATAAGAGTAACAA
This sequence comes from Eubacterium sp., assembly GCA_017480495.1. GTDB lineage: Bacteria > Bacillota > Clostridia > Lachnospirales > Lachnospiraceae > Eubacterium_Q. Next base: position 3,340 of record JAFVAQ010000016.1, on the reverse strand, counting down.
AAGGATTGGCTACATCTAAATGAAGCGATGAAACCTTTAAATCTGATAATTCTTGTACTCTTGCAGCAGTATCATACAGAAGGATCAAAAGCATTCTGTTTCGCCTATGCTTAGCAGTTTTAGTGTCATATGCATCAAGTATTGCCTTAGTTGCAGCAGGCTGAAGATACTCAATAGGCTTTTTTTCTTCTTTAACTTTTTTAATTGTGCAGACATCATTATAGATTCCTCGTAGCTCAAAGTCTTCATCGCCACAGTACTTGAGAAATGAGCGGATTGCAGTAATCTTCAGATTTATAGTCTTCGGAGCGTATTTATTGGCTGATAACCATCCAACAAAATCTTTTACATTGGATCTGCTAAAAGCATCAAATGTTACATTGCCTTCCTTAAGGTTCTTCTCGCTTTCGAGAAAAGTAAGAAATGATTGAAGCGACTGCTTGTAGGTTTCAACTGATTTATCCGACATATTTCTTACTGCAGGCATATAGTCATGAAGATATGAACGTGCCATGAGCCAGAAATCCTTGTCTTTCTTCCTGTTATATTTCATCGATGTCCACCTCCGGAAGTAATTCTTCAGTAGGATCGGCCATCTCCTGATACATAGGGAAGAAGTCGGGAATCAGATGTATGTAGTAATAGGTGCTTTCAAGTGATGAGTGGCCCATGTATCGCATGAGATAAGGAAGCATGGCATGAATATCCTTGCCCTCAGCTGACCAGCGCATGATATTTGCACAGGCAAAATGATGCCGAAAGTCATATGCTCTTGGCTTTACCTTTCCATCTCTCTTTAACCCTGCAGCCAGCCATATATCTCGAAAGTTAGCTGATAGTGCGGTAGATGAACAAATGCCACCACTTCCACCAGGGAAAAAGTATTCTCTGTCCGGAAAGACCTTTTGTATAGCTGATTCGTAGTCCTTCAAGTATTGTATAAGTTCATCCGATAAGAAAAGCCTCCTGTCACGATGAGCTTTTGCCCAGAGTATATCTACGTATCCTTTATCCAGATGCACATCCTCGCATTTAAGCATTCTGGCTTCTTGAGACCTTACTCCGCAGCAATACATAAATCTGTATAACGCTGGAAAAACATATGCTCTGCCCGGGATGTTATGCCTACGAACATATATATCGCATTCTTTAAAGAAGCGCTGTATCTCATGCTCTGTCATAAGGTAAACTTCTGCATGATATCTTTGGATAATAAATGAATTATCTATGACATAAGCACATGTATCACCCATGTTTACAAGATATCTTCCGAATTCTCGTATAGGTGATATCCAGCTTCTGTCACTGGTTGTAGATTTTGCGGCATGTTCATATGCCCAACCGTCTACGACTTCTTTGACCAAAGTGCCATGATTTCCATGGCAATAGTTATACTGATCCAGTTCGTGAAGATACACTTCAGCTGACTGATATTTAATACCAAGCGCATGTTTGTAATCAAGGAAATCTTTTATTACTGCACTAAGCTCACTGACGAATGATTTCATGGAATCACCTCCTTCGAAATACTACCGAAAGGAAGTACGCATTCCTTTAACCTTTCCTGATCAGTTGTGATATAGATTCCAGTTGTATCTGGATCTGAATGCCCTAGTATAGCAGCAATTGTTTCAATAGGGACTTCATTCCTTACCATAGTTGATGCTGCATTATGCCGGAGCATGTGCATCCCGAGTATTCGACCATCCTTTTGGACAGATGCCTTCTCTAGGATACGTTTGACCATAACATAGCAAGAAGAATGACCTGATAGCCGATCAAACGGAGCCAGCAGTCTCACGAAAAGATAATCATTAGGTGCATTTGGGCGCTGTTCTACGAGATATCTGGCTATTGCATTGCCTACTGATGGTGTCAGCGGAACACAGACAAGATTTCCTGTTTTGCTCTGCCTCCATGATATAGTGTCATTTCTCCAATCTATATCTGACAAACGTAGATTGATTATATCGCAGGCTCTTATTCCGGTAGATAATCCAAGGAGAATCATTGCAGTATCACGTAGCGGTGTGTTCGTATCCTCTGTTACAGCTTTAACTCGTTCCTGCTCACTGGTTTCGAGAACAGGAATAATGCGGTTATACCTTGGTGCATGAATTCCGGCCACAGCCAGTAGCAGGTCATTACGACCTAAGTACCGGCAGATTTTTCTGATTTCACAGAGAACTTCTCTTTGTCTGGTCGGTTTGGTGTTTTTTAAATAAGCAAGAACAATAGGAGCAGTTATATCCTCCATACGAAGTGCATTATAGTTGCTTTCGAGGAAGGTAAGAAATGAGTACATACCATAATCATAGAAATGCTGTGTATTTTCATTATCATACTCATCCTTCAGGTAAGCGCAGAATTCATTATAAACAGAGCGATGATAGGCATTGTCCGGCTGAAGCCTTGTTCTCGCAGATACTGCAAAATCAAACTTGCCTGTGTTGATATATGAATCTATAAGCCGTATAAAACGACCTTGTAAATGGTATCGCTCTTTACTGAACTTGCCGGTTTTAGGGCTGATAACATCATTTGCATAGAGTTCACCAACATCGCTGCTATACTCAGTTACATTGCGTTCTTCACAGAAAGCTTTGAACCTCCTGACAGCGCCTTGATAATTGAAGATGGTGGAAGCATTATACCCAGCATCTTCTAAAGCACTAATAAGTAGCTTGCAAACAGTGTCTATATCCATCTTGAAGCACCTCCTTATATTTGATGCTTCAAGTATAGAACACTATACCGAAGAATATAGAAAAAACGGCATGGATTCAGGCATAAGATAAAAACTTCGGCATAGTATTTTCTTCGGTATAGTCTGAATGGAGTATAAGACCTTCAACTGAAGGAAACTTATCAAAAGCTTTATTCAGCATTCTCGCTATCTGCTCAAGATTAGGGCTCATAGATAGGTCATAGGAAATGATTTCATTTGTGTTCATATCTAGCACTGGCGATATATAACACTTTCCCCATGAGAAGTTGAATTGAGATACATCTGTTGTCCATTTCTGTAAAGGTGCAGTTGTACTAAAATCCCTATATATTAGGTTATCAGCAATCTTAGCTACCTCGCCCTTATATGAATGATATTTCTCCTTTGGACGTTTGCCCATTAATCCGGATTCATGCATAAGACGTTGAACACGTTTATGATTCACTTTGTATCCAAGATTTATCAACTCCCGGTGTACTCGTCTTACACCATACCTGCGCTTGTTTGACTCAAAAATGCTTTTTATTTCCGACAGTATTTCTTGATTACGTTCAGCAATAACATCTGCCTTACTAATTTCTAAATAGTAAGTTGATTTAGCTATATGCATAG
>JAFVAQ010000001.1 GCA_017480495.1 Eubacterium sp. | reverse complement strand
TCGGCTCATAACCGATCGGTCCTGGGTTCGAGTCCCCGAGCGTCCACTACCCTCGAAATTATTCGAGGGTTTTTTTATTTCTAGAGTGAGTAAAAGAGAACCGTACCTATATACTCACTTTATCTTCTTTTATATTTCGGTTATAATGTGTTAGGTGGTAAGTCTAATGTGAGCGCAGGGGAAAGAAATGTTCATTAGAGATTTCATTAATCGAGATATCAAGTATGAGAATGAGAGTAAACGCGTAATTGTTACTCTCAGAATCCTTTATATTGTCATTTTCTGCGCATTTTTACTGGATATTTTATATGTTGGCGTGGATATAATGACCGTATATCCTTATAGAATTTCTCTTCTATTCGCGGCATTATTAATCCTATTTATCTATACTTATTTTTCCAGAACAACCCCATCATTAATTTTATTTATGCTATTTACCTTTGTGTGGACGCTTTCTATGATTCCATGTTTTGGATGGAGTGCAGGAATGCAGAATTACTTCATTCTTATTCTTATGCTGTGCTTTTTTGCCCTGCATTTAAGGACCTCGATTAAGTTTTTATATGCTGGATTTGTTCTGATTTTTAGAATAATTACAATTGGAATATTTGGAGGAATTAAGCCTGCACTGGATATCAGTAGTACGTGTGACAAGCTGCTCCAGATAACCAATATCACAGCGGTATTTCTCTCGATAATCATTATTTCATATATATTTAGTAAGACCGAGAATGAAGCAGAATCGAAGCTTATGAAGTATAATGATAGACTGCTGAAGGCAGCTAATTCAGATCAACTGACAGGTCTACCTAACCGAAGAGGCGTTATGCAGTATCTGAATGGACTTAAAGATCTATCAGATTATCACTGTGTCAGCGTTGCTATGGGTGATATTGATTTCTTCAAAAAAGTAAATGATACTTATGGCCACGATGCAGGTGACGAGGTTTTGAAGTCTATAGCTGAAATACTTAGATTGAAATGTAATAATGGCTCGATAGCCTCTAGATGGGGAGGAGAGGAATTTCTTCTTGTATTCCCAGACATAAATGGCGACGATGCATATATGCTATTGGAACAGGTTCGAATGGCTGTTCAGAAGAGTGAAATAAAAGTGAAAGAGAATAAGATAAATGTTACAATGACCTTTGGTCTTGCAGAATGGGGTTTCAAATCTGACCTGGATGATGTTATAAAAGAAGCTGACGATAAATTGTATCATGGTAAGGAAAATGGTAGAAATCAGGTGGTATACTAAAACTTACTAATGATTATTAATATGAGGCAATATGGGATTAGATAATATAGAAAACAAAATAAAAGCAGCGGAAGAAACTACAGAAGTTGAAAAAAACGAAGAATTAGAAGAGACTGTAGAAATAGAAGAAACTTCAGAAATAGTAAATGAGGGCAATAGAAAACTTTTGATAGCAACGATTATTATGGGTATAGTCCTGGTTGGTATCATTATTTTTACAATTGTCTTTTTTTATGTCAGCGTTAGAAATACAAAGAATCTCCTAGATTCGTCGGATTATGGGACATATGATAACTACTATGTGATGATCTCCGATAAGGGAGATAGTGATTTCTGGAAGAATGTATATGAAGGTGCCTTGGAAGAAGGCGAAGATACCAATGCATATATAGAGAAAATGGGAGACGCAATCGGGGGCGAAATGACAAAGGAGGATATGCTCAGGATTGCGATAGACTCTAATGTTGACGGTATCATTTTAGAGGGCGATGGAAATCCCGATGTAGATAAGCTAATTGGTGAAGCTACAGATAAAGATATTCCTGTTGTTACAGTAGCAGATGATTCTGGCAATAGCAGCCGTATCAGCTATGTAGGTGCGAGTGGATATAACGTAGGTAAAGAATACGGCGAACAGCTAGTTAAATGTATCCAGGAAAAATCCCTCAAATCCTGTAAAGTACTTATTCTATTCGACGACACTCAGGCTAGCAGTTTTCAATCTGTTATAATAACTGCGATAAGTGAATCTCTCGATAAAAATGATATGGGAGAAAATGTAACTATCAGCAGCAAAATAGTTTCTACTGATAAAGAGTATGCAGCGGAAGAAGAAATAAGAGATATATTTGTGGGAGAAGAAGAAATACCTGACGTTATCATATCTCTCAGTGAGAAGAATACAGTTTGTGCATCGCAGACAGTCGTAGATTACAATATGGTTGGAGAGGTTGAGATACTCGGTTATTACATTTCTCCTGCTATTAAGAATTCTATAGAGAAGAATATTATTAGGTCGTCCATCGTTGTAAATACAAAGCAGATGGGGGAATATGCGGTAGAAGCAATAAATGAATATAAGGAAAGCGGATATGCCAGCGAGATTTATATGATAGATACTCAGCTGATAGACAGCACCAATCTCGACTCTTCCGATATGGAAGGAGGGGATACGGATTGATGAAGCTTAAGAAAAAACTAGTAAATATGAATCTCCGCGGTAAGCTGTCCCTCCTGATTATTGGGTCTATGCTGCTACTACTCGTAGTTAATCTATTTATGTATTTTACACTAAATAGAATAACTAAGCAGATGGATCAGATATATATCGGAAATGTCCAACTGAATGAACTGGAGGACTCTCTAGATACTGTTCAGACTAGCATGGTGGACTATCTGAATACAAAGAGTACGGATTCTCTAGATGAATACTATAGGGCTGCACAGGGCTATCAGAATCTTCTTGATGGAATGGGCGGCGAGATAACAGACAACCAGCTGCTTCTCATGGAGCGTTGTATATATTATATGTCTCAGCGTTATATGTCCCTTACGGAGGAGACTATAGACTATAAGCGTGGTAGAAATGTAGAGAAATATAAGGAATCCTATGAAGAGGCAAATAGCATTTATAGCTATATCAATACTTATATTTCGAGCCTAAATGAATATAAATTCCGTGCGAATACAGAGAGCTATAAGAAACTGTCTTCAACCGTGGGATATCTGGAAATTCTGAGTATCCTTATGTTTGTTGTTATGGTGGCCTTTGATGCTATGCTTGTAATGCTTGTTACCAGGAGTATCACGAGCCCTCTTCAGGAACTTGCGATAGCGGCCGATAAGGTTTCCGAAGGAAAGCTTGATGAGGTAGAGCAGGTTAAGGTTCACGGAGAAGATGAGATAGGTGTCGTAACGGTGGCCTTTAACCAGATGGTTAGTAGTATTCCGGACTATCTGACAAGGCTGAAGGAAGGTATGGAGAAGGAACAGTTCCTCAAGGAGAAGGAGCTGATGATGGAAGCGACCCTTAAGGATGCCCACCTTAAGTATTTACAGGCTCAGATCAATCCACATTTCCTATTCAATACCCTTAATGCTGGAACTCAGCTGGCAATGATGGAGCATGCGGATAAAACCTATGAATACATCCAACAGGTTGCGGCATTTTTCCGTTATAATGTTTCGGAAAGAGATGAGGTGACGCTAGAGGAAGAGGTGAAACTCGTTGATACCTATATATACATTTTAAATGTGCGTTTTTCCGGAGATATACATTTCACTAAGGAAATAGAGGATGAGAAATATCTAAATGCGCATATACCTGGAATGATACTCCAGCCAATCGTTGAAAATAGTGTTAATTATGGTATCCGAGACATAGAGTGGGAAGGCAAGATAACACTTTCAATTTACAAAGTTGAGGATAACCTGTGTATAAGTATCGCAGATAATGGGGTAGGAATGAAGCAGGAAACTATAGACTACGTAATGAAGGGTGTGAGTCTGGGCGAGGATACGACGGATACTGGAGAGAAAAAGGGAACCGGTGTAGGGCTTAAAAATGTAATAGAGCGCCTCAAGATTTATTTCGATGGAAAGAATAATGTTGAGATAATTAGTGAAGGAAGAAATCAGGGAACAGAAGTTGTGATAACCATTCCTTATAAGGAGAATGAAGATGTATAGCATAATGATAGCAGATGATGAAGGTATAGTTCTGGATTCATATACTTATTTGCTAAATGAAGAATTTGGAGATTCCATAAGCATAGAAACGGCTAAGACTGGACGAAGCGTAATAGAGCTTGCGGAGAGATATAGGCCTGACATATGCATTATGGATATTAGAATGCCTGGAATAAATGGAATAGATGCTATTAAGGAAATCAGAAAAAGAAATCCAGGAATAGTATTTATCATAAGCTCTGCTTATGACAAGTTCGGGTACGCCCAGGAGGCAATGGGCCTTGGAGTAATAGAATATCTTCATAAACCTGTTGATAGAGAGAAATTTATCAAAACTATAAGACGTGCTATGGATCAGGTTGACCAGGATAGGGAAAAGAGAGCCAAGGAGCTGGAGATTCTCGAGAAGATGGAAACAGTAACTCCTATTATAGAAAATGGTCTCGTTTATAATCTTCTTTTCCAGGACTATTTCCAGGAAGATATAATGAACTTCAAAAAACTTCTTGAGATAGAAGAGGACTATGGTTATATGATAGTCCTTGTCTTCGGAGAGGACCTTCAAGAGGGCGTGCTTACCAATGCGGTTGGTGCATCTGTAAGGGTTCAGAATCATATAAGGGATCTGAGAGAAATAGTTAAGAGCTATTTCCTTGCAATTGTTAGTTCTGTTATGGCGAACAAGATAGTGCTATTTGTTCCTTATGCAAAGAGTCAGTATGATTACAACGAGAGAATTGAAATAATAGATAATACCAGAAATATGATTCGAAGACTGAATACTCAGATGGAGGTTGTATTTAGGGCAGGTATCGGAACTATCAAGCCTCTCGATAAGCAGATGATATCCTTTAATGAGGCACTGGATGGACTCGCTGTTTCCTGTAGTTCGGTAGTTCATTCTGACGATGTTGCTAACTACGGAGAGTATGAAGACGACTATCCTGTAGATAAGGAAAATGCCATCTACGAACATGTTGGCAGGGGTGAGACAGAGCAGGCGATTACTGCTGCAAATCAGTTCTTTGACTGGATGCAGGATAAGTATGCAAGCTACGAAACAGATATCAAGCAGAAGACGCTTGAGTTTGTTCTTCAGGCAGAGAGACTGGCTCTTGAAAAGGGTGGAAAAACATACTCCTTTAGGTCGGGAGAAAACTATCTGCAATATGTCAATAAAACCGAGAGCTATGATAAGCTTCGCAAATGGTTTATAGACAAGATAACCGAGGCAAGTCAGGATGTGAAATGCCGTAAGGAGAATCGTTCTTCTGGAGTTATTGATAAGGCGAAGGAATATATACAGACACATTATAAAAATGACATTTCGCTAGATGATGTTTCGAGAAGTGTGGATATAAGTCCGTATTACTTTAGTAAACTGTTCAAGGATGTCGAGGGCGAGAATTTCATAGATTACCTCACTAATCTAAGAATAAGTAAGGCAAAGGAACTCCTTGATACTACTGATATGTCTATGAAGGAAATCTGTGCAGAGGTTGGATATTCGAATCCAAACTACTTCAGTAGAATATTTAAGAAGACAATGGGTGTGTCACCTACAGAATATAAAAACTGAAAACAATTAGAAAAAAGGAAAAACAAATGATATATATTTGCAAAAATAATAGAAAGTTATTATCCCTGTTGATGACACTTCTTATTCTTGTTATGACAGGCTGTGGCAGTGCAGATAAGTCAACAGAAAAGGTCAAAGAGGAAGATAAAAAAGGAATAGTTATAGGGCTGAGCATAGACTCCCTTGTTGTCGAGAGATGGCAGAGAGACTGCGATGTCTTTGCTGCTACAGTTCAGGAGTATGACAAGGATGCAAGCGTCAATATTCAGAATGCTAATGGTGATGCCGAGACACAGAGAGAGCAGATTAGATATCTGATAGATAAGAGAGTGGATGTCCTTGTTATTGTGTGTATAGATTCCGAGGGGTTAAGTGATCTCGTCGAGGAAGCCCACAATGCTGGGATTCCTGTTATTGCCTATGATAGATTGATCAGAAATTCAGATGTTGATCTATACATTTCCTTTGATAATGAAAGGGTTGGTGAGCTGATGGGCGAAGAGCTTGTACGTTCAGGCCTTGAAAAAGGGAATGTAATGATGCTCGCAGGCCCGGAAGAAGATAATAACGTATCTCTCGTAAATTCAGGCTTTGAGAAGGTGATGAAGGACAATAATGTGAACATCAAAAGTAAGTACTATACTCCTAACTGGAAGGCCGAGGAGGCGGCAAATTACTTGAATGATCATCTAACGGAGTTGGATGATGTAGATGCAATCATGTGTGGAAATGACAATATCGCAACGACGATTATTAGAACCTTGTCGGAGGCTAGACTGGCTGGAAAGATTAAAATCACAGGACAGGATGCGGACCTCGAGGCATGCCAGAGAGTAGTTGAAGGAACGCAGGTAATGACGGTTTATAAGCCCGTGGAGAAGCTAGCGCAGGTGGCTGCAGATTATGCTATACAGCTGGCAGAAGGAAAAGAGCTTAAGGATGTAAATGTTACTATTAATGATGGATCCTTCGATGTTCCTTATTATTATATAGAGCCTATTGCGGTTACTAAGGATAACATAGATGAGACCATCATAGAGTCTGGCTTCCATGTAAGAGATGAAGTTTACATGAATGTATTAGATTAGGGCGTTCCAGAGTATTTATAGAAAGTTCGATAAGATAAGTTACAAAATATGAATAGTACAAATTTGTCACAGAAAATGTGCTCTGACAAATTTGTGCTATTTTTTTATTTTACATTTTCTATTGAAGATAAAAATTGAAAGAATGAGAGCAACTCATTGCTATTTACCTCATGTTACTATTGCCTCAGCTAAAAAACATTTTAACTTTCAACCCACATGTAAAACGAAGAGGAGGTTTTTAAATTATGTTTAAGAAAAAGTTTTTAGCAGCTGTTTTAGGAACAGCAATGGTAGCAAGCTTACTTACAGGATGTGGTGCATCATCTGATACAGCTACATCAGAGAGTAAGGAAACAGTAACAGAGGCTCAGGTAGAGACAGAGGCTTCAGAGGAAGCTTCATCAGATGAGGCAGCTACTACAGAGGGCAGCGGAAAGAAGGTTGGTATTGCGATGCCAACTAAGTCCCTTGAGAGATGGAATCGTGATGGTTCTTATCTAGAGGAGCAGTTCAAGAGTAAGGGATTTGAAGTGTCAGTTACTTACTCAGACAACAAGATTGACCAGCAGGTTAAGGATATCGAAGGTCTTATAGCTGATGACGTTGATCTTCTCGTTATCGCAGCAATCGATGGTGAGTCATTAACACAGGTTCTTGCGGAAGCTAAGGAAGAGAACATTCCAGTTATCTCTTACGACAGACTTATCATGAACACAGATGCTGTTAGCTACTATGTATCCTTTGATAACTATACAGTTGGTAAGCTTCAGGGAGAATTTGTTAGAGATCAGCTCGACCTTGATAATGCAGAAGGTCCTTACAATATTGAGTTCACAGCAGGTGATCCTGCAGATAACAATGCTGGATTCTTCTTCGATGGTGCTTACGATGCACTTAAGAGCTATATCGATGACGGAAAGCTCGTAGTTGTATCAGGCCAGACATCTTTTGATCAGGTTGCTACAAAGGCTTGGGATACAGCAACAGCTATGACAAGATTCCAGAACATTCTTGGATCTAACTATTCAGATGGTACACAGCTTGATGTTGCTCTTTGCTCAAACGATTCTACAGCACTTGGTGTTACACAGGCAATCGAAACTGACTATGCTGGAACAAACTCAGTTATCATCACAGGTCAGGATGGTGACGAGGCTAACCTTGCTAACATTGTTGATGGAAAGCAGACAATGACAGTTTACAAGGCAGTTGCAAATGAGGCAGTTGCTACACTTGATCTTGGTGTTGCAATTCTTAACGGAGAAACACCAGATGCTTCTCTTATCGATAACTCAGGATGGGACTTCGAATGTGCATATGATACAGCTTCATATGACAATGGTACAGGAATCATTCCTTCATACCTCCTTGTTCCTACAGTTGTAACAAAGGATAACATTCAGAAGGAATTAGTAGATACAGGATATTACACAATGGATGAAGATGGATATCCACATCCAACTAACTAAGTAACAAGCTGACTATTTGGCGGATACAACCCTCACATGGCAGGGTTGTATCTGCTAAAAATTAAAACCCCAAAGGAGGTAATGACTTGTCTGATTACATATTAGAAATGAAAGAAATTACCAAACTTTATCCTGGTGTAAAAGCTCTGGACAACGTTAACCTTCAGGTTGAACGTGGCGAGATACATGCGTTAGTCGGAGAAAATGGTGCTGGAAAATCAACACTTATGAACGTTCTTTCGGGAACGATTCCACATGGAGAGTACACGGGAAATATCATATACAATGGTAAAGAATGCGAATTTCATAATATTCATGATAGTGAAGAACTCGGAATAGTAATTATACATCAAGAACTTGCGCTGATTCCGGAACTTACAATAGCAGAAAATATGTTCCTAGGTAATGAGCGGGCTAATAATTTTGGAAAAATTAACTGGGGTCAGACCTTTATGCAGGCTAGCGAACAGATGGAAAGAGTTGGTCTTAAGGAAAGCCCTTCAGTTTTGATCAAAGATATAGGAACTGGTAAACAGCAGCTTGTAGAAATAGCTAAGGCCCTTTCAAAGAATGTTAAGCTTCTTATTCTTGATGAGCCAACATCTTCTCTTAATGAGGAAGATTCAAAGATGCTTCTAGATATGCTGCTCGGATTTAAAGAAGAAGGACTAACTTCAATCATTATCACTCATAAGCTTAATGAGGTTTCGTATGTTGCTGATAGGATTACAGTTCTTAGAGATGGTTCTACCATAGAGACTATTGATAATGCTGATCACAACATTGATGAAGACAGAATTATCAAGGGTATGGTTGGCCGTGAACTGACGGACCGTTATCCTGCAAGAGAACATAGAGTAAGTGATGAGGTTGTTTTCGAAGCAAAGGACTGGACGGTTTACCATCCGGTATATACAGAAAAATGTATTGATAAGAAGGTTAACTTCAAGGTTCATAAAGGAGAGATCGTCGGATTCTCCGGACTTCAAGGAGCAGGTAGAACTGAACTAGCAATGTCACTCTTTGGAAAGAGTTATGGCAGGAACATTTCTGGCCATGAGTTTATTAAGGGTGAAGAGGTTAAATTAAAGAATGAGCGTGATGCAATTGCTCATGGTCTGGCCTATGTTACTGAGGATAGAAAGACTAATGGTTTAGTACTTCCTGATTCTATAGCTAAGAACACCACAATGGCTAAACTGGAAAAGATTTCGACAAGAGGTATCATCGATTTCGTTATGGAGTCAAAGGTCGCACAGGAATTTGTAGATGCTATGAAGACAAAAACTCCTAGTGTTGAACAAGCGGTTGGAAATCTTTCTGGTGGAAATCAGCAGAAGGTACTTCTGTCAAAGTGGATGTTTGCTGAGCCTGATGTGTTGATATTAGATGAACCTACAAGAGGTATTGACGTAGGTGCCAAGTATGAAATCTATTCAATAATGAATGATATGGTCGCCCAAGGAAAAGCAGTAGTTATGATCTCATCTGAGCTTCCAGAACTGCTTGGTATGTGTGACCGAATCTATGTTATGAACGAAGGCGAAGTAGTCGGTGAATTTACTTCAGAGGAAGCTACTCAGGAGAAAATCATGAGTGCGATCCTGTCACATAAATCAGACGATCTTAAGGAGGAGTAAGTAATGAGTACTAGTACATTTATAAAAAAATACACCATGGTCATTGCCCTGGTTGTTGTATTTATTATCTTCACCGTACTTACCGGTGGAAAACTTATTCTACCTCAGAATATATCTAACCTTCTGCTTCAGAACGCGTATGTTCTGGTTATGGCATGTGGTATGCTTCTATGTATTCTGACAGGTGGTAACGTAGACCTTTCAATTGGTTCTACTCTTTGTCTTTCAGCCGCGCTTGCTGCAAAGCTGATGGATAGTGGATACAGTCCACTTGTTGCGATATTTGTTTCTATGTCAGTTTCAATCGTAATCGGTATCTGGCAAGGATGGTTGGTAGGATATGTACATATTCCTCCATTTATCTGTACTCTGGCGGGTATGTTCCTGTTCAGAGGTTTTGCAAGAGTAGTTCTTGATTCAAGAACAATCTCTGTTATGAATCCAAAGTTCAACAATCTGTTCACCTCATATATTCAGATTAATGGACTTGATGAAAAGGGTAACTGTAAATCAGCAATCATTGTTGGTGTTGTAGTTGCAGTTGGCCTTATGGTATGGACATTAATTAGTATAGCTAAAAAGAAGAAGCAGGGTTATGAAGGAGTTTCAGTATTTTCTTCTATCGCTAAGATAGCTGTAATAGATGTACTTATCGTACTTTATGCAATTAAGCTTTCGCAGTATAAGGGAATTCCAGTAATGCTTATCTGGATACTGATAGTAGTTCTAATCTTTGCATTTATAACATCCTCTACTGTATTTGGTCGTTACTTCTATGCAGTAGGTGGAAATGAGAAGGCTACTAAGCTTTCAGGTATTGATCCAAGAAATGTATATTTCTGGGCATACTTCCTTATGAGTGTACTCGCAGGTTTCTCCGGACTCCTTGTTGCATCACGTATCGGTTCAGTTGATGGTAACATGGGTAACTCCTACGAAATGGATGCTATCGCCTCTTGCTTCATCGGTGGAGCATCTGCTTACGGTGGTTCAGGTACAGTTCCTGGAATCATGATCGGAGCTATTCTCCTGGGTGTTATCAACCAGGGAATGTCAATCTGCGGTTGGCCAGATCAGTGGCAGTATGTTGTAAAAGGCGCCGTACTTCTTGTAGCGGTTGTATTTGATGTAGTTTCTAATCATAAGACAGGAAAATCTTGATCCTCCCAAATCATGATATTTCCAATAAAAACCCTCCAAAAAAGGAAGATAGGATGAGAGAAATGAATAATACTTTGACGAAATTTATCACCAGAATCCTCGTCGGATTATACTTTGTTTATTTATCTGTGAAATTATTTGGCTATGCAGATAAGAGTAGTGAAGGCTTGCTGCTTACTATAATAGGTATTATCTTCCTTGTAGCTAGTGTCGCATTCATTGCGTACTCCCTTAAAACCTATTTAGTAAGCAGAAAGAGTCTGAAATGATACCAGAGGGGACGGTTCGACCGTCCCCTCTGTCGCTATCAAAAAAGAGTTGCAGATTTTGGGTAAATTATATATAATAGACAAGCTAGCGTTGAAATGTATGGCCCAGTGGCTCAGTTGGTTAGAGCGCCGCCCTGTCACGGCGGAGGTCACGAGTTCGAGTCTCGTCTGGGTCGATTTAGGCCACGGGATTGCCCGCGCGAAGCAAGGGAGGGCCCCGTTGTCACGAGCGAAGCGAGTGATGTGCGACTGCGAAGCAGCGCAAGGACTTGCGCAGCAAGGCCTTATATCATGCGTAGCATGATAAACACCTTAAGGCCACGGGATTGCCCTATTGATATTAATTATGCCGGCGTGGCGGAATTGGCAGACGCCCGGGACTTAAAATCCCGTGGGTAGTAATACCCGTACCGGTTCGACCCCGGTCGCCGGCACTATAAAAGGAAAGTCTAATTTTGAGAGTTTTGCTCAAAAAGACTTTCCTTTTTTGTTATTCCTATAATTATTGAATTCGTTGTAGAAATAGTTAATATTTGATACAATAACTAATGGTTTTATATTCTGCTATATGTTTATGAGAAACAGCAGTAGAAGGCTTAAGTGGAGGATAATAAATGCAGCTTAAGAGTAGCGGCGATACACCAGGTACCGAAGAATTAAAAATGAATGACATGGGCTTCTTTGATAAAGAGGAGGAGCCGGAGGCGTTAAAAAAGAAATACAGTAACGACTATTCCCGAAGTGGCACGAATACCGGATATGAAGGCGACGTCATAAGGGAATGGGATACAGGTCTTGAGAGGAATTCCTTTCAGATAACAGAAGAAGCGATGGAAGCGGCACTTGCTCCCACAGAACTGGATAAGAGAATTAAAAATAGCAAGATAATGCTTGCGTCAGAGATAGCATTAGGTATAGGTTATCTGATACTTATCATTCTTTGCGTTATGGTTACGACCTCAGAACCCGTTGATATTCTCTTCAATGTTAAGACACTTATAACGCCTGTTATTTTGATCACGGTGCTGTCCCTCATAGATGCTGCTATAGTTTATTTCCTGGGTTCTAGGAAAATAGCCCTATTTGTATTTGCTCTTTTCCTAGGGGTTCTATATCCGTTTTATAGACACCGTGTTGCTTTTGGAAGCATGTCGGGACTTATTGTGTCCCTTATACTTATCTTTGTATCTTCTATGATGATCGTAAATGTTGGAAGAGCGGATAGAACATATGAGAAGGCACTTGAACTAGAGGATGAATCCTGCCGTCATGCGATAGTCGATCTCTATAAGCAAAAGAATGAAAAGGGTGGAGAGATTGGAATCCATATCAATAGTAAGTTCGATATAGAAAATGCTACCTTGACTGAGGAAAGTGGAAACAAGGTCCTTATCATGAATGGTGGCGGAAGAATCATCATGGAAAATATGGAAGTAGGCGATGATAAAACTATAGCTACTGAGCTTCAGTTTGTGAAGGAACAGGATTCTAAAGAGTTTATTCTGGAAGAGGTAAGTTTAGCTGGAAATAAACTCGGCGATAATGATAGAAAGATATATTGGGATAAACTCTCAAATTAAAGGAGATAATAGTTATGAGATGTAATAATTGTGGAAACGAAGTAACAACTGAGGGAACTAATTGTCCATTCTGTGGATTCCCCCTCTATGCAGGTTATCAGCAGCCTCAGGGACAGGGTTATCAGCAGGCTCAAGGAACTCAGTATAATCAGAATTATCAACAACCTCAGGGCTTTCAGCAAAATCAGGGTAATCAGTCTGGCAGTTTTTCTATGGATCCTAAGACCGCGGCGATTGTTTGTTACCTGACCTGGATAGGACTTGTAATTGCGCTTCTTTCGGCGGATAGATCAGATCCATTTTTTAGATTTCATTTGAATAATGTATTTGTTCTTATAATATCCGGATGTATATTTGGAGTAGTGTCAGTTATACTTGTATTTATTCCTATACTTGGTTGGCTGGCTATATTGGCGGGCTCTATATTCCTGACAGTTTGTCTGATAATGGGACTCATAAATGCTATTAATGGCGAATGTAAACCACTTCCACTACTTGGTTCCTTTAAGATATTTAACTAGTATATTCTAATATCCTTGAACTGATAATAGGAAAAACCTATTGACTTGGTAGGTAAATAATGATAATATAACCCTCGTCTAAAAGATTTATAGAAGGAAAAGAAGAATGACTAAGTTATCTGCAAATCTTAATAATATTCTTTGTTGCTGTTGCATGTTAAAAACTCGGGCATATTCTATGGCTGGTGTTTTAACGTGCGATTTTAACGCGCCTCTATAAACACTGAATTACGAATTAAAGTATATTAAGAAGTCATTTGCCCGAGTGCTAATCAAAGCACTCGGGCTTTTTTTACCTAATGACAGAAGACAAAAACTAACTAATAAGAAAAGATAAATCAACTAACAAGACGGAGGTTATCATGGTTGACGAAAGAGAAAGTATAACAGCTAAGTTATGTGCATTTGCAAGGGCATGGCACTCGTATTATTCCAGGGAAAAAATATATGATGATTACCTAGCCTTTGATTTTATGGGCAAGGAAGAATATGAAGAAATGCTTGAAATGATAAGGGAAGGGATAATCGATTCGGATAGTCTAGGAAAAGAAAATGCAGAGAAACTGATAGCAGATTATTTTCTTCCTATTCCTCTTTCTAGAATGCATTTTAATGAAAATGGCTTGGCTGACTTTGCAAAGGAGAATGGAAAGATTCAATATGTTATCTGTGGTGCAGGGGCAGATACATTTTCTTTTAGAAATGATAATGATGATATAGAAGTGTTCGAGGTGGATCATCCGGATACCCAACGTTATAAGCTAGAACGTATAAGTGAACTGGAATGGATACGTAGGCCTAATGTTCATTATGTTCCTGTAGATTTCAGTAAGGATAGATTAGTGGATAAGCTACTTGAGGCGGGCTTTGATCCGGAGAAGAAGACTTATTTCAGTATTATGGGCGTTTCCTATTATCTCACTCTAGAGGTTTTTGCGGAGACACTTAGGCAGATAGCAGAGCTTTCTCAGGTGGGAAGTAAGGTGGTATTCGACTATCCACTAAGCTCAGGGGATTTTCCTGATAGGGTTAAAAGACTTGAGGAAATAACTGAGTCCTTGGGCGAAGTTATGTGCGGTGGTTTTGATTCAAATGAGATGAGATGTGTGCTCTGCTCGCTAGGATTTAAACTGGATGTCCAGATGGATCCGAAGCAAATTCAGGAGACATATTTTGAGGGTAGAAGTGATGGGCTGAAGGCCTTTGAAAATGTAAGTCTAGTGTCTGCAACGTACGTAAATAAAAGGTTTGAGGCTGAGAGAATAGCGGTGTAGTGGAAGCTTGTGTTATAGGAAGAACTTATAACGAACCATAAAATTAAGGAATTATACAAAGCGAAAAACTGGTGCTAATATACATGCTTGTAAGAAACAAACAAACACTAGGAGGAAAAAAATATGAGAAAGAAATTTATAGGTTTAGTATTAGCATTATCACTTACAGCATCACTTATCACAGGATGTGGTTCATCAAATGGTGATGCAGAGGCAGCACAAACTGAGGCAACAACTCAGGCAGCCGCACAGACAGAAGAGAAAACTGAAGAGACAAGCACTGATGCTGAGGATTCAGAAGACAAGGTTATCAAGGTTGGAGCATGTGTTACTCCACACGCTGAGATACTTGAGCAGATCAAGGATAATCTGGCAGAGGATGGTTGGACACTTGAGGTTGTAGAGTACAACGATTATGTACTTCCAAACACAGCACTTGAAGATGGTGATCTGGATGCAAACTACTTCCAGCATAAGCCTTACCTTGATGATTTCAACAAGGAAAATGGAACTCACATCGTAACACTTGCTGGTGTTCACTTCGAGCCTATGGGTGTATATGCAGGTAAGTCCTCAGACCTTTCTAATATAGCTGATGGAGCTAAGATAGCAGTACCAAATGATTCAACAAATGAAGCAAGAGCACTTCTTCTTCTTGAAGCACAGGGCGTTATCAAGCTTAAGGAAGGTGTTGGAATTCAGGCAACAGTTCTTGATATCGAAGAGAATGAGCACAACGTTGAGATCCAGGAACTCGAGGCAGCTCAGGTTCCAAAGTCAATTCAGGATGTTGACTTCGCGGTTGTAAATGGTAACTATGCAATCGAAGCTGGACTTGGTGATGCAATTGCAGTTGAGGCTGCTGATTCACTTGCCGCTGAGACATATACGAACTATGTATGCGTTAGAGAAGGTGAAGAGGATTCAGCTAAGTCACAGGCACTTAAGAATGCTATCCTTACAGAAGAAGTTAAGAACTATATTAACGATACATATTCAGGTGCAGTAGTACCAGTATTCTAAGAAGTATAAGACTTTAAGATTTAGGAGGACAAAAAGTTGTTCGAGGATGAGGTTTTAAAGGATTCACCAATCGCTGTACTTGGAGGCGGTGCTGTTGGAAAAACATGTGCAGCTGACTGTGTACTTGGCGGAAATAAAGATGTAAGGTTATTTGAATTACCAGAGTTTTTTGATCAGAACCTTAAAAACGTTGCAAAAACAGGCATTACTCTTGGAGGTATCCAGAAAAACCAATATGGCTTCAAGAGGACAGGGAAAGCATTTATTAATCTAATCACTTCAAACATTTCTGAAGCTGTGAAGGATGCGAAACTTATTATTGTTGCTATTCCATCTGTAGCACATGACATATTTTTCGACAAGTTGGTCCCTGTTCTCGAGGATGGCCAGATAATTCATATAATACCTGATAATTATGGTTCTCTGAAGCTTAGAAAAAAGCTTCGTGAGACCGGAAATACAAAGAAGGTTATTATAGGTGGTTGGTCCAGTGCTCCATATGGAACACGAGTTGAGAAGGAAGGTGGAGTGCAGACATCTGATATGTGGCTTGTATATAGAGCTAAAACTCTCCGTGGTGCTGCTCTTCCAAGTACTGATCAGGATGTATTCCTGAACAGTACTAAGTACCTTGGATGCTTCGATTCCATTACAGAGGGCGATGGCCCAGTCGGTGGAAATACCGTTCTTGATATTGGTTTTAGTAATGTAAATCCTGTGCTTCATTGTCCGGGTACTATTCTCGGTGTTGGAGTTATGGAGAACTGGGGCAGAATATATGGTGGAAATGATAAGTACACCTATTCAATTTATAGCCATGCATATTGCGAATCTATAGCAGAAGTTCAGTACGCATTCTTCCTTGAGGAGGTTGCGCTGGCTGAGGCAATCGGTGTAGGTATCGCAAAGTATCCTAAGAAAAACTTCCTGTCTAGAACAAGTATTCTTGGTCCGGAATATATGGGTGATGACTGTATCGTTCCTTTCGACGAGCAGTGGGAAACAGGATATAGAACAGGACCATTTAGTATACAAGACCGCTACGTGACAGAGGATGTACCGGTAGGATGTCACTTGTATCACGAGCTAGGCAAAAAGTTCGGAGTCGAGACGCCAGTTATTGATTCTATGATAACCCTCGGATCAGTAATGACCGGTAAGGATTTCTACAAAACAGGAATCACACTGGATGATCTCGGAATCGGACACCTCGATAAAGAGTCCCTCCTGGAATATTTAAATAAGGGAATTTATAAAGAAAATGCCTAAACTAAGTTTACGCAGCTCGACCTTCACGGATTCAGTGATAAGGCGAATGACTAGGATTTCAAATCAGTATGGTGCTATCAATTTATCTCAAGGGTTTCCGGACTTTGATCCGCCCCGAGAGATAACAGATAGACTCGCTAAGGTTGCTTCGGAAGGGCCGCATCAATATGCCCTTACCTGGGGAGCACAGAACTTCAGAGAGGCCCTTGCTAGAAAGCACGAGAGATTTTCCGGACAGGTAATAGAGCCTGATAAGGAAATAGTTGTTACGTGCGGAAGCACAGAAGCAATGATGGCTTCAATGATGGCTGTGACTAATCCTGGTGATAAGGTAATAGTTTTCTCTCCTTTTTATGAGAACTATGGAGCAGATGCAATACTGTCTGGAGCGGAACCGATATATGTTCCGCTAAATCCACCTGAATTCACATTTGATCCGGTTGAGCTGGAAAATGCATTTAAACAGGATGTTAAGGCAATAATAGTATGTAATCCATCGAATCCATCTGGAAAAGTATTCTCCTATGATGAACTGTCTAAGATAGCTGACCTTGCGAAGCACTATGATACGTTCGTTATCACAGATGAGGTTTATGAACATATTATTTATGAGCCATATAAACATACATATATGTCAACTCTTCCTGGAATGAAGGATAGAACAATTATCTGTAATTCACTGTCGAAGACATATTCGATTACTGGATGGCGTCTGGGATATGTTATCGCAAATGAGGAGGTCATTGACCGAGTGAAAAAGGTGCATGATTTTCTCACTGTGGGAGCGGCAGCGCCTCTTATGGAAGCGGCAGTGGTTGGACTTGAGTTTGGCGACGAGTATTATAGTGACCTTCGTAATCATTATACTCACATGAAAGACCTATTTCTTGGGGGTCTCCGAGATATAGGTCTTAAATTTGTAGAGCCGCAGGGGGCCTACTATGTAATGGTGGATGTCAGTGAATTTGGAGTGACTGATGATGTTAGGTTCTCTGAGTGGATGGCAGAGCATATCGGCGTCGCTCCTGTTCCTGGCTCCAGCTTTTTTAAAGAAAATATACAGAACTATGTGAGATTTCATTTTGCTAAAAGTGATGCTACTCTTAATGAGGCTATAGACAGATTATCTCGGCTTAGGGATATGAGAGAGAATCGTATAAACTGGGGCAAGAGTTGACCTCACATAAAAGGAATAGAAAAATGATAAAACTGGAAAATGTTACAAAGACATTCAAAGTAAAAGGAAATACAGTTACAGCGGTTGATAATGTCAGCTTTGAAATCGAGAAAGGTGAGATATTTGGAATAATCGGTTTCTCAGGTGCAGGTAAATCAACCCTTGTTCGTTGTATGAATCTTCTTGAGGTACCAACTGAAGGCTCAGTATATTTTGACGGAAATGATCTGGTAAAGGCTTCAAGTAAGGAGCTTAGAGGCTATCGTAGGAAAATAGGTATGATCTTCCAGCAGTTCAATCTTCTTGAACAAAGAACAGTCCTTGCAAATGTATGCTATCCTCTGGAGCTTGAAGGCGTAAATAAAAAGGAGGCGAAGGAAAGAGCCCGTGAACTCCTTAAAATAGTAGATCTTGCAGATAAGGAAAAATCCTATCCATCACAGCTATCAGGCGGACAGAAGCAGAGAGTTGCTATAGCAAGAGCGCTTGCAACAAACCCGGAGGTTCTTCTCTGCGACGAGGCGACTAGTGCTCTTGATCCCCTTACAACAAGTGGTGTCCTTTCACTCATAAAAAAGATAAATAAGGAACTTGGAGTAACTATAGTTGTAATCACTCATGAGATGAAGGTTGTGGAGCAGATCTGCGACAGAGTAGCAATCATGAATCATGGTGTGGTAGAAGAGCTTGGTGCAGTAAGAGATATATTTCTCAATCCACAGTCTGAAACTAGCAGGAAGCTGGTTCTATCTGGCGGAAATAAAAATGATATAAAAAATGAAAGAAAGTCTATAAGAATAGTTTACGATGGACTATCTTCCTTTGAACCAGTTCTTGCGAATCTGATTCTTGAGACGCAGGTGAAGCTGAATATACTTGGCGCAAATACAGAGGACATCGGTGGTATCGCCTATGGCCAGATTCTTATTGAACGCCCAGAAGAAAAATATGTTGAGATAATAAAGAAGTATCTCGAAAAAAATAACATCAAGTATGAGGAAATCTCAGGCGAAGATGGAAAGAATAAGGAGGTAGCGTAAATGAATACTCAGATACTTGATCTGATAAAAGGCGGAGTGGGCGAGACCTTCTACATGGTTATTCTATCGACTGCCTTCGCATATCTTATAGGTGTTCCAATGGGAGTAATACTAAATATTACCAGCCCTACCGGAATCAAACCAAACAGAGTTATCAATCTTGTGGTGGGATTTATTACAAATGTTATCAGATCAGTACCATTTCTGATTCTCCTAGTGGCTATCCTCCCATTTACGAGATTTATAGTTGGAACAACCATAGGATCGACTGCTACAGTCGTTCCTTTAGTTGTTGCAGCTGCCCCATTCGTAGCAAGACTCGTAGAGTCATCTCTGAAGGAGGTTGACTCAGGTGTTATAGAAGCCGCAAAAGCAATGGGTTCTTCCTCATGGCAGATTATCTGGAAGGTACTTCTTGCTGAGGCGAGACCATCTCTACTGATGGGTGGGGTGATTGCATTTGCGACCATCCTGGGATACTCAGCCATGGCTGGATTCGTTGGTGGTGGTGGACTGGGAGCCATTGCAGTTAACTATGGATACTATCGTTATAAAACAGACGTTATGCTTATTACGGTTGCTGTTCTCGTAGTTATTGTTCAGGTATTTCAGGAGGTTGGAATCCATATAGTAAATAGATTGGATAAAAGGATAAATTAGTTTTCCGGTTGAACTTAAATTATGAGGTTTCAGAAAAAATGAATTGGAAAAGTACGATAGAAACCAGGGAGGAGCTTCTGGGTATTCATACTGTGACTCCGCATGCGACAGCGGGCTTTGCTATCGGTATCATAGCGGTACATCTTGTATATCCTAAGCTTCCGGGAAATGTAGCAAATGCAACTACATACCCATTTCCTGTTTTATATAAGGATGTGTTCTTTGAAATAGAGGAACTATTTAATGGTAGTGATGCTATAAAAAATCAGATAATAGAAGCTGCTAAGTATCTGGAGGAGCAAGGCGTAAGAGCTATCATCGGTGCTTGTGGATATTTCGCACATTTTCAAGAGGATGTAAGAGAGGCTGTTGATGTGCCGGTATTTATGTCCAGCTTATGCCAGCTTCCACTAATCAAGACGGGAATATCATATAAGAAAAAGATTTTGGTTTTCGCGGCTAGTGGAGACAATCTGGATGAGGTCATCTTAAATAAGGTTGGAACTGATAAGAGTAGAATTCTAGTTCAGGATGTTGGACATATGGATAGTTTTGCAGGAATAAGGTACGGAAGCAACAGTTTTGATAATAAGAAGCTGACGGAGGATCTCACTAATCTTGCGAAAAAGATAGTTGATGAAAATCCTGATATAGGTGCCATCCTGCTGGAGTGTAGTGACCTGCCACCTTATGCAAAGGCTATTCAGTCGGTAACAGGTCTTCCTGTTTTCGACTTCAATACCATGATTGATCTTGTGTATCATTCAGTAGTTCAGAGAACTTATTTAGGATATTTATAAATAGGGCATTTATAGAAGTAAAAGGGGCTAACTTAGCCCCTTTTATTATTGCAAGCTTAAAACAACCTAAATATATGCTTTACTTTTATAGGGCGCTATTTTATTCTAAAATCACAGTGGCAATTTACTCGTTTAGATTAGAAGTAGAAAAGGAGGGGCAAAAGTGAAAGCGTTATTTGTTGGTGGTACAGGTACTATCAGTATGGCGATAGTGAAAAGATTAATTAATGAGCTGGGTTGGGAAGTATGGCTCATCAATCGTGGAAACAGAAATTCTGAGCTTCCAGAGGGTGTAAATCAGATAATCTGTGACATAAATGATGAAGAGAAAGTAAATAAAGAGCTGGAAGGAATGGAGTTCGATGTAGTTGGTGAGTTCATCGGATTTACTGTAGATCAGGTGGAGCGCGACTATAGACTCTTCAAGGGAAAGACAAAGCAGTATATCTATATCAGCTCTGCCTCAGCTTACAATAAGCCAGCGGCAAACTATATAATTACAGAAGGAACTACTCTTGCTAATCCTCATTGGGAGTATTCCCGTAACAAGATAGCTTGTGAAGAATTCCTGATGAAGAAGTACCGTGAAGAGGGCTTCCCTGTAACAATAGTTCGACCAAGTCATACCTATGATGAGAGAAATGTACCTCTCGGAGTTCATGGCAAGAAGGGCTTCTATCAGGTTATTAAACGTATGATGGAGGGTAAGCCAGTCATCATTCAGGGCGATGGAACTTCACTTTGGACAGCTACCTTTAACAAGGATTTTGCTATTGGTTACACAGGGCTTATGGGCAATAGACATGCAATAGGCGAGGCCTTTCAGATAACAGGAGACGAGACTCTTACCTGGAATCAGATATATCAGACTATTGCAGATGCGCTGGGAGTTGAGCTTAAAGCGTATCATGTTGCTTCTGAATACTTAAGTGCAGTTGGCGATAAGTTCGGATATGACTTTGAGGGAAGTCTTACTGGTGACAAGTCTGTATCGGTTGTATTTGATAACAGCAAGCTGAAGAGAGTTGTTCCGGATATGAGAACTACAGTTAGGTTTGATCAGGGCGTACGTATAGCTCTTGATTATGTTCTGTCACATCCTGAATGTCAGGTTGAAGACCCTGAGTTTGATGCTTGGTGTGATAAGGTGATAGACGTTTTAGAGGAAACAAAGAAGAATTTTTAAGGAGTTTGTCCACAGCATTTACATATAATTGATCTTCTGAAGGAAGCGGCAGAGATTCTGGATTAGTTCGATCTAGGAATAGATTCTATGTTAATAACGTGAAGAGCACTGACAGATAGCCTGTCAGTGCTCTTTAGTTGTTTCTGCAAAATATAAGTGATAAAATAGTAAAGGCGTTTTATTTGTTGGCATACGCTTGTTTTGGAACGAATATAAATGAGGAGTGGGGAATGTACAAGCTTACAGAAACAGAGGTTCTGACTCAACCGTCAGAATATGTTGATGAAAAAAATTTTGTGGGAATGTATTCCTACGAAACTACTGAAGGTGATGGAGGATACCTGGATACCTTCAATGCTCTAAAAAATCAGATCGATTTCAACTATGTTCAGTACAAGGAACAGCTGAAGTCCCTTGTGAAAAGACTTGAGGATGTGAAGAGTGACAGGGATCATGCTCTTAAGCTGGTGCTTATAGTTGGGCTCTTTCCTATTGCTTATAATTTGCTTCTTCAAATCCTGGTTATTTTTGGAATGGACTATGGTCTGCCGGCTCTCATCTATTCGATTCTAAATATCTTTAATATTCCGGTGATTCTTGTTTGCGAAGTAATACTTATGCCGATCTTTGCAAAGAATCTGGCAAATCATATAGGGCAGTACAGAATCCTTACTAGTGATGAGTTCCTAAAGGATTATAGAAAGAATAATAACATTATATCCTTCCAGGATGAAAAGAGATTCCTTAAGAAGACTATAATGGAGTACGATACATTTTACGAATTAGTAGCGGTAGAAGGGCTTGATAGAAAGGACGGAAATCTTGCTGGATCAGATTCAGATGTTTTGACAGAGGATCAGAGAAAGGTTCTGGATAAGATGAGAAGCCTATCTGTTCTTAAGGAATATAAGGCGACGGTGGGACTAACTAGAAAAGAAGTTGGCATTAAATGGTTGATAATCGGACTAGGGCTTCTGATGGGACTTGGAATAGTTGTTGCTAATTTTTTTATTTAGATCAGGTTCCTAATAGGCTAAACTTAAGGCAAAACGTATAATAAAAATAGCTTGAACATGTTTTTAGTTTATTTTATACTTAATTAGTTTCGTTCTTTTACGAAGGGAGTCGTATCGAAGTGGTCATAACGGGGCTGACTCGAAATCAGTTTGCCGGGCAACCGGCACGCGGGTTCGAATCCCGCCGACTCCGCTTATTGAAATACATCATTTAACAAAGGAGTGGTAAGATGTACAAGATTGTAAAAAAAGAGTCTTTAAATCCTACTGTGACTCTTATGGAGATTGAAGCTCCACTCGTTGCCCGCAAGGCCGAGCCTGGACAGTTCATTATCTTCAGAGCTACCGAGGACGGAGAGAGAATCCCGCTGACAATCGCAGGTTATGACAGAGAAAAGGGAACAGTAACTATCATTTTCCAGATTGTTGGAGCAGGAACAGAGATTCTTAATTCTCTGAATGTAGGTGACTATGTTCAGGATTTTGTTGGTCCACTGGGAAATGCAACAGAAACTGAAGGCTTAAAGAAGGTCGCAGTAGTAGGTGGTGGAGTTGGTTGTGCAATAGCTTATCCTGTTGCAAAGAAGCTTCACGATATCGGATGTGAGGTTACATCCATAGTTGGTTTCAGAAACAAGGACCTTATTATTTTAGAAGATGAATTCCGTGCTGCATCAAGCAATTATATTCTTATGACAGATGATGGTTCTGCAGGTGAGAAGGGTGTTGTTACTGCACCACTTGAAGAGCTCATCAAAAATGGTGAGGAGTTCGATGAGGTAATAGCTATCGGACCACTGATCATGATGAAGTTTGTTGTAATGACAACTAAGAAGTACAACGTCAAGACTGTAGTAAGCATGAATCCTATCATGGTAGATGGTACAGGAATGTGCGGTTGCTGCCGACTTACAGTTGGTGGCGAGACTAAGTTTGCCTGCGTAGATGGACCTGACTTTGATGGTTTCGAGGTAGACTTTGATGAGGCTATGGCTAGAGGTGGTATCTATAAGCCTTTCGAGCTCAAGGCCAGAGAAGAAGCTTGTAATATGATACAGGCTGCTAAGGAGGTGTAACATTATGCCTAATATGAGATTAGATAAGAATCCTATGCCATCACAGGATCCAAATGTACGTAATAAGAATTTCCAGGAGGTTGCTCTTGGATATACAGAAGAGCAGGCTATAGACGAGGCGGAGAGATGTCTAAACTGTAAGCATCATCCATGTATGGAGGGTTGCCCGGTTCAGATATCTATTCCTGAGTTTATTCAGAAAATAGTAGAGAAGGACTTCGAGGGAGCTTATCAGGTTATCAACCGTTCCAGCTCACTTCCAGCTGTTTGTGGTCGTGTATGCCCACAGGAGAGACAGTGCGAGTCCAAGTGTGTAAGAGGTATCAAAGGTGAGCCTGTAGCTATCGGTCGTCTCGAGAGATTCGTAGCTGACTGGCACAATCAAAATGTTACTGAGGCTCCTGCTAAGCCGGAACCAAATGGTCATAAATGTGCAGTTATCGGATGTGGTCCTTCAGGACTTGCTTGTGCATCTGATCTTGCTAAGAAGGGCTATGCTGTAACTATATACGAAGCACTTCATACACCGGGTGGAGTTCTTGCTTATGGTATTCCTGAGTTCCGTCTTCCTAAGGCTATCGTTCAGAAGGAAGTTGATGGGCTTAAGGCTCTCGGCGTTGATATCGAGACAAATGTAGTTATTGGTAAGTCTATAACAGTAGATGAGCTCTTCGATGAGTTCGGATACGAGGCTGTATTTATCGGTTCAGGTGCTGGTCTTCCTAGATTCATGAATATCCCTGGAGAAAACCTGAACGGTGTTTATTCTGCAAATGAGTTCCTCACCAGAATAAATCTGATGAAGGCATTTAAGGATGATTCAAATACACCTATCGCACATCCTAAGAAGGCTGTAATCGTAGGTGGTGGTAATGTTGCTATGGATGCTGCTCGTTCAGCTAAGCGTCTCGGCGCAGATGTTACTATAGTATATAGACGTTCTATGGAAGAGCTTCCTGCCCGTAAGGAAGAAGTAGAGCATGCTATGGAAGAGGGTATAGTATTTAAGCTCCTCAACAACCCAATTGAGGTTGTTGGCGAAGACGGACATGTAACCAGTGTTCGTTGTCAGGAAATGGAGCTGTCAGAGCCTGATGAGTCAGGTCGTAGAAGCCCTGTTCCTGTTGAAGGAAAGATAAATGAAATCGAAGCTGACTGCTTCATCGTTTCTATTGGAACATCACCTAACCCACTCATCAAGAGTACTACAGATGGACTTGATACAAACAAGAGAGGCTGTATCGTAGCTGATGAAGCTGGTGCAACTACAAGACCTGGCGTTTTTGCAGGTGGTGATGCTGTTACTGGTGCTGCAACCGTAATTCTGGCTATGGGAGCTGGTAAGAAGGCAGCCGCAGCAATGGACGAGTATATTCAATCTAAATAATATGAGTGAGAAGACGAAAAATGCCCAAGCTGGAGTTATGAAGGCCGCTGGAATCCTAGTGATAGCGAACTTCCTATCCAGCATACTGGGCTATGTTAGAGACATTATTATATCGTCCGTATTCGACATGAGTTCGGCTACGGACGCTTATAATGCAGCTTTTACCATCCCGGATACTATTTATACTATCCTTGTTGGAGGTGGACTCTCAGCTGCATTTATTCCTGTTTTTAGTGGATACATAGCAGAAAAGAAATACGAAGACGGCTACAGGATGGCAAGTACTATACTCAATATAGTTGCCATAGTTGCGGCTGTTTTTTGTGTTATAGGAGAGATATTTGCTCCTCAGCTTCTGCCAGTTTTCGTTGACTTTAGTGGAGACCATTGGACTCCTGAAATGATAGAGCTGACGGTTACGCTCACACGTATCATGTTCTTCCAATGCTTCTTCATGTGTCTGACAGGAATATGCATGGGAATACTGCAGTCTTATAAGGATTTCACGCCGCCTTCGATTGGTTCTGTGCTCTACAATATCACAATCATTGGTGTGGGTGTATTCCTCCTGACTCTAGGAACTGGGATTGCAGGCTTCTGTGTCGGCGTTGTAACAGGTTCTATCGTAAATCTCTGTGTACAGATACTCCCTATATATAAGCATAACTTCAAATACCAGAAAGTGATTGATCTGGACCATGACGGAGTAAAGCAGTTCTTTAAGCTGTTTGGCCCGGCACTTATTGGTGTTGCTGTAACTCAGCTGAACCTTATAGTTAATAGACGTTTCGCCTCGGGACTGGACAAGGGAATCCTGTCGAATATGGTGCAGGCTCAGCGCATCATGCAGCTGCCTATTAATATCTTCGCGTATGCAATTGCGATGTCTATATTCCCTACAATGGTGGAGCATTTTGCGACAGACAATATGGAAGAATATAAACGCGACCTTTCCCTGGGCTTTAGAAACGTAACCTTCGTTATCTTGCCTTGTGCAGTTGGAATAATCGCGATTAGAGTTCCGCTTATAAGAGCTATATATTTACAGGGTAATTTCTCACCAGAAAATGTTCCAATCCTTGCGACACTTCTGGCCTTTTACTGTATAGGAATGATTGGCTACTCTGCTAGACAGGTGGCGCTTCAGGGCTTTTATGCAGTTAAGGAGACAAGGACGCCTGTAGCTATAAATGTATTTATATTATGTCTCAATATTTTGCTGACTGTCATTTTCGTAAGGCTGTGGGGGGCTAATGGAATAGCTCTCGCATACTCAATGGCAGGTCTTGCCAGTGTGACAACTCAGACTTTCTTCCTGCATAGAAAGGTCGGAAGAATAAATGGAACTGAGATCCGTGATTCGGTTCTGAAATGCGCTATATGCTGTGCGGTAATGTTTATAGTTACTACCGCCGGAATAATTATATTTGAACATAACATTTCTGTTGAAACCAAGACAAATCAGTTGCTGGAGGTGCTATCGCTGGTTGCATTAGGTGGACTCACCTATGTAATGATGGCGCTTGTGCTTAAGATGCAGGAGCTGACCTCTATCCTGGCAGTGTTTAAGAGAAAGTTTTTGCATAGATAGGAGGGCTTATGTATAAAGAACTTCCAAAACTACTTATGTACCGCGAGTTTGAACCGGATAGTATTCTAGTAAAACTCAGTGAGATTATTCGTGAATTTGATGGTGGCGAATATGACAAGGATCAGCTGATCAGTAGGATATTTGCTGAGGTTCACCGTATACTTGAGATTTCTACTGACTACGGCTTTGATAAAAATCTGTGGCATGACTATATAGCCTATGTGCTGGTTACCAGCGAGAATCCCTTTTCCCTTACTGCGGAAAGAGCAGGGATGAAGGATGGAAGCGTTAATGAATTTGCTAAGCAGGATATGATGATCTTCAATCATCTGTTTAATTATAATTTCCAGAAGATGGAAACTAAGCTGGAGATTAACTGCTTTTCAACTATTACAAACTATAGTTCTATTCATAAGAGACGTCAGGTGTATAACAAAAATGTGTCTGATAAGGTTAGAGCTCTTAGTGATGCGATTGATGCCAATTTGAGTGAGATGAATGATAAGGTAAATGCTGGCGAGCTGAGCTTAGAAGAGGCAGATGCAAAAGCGGCGGAGGATACACTCCACCTTGTTACGGACTTCTATAAGAATTACGGTGTTGGAATGCTAGGCCTTAATACAGCATTTAGAATAGCTGAGATAGTTCCAGGCACAGCAGAGGATAAAAAGAGTGTAGACTTCTGCCTTGGAAATGGAATAAAGTGCACTCCTATAAAGAATACAGATAAGGTTTCTCTAAATGATCTCGTGGGTTATGAGGTTCAGAAGCAGAGGCTTAGAGAAAATACAGAGAGCTTTCTTGCGGGTAATCCTGCGAACAACGTACTGCTCTTCGGAGACGCTGGAACTGGTAAGTCTACTAGTATCAAGGCACTGATAAATGAATACTACGAAGATGGACTGAGAATGATAGAGCTTTATAAGCATCAGATGAAGCTGCTTGCTCCTGTTATTTCCAGTATCAAGAATCGTAATTATAGATTCATCATTTACATGGATGACCTTTCCTTTGAGGAAAATGAGACGGAATATAAATATCTGAAGGCGGTTATCGAGGGTGGTCTTGAGACAAGACCTGATAACGTACTTATCTATGCTACCTCGAATAGACGTAATCTCATAAGAGAAACCTGGAATGATACAAATGATGTTGAACTAGATAAGCACCGTTCAGATACACTTCAGGAGAAGCTGTCACTTGTTAGCAGATTCGGTGTTACTATTCCTTATATGAGACCTAACAAGAAGGAATATGAGGAAATAGTTAAGAGTCTTGCAAGTAGAAATGAAGGTTTAGAGCTTAGTGAAGAAGAACTTCTCGAGCTTGCAAATAAGTGGAGTGTAAGTCACGGCGGAATGTCCGGTAGAGCTGCCCAGCAGCTGATGGACAGCATAAGATAGAATTTATCATTCTGAATGAAGGAAGAATCTTTTGGGCGGAGATGCATATGACTAAAAAGCAGCGTGCGGCAGAGGTCTGCAGACTATTAAATAAAGAATATGGAACTGACCTTAGATGCTATCTGGAGTATGATCCAGAGAAGCCTTGGCAGCTGCTTTTTGCGACTATACTGTCTGCGCAGTGTACGGACGAGAGAGTGAATATAGTTACAAGAGAACTCTTTAAGAAGTATCCTACTTTGGAGGCGGTTGCGGCGGCGGATATAGCTGAGTTTGAGAAGGATATCTATTCCATAGGTTTCTATAGAAATAAAGCTAAGAATATCATTTCCTGCGCAAATGCTCTGATCGAAGATTTTGACGGACAGGTTCCTTCTGCTATAGACGAACTGACAAGCCTTCCGGGAGTTGGA
Source organism: Eubacterium sp. (assembly GCA_017480495.1). Taxonomy (GTDB): domain Bacteria; phylum Bacillota; class Clostridia; order Lachnospirales; family Lachnospiraceae; genus Eubacterium_Q. The sequence goes on along the minus strand of JAFVAQ010000001.1, from coordinate 30,046 downwards.
CGTAAGACAGCAAATGTTATAAGAGGTAACATTTTCGGTATTAATTCCATAGTGGTCGATACACATGTAAAGAGGGTATCCACTCTTCTAGGTCTCACAAAGGATGAAGATCCTGTGAAAATCGAGTTTGAGCTGATGAAACTCTTGCCAGAAGACCAGTGGATATTGTATAATTTTCAAGTTATAGCACATGGTAGAAAGGTCTGCATAGCAAGACGACCACAGTGCGAAAATTGCGTTCTAAAAGAAGCTTGCAAACATTACAATAGAGGAAAGTGAGTAAATAAGAACCGTCCCTATATACTCACTAGGAATACGGAGGTTTGGAAATGATTGATTTTAGTAAGAAGAGAAGAAAAGGCGTAAGAATAATGCTTATTATTATTTGCGCACTTATGGTTTTTGGAATGATTGTAGGGCTGTTAGCAGTAAACTTCTAATAAACGTCTGATATAAGAATCCGACCGCGTTTGGTCAGGAGAAAAGAGGAAAAGATGAAAGAGAAAAGGATTATAGTCAGAGTTCTGGCTGCTGTTTTATCTATAGCTCTTGTGTTAGCATACACCCCAGCTACAGTTGTAAGAGCAGATGAGGCAACAGACGGAGATGCACTAATCTCAACAAAGGAAATAGCTACTATCAAGAACAATATAATTATAAATGGACTTGATGTTGGCGGTATGACATTTGGCCAGGCTGTTGAGTCTCTTGGCGGTGGCGAAGATTATAGCCAGGCAGAGGTTTCACTTACCAGCCAGTATGGGGATGTTGTTACAACCCTTGGCGATCTTGGTCTGTCAGACAATACAGATGATATCGTTAGAGAAGCTCTCAATTATGGAAATGCAGGAAATGTCCTGAAGAGATTCCGTGATATAGAGAGTCTGAAAACAGTTCCAGTGGAATTCGAAACTAAGAAGGGTGTTGATGAGGATACCCTTCATCAGATGATAGAGAATAACATAGCTAGTGCAATGGCCGCTGGAAATCAGTATAGCCTAACTAAGAATGAAGATGGAACAGTTAAGGTTATAGTTGAGGGTGCATCCCTTAGTATAGATGCTGCTTCAACTAAGCAGGATATAGATGACATTATAAATGATACTAGCTACTCAGGTGGTCAGGTATCAACAGAGATTGCTCTTAAGGATGATTCTGATAGTGATAGAATGCAGCAGATAGCAAGAGTTAAGAATCTTCTTGGTTCTTATACAACCAGCTATGCAAGTAGTAGTGCTGGACGTAAGACAAATGTTCAGAGAGCAACTTCTCTTGTAAATGGTCATCTTGTATTCCCAGGTGAGACTATCTCCGTTTATAGCTGTATCGCTCCCGTTGAGACAAGCAACGGTTATGAGATAGGTCATGCGTATCAAGGAACTGAGGTTGTAGATAGTGTCGGTGGTGGTATCTGCCAGGTTGCTACAACTGTTTATAATGCGGCTCTTCGTGCAGAGCTTGAGATTGTTCAGAGAGATTGTCACAGTTTGAGAGTTTCATATGTTCCTATTGCGGCAGATGCAGCTCTTGCCGGTGGTGTACTTGATCTCAAGATTAGAAATAATCTCGATGCACCTATTTATATTGAAGGTCTTGCAGACGGAGCAAACCTTAGCTTTAATATCTATGGTGAGGAATATAGACCATCAAATAGAACTATTGAATTTGAATCAATTCAGACAGGAACTATTAGTCCTCCTGAAGAACCTATATATACAGAGGACAAGAGCCTCGAGCCAGGAACTGAGGAAGTTACTGCTGCAGCTGTAACAGGTTATACTGGTGAACTTTGGAAATATGTTTACGAAGACGGCGTTAAGGTAGAGTCGATTAAGATTAACTCTAGTAAGTATCAGTGCTCTCCTGCGAAGGTTTCTAGAAATAGTGATGAACCTACGGAAGAAGAAGAGGAGACACCAGAGGAGACACCTCCAGAGGAAACCCCTCCAGCAGATCCGGCTCCAGAACCAACACCGGAACCAACTCCAACACCAGAGCCAACACCGGAACCAACTCCAACACCAGAGCCAACACCGGAGCCACAGCCAGAGTAAACTCCATAAGAGTGATCAGATGATAAAAGGCACAATAAATACAAGAATTCTGAAAAGAAGTATATTGAAGCATATAGCGAGGAATGATATTACCGGCGTCGGCGTAGGAATGGACTACGCCATGCTGGATAAGACGTCCTCGCCTTCTGTTCTTATTGTGGCCGATGGATTTTCTGCTATTTCGGAGGCTATGGCTCTTCAAAGAGCGCTTAATAATCTTGCGACAGCGGGAGCTAAGGCAGAGAAGATAATGATTAATCTGCTGGTCGGAGCGGACTGCACAGAACAAGTCATCAGAGATAAGATGAATAGTATATGCAAGCTCGCAAAAGCTAAAGGACTTCAGATAATTGGTGGAAATACAGCGATTACTGGAGCGGGCGATGAACTAACGATTACAATTACTGCATATGGAAGATCTGATGAAAAGGTTATAGAGCAGTTAAATGAGAAGTGTACGGCAGATATGGCCGCTATCATTATAGGAAATGCAGGAGCTTACGGAGCTTCACTGATAGCGGAGAATAGAGGCAAAGAAATGCTATCTAGATTCTCTGAAAGCTATATCGCTTCAATGCACATTTCCGAAAATGAACTAGATATAGAGACTGCCTGTGAGGCGCTTATAGAGGGCGGAGTCAGTATGATCCACGATGTTTCTTTTGGAGGAATATATAGAGCTCTAGTAGAAGTGTCCGAACGAACGGGACTGGGAATAGATATTCTTCATGAGAATATTCCTATCCAGCAGAATACTATAGAAGCCTGTGAATTCTGGAACATTAATCCATATCAGCTTCTTGGAACTGGTGGAATTGTTTCAGTATGTCACGAAGCAAAACTAAATGATGTAAAGGCTGCGCTGGATAAGAGGGGTATAGAGTTCAGTGTGGCAGGAAAACTTACAAGGGATGGAGCCAGAGTGGTCCATTCTAGAGATGACAAGATAAGCAGATCCCTTAATTATTATGAGGGAGACGAGATTTTTAGTCTAAGGGGGTAAAGATTTGAGCGAGCTATATGAGAATCGAGAATTATCATGGCTGAGATTTAATGAGAGGGTACTTGAAGAGGCAGAGGATAAGCGTAATCCTTTATGTGAGAGGCTTACCTTTATGTCTATTTATCAGACGAATCTGGATGAGTTTTTCATGGTTAGAGTGGGGTCTCTCCATGATCAGATGCTTCTAGAGGATGATCCAAAAGAAAATAAAACTCATATGACAGCGTCGCAGCAGCTAGAGGCTATTAGAGAAAGAGTTCGTGAGCTAGGTATTAGGAAGGATGAATCCTATGCTAAGCTGATGCGTGAGATAGAGAAAAAAGGAATTAAGATAGTCAGCTTTGCTGATCTGGATGCCGAAGAAGGGGCATACCTTCAGGACTTCTTCGAGAGAGATATACTTCCACTTCTTTCACCTTTTACGATCAGTAAGAAGAGGCCATTTCCATTTATAAAGAATAAGGAGATATGTGCTACCGCTGTTCTTGAAACAAAGGGTGGAAAGAGTAGATTCGGTATCGTTCCATGTAATAATGGAATGTTTTCAAGACTTGTAGAAATTCCGGGAAATAAGGGAAGATATATGCTCGCGGAAGAGCTTATACTGCATTTCCTTCCAATGGTTTTCGCAGGTTATAACATTACTTGCAAATCTCTTGTAAGAGTAACTAGAAATGCAGATATAGATGCGGATAAGGTTTATGATGAAGAGCTTAACTACCGTGACCATATGGCAGAGGTTATAAAGCAGCGTAGAAAGCTTGAACCAGTAAGACTTGAATATACGAGAGATATAGATAAGAAAATCATCAAGACTATAGCAGCCTTTTTCAAGATTGATAAGGAAATGATCTTTAATACAACGGCGCCTCTGGATATGTCCTTTCTGTTTGATATAGAGGACGCGCTGCGACATGATAAGGATCTCTTCTACGATAAGAGAATCCCTCAGAAGTCACCTGGCTTAGACGAATCAAAGCCTCTTATTCCTCAGATAATTGAGAAGGATAAGCTTCTGTCCTATCCATATGAGAATATCAGACCATTCCTTTCAATGCTGAGAGAGGCGGCTAATGATCCGGACGTTGTATCTATCAAGATGACATTATATAGACTTGCTAAGCAGAGTAAGGTCGTTGAGGCTCTGGTTGAAGCGGCAGAAAATGGTAAGGAAGTCGATGTACTTGTAGAGCTTAAGGCGAGATTCGATGAGGAAAACAATATCGGATGGTCCAGAACGCTCGAGGAAGCTGGCTGTAATGTAATATATGGTCTCGATGGACTGAAGGTGCATTCAAAGCTTTGCCTCATCACTATGAAGAAGGGCAGAGACGTACAGTACGTTACTCAGATAGGTACTGGAAATTATAATGAGAAGACCGCTAGACTATACACAGATCTATGTCTCATAACAGCAGATCAGAAGATCGGAGCCGAGGCTGCGAGAGTATTTAAGGCGCTTTCTTTAGGCGAGGTTATGAAGAGAACAGAGCATCTCTTGGTTGCACCTAAGTGTCTGCAGAACAAGGTTATAGACAAGATAGATAGAGAGATACAGATAGCCAAGGATGGTGGCGAGGGATATATCGGTGTTAAGATTAACTCTCTTACAGATAAGAAGATTATCGACAAGTTGATAGAAGCTTCCGCAGCTGGTGTTAAGATAGAAATGGTAATACGTGGAATATGCTGTCTGCACCCAGGTGTTGCTGGAAGGACAGATAATATAAAGATTGTCAGCATAGTTGGAAGGTTCCTGGAACATTCCAGAATATACATTTTTGGTAAGGGCGAGCGTGAGGAAATGTACATCGGTTCCGCCGATTTCATGACTAGAAATACAGTTCGTCGTGTGGAGGTTGCGACTCCTATATATGATCCTGACATAAGAGATAGAGTTAGAGAAATGTTCGACATCCAGATGTCAGATAATGTAAAGGCGAGAGTTCTGAGAGAGGACGGTACATATAAGTATGTTCGTCATACCAAGCCGGCAATCAATGCGCAGGAAATCTTTTATGATGAGGCTTACAAAGCAGTAGAGGAATAGACACGTTATGAGGAAACATATTAGAATTAAAAATTACATATTGATTACAGTAATGCTAGTTCTGACGTTTTCTCTAGCTATAGTTACTAGTGTCTTCATATATTCCTTTAGAAAAGATATGTATGACAGCGTGAAGAAGGATGCAAATAGTAGAGCTGTAGATATTGCAGACATTCTTTCTTCTTATGGTGTGGAACAGATAGAAGATAATTCTATTCTGAACTTCAAGATATCGGATTCTGTAAAAGCTCAGAAGGGCAGAGTTATCATAGTAGATAGAAGCTATAAGATAGTTGAAGATACAGCTACAGAAGAGGAAGGCTCCTTCATCATTGATCAGAACATTATGAAGGTTATGAAGGGCGAGTCTGAATCTATTAGTATGGACGGCGAATCTGATACCAAGATCATTTATCCTGTTGTTCGCGAAAATGAGATAATAGGCGTTCTCTTCTACAAGGCGTCTATGTCTGACGTGATGACAAGAAGTGACAAGATACTGGATATCGGAGTGATCGCGCTACTGGCAATTCTTGTGATTGATTTTCTTATAATCAGGGTCATTTCCAAGAATTCTGTATCGGATATTAATGATATAAATGAGAAGATCATGCATGCAGCTCTTGGTAATCTGCAGGAAAGACTTCCTGAAGATAAGGGCTTTGTCGAGATACAGGTGCTGTCAGAGAACTATAATGAGGTTCTTGAGAAGCTCGCAACTATTGATCAGACAAGATCTGAATTCGTATCAAACGTGTCGCACGAGCTGAAAACACCTATCACCTCCATGAAGGTTCTGGCGGAGTCGCTTACTCAGAACGAGGCGGCAACAGCTGAAGAGTATAAAGAATTCATGACAGATATCGTGGACGAGATAGATAGAGAGACCAAGATAATAAATGATCTGCTGACGCTTGTAAAAACTGATTCAAATAATAATGACATGAATCTTGAAGAAGTTGATATCAATGAAATGATGGATACTATCATCAAGACGGTCACACCACTTGCAAAGCAGCGTAGTATTGATCTATCTTACGAGAGCTATAAGGAAGTAATGGCGCGAGTAGATGTGGTTAAGCTGTCGCTGGCTATATCCAATCTGATAGAAAATGCTGTTAAATACAATATCGATAATGGATGGATTAAGTGCAGTCTAAATGCGGACAATAGATATTTCTATATAAAGGTTGCTGATTCTGGAGTTGGTATACCGGAGGATGCTAAGGAAAGAGTATTTGAGAGATTCTACCGTGTAGATAAAGCAAGAAGTAGAGATACTGGTGGAACAGGACTTGGACTAGCGATAACTCGAGGAATAGTAAATGCTCACAAAGGAACAATCAAGCTATATAGTGAATCTGGTAAGGGTACTACATTTACTGTCAAAATTCCGCTGGATACAAAATAGCTAGTTGCTTAGGATACTGATTGAGGTCTGATATGAAGAAAAAGGATAATAGAAAATATCATAATGTTATGGCGTGTGTCCAGCTCGCTCTGGCTTCTGTAGTACTTGTTTTTACTTTGGCTTCATGTGAAACTGCCTCTAGCCAAGAGGTTTCAACGGAGTCTGTTATACAGAAGGCGGGAACTGTTCAGCTGTATCATGCGACTGAGACAGAGGTTGAACCAGATGACGATCGTTACCAGTTAGTTCAGCCGGATAATCTTCCTGCTGCAGTTGAAGAGGTTATCGAGAATATGACTATCGATCCTGGACTTGAGATAGAGAGATTCTCACTGGATGAAGAGAAGAATATATCGCTTATAATTAACATACATGGAAGTGTTACTGAAGAGACTATCCTGCTGAATCAGGCGGCTATAGTTAAGAGTCTCGAAGGACTGAATGGTGGCAAGGTTGCTATCACTCTTCAAGATGAGGATGGAGAGATAGTTCAGCAAGGTACATATACAGACGCTTCGTTTTATTATTACAAGGAGGACTAGATTTGAAAAGACCACTTATGAATATGGGGGTCATGTTTGTTCTAGGGGAACTAACATACCGACTGGCGCTGGATAATCTCCGGTATAGTGCTATAACAGTGGGAATAGGAATCATAACAACAATCATATGCAACAGATTCGTGCGAACTAAATGCTCGGATTTGTTGCATTTTTATTTTTATCTTTTTATGGGGATAAGTTTTGTTGGAGGAATGATATGGGGGTATGGGTTCTATTCTGATGCGGGGAGGATACTGGATGAGATATATGAGAAGACTGAAGAGGGTGGAAGCTTTGAGGAGGCTACAGATGAGGTAAATGGTATAAGTGCGAATTTGAAAGGCGATTTGGATTTTGTAGGATATGTCGAGAAGATGGATGAGTCGACGAGCGGAAAGAGGGCGTATCTTAAGGTCGGTAAAAATAGACTATCTATATATGTTCCATATGAAGATGATAAGTATGTGGATTTGGTTGAACCAGGACTATATATCGAGGTGAAGGGAAAACTAAATCCTGTTCAGGTAAGCTCGAATCCTGGAAGCTTTGATATGGAGCGGTATTACCTGGGGAAGGGAATAAAGTATCAAATCAAATATACGAGTATAAAGCTGCAGGAAGGGGAGAAAAAAGAAATCGTAAATGTGCTATACAAAACGAGATGTAGGCTCAGTGAAAGAATCGATGGGACATTTAATGAGGAAACAGCGGCACTACTTAAAACTATGATGCTTGGGGATAAGTCAGAACTTTCTTCAGATACGAAGCTACTATTTCAGAGAAGCGGTATAGCACATATCCTTGCGATATCAGGCCTTCACGTCGCGCTTATCGCAGGAATGCTCGAGGGGCTTCTGGCTTTCCTTCGTGTAAAGAAAAAGGATGCGGTGCTTGTTGTGATTATTCTTGTATTTTTATATGGAGTGATGACAGGAATGTCAGAGGCAACTGAGAGAGCTGTGATAATGATAACAATATCGAAACTATCCTTTCTATTGAAACGTACTGCAGATATGCCAACCAGTCTGGTGGAGGCGCTACTTATCATGGTGATACTTAATCCAGATTCTCTTTTCTCGAGTGGTATGCTCATGAGCTTCAGTGCTGTGGTTGGAATCATAACTGGAGAGATTCTAGGGAAGAAGATAGTGGATAGAGATAGCTTCAGTAAATATCATAAGTCGAAGAGAGGGTGGCTTAGAAAGTATTCGAAAGGACTCATAACTTCGTTTAGTGTGAGCCTTTGGATGATGCCGCTAGTTATGCTCAGTTATTTTGAGGTGCCGATTCTTGCGATACTGCTGAATCTATTTCTTGTTCCACTGCTGACGGTGGTCGTTCTATCTGGACTACTTGCAACACTATTAGGGGCGTTGGCTAGTACATCGGTTGGAAGTTTAGGAGCGCTGGGCTCGATTTTGAAATTTTGCAGTTCAGCTTCAAAGTGGATGTGTGAGGAACTATGTAGTTTCTATAAATGGTCCTGTCATATGTTTCTTAAGATGCCGCATTCTGTTATTGTTACAGGCCATGCAGAGCTGTGGCAGCTGGGTTTGATATATGTACTTATAATTGGTGCGATTGTTTTCCTATATATGTGGATTAAGAAGTCGCGTGAGCACGAGAGATATATTGAAAGTAATATAGGCGTTGGGAAAGCAAATAATGAATTAATTGAGAAAACGAGTAGAGAAGACTTTGACATGGTAAAAATGAGAAGAAGATATAAGGAGATTCTTTCTGTAGTCTTCATGTACTTCTTAGTCTCTATTGCTGCTATTGAATTTGTGAAACTATATAACAACCTGCAGTCAGAGGCAGTGTTCCTAGATGTTGGGCAAGGCGATGGGGCATTTATACATTTAGCTGGGGCTAAGGGTGGAAGAAACTATATCATGGACAGTGGTTCCTCGAGTAATGATAAGGTCGGTGAGAATGTTCTTATCCCGGCGCTTAAATACTATGGGATGGAAGAAATCGACTGCATATTTATCTCTCATACGGATATGGATCATGTCAGCGGTATACTATATCTTCTCGAGAATATGGATAGTTATGGAATAAGTGTTAGTAATGTTGTCATCGCGGCTGGCACTGAAGAGGACGAGGTGATACGTAGGATTGAGGCGGTGTGCGATAAATATCCAAATGAAATATCGCTTGCTCTACTAGGCGAAGGTGATACGGTCGATGACTGCTTTGAGGTTCTGTATCCCGAAGCGGAAGACTTTAATGAAGAACATTCCGGAAATGATTATTCGTTGGTTCTAAGATTTAGATATGACTTGGATAAATCGACAGAAATTCTTTATACAGGTGATATAGGGATGGAGGTTGAATCAAAAATAGTGGAAGAGCAAGAGAACGGAACAAGTTGCGCGGAAGAAAAAGAATGCGTATTAGATAAAGGGAAAACGCAAGATGAAAATAGAAAAATGTCAGGCACTCGAATCCTCAAGTGCCCACACCACGGCTCAAAATATTCAAGTAGTGAAGATTTTCTCAGATGGTATTCCCCTGATGTAGTCGTTATATCTTGTGGAGAGCATAATATGTATGGGCATCCGTCACCAGAAGCTCTAGATCGTCTTGATGAAACAGGTGCTACTATCTACCGAACTGACCATATGGGAGCGGTGATTATTGATTTAAAGTAAAATAAACGGTTGCAAAACGGATAATTACGGTTGAGAAATGGGGTATTATTATTTATAATGATAGGAGATGAAAGCGGGAAAAGAGATTATATAGGAATCAAGTAAAGTTGGGATTTTTAGAATAGGAGTGATAGCATGACAATTAAGGAAATGATTGAAAAGAAGAAGGCACTTGGCTATTCAAATCAGTATATATCAGATATGACGGGTGTTCCGTTAGGTACTGTTCAGAAGATATTTAGTGGTGAAACAACTTCACCTAGATACAAGACGTTGCAAGCTTTGAAACAAATGTTTTCAGAAGATTCTAATCTGGTTGGAGAGTCGAGTGCTTATAACATTGGTATGACAGCACATGATATGACAGGTAAAACTATGGAAGACTACCTTGCTCTTCCTGAGGGTACAAGAATTGAAATGATTGATGGAGTATTCTATGATATGGCCGCGCCAACATTTATCCATCAGAAAATAGGATTGATGATAGCCATTGCTTTTGATGATTATATATCTAAAAACAAAGGAAACTGTATTACGTCAGTTGCTCCTACAGACGTTCAACTAGATAGCGATGATAAAACTATGGTTCAACCTGATGTTTTGGTGGTTTGTAACAGGGATAAAATAATAAAGGCAAGGGTTGTTGGTGCGCCGGATTTAATAGTTGAGGTTCTTTCTCCTAGTAACTGGTATATGGATATTGTTAGGAAGAAGGACAAATATCAGAGAGCTGGGGTTCGTGAATATTGGATAGTTCTTCCTGAACAGAAAAGGGTTTTGGTGTATGTTTTTGAAAAAGAAGCTGATTATAAGGAATACACATTTGATGACAAGATTCCTGTAGCAATTTGGAAGAATAAATGTAAGGTGGATTTCAAATCTATATATGAAAAAATAAGTTTTTTATATGATTAAAGGACGAGATTTGTAGCTGCTGATGAGAAGGAAATTTAGGTTGATGATAGAAGGGAATTAGAATATACTGAGTCCATGGCTGATTTTAAGAAAAAGAAAAAAGTAAATCCGACTAAGGCGTCTATCGCAACCATCAGGGGACACATTAAAACGAACAGTTTTTCGAGAATGTATCTTCTGTTTGGTGAGGAAAAATATCTGGTAAATCAATACCGCGATGAACTGAAAGCGGCGCTGTCTAGTCCGGATGACACTATGAATATGGTTTCTTATAACTCTGATACCTTCGATTTGAATACGGTGATATCAGACGCTATTACTATACCATTTTTTGCGGAGCATAGAGTTATTATTGTTGAGGATAGTGGACTTTTCGATTTATCTGAGGATGCGTTCCTTGAAGTGCTAGATCAGATGCCAGACACGAACGTCCTCATATTCTGTGAGACTAAGGTCAACAAGTCGAAGAAGGCTTACCTTCATGCGGATAAGGATGAAAGGGTGACCCGCGCGGAGTTTGATACACCAACCACGGACGATCTCATTTCCTGGCTTGGTATGATTCTTGGAGAGGATGGTCTTAAAGTTAAACTTGCTGTTCCAGAAATGCTAATTACTGCAGCGGGTCCTGACAAGAATATGTATCTTCTCAGAAATGAAGCTCGTAAGCTTCACGACTACTGCTTAGACCGTGGAGCAATAACGGAAGCAGATGTTGAGGCGGTTTGCGCCAGCTCTGTGGAGGATAAGATATTTGATATGTGCAGGGCCATTTCCCAGAAGAATAGGGATGCGGCCATCAGCATGTACATGGATCTCCTGAAACTTGGAAGGACTCCATACAACATAATAGGAAGTATAAGCTATCAGTTTAATCAGCTCCTTATAGTTAGTCAGATGCTGAAGGATAAAGCTACAGCTAAGGAGATATCCTCGAAGCTCAAGGTGGCAGACTGGGCAGCTTCCAGACTGATCAAAATCTGCTATTCCTATACTCATAAGGACCTTATTAGATCGGTGGAACTATGCCAGCAGGCAACAATGTCGCTTATGTCGAGTGAACTGACATCAAGAGACGTGGCTGAGAATCTGATAATTAATTTACTTAGATAGCTATACAAATCTTGACATTAGTACGAACGCGTAGCCTAAATGAATAAGAAACTAACAATAACCAAGTCTGAACAGTCACATTTGAATCGGTGTATGTGATGTAGTAAAATATGTCAATAAGAATAATGTCAAGAAAGGATGTGAAAACATGAGTGTAATAAAGCCATACTATCTTAATCAAAATGGATGGACTTCAGATGATTATTATGGGCTTCATAGATATTTGCATAGATTGTTTTTGCGTTATGACAAGAAGAAAGAAGAGATACAAAGTATGGATATCAGTCAGATGACTGATGAAACTAAAGTTTTGATTTATTGTATTTTGAATTACTATAGTATGAATGATCTTATGCAGTTAGATAACTTAAAATCGTTAGCTAATTGTACTCCGTTAAAAAAACCTTTAGTTCTTGGGAATCATAGTATAAAAAGTGTAACAGTATATAATGATATGAATGTGATGTTATGAGGTGAGCACACATGAAAATATTAAATGCAGGATTAACTGAATATAATGAAGCATTGAAAAATCTTAATGATAAGCTGGTTGCAATAGGAAAATATATAGAAGTTAGAGCGATTGGTGGATATGCAATGCTTTATAATGGACTACGTTCTGGTGGATATACTGTAGATGTGGATACCGTTACTGAAGACTATTCAGATGATATTAAGAGACTTGTTGTTGAAGTTTCTGAAGAAGAAGGAATTGAAGATGATTGGTTGAATAACGATGCATATAGTTTAGAGGAAGTAATGGGAATCTTTGATGAACTTGAATGGATCAGAGATAAAAGCTATTCAAATATCAAATTATTTATTGCTACAGAAGAATCTATGCTTAAGCTAAAGATAAGAGCAGTTCATTTTGGTGGGTTAGTTCCTAGAGTTACAGACCAGTTGGATTTCTTGGATTTACTTGGCTCGCTTGATATTCATAGTATAGATGAACTAAGTAAATCTAGCGTAACAAGAGATATGAAAGAGAAGTATCCAAGAAGCTATGAATTTTTATTAAAGCAAGGAAATTGGTAAATAACTTCCAAACCACTTGATCCCAAATGAATGAAGAATTATGTTTAGAAATGATATAAAAAGAACTATGAATACATTTGAAATCTGCGAATATGAATGATTGCTTATTATTGTCTAAAAATATTTATTTTCTAGCACCGCACTTAGAACAATACTGGTAATCATTTACCTCTTCGTCATAGGCTTCTTTAACCACAACTGTATCATATCCGAGAATGTCTGGGTCGTGGTGTTCGTAGTGGTCAATGACTTGAGTTGAAGTTGTGTTTCTGCTTCCACAGGTATCAGAATTATAATAATCTTGAACAGAGTTATATATACCACCACATTCCAAGCATTGAACAGCATCTCTATATATCGGCTCATCCCACTCCTCACCATAGTAAGGTTCCTGTTTTGTTACAGCATCATGGTGAACAGTTTTTGTAGCCCATACCCAATTATGCACACAAGCTGTCTCCGAGCCACCACTAGAAGGCTTCTGAGCCTCAGTTGTTTTTTGCTCCTTGCTTGAACTAGAGCTTGAACCACCAGACTTACCCGAGCCCGAACTAGAGTTTGAGCTTGAACTTGAGCTAGATGATGAGCTAGAACTTGAATTACTAGCCTCACTCTTAGATCCAGAACTTGTATCAGCCTTTGCCTCAGACTTATCATTAACCTTTGAACTAGACTTTTCAGAATCGGAAGAGTCTTTTTTTGTTTCCTTCTTGTCCTTATTCTTATCCTCAACCTTAGCCTCTTTCTTATCCTCGGAAGTTGCTTCCTCATCCTTTTTCTCATCAGCTTTCTGAGCTGAACTGGAAGTGGAAGTGGTGGCAACGGTTGAGTTATCAACCTTGTTTTTGTTGTGCAGATAAACCGTTCCGCCTATCACCGCTAGAGCTACACATATGATCGCAGCGAGTGTAATCACAATTCCTTTCGTATGATTTGCTATAAATTCCTTTATCCTTGACATAAAAAACGCATCCTTTTGTTTTATTGAAAGTGTTAATTAAGCTACAAAATGTATCCTTCCCCTTGAGGGGGAGGAGGCATCTGCTGTGCAGATGTCAGAGGGGGTGAGGAATTTTACTCAGTTACATTACTATTTGTCACCGAATAAAATGATTTTAAAATTATATTATATTTATACTATAATTATAATGATTATATAATATATTATCACATCCCCAGATACTTTACAATGTAACCACTATATGATGCAGAGGGGTGGAATAATGTTTGAAATAAAGAAAGAAGCTAGTGAATACGAGAATAAATCATTGCGCTTACCTAAAGAACTTATAGAAAAGGTGCAGAAACTCGCGACCGATAATAACACTTCTTTCAATAAGGTTGTTATACAATGCATAGAATATGCATTAGACGATATGAAAAAGGAAAAGTAAAACTAATATACTCTAATAAAATTCTACTTGACGCAGAAGGCTAGCTTTGGTATTATGACTTTTGCTGTGAAATATAACATTTTCATATGCCCGGTGCAGTTACCGCTGCATTGACCCGTGTCTTGGCTAAGTGAAAATGGCTTGCGTAGTTTCAGAGAACGGCTGACTCAGAGACTGAGCAAGATATACGGCGTGACTATTGGTAAGATGAAAATCCGGAGGTAAATAAAGACATGGCAAATATTAAGTCTGCTAAGAAGAGAATTCTTGTAAGCAAGAGAAGAGAAATGAGAAACAAGTCAGTTAAGAGTGAAGTTAAGACTGTAGTAAAGAAGGTTGAGGCTGCTATTGAAGCTGGAGATCAGGCTGCAGCTAAGGAAGCACTTACACTTGCAACTTCAAAGATCAGCAAGGCTGCAAACAAGGGTATCTACCACAAGAATACAGCTGCTCGTAAGATTTCTCGTCTCACAGTTGCTGTTAACAAGATGGCTGAATAATATATAACTAGTTTGTTAGAACTAAAATGAATTTAGAGGAATCTGTGTAATGCACAGATTCCTTTTTCATATGTGACGGCTTTTGGTTGTTCCATTTGTGTGGCTCTCGGCTGTGCCATTTATTCCTTGAGATAAGAGACTATTTTTGATACAATAAAGATTAGCTTAAAGGGGTACAAAATACCGGCATTTTGTCGGACTATTTGGAGGGTATTACATGAAGGATAAATTGCAGAACTGGATCAACTGGATCCTCTATGATGAACTTATCGATGGTAAGATAAATGCACCTAAGCATCTCTTAGGTAATCATGATTATGGCGATGGTCAGGTTATTACCTGCTATAAGCCTCATAGCCAGAGCGTATCTATTAAAACTCCAAAGGGCAAAACTCTAGTGCCAATGGAGAAGATAAGCGAAGAAGGCTTCTACGGAGCATATTTCCCAAAGAAAAAATTCAAAGGAACAGCTTATAGATTTGTAACAGAGTACTATGATGGAACTACTGTTGAGTCTGCGGATCCATATGCATTTGAAGGTCAGTTTACTGATTTTGATGCGTATCTTTTTGCTGAAGGCAAGAACTACGATGTGTATAACAAGATGGGTGCGCATCCAATGACTATAGATGGAGTAAAGGGTACATACTTCGCTGTATGGGCGCCAGATGCTCGTCGAGTATCCGTTGTTGGTGACTTCAATATGTGGGATGGTGCTCTGAATCCTATGCAGATTCATAGCGTATCAGGAGTATACGAGCTCTTCATTCCAGATGTTCTTCCTGGAGCTGTTTATAAATATCAGATACTTACTAGATATGGGGATATCCTATATAAGGCGGATCCATATGGAAATCAGGATCAGGTTCGTCCAGATAATGCGAATATAGTAGTTGATATCTCGAACCTTAAGTGGACAGATGATAAGTGGATGGAGGAGCGCAAGAAGCAGGATAGAGTTGCTCGCATGAAGAAGCCTATGTCTATCTACGAGTGCCACATAGGTTCTTGGAAGAAGAAGATTGAAGATTCAGATTTTGGATTCTTTAATTATAGAGAGTATGCAAAGGAGATAGGTGCTTATCTCGTAGATATGGGATATACACATATCGAGCTGATGGGTATCGCGGAGTATCCTTTTGATGGATCATGGGGCTATCAGGTAACTAACTACTATGCACCAACTTCAAGATATGGAACTCCTGAAGACTTTGCTTACTTCGTAGATTACATGCATAGTCTTGGAATTGGAGTTATCCTTGATTGGGTGCCAGCGCATTTCCCTAGAGATGCTCATGGACTAGGACGTTTCGATGGTATGCCGCTTTATGAAAATGCTGATCCACGTAAGGGCGAGCATCCTGACTGGGGTACATATATCTTCGATTATGGTAGAAATGAAGTTGCTAACTTCCTTACTTCAAATGCTCTCTTCTGGGTTGAGAAGTATCATATAGATGGACTTCGAGTTGATGCTGTTGCCTCTATGCTGTATCTCGACTATGGAAAGAGAGACGGTGAGTGGGTAGCTAACAAGGATGGTGGCAAGGAGAACCTTGAGGCTATAGCTCTTCTTCAGAATATTAATAAGGTTATGGAGGAGAGAAATCCAGGTGCTTACCTTATAGCAGAGGAGTCTACTGCATGGCCGGGAGTTACAGCTCCTTCAGATATGAATGGACTTGGCTTCCTCTTTAAGTGGAACATGGGTTGGATGAACGACTTCCTTGAGTATATGAAGCTGGATCCATATTTCCGTAAGTTCAATCACAATAGACTGACATTTTCACTTTCATATGCATATGCTGAGAACTACATACTTGTTATATCTCATGACGAGGTAGTTCATCTGAAATGCTCTATGATCAACAAGATGCCAGGACTTGAATTCGATAAATATGCAAATCTTCGTACAGCGTACGGTTTCATGATGGGTCACCCTGGTAAGAAGCTTCTCTTCATGGGACAGGAATTTGCTCAGCTGAGAGAGTGGAGCGAGGCTAGATCGCTTGACTGGTATCTGCTGGATAATCCACTTCATAAGGGAGTTCAGGACTTTGTTAAGGATCTGAATCATCTATATACAGGTTATGATGCTCTGTACTATAATGATAATGAAGTTATGGGATTTGAGTGGACCAAGGTCGATGATGCAGATAGCGGAATAGTTGCATTTGTAAGACGAGGTAAGACAGCTAAGGATCAGATCATGTTCATCTGCAACTTCGTACCTGTTGAGAGAAAGGACTACCGAATCGGAGTTCCTTGCCTCACAACTTATAAAGAAATCCTTTCTTCCGATGATAAGAAGTATGGTGGACTTGGAAGAAATGTTGGACCTAAGAAGGCTATCAAGGCAGAAGCCGAGCCAGCGGACAGAATGAAGAACTCTATCGTGCTCGACATTCCACCACTTTCAGTAACAGTTCTCAAGTACGACTATAAATAGGACCAGTGGGGACGGTTACTGTGACAACTTTTGTGAACTATTGATGTGGCGCCTCGTCTGTTAGTGTTATCGCTGATGGGTGGGGCGCTTTCGATGTGAATTGACTATGGAAAAGAAAGACAGAAAAAATATAATAGGAAATATTATCAAGTGGGTCATCATTCTGGTGGTCCTTGTTCTTGTGTACTTCTGGAAGCAGGAGGAAATCCACGACGCGATAAATGAGATGAAGCATCATCCGTTCTGGGTTTCACTTCTATGCCTTGCGGCGACTCTTCTGCATTTCGTGGTTGAAGGTAGAATCATACATGATATGACTATGTATGAGAAGAGACAGATGACTTGGTTTGAGGCCTTTAAATGCGGTCTATACTGCGCCTTCTATAAGCTTATCTCGCTGGGCTCACTTAGCGGAATTGCTGAGGTTTACTATATAGCAAGACACGACATCGAGCCAGGTCGTTCCTCCGGAATCACACTGGTTCAATACGCATATCAGAAGCTTGGAATAACAATACTAGGAATCCTCAGCTTTATTTATCTCTACATTGCGGGCGTGCCAACGGTTATAAAGTATGCGAAGTTCGGAGTGTTAGGTTCTGTTATTTCCTTTACCATTGTTGCGCTTTTACTGACACTCTCAGCATCAACAAGATTTGCCGGACTACTTATTAAAATAGTAAGATTCTTTGAAAAAAGGTTCCTTGCAAAGTACAAGGAAAAGCTAGAAGAACTGATAGAACAGATTACTACATTTAATGAAGCGGGGCTTTATTTCTGGAGGCACAAAACACTATGCCTAAGAGTGACCCTTCTTAAAATGTTTAAGATGAGCCTATGGTATTCGATTGCGGCAATCGTGGTATGCGCGACAAATGATGCTTCACCGCTAACATGTATTGCGCTTATGGCAACTGTGAATATGATAGGAACAGTTATGGCAGCCCCTGCGGGCGCCGGAACCTTGGAGTTCGTAATAGCACTTATCTTCACTCCGCTATTCGGAAATACCTCGGCGGCGGTGGCGATACTTTACCGCTTCTATACAATGGTTGTTCCATTCCTGCTCGGCTCGATAGTTTTCGCGACGACTGGTAAAATGAAAAATACTTCTAAAACAAATGAGGGAATTGCACAAGAGACTAATGACTAAAAAGGGACAGGATTACTACAATCTTGTAATATAATTAAACTTATGATAAACTAAATTCTGCTTTGATTCAGTGCTGTAAAGCGCTGAAACTGGGCAGAATTTTATATTTTAAGTATTAAGTGGAGGTTGATCAAATGACTATTTCACAGATTGGTATCATTGTCTCAATAGTAGTCTATCTGGCAGGTATGCTGATAGTTGGTTTCCTTGCATCAAGAAAGACAAAGGATGTCGGAGACTTCTATCTAGGCTGTCGCAAGCTGGGACCTTTCGTAACAGCCATGAGTGCCGAGGCGTCAGATATGAGTTCTTATCTTTTGATGGGTGTTCCGGGACTGGCGTATTTCTCAGGAATCGCAGATGCAGGCTGGACTGCCATCGGACTTGCTGTTGGAACCTATCTCAACTGGCTCTTTACAGCTAAGAGACTTAGAAAATATACAGAGGAGCTGGGTGCTATCACACTTCCTGAATATTTCAAGAAGCGATTCAAGGATAAGTACAATGTAACACTTCTCATCGGTGCGATTGCAATCATCGTATTCTTCGTGCCTTATACAGCTTCAGGCTTCTCGGCTTGTGGTAAGCTGTTCTCACAGCTGTTCGGAGTTAATTATCAGCTCGCTATGATAGTTTCAGCAATTATCATCGTTGGATATACAACAACAGGTGGATTCCTCGCTGCATCAAATACAGACTTTATTCAGTCTATCGTAATGAGTATTGCACTCGTTATAGTTCTTGTTTACGGTGTACACAATGCCGGCGGAATGGGAGCTGTTATAGAAAATGCAAATGCCCTTAAGGGTTATCTCGGAATGAGCACAACACACGTAAATGCAGCTGCAGGCGATGTGACTCAGTATGTAAATGAGAGTGCTCCTTACGGACTTTTCAATAAGATTACAATGTTCTGCTGGGGACTTGGTTACTTCGGTATGCCACACATCCTTCTTAGATTCATGGCTATAGAAGATCCAAATAAGTTAAAGCTTTCAAGAAGAGTTGCTTCTGTTTGGGTTGTTATTTCTCTTGGAGTTGCTACATTCCTCGGAGTTGTAGGACGTGCTATGACAGAGAGTGGTTCACTCAAGCTTCTTATGGATACATCAGATTACACAACAGCATCTGAAGCAGAGAAGCTCATCGTAGTGCTTGCAGATCACATTTCCAGAAATGGATTTGGCTATGCGCTTATAGCTGGACTTATTATCGCAGGTATTCTTGCTTCAACAATGTCAACTGCTGATTCACAGCTCATCGCTGCATCTTCAGCTGTTTCTGAAAATATCGTTCAGGATGTATTTAAGATCAAGCTTAGTGACACAGCAGCTATGCTTACTGCTAGAATAACACTTGTAGTAGTTGCAGTTCTCGGCGTTATAATCGCTTGGGACCCATCCAGTTCAGTATTCAACATCGTATCCTTCGCGTGGGCAGGCTTCGGTGCTGTATTTGGTCCTGCGATGATCATGTCTCTCTTCTGGAAGAGAACAAACAAGTTCGGAACAATCGCCGGAATGCTTTCAGGTGCAATAATGGTATTCGTATGGAAATATGCAGTTCGCCCAATGGGTGGAGCTTGGGATCTGTACGAGCTCGCTCCTGCCTTCCTCGTGGCTATCATCTTCATTGTAGTTGTGAGCCTTGTAACACCAGCTCCAGACGAAGAGATAGTAAAAGAATTCGAGAAAGTCAACGCAAAGTAATGAGTATATAGGGACGGTTCTTATTTACTCACATATTTTCAATTTGCCAATCAATAGGTTCCTGGCCGTGCTCGGTCAGGAACCTATTTGCTTTACTGAAATGTTTGCATCCGAAGAAACCTCTATAAGCAGAGAGGGGTGAAGGGTGCGGTGCTTCTAAGATGAGATGCTGAGGATTATCCAGCATAGTTTTCTTGCTGCGGGCAAAGCTGCCCCAAAGCATGTAAACTATTGGACGATTCTCGGCATTTATTATTCTGATCGCGGCGTCTGTGAATTCTTCCCAGCCCTTGTTCTGGTGGGAAGCGGCCTGATGAGCGCGAACCGTGAGTACGGCATTTAACAGAAGTACTCCTTGCTCGGCCCACTTCGTGAGATAACCGTTGTTAGGTATGTAGCAACCGCAGTCCTCCTGAAGCTCCTTGTAAATATTCTGGAGTGAGGGCGGAATGTCCACGCCAGGCTTAACGGAGAAGGATAGACCATGCGCCTGATTAGGCTCGTGATATGGATCCTGCCCGATGATAACGACCTTTACCTTCGAAAGTGGAGTCAGATGAAAGGCATTGAAAATGTCATCTCCAGGCGGATAGACAGTCTTTGTGGCATATTCCTGTCCCACAAATTCAAATAGCTTTCTGTAATAGTCCTTTTTATATTCTTCCTTCAGGGCATCTGCCCAGTCATTTGTAATAGGTGGCATGGTAATCTCCTAAATAATCCTTTTGAAATTGATAAATGTTAATGCTAGCAAAATCATTTTATATTATATATTAATCGTGAACTATATTCTATATTTTGTCTCTTTAAACATTTGTTAAAGATTTATTCACATTTTGATGTTACAATACTAAATGGACTGATTAATTTTAAATGCTAAGACTGATAGATAGATTAAAAAGAAATAGAAAGGTGCAAAAATGAGCGACGTAAAAAAGATTCAGGCTGTCCAGGACAGCGTTAATAGTGTAATAAAGGGAAAGGAATCGGTAGTCCGTAAGGTACTTGCAGCGATAATCGCCGGTGGACATATCCTGATGGAGGATATACCAGGTGTTGGAAAGACCACGCTGGCGACAGCATTTGCGAGAAGCATGTCCATGGACTATAAGCGTGTTCAGTTTACACCGGATGTACTTCCAAGTGATATTCTTGGATTTTCTATGTACAACGCAGGAACCAAGGAGTTCGAGTATAAGCCGGGCTCGATATTCTGTAATCTTTTCCTCGCAGACGAGATAAACCGTACTTCTCCAAAGACTCAGTCAGCGCTCCTCGAAGTAATGGAAGAGGGCACTGCTACAGTTGATGGTGTTACGAGAAAACTTCCAGATCCTTTCGTAGTTATTGCGACGGAGAACCCTTACGGCTCCTCAGGAACTCAGATGCTTCCTGAGTCCCAGCTCGATAGATTCATGGTTTGTCTTTCTATGGGATACCCAGCTCATGACGATGCGGTTGAGATTCTCAAGGGAAATGCGAAGAACCCGCTTTCTAAGATTGAAAAGGTTATCGGAATCGATGAGATGATCGCTCTTAGACAAGAAGCGAATGATATGTTCGTCAGAGACGAGATATATGAATATATAGTTAACCTGGTTGAAGAGACCAGAAGAAATGATATCTTCTCGATGGGTGCCAGCCCTCGTGGAACTATCGCTCTTCTCAATATGGCGAAGGCAGTGGCGATTATCGACGCTAGAGACTTCGTAACTGCAGAAGACGTGCAGGATGTAATCCGCGAAACTCTTGGACATAGAGTTAAGCTTGGACAGAAAGCCAGAGCACAGGGAATGAATATGGACTCAGCCATGAAGGCGCTTGTTCAGTCAGTCAAGGTTCCGAGAAATTAGGTGAGTGGTGCCAGTGGGGACGGTTTATGGCAGATATTTTGACAAAAAATAAATATAGCAACATGACACCTGCCGAGAGAAAAGCTGCGAAGGCGAAGGAGAGGTCTAGAAAGCCACTTCGAACAGTGGTGCATCCAACAAGAATAGTAGCCTATCTGGTTCAGCTAACGATTGCGATATATGCATATGATTTCCTGAGAAATCATTTTCTTATGCTCGTGCTGAGCCTTCTCATATCAGCTCCGATTCTGGATATTATCGCGCTTGTCGTTCTATATCGTGGTGTAGATATAAAGCTCACAGCCCCTGAACGGGATGTGAGTCGTTTTAGTGTGGGATATCTTAAACTTGAAATATTTAACAGGTCGCTGATGGTTTCGTATGACCTAAATGTAAAACTCGACGCGGAGAGCACCTTTTACGGAGATAAGAGCGGAACGATTCTGTCGCTTCCGTGCAGTGCAAAGGGAACCTACGAGAAACAGATTCCAATCAAATACAGCATGAATGGAATAGTGAGATATAGCATTAGTACATTTACTATTCGTGACCTACTTGGATTTGTGTCTGTTAAGAAAACAGCAGACGCGGTAGCCGAGGTAAATGTTTATCCAGAGAGAGACCTCGCCGCCAAATTCGATATGACAGATATGTCGAGAGGAATGACGGAGAGCGAGGAGTCGGTGAAGAAGGGACATGACTTCTCTGATGTGTCTGATGTCAGGGAATATATCCCAGGCGATAAGCTTATGAGCATCCATTGGAAGCTCTCTGCGAAGCGAGATATTCTCATGGTTAAGGATAGAGTTTCGATGTCGGATCAGCAGATGGTTCTGCTTGTGGAACTGTCCGGTACTGACGAAGAAGTGGACGACGTTCTGACTCTTGCCTATGCGGTTGTGAAAAGGCTGGTCGAGGAACAGACCTACGTGAAGCTGATGTGGTGGAGCGAGGGAAGGTTCGAGTTCGAGTCTCGCGAAATCATGAGTCAGGAGAATCTGAAGGACGCATATACAGATCTTTATTATGAAACAATCTACGTCGACAGCGAGAGGACGAAAGGCTACATGATTAGCATTCACCCTGAGCTGAAGGCCTATGTAAATGTATGTATGAAGGATGGAAATCCAGAGGTAGTAGTTGTAGAACAGGATTAAAGTATGAGCATTTATACGAATAATCAAAATGTAATACCAGCGAACAAACCTAAGCGCACTATGTCCAAATGGAACTACGAGGATACTACGCCAGTTGGACTGTGCAAGGGTGTCGAGATTGACACGTCCGTCTATGAGATAAGTGAGAATAGATATTATACGCTGATCCTCAAGGGTATAATCGTGTATCTCATTACTGCGGGCGGACTGGGCGCATACCTGACCGCGCTGGATATAGACTTCAATCAGATTGTTTTCAATCTGGTTATTTTGGTGACCGCTATTATATGCGCGATGCTCTATCATAGCTGGAAATCAGAGAACCTCGGATACTTGGTTTTCTTCATCATTTATGCCACGGTGATGTTCCTCTTTAAGGACTACATCAACTCCGGATTCTATGCCGTAATAAATGAGACTCTCGACTGGGCGTCTATCTACTTCGATACAGAAGGTTTGCAGACTTATAACGAGCGAATATCCAACAGATACGTGGCGGTTACAGTCGCCGTATCTATCATTGGAGTTGCGGAAAATATCCTACTCAACAACTACATTCTCCGTCGCGCCAGATACATAGTTGCAATCGGACTTGCGCTAACTCTAAATGTTACTGCCTTTTATATGGAACTAGAGCCAGATACCATTTACAGTATCATGGTGCTGCTCGGAATCTTCATGACCTTTGTCCTGAAATGCGGCAGGCATTTCTACCTGAGCCGGCGGGATCATATATTTGGAAAAGTAAAGAAAGGACTGAGCTACAATCTGGACTTCAGGTCGCTGTGGCAAGGCATGCTGATAGTTGGAATATACGTGCTGGTGGTTATCGCCGGTATGAGTACCATTTATGATAAGACCTACTACGATGCGGCGCAGGAGAAGAGCGAAGATAAGGAAGCCAGCAATGATATGTTCCAGAACTTTATCATGCTCGGTTTCTTCGGAATCATCAATTACTATCCAAATAACGGTGGTCTGTCGACCGGTGAGCTGGGCGGCGTGTCCTCAATCACACTGGACTATATGACGGATCTTACCGTCATGTACACACCGTATACTACGGAAATGCTATACATCAAGAACTTTACAGGCGGCGAGTATGAGCCTTATGAAAATAAATGGCTCAGTATAGATCAGAAGTCTGAATTCAAGAATACTTATCCTACAGAGGTTTCGACTCTCAAGGAGTATTATGAGTCGGGCGGCGAGAATTCCGCAAGAGGCTACCTGACTATTACAAATGTCGAGGCACCGGCACTCGCATATCAGCCTTACTATTCCGACAGCGATATAAAACCTATCTTCCTGAATCAGACGAAGACTTATACCTTCTATCCTAGACTGACGGGAAATACTTCGACGGTCGAGACCAGCGAAGCAAAGAAAATGTACCTTGATGTTCCTAGAGAAAACAGGAAGGCAGTCGATGAGTTTATCAAAGAGGCGGGAATCCAGAAGGGTACAGCGCGTGAGGTCGCAACTCAGATAAAGAATTATTATCAGGATAATGTACCTTATACCATTAGACCGGGTGCGACTCCTTGGAGACAGGACTTCATAAACTATTTCCTGCAGGATAACAAGAAAGGCTACTGCGCGCATTTTGCTTCCGCTGCGACGCTGATCCTTAGAAGGATGGGAATTCCTGCGAGATATTGTGAGGGCTATGCCATTTCCCTGAATCAGGTAAATGATAACGGTGAGCTGGTTGAAAATGAGAAGTATAGCGATCACTATGATGGCTACAACGAACTGGGCGAAACGGCACTTATCAGAGTTGATGCTACGGATGCCGATGCACATGCGTGGGTTGAAATATATGATGAGACAGAAGGCTGGATAAAGTTCGAAGTCACTCCGTCCGGAGGTCTTCTGGATGAGGAGGATGACGAGGACAGCTTCTGGGATAACTTCAATAATATCTTCGGTGATGGAGATGAAAATGTTGGAGAAGCAGAAGGCGAAGGCGGAGATGGACTGACCATTTCCAGAGCAGACACTATTATGAGATATGTGGCCTATGTTGTAATTGGCCTTGTAGCTCTTGCAATTCTGATCTTTGTCTTCTTAAAGATTTATCCTACTATCAAGTATAACGTGAACTATAGTAGGGCGGGGCATTCGGACAAGCTTATTATGAAATATTCCAGACTCCTTGCTAAGAAGCGTAAGAAGGATGCGGCGCTTAGAGAGAAGATGAACTATAACGAACAGATGGACTACCTGCTGCCATTCTCTGAGTCGGATAGAGATAAAATGAAAGACATCCTTGAACGCGCCGGTTTCTCGAAGAAGGGAATAAGCGAGAGTGAATTCCGTTATGCAAATGAAATGGTTGAGAAAATATTTGCGAAGAAATAATACACTTGACAAATTCAAGCCTAGTGTGTTAATTTTAGGTTCAATTAAATAACCATCTAAATGCGTAGATGGGGAATAGTAAGTGAGGATGATTCCTGATAACCATGGATATCATAGAGAACTGCCGGATGGTGCAAGGCAGAGGATAGTCACACCGAACTCGCCCCTGAGCAGATTGGGTGAAAAAGGAAATGCTCAATATAAGAGAATAGTTCCGATAGTAGTCTAATCCGGATCCCTACCGTTACAGAGGGAAGGTATAAGAGCTTCTAAGAAAGCTCCGTACTGATGAGTGCATAAGCGTATGCTTATGAAGTAGAGTGGTACCGCGTATTTTACGTCTCTACAGATCGGAAGATCTGTGGAGACTTTTATATTTTAGACACATAAGAGACGGCTTCGCAGACTCTTTTGGCAATTGCAATAACATAGGAAAGATAGTACAATAAGAATTTGGAGGTAGCTAGTTATGAAGAATTTCGAGCATTACAGAAGAGGTTATTTTATGCCACCTGTCGAAAGTACCGACTGGGTGAAAAAGGAGTATATAGACAAGGCTCCAATTTGGTGCAGTGTTGACCTGAGAGATGGTAATCAGGCACTTGTCGTACCAATGAGCCTTGATGAAAAGGTTGAATTCTATAAGGAACTTATCCGCGTAGGATTCAAGGAGATTGAGATTGGATTCCCAGCAGCGAGCGAGACAGAGTATGAGTTCTGCCGCAAGCTTATTGAGGAAGATTTGATCCCTGATGATGTTACTATTCAGGTGCTTACACAGGCTAGAGAGCACATTATCAAGAAGACCTTTGAAGCCGTTAGAGGAGCAAATCCAAAGAACGTTGTTGTTCACGTATACAACTCCACAAGCGTGGCTCAGCGTGAGCAGGTATTCAAGATGTCTAAGGACGAGGTTAAGCAGATTGCAATCGACGGTGCTGCACTTCTGAAGAGACTTGCTGATGAGGACGGAGCTGAGTATCGTTTCGAGTACAGCCCAGAGAGCTTCACAGGTACAGAGCCTGAGTATGCACTTGAGGTTTGTAACGCAGTTCTGGATGTATGGCAGCCAACTCCAGATAGAAAGGCTATCATCAACCTTCCTGCAACAGTTGAGATGTCACTTCCTCATGTTTATGCAAGCCAGATTGAATACATGAGCAAGAACATGAAGTATCGTGAAAATGTCATTTTATCACTTCATCCTCATAACGACAGAGGTTGTGGTGTTGCGGATGCTGAGCTGGGTATACTTGCAGGTGCAGACCGTATAGAAGGAACACTTTTCGGAAATGGTGAGAGAACTGGTAATGTAGATATCATTACACTTGCCATGAATATGTATACACATGGAGTTGATCCATGCCTTGACTTCTCAGATATGCCAAAGATTCAGGAGACATACGAGAGACTTACAGGAATGGAAATCTATCCTAGAGAGCCATATTGCGGTAAGCTTGTATTTGCTGCATTTTCAGGTTCCCACCAGGATGCTATCGCTAAGGGTATGAAGTGGCGCGAGGAAGATCCAGATCAGATGTGGACTACTCCATATCTTCCACTTAATCCAGAGGATATCGGAAGAACCTACGACGGCGATGTTATCCGTATCAATTCACAGTCTGGTAAGGGCGGCGTTGGATTCATTCTTGAGACAAAGTATGGCTTCAACCTTCCAAAGAAGATGAAGGAAAATGTTGGATACGCAGTTAAGAGTGTGTCTGATCACGAGCATAGAGAGCTTCAGCCAGATGAGGTTTATAATGTATTCAAGGAGCAGTACGTAAATGTCAAGACTCCTATCGAATTCACAGAGTGTCATTTCCAGCAGGAGGATGGCATCAAGTGCGAACTTACTATCGAGAGAGATGGAGTTCATAAGGTTTACCATGGACAGGGAAATGGTAGACTAGATGCTATCAGTAATGCCATTATGAGGCATTTTGCTGTTAGATTTGAAATAGTTAATTACGACGAGCATGCTCTTACAAGAGGATCTAACTCTCAGGCCTGCGCTTATGTAGCTATTCAGGTCGAGGGACAGGATGAGGTCTTCTATGGAGCGGGCATCCATACAGATATTATCGAGGCATCCGCCTACGCGCTTATAAGTGCAGTTAACAAGGCTCTTCAGAGCAAACATCTTAGTTGATTATAAAGAGTTACTCCATTATTAAGGTATCCCCTTAGGGGAAACTGTCTGCGAGGCAGACTAATGAGGAGAAAAGGAAACATAATGGCAGACAGAAGAAGAACTGACAACGTAATATACGTAGAAGGCTCTGAAGAAACCAGGCGCGAAAACGAGCGCCGCAGGTTCGGTCGTAGAAGAACAAGGGCAGGCATCGCGGTAGCGGTTATCGTGCTGATGGTGCTTGTGCTAGTTGGAGTATATGTTTATCTCAAGATGAGAACCTATAAGGGTATCAAGGTAGTTGATTCTGCCGAGACTCTCTATGACTCAAATGCGGAATATCTGTCCTTTGGAGAGAATGTTCTGAAATACACCCCAGACGGAGTTTCCTATATCAACAAAAAGGGCGAGGTTGTGTGGACTGCCGGAGAAGATTTCCGAGTTCCAATAGCTTCGGTCTGCGGAGACTACGCCGTAGTTGGTGATAAGGGTGGAAACCTTGTCGCTGTATACGGTCTTGAGGGCCAGGTTAGCTCTGTTAAAATGCCATACGCCATATGTGACATAGACGTAGCGAAGCAAGGGGCATTTGCAGCTATCCTTGAATCGGACGAGACTAACTACATACATATGTATGATAAGACTGGAAATATCATTTACGAGATTCAGACTTCGATAGATAAGAGCGGCTACCCTATGGATATAGCTCTTTCAAATGACGGAAAGAAGCTATTCACAAGTTACTTCAAGATGGATGGCGTGAATATCAAAAATAATCTGACAGCTTATAACTTCGGTGAGGTTGGTCAGAATGAAAATGCCGATAGAATGGTGGGCGGATATTCCTTCGATGAGGAAATGGTTCCGAAGGTAGAATTTGTGACAAATGATATAGTGGCTGCATTTTCTGATTCGGAGATTCTTCTATATAATATGAAAGAGAAACCATCGGAGCGCGGAAGCATCAAATACGGTGGCGAGGCTACAAGTATATTCTACTGTTCTGAATATCTGGGCTATATAGCGCCAGACAAGAAGAAAGAAAATGATACAGCATATATCCTGCATAGTTACGACCTGTCGGGAAAGAAGAATTTCGAATATTCCTTTAATATGGATTATGATAAGATATATACAGCTGAGGATGAGATAATCATAAGCGGTGGAAATCAGTGCCTGATCATTCAGAGTAACGGGCGCAAGAAATTCTCTTATACATTTGATGGCATCGTGAAGTCTATTACGCCGTCATCAAGACGAAACGAATACATGGTCACATTTGAAAATAAAACTGAGACCATCCGACTAAAAACTGAGGACAATTAAATGTACTACTTGGTATTTGGAATAATAGCGATCATATGCATATGCGGATTAGTAGGGCTGAGGAGAGGCTTGTTCAAGACTCTCTTTGGCTTTATTGCTTTAATACTGTCTATTTTTGTTGCGTACTACGTGAATCCATACGTGACCGACTATGTGGTTGAGAATACAGAGTTTAGTTCGGCTGCAGAGGAGAAGATATATAGCAGGCTCCAGAAGGATATGGAGAAGAAGATGAAGCAGTCCCTCGAGGACGCAGGAATGCCCGGCGACCTAGAGAAGATGTCTAAGGAAGAAACTGCGAAGCTGATGGAAGAACAACCTGACAAGGCTACTCAGATGCAGATGATAGATACACTGGATCTTCCAACTTCGGTGAAAATGTCATTTATAGAAAATAATAATGACGATACCTACGCCAGACTTGGAGTTGATAACTTCTATAGATATATGGCGAAGTACGGTGCTAGGCTCATAGTTAATATAGGTTGCTTCCTTGCAGTCTTTATTGTGCTAAGACTCGTGCTACTACTTATAAGTCTTATCATTAAACTGATGATCGAGTCAGATCCAGTTCTGTCGGGCGTAAATAAGTTCGGCGGCTTCTTGGTGGGAATCGCTGCCGGCATAATTATCATATGGATATTTATGGTTATAGCAGGGTTCTTCTTCGGTTCCGCCTTCGATGAGATGATAGAAGGAAATGTCATGCTGGAGAAATTTAATGAGACAAATATTATTCAGAAAATACTTATGAATGTATAGCAATGAATTAACATATATATGTTTGTGACTTAGACAAATGATTTATTATAGATTTTATGAAATATTCAAATTTATTATAATGTGATATTTATTTGGAATATATAGTGGTTAAAAAAATTTTAACACAAGATTTTGAGGGTTGGAAACAACCCTCTTTTTGTATGAAAAAGGGCTTTGAAAAAAAGATGAAAATTTCTAAAAAAAAATTGAAAAAAGTGGTTGACTTTGAGTTTTTAAAGTAGTATTATAAACAAGCTGTCGCTTGAGAGACATGATTACGAGACTGAAAACGCGATGGTTTTTGTTTGCTCATCTAGTGAACAAACAAAACGAACTTTAACAACAGAATAATGATGACAACCCCGAAAATTCTTTTAAATAATGAATATTCGGAATTGAACGAATCCAAATAAGAACAGTAAATTTTGGAATGGTAAAGCTAACGTTTTAACATGACAAGGA
>JAFVAQ010000015.1 GCA_017480495.1 Eubacterium sp. | reverse complement strand
CTACCATAGTTCCAACTATACCCATGATAGTACGCATAGGAGCTCTGGATACATCCCTGATATTATACTGGGTATTAAATCCCAGTTTATTCCAGAATGGTAATCTCTCAGCAAGTAATCTCTTTGCCTTCTTAGGTGCTGCAGGTCTGAGAGCTGCTGCAGGTGGAACCTTGAGAAGTTTTCTACAGCTGATATACGAAGCCAATACACAACATATTACAACAGCAACAGTGACAACTATAAACATCGAATTATATCCAATAGAAACATGCGGAACCATATACCATGACATCACCATATTAACCATTGCATTCCCAACTATCTTACATCCAAGGATAAGTCCCAAAAATGCTCCAATAAGAGATATAAAGAAGCTATAGCTCATATAATGAAATGCTATCTTCCGGTTTTTAAGACCGATAGCATTCATTGTTCCTATCACTGTTCTCTGCCTCTCAACCAGTCTGCTCATCGTGGTTGATATTACAAGAATCGCAATCACCAAGAAAACTACAGCAAATGTATAGGAAAATGTGTCGTGCTGTTCGAGCTCACTAGTAACTCTTTGAATTCCCTCGATGGATTTCTCATCAATCATTACAGCATAGTTTCCATCTATCGCATCTGCTATCTTATCCTCATAGTACAGGACCTCACTAAGATTCGACTTCGTACCTCTGATATTTTCATCCGCCTCAATCCTTGCATCGTCAGTGATTCTCACAAGCATAGTTGTATATGGGATAATATTTCTGATCTTTTCATCACTGAGTTTTTCAACGATTGACGGAAGCATATCATCTGTCAGATCATCCAAACTAATACCTATAGTCCCGAGACTTTTTTCTAATGCTTCCCTTGTCTCTTCATTCTCAGTCAGAGTACTTACAGTAATCTTCCCGGTATCAATATTATGATTCACATAGTCTCTGAATGGAAATGCGTCATAACCCATATAAATATATGCCAGATTCCTGAAGTTTATATCCGCATCTTTTTCTGCTTTTGTATATTCATACTCAGGGGTCATTATAAGTCCGCGAACTGTTCTCTCGAATGACAGTCCGTTATGCTCCACTTCCAGAGCATCGCCAACTTTTATATTCCATTCATTTGCAAATGACCAGTTAAGCCATACTCCATACTTGTCCTTAGGATCAAATGGTACACTATCCGATTCATTTAATCTGTTTTCTTCCGGTTTATATAAATATGGTGAAATAATTATACTCTCATCCATAAGCATAATATGAGTTTCCGCTTCTCCATAGTCCGGAATAGTTCCCTTTATCTCCGTCCTTAGCTGTGCACTCTCAATAAAGTCCAGTTCTCTTACAGCTTTAAGATTATCTTCAGTAAAACCCTCACTATACAGCCATCCATCAGCCAGATTGGTTTCATTATGAAATACATCTACTGCAGCACGGCTTCCAATTACATTTGACTCAAAGCCACTATATATAAATGTTGCAAGAAATGAGAGAATCAGTATCGATAAAAACTGCCCCTTATTATTTCTAATCTCCCTCAACATCTTTCTGATAAGCATTTACCAATCCACCTCCTCCACCTCGGCCGGATTTTCATTAATTTTTATCTCCCTTATTTTCCCATTCTTCATTCGTATAACCTTATCGGCACATTTTGCTATGTCAGCATTGTGAGTAACGATAATCACTGTACTCCCCTCATTGTGAGACATATCTATCAATAGTTTCAATACACTAACTCCCGTCTCAGAATCAAGGGCGCCCGTCGGTTCATCTCCAAGAATAATCCTCGGATTCTTCGCAAGCGCCCTTGCTATCGATACTCTCTGCTGTTCTCCTCCAGACATCTGAGCCGGAAACTTCTTTGAATGGTTCTTCAGTCCAACCTTTTCCAACATATCCTGAGGTGGCAGAGCATTCTTCACTATATTTTTCGTAAGTGCTACATTTTCATAAGCCGTCAGACTCGGGATAAGATTATAAAACTGAAATATAAAACCTATCTTCTCAGCTCTGTAATCAGAAAGCTTCCTGTCATTCATTGACGATACTTCCTGACCATCCACAATCACTTTTCCACTTGTAGGTTTATCCATACCTCCAAGCATATTCAAAACCGTAGATTTTCCCGCCCCTGACTGCCCCAGGATTACTACAAATTCTCCTTCTTCAATATCGAAGTCCACGTGATTTACAGCAAGCTGCTTTGCATCTCCTTCGCCATACTCACGTACCACATCTTTAAATTCAACAATCTTGGACATAATTTTCCTCCTTCTGCTTCCTATGTCTTTCTTCTATTTCCTCTTTAGTTTTCCCTTAGCTTCCTCTCCCTGATATTGATTAATTCTTCTTATCGCTTCTTTATCATCTTCCGAAAGATCATTTAAACCTTTACCTCTTCCCGAAAGCAGCTCCAACAATTCCTGTTTCGCTTCCTCTTCAAATATAAGATCAATAAGACGATATTTTAGCTCTGACTGCATGCGCTCCATAGCTACATCATGAAACACCTCTTCTTCGTCAGCAGTCGCACCACATCGAGCATGTTCTCAGAGTAGCTGGAGGAGGACTCAGAAGATGTCTGTGACACGCTGAGTGTGATGCTGGTGGAGCTGT
>JAFVAQ010000014.1 GCA_017480495.1 Eubacterium sp. | reverse complement strand
GAGAACGGTGAGCACGGTGTATGGCAGTACAAGGTAGATATCGCTCTTCCATGTGCTACACAGAACGAGCTTGATATTGAGGATGCTAAGATGCTCGTTGCAAACGGCGTTCAGTATGTAGCTGAGGGTGCTAACATGCCTACAACAATCGAGGCTACAGAGTACTTCCAGGCTAATAACGTACCTTTCGTTGGTGGTAAGGCTGCTAACGCAGGTGGTGTTGCTACATCAGCACTTGAGATGAGCCAGAACAGTGAGAGACTTTCATGGAGCTTCGAAGAGGTTGATTCTAAGCTTAAGGGTATCATGGTTGGTATCTATCACAACATCGATGATGCTGCTAAGGAGTACGGTATGGAAGGCAACTATGTTGCAGGTGCTAACATTGCCGGCTTCAAGAAGGTTGTTGAAGCAATGATCGCTCAGGGTGTTTGCTAATTAGTAAAACCGATCAATTCAGTAATGAATAATATTTGCGCTTGTCACACATAAGTGTGACAGGCGCTTTTTGTTTATCATAAATAATGATATAGTAAAGCAAGATGAGAGGTTTATAATTGCCTAGAAGGTTACAGTGTGGTAGACTAACATAGATATTTTGATTAGAAACATACGGCCTTGAGAGGAGAATAATTAAATGCCTGTATTTGATTTTAATGAGAAGAAGGAAGAAGTAGTAAAGGCTGAGAGAAGCTATAAGCTGGTCTATTCTAGTGAGAGAATACCCAGCACCGAACATCCGATAATGATTCTTGAAGACAGGGGTTCTAAGCTTGTGCATCATTCAAATGGTATGTTTGAGGCTCCAACTGTAGGATCAGCTTTTATATATGACACAGATGAGAAGTCAACTCATAATATCATTGAAATTGATGCGAGATTTGATAATCTTCTAAAGTGGCTCGGTGAAAATCATATAATGGTACGTCTCTCAGGTCAGACTACTGAAAGAGGATATGCAGTATATAAGATTCTCGAAACTGGAGTTGCTGTACGAGGTTCAAAGCTATCTGGTGAAAATGGATTCTTACAGTTTATGATTGACCGACTTCTTCAAAGTGATGCACCATCGGAAGAGACTGTTGATCCAGATGATATAGAAGATGCGGATGATATGCGACTTACAAGTATTCAGAGTATAACAGATTATCTCATGTGTGCAGGAAGTACACTGCCAGATAATATTAGGCTTTGGGCTAGACGTAATCTTGCGGTTGCGAAGTCTTCGGAGGTGACACCAGAAGAGAGAAGACATGCTCAGAGAGCGCTTTCAATTATGCTCAGTATTCAGTGGAAGAATACTGATTTTCAACCGATAGATCCGGTCGAGGCAAGACGAATTCTCGATGAAGAACTCTATGGACTGGAGAGTGTAAAACAGCGAATAATCGAAACCATAATTCAGATAAATCGTACACATACACTGCCAGCATACGGAATACTCCTAATAGGTCCTGCGGGAACAGGTAAGTCACAGATTGCATATGCTGTAGCGAAAATTCTTAAAATGTCCTGGACAACCCTTGAGATGAGTTCAATAAATGATCCTGAGCAGCTAACAGGTAGTTCTCGTATATATGCAAATGCAAAACCGGGACTTATCATGGAAGCATTTGCAAATGCAGAAAGCTCTAATCTGGTATTTATTATAAATGAGTTGGATAAGGCAGCATCAGGTAAGGGAAATGGAAATCCTGCAGATGTTCTTCTGACATTGCTGGATAATTTAGGATTTACAGATAACTACGTTGAATGTAATATACCGACAACAGGTGTATATCCTATAGCGACAGCAAACAACAAAGCAGATATAAGTGCACCACTTATGTCAAGATTTGCGGTTATAGAACTTCCAGATTATACGCTGGAGGAAAAGCGAGTAATATTCACACGCTTTGCTATGCCTAAAGTCCTAAAGAGAATCGGACTTCGTAGTGAAGAAATCGTAATAACAGAAGAAGCATTAGATGCGGTGATGGATATCTTTAAGGATACATCAGGTATTAGAGATATAGAACAGGCTGCCGAGCATATAGCTGCAAATGCATTATATAGAATAGAAGTTGAAAAACTAGATTCAGTTACCTATGATGCAGAAATGATTAGAGATTTATTATAGTAATAAAGAACGTTGATAGCGACTCATAAAACAAGCCCACTGGCTAAAAGCCGGTGGGCTTGTTTTTGTCTTTGGAAAAGCAGAATTAATTACTTCTTGTTTTCTTTCTTAAGCTCATTCATCTTCATTGCACGAACCTTAAGTGGAAGCCCCCAAAGAGTGATGAAGCCTTCTGCATCATGATGATCATACATGTCACCTGTTGTAAAGGATGCAAGTGATTCGCTGTAAAGTGAATATGGAGAAGTTGTACCTGCTTTGATGATATTACCTTTGTAAAGACGAAGCTTAACTTCACCAGTAACATACTGCTGAGTTACATCAACGAAAGCGGATATAGCTTCACGGACAGGAGTGAACCATTTTCCTTCATATACTATGCTTGCAAGCTTGCTTCCAAGATCCTTCTTGAGAGCGATAGTATCACGGTCGAGAACAAGCTCTTCAAGCTGCTGATGAGCTTCCATAAGAATTGTTCCACCAGGAGTCTCATATACTCCACGGCTCTTCATTCCAACAACTCTGTTTTCTACGATATCAACGATTCCGATACCATGCTTTCCACCGATTGTATTAAGCTCGCGGATGATATCAGCAACCTTCATTTTCTCACCATTAAGAGATACAGGCATACCTTTTTCAAAGTTAATTGTAAGTTCTACATCTTCATCAGGTGCTTTCTCAGGAGTTACTCCAAGAACAAGCATATGATCGTAATTAGGTGCCTCTGCAGGATCTTCAAGTTCAAGTCCTTCGTGACTGATATGCCATATATTTCTGTCACGGCTGTAGGACTGATCTGTTCCAAAAGGAAGATCAATACCATGAGCCTTACAATAATCTATCTCGGCCTGACGTGAATCCATCTGCCATCTGTCATCTCTCCATGGAGCAATAACCTTGATATCTGGAGCAAGAGCCTTAATACCGAGCTCAAATCTTATCTGGTCATTTCCTTTACCAGTAGCACCATGACATATAGCAACTGCATCTTCCTTACGAGCAATCTCTACAAGTTTAGCAGCGATAGTAGGTCTTGCCATAGCAGTACCCATGAGGTACTTATGCTCATATACAGCGCCTGCCTGGACGCATGGCATAATATAATTCTCGCAAAGATCATCAACGACATCCTCTATATAAAGCTTAGCAGCTCCTGAAAGACGTGCGCGCTCTTCAAGACCATCTAGCTCCTCGCCCTGACCGCAATCAATACAGCAGCATATAACTTCGTAACCATATGTTTCCTTTAACCAAGGAATTACTGCAGTTGTATCAAGTCCGCCTGAATAGGCTAAAACAACTTTATCCATGTTTACTGACCTCTTTTCTATAATAATAAATAATTCTTTTTGGCTATAAAAATGCCACACATCATAATAACGTATATTAAGCAAAAAGAAAAGTATTCTTTGATATTTCTTTTCAAAACACTAATATAATTAGTATAATAATACTAGGACTTAAGGAGTGACTGGATGATGGGAACTTACTGGTGCAGAAATCAAAAGGAGAAAAAGTATGGATTTTCCTAAAGAGGAGTTACTAGAAAATATGTTAATATTTATGAAGAGTATATTGCTGACTATGTACCAGACTTCGAAGTGAAGGATGGTACAACCCGTTACGTAAGGTTTAATGACGCCTGGAGAGGTCTTAATCCCTTTGAAAAGCTTTTAATAACCAGGCTTATAAACCGTAAAAATACCTTCCCAAAGAAAGCATCACAGAAGCTTCCTAAAAATGCAAATCCAGAAAACTATGTTAAAATAAAATATGATAGTGACGGAAATTTGAAGGTTGCTCGTATAGGAGAAGGTGGAGCTCATGACATGGGGATTATTTATGTGTCTAGGCAGTTAACTGTTGGGTATATTCTTGATTATGCATCTGGCGGTGAAATCATTCCCAGCCTGTATAATTTTGAATGGTATGAATACGATGATGCAGACAGACTTATCAGCACAGAAATATTCCGGGGTTGTGGTAGTCCGAAGGATGACGTTATTATAAACAGTGAGTATTATGAATACGAGGGAGACGTTCTTTCTCATGCGTGGTGTTTCCAGGATTTTCAGAAATATCCGAATCAGATGACGTTTGATATGGTCAGACAAATGATG
This sequence comes from Eubacterium sp., assembly GCA_017480495.1. Lineage (GTDB taxonomy): Bacteria > Bacillota > Clostridia > Lachnospirales > Lachnospiraceae > Eubacterium_Q. The sequence goes on along the minus strand of JAFVAQ010000014.1, from coordinate 5,225 downwards.
CCGGATCGAATCTTTAATCCGAATCAAATAGAGTATACTTTTGAACGTGTTCCTGATGGCTTGGAATATACTAGTAACTATTACTTCCGAAGGTCTCAAACTTTAACGGACAAAGGTCATATATCAGAAGATACACTTACTCATTTGGCAGAGAATGGAATACGTTTGGTTTGATTTCAGAAGTGCAATGAAAGAGGTTTGATGATAAAGAAAGGTATATAGAATATGAGTAATAACATACATGATGATGAAAAAAGATTTCCATTATTCAATAGGGTAAGACACGATCATGATATTAGTGTTTATATCGAGGAACAGAATAAATCCTTGCAAGCTATGGGATTTACTGAACATAGTTTTGCGCATATTGGTGTAGTTGCTGATAGAACAGGTTATATTCTAGATACCCTTGGGATTGATGATCATACTATAGATCTTGCTCTTACAGCAGCGTGGATGCATGATTTAGGAAATGTTATCAATCGTGTCGATCATAGTCAGTCAGGAGCTATGATGACATTTTACTTGTTAGATAAGATGGGAGTTCCAGCGGAGGATATAGCGCCTATTATAAGGGCGATAGGTAATCATGATGAGGGTAGTGGAGTGCCAGTTAGTAATATAGCTGCAGCACTTATTCTAGCAGATAAGTCCGATGTTCGAAGAAGCAGAGTTCAGGACGAGGACAAAAGAAACTATGATATTCATGATAGAGTCAATTATTCTGTTAAGTCATCAAAACTCAAGATAAATCAGGACCATACTTCTATAAAACTTAAGCTTGAAATAGATACAAGATATGGCGAAATAGGGGAATATTTTGAGATATTTATGGAACGAATGCTGCTTTGCCGTAAGGCTGCAAATTTCTTTAATCTAGAATTTCATTTAATTATAAATGAACAAACATTAATGTAGAAGAAGGAAGAATGAAGTGATTGACAAAATAAAGTGGTAGGAATAGAATTAACCACGAAACTTAATAAAGTCGGATATGATATTAATATCATTGGGGAGCTAGTGAACTGGCTGAGAGGAAGTAAAAACTTCGACCCGTTAACCTGATTTGGATAATGCCAACGTAGGGAAGAGTCAAAGAAATAATTCTTATAGTGAATGAAGTAACAGCTGATATACCTGATGGTATATCAGCTGTTTTTTCGTGTCGCAAGCGACACTCTATTTAAAAAGTATATTAATCATAAGGAGTAATATATATGGTCAAGGTGAATGGTGAGAGCTATGACTATGCTGGACTTACTGTACTGAAAATGCTTGAAAAACTCGGTTTTTCTACTGATCGTATAGCAGTAGAGATAAATATGGAAATAGTACCAAAGGCAAGTTATAGTACAACTATTTTAAAAGACGAAGATGCGGTTGAAGTTGTAAGCTTCGTGGGAGGTGGCTGATATGATTCCTTCTAGAGAAGAGTGGATAGCGGCATTAGTGGAGAGACATGGAGAGGAAAGACAAAATGCATTTCTAAATGCAACTGTTGCCATATGTGGACTTGGAGGACTGGGTTCTAATATAGCAACTGCTCTTACTCGTGCAGGCGTGGGCAAGCTGATACTTATAGATTTTGATAAGGTTGATATCACAAATCTTAATCGTCAGCAGTATAAAATGAGTCAGCTTGGAAAGTATAAGACAGAGTGCTGTCTGGAGAATATAAGGGAAATCTCTCCGTATACTGAGGCTATAATTCACACGGTTAAGCTTACTGAAGAGAATATACCAGAGCTGCTTGGGGAGGCTGATATCATTTGCGAAGCATTTGACAAAGCAGATCAGAAGGCGATGCTGGTTAATACTGTACTTGAAACCTTTCCAGATAAATATATGCTTTCAGGCACTGGGATGGCAGGCTTTGGAAGTGCAAATACTATACAGAGTCGTAAGGCATTTGGAAAGCTTTATCTCTGCGGTGATGAAAAGAGCGATGTGAATGATGGCATCGGACTTGTAGCCTCCAGAGTTATGGTATGTGCGGCGCACGAAGCACATATGGTTCTTAGGATTTTGTCAGGAGAGACAGAAGTGTAAGTGTTCTACAAAAGTCTAAGATTATAAAAATGATTATAAGATTAAAAGCTAAAAAGAAAGAAGGAAATGTTATGGAAGACATTAAGACAGAAGATAAGTTAGTGATTGGAGGAAAGGAGTTCACTTCTCGTTTTATTCTCGGTTCAGGTAAGTATTCTATGAAGCTTATCGAAGCAGCAGTTCGCGATGCGGGAGCTGAGCTTATCACTCTTGCAGTAAGAAGAACTAACACTAGGGATAATGAGAATATACTCGACTATATCCCTGAAGGAGTTACACTTCTTCCTAATACAAGTGGTGCAAGAAATGCTGAGGAAGCTGTAAGAATCGCTCGTCTCGCAAGAGAGCTTGGATGCGGTAACTTCGTAAAGATTGAAATCATGAGAGATACTAAGTATCTTCTTCCGGATAATGTAGAAACTATAAAGGCTACGGAGATCCTTGCAAAGGAAGGCTTCGTAGTAATGCCTTATATGTATCCGGATCTAAATGCAGCTAGAGACCTTGCAAATGCTGGTGCAGCATCAATCATGCCACTTGCTTCTCCAATTGGTTCCAATAAGGGACTTGCTACAAAAGAGTTTGTTCAGATACTTATAGATGAGATAGATCTTCCAATTATTGTTGATGCAGGAATTGGCCGTCCTTCACAGGCTTGTGAGGCTATGGAAATGGGATGCGCAGCAGTTATGGCTAATACTGCTCTTGCAACTGCCGGTGACCTTCCGCTTATGGCTTCTGCATTTAAGGATGCAATAAATGCAGGACGTAAGGCTTATCTTTCAGGACTTGGAAGAGTGCTTACCAGAGGTGCATCTGCATCAGATCCTCTTACAGGATTCCTTAGAGATTAAGGATTTCAAAAGGAGGATTAGAAATATGGAGAATAACTTTTTAGTAGATTCAGATGAACTGTCACCAGAGGCACTAGAGAAGAAACACCGTCTAGAAAATGATCCCTCTTGCAGAACTAATCATATGGAATATATGCCGGGAATGGATATCATAAAGTCAGATATCTGTGATAAGGTTCTTAGTGAAATGAATAGCTATGACTATTCTAAGTATACAGCAAAGGATGTGGTAGCTGCACTTAACCACGATCACTGTTCTATAGAGGATTTCAAGGCACTTCTGTCACCAGCTGCAGAACCACTTCTTGAGAAGATGGCAGAGAGAGCAAGGCTTGAAACCAGCAAGCATTTTGGAAATACAGTATATCTTTTTACGCCATTATATATAGCCAATTATTGCGAGAACTACTGTGTATACTGTGGCTTCAACTGCTATAACAAGATTCGTAGAATGAAGCTTACCATGGAACAGATAGAGCATGAGATGAAGGTAATAGCTGACAGCGGAATGGAAGAAATCCTGATCCTTACAGGAGAAAGCCGAGCTGCCAGTGATGTAGAATATATAGGAGAAGCCTGCAAACTAGCGAGAAAATATTTTCGATTAGTTGGACTTGAGGTTTATCCTGTAAATGTGGACGAGTATAAGTATCTTCACGAATGTGGTGCGGATTATGTGACTGTTTTCCAGGAAAGCTATGATACAGATAAGTATGAGACACTTCATCTGATGGGACATAAGAGAGTATGGCCTTATAGATTTGATGCTCAGGAGCGTGCGCTTATGGGGGGAATGCGAGGTGTTGCATTTTCAGCTCTTCTTGGTCTATCGGACTTTAGAAAGGATGCTCTTGCTACAGCACTCCATGCATACTTCCTTCAGAAGAAGTATCCACATGCAGAGATTTCGCTTTCTTGTCCAAGGTTTCGCCCTATCATAAATAATGATAAGATAAATCCGCTGGATGTGCACGAGAAGCAGCTCTGCCAGGTGCTCTGTGCATATAGAATATTCCTACCATTTGCAGGGATTACAGTTTCTTCTAGAGAGACTGCTCAGTTCCGAAATGGAATCGTTAAGATAGCAGCTACTAAGGTATCAGCTGGTGTATCTACAGGAATCGGAGATCACGAGTCTAAGTATACAGGAAAAGAAGATGAGTACGATCAGGGCGATGAACAGTTCGAAATCAGCGACAGCAGAAGTCTAGATAAGATGTATCAGGATATCGAAGGTGAAGGACTTCAGCCAGTACTAAATGATTATCTCTTCGTGTAGTATTATATAAGTTTCGTTGTGACTACTAGGTGACTACTGATGAGGTCAATTGTTTAGGGATGAAATGATGAATTAGAGGATAGGTTATGGCTACATCCGATATTATATGCATTACAAATAAATCAATATGTGAAAAATCAGGCGAAGTATTCCTGGATAGAATCAGAAAAGTTGCTGAGGCTGGTCCGCTGGCAATAATTCTTCGGGAAAAGGATTTACCTCTAGCTGATTATAGGGAACTTGCAAAGGAAGTACTGAAGATATGCCAGAAGGTAGAAGGCTCAAGGCTTATAATTCATAACTTCTATGAAATATTTCTTGAGACGGGAATAGATAATAAACTTGAACCTGAAAAAAAACTAAAGGGTGATATCAACTTAGCAAAGGAACTTTCATATCTGCATATGCCACTTTGGAAGCTGGAAGAGCTTTATAAGAATCAGCCGGATGAATATACCAGACTTCGTGAGAAACTTGCACACCTTGGTGCATCCTGTCATAGTATGGAGGATGCGAAACTTGCCGAGAAGCTGGGATGTACATATATAATTGCAGGTCATATATATAATACAGATTGTAAGAAAGGGCTGGAAGGACGAGGACTTAGTTTTCTGAGAGATGTCGTAGAGTCCGTTACAATTCCAGTTTATGCTATAGGTGGAATTACGCCAGAAAATGTCGATGACGTAAGAAATGCTGGGGCATCTGGAGCTTGTATAATGAGTTCTTCTATGACTTGCAAAAGTCCAAAAGAACTGATAATGTCATTTAACACGCCGTGAGCAAGAAATCCCCCTCCTCTACAGGTGGTGGGATGAATTGCGATAAACACGGCGTTTTATTGACTTTTGTATCTCATAGTATTATAATCATAGTGTAATCAGTCGTAAACATTGTAAAGCTTATAAATACTATGAAATTAGATAATAATAATCACTCGGTATTCATGCTCCATTATCACCTTATTATGTGCATTAAATATCGTAATAAAGTGATAGATGATAAAATCTCAAACCGTCTCAAAGAGATATTTGAGAAGATAG
>JAFVAQ010000013.1 GCA_017480495.1 Eubacterium sp. | reverse complement strand
TTTTTTATGAAATAATTGCTTCTGAATGATTAAATTCCACATTAAACGGAATTTAACCATATGTCAAACCCTTTAAATGTGGAATTTAGTCTTCAGTATGGAATTTACTTTTACAAGTGGAATTTAACTTTTCACTCAAGCTTTCTTTATGAATTCCTAGCTGGCTGTCTTAGGTTTATAATCCTAGTAGAGGAAACAACTTCCCTTCCTCTTAGTTTTCTCATTATAACTACATAAGCAATGATAAGGAAAATATCTGCCATTATCCACGCAAGAGGGCTTGCCATACAAGCGGCTATATATCCAAACTTTGGAACTAGCACAGCTCCCGAGAAGCCTCTAGCAATCATTTCGAAAACTCCCGCTAAGATAGCGAGTATAGAATATCCCATTCCCTGAATCAGGAATCTGACTATATTAACGAGCGCAAGGAATATATAGCATGCAGAATTCAGTTTCATGTACATTCCTATATTACTTAGAAGCACTTCGCTTGGATTCTTCAGGAACAGTCCTACTATTCCTCTTGTCGAGAATGAAATAACCGTAAATGCAACTATCGCATAAACTGCTCCAATTATTACACACCATCTAAGTCCCTCGCCTATACGGTCCAGCTTCTTAGCACCCATGTTCTGTCCCGAATAAGTTGCAGCCGTTGACCCCAGCGCATCAAATGGGCAAGAGAAAAACATTGTAATCTTAAGAGCCGTAGCAGAAGAAGCCACATATAAGCTTCCCAAAATATTAACTGCCGACTGAAGCATTACGCTTCCAATAGCGGTAATAGAATACTGTAGTCCCATAGGAACACCTATATAGAGAAGCTTACCTACGTAATTCATATCCAGTCTTGCCTCATCCCTAGTCAGACTAAGAATAGTAAACTTTCTCTTCATATATAATATACATAGAAGTCCTGATACGAGCTGTGATATAACCGTAGCCCATGCAGCACCAGCTATTCCCATAACCGAAACCATAACTATATCGAGCACGATATTTAGTCCTGATGAAATAAGCAGGAAATAAACAGGCGTTCTGCTGTCACCTAGACTCCTCATTATTCCAGAAGCCAAGTTGTACATTATTGTTACAAGGATTCCCAGAAAAAGAACCGATATATATTCATAAGATTCATCAATTATGTCACTTGGGGTATGCAACAAAACAAGGATTGGTCTGCAAAGTGTATAAACCACCAGGGTAATAATTGAACCAAAGAATCCAGCAGCCCAGATAGAGTTTGCAACAAATTTACGCATTCCAACAAAATCCTTCGCACCAAACTTCTGTGCAACCGGTATAGCAAATCCAGAGCATAGTCCCATGCAGAATCCAATTATCATAAAATTGATCGAGCCCGTAGCTCCAACTGCAGCAAGACTACTCTGTCCAAGCATTCTTCCAATTATCACCGTATCAACCACACTATAAAACTGCTGGAACAGATATCCCACCAGTGTAGGAAGCATAAAACCAAGAATATGCCTAAGTGGCGATCCAGTTGTCATATCTACTATTTTCTTATCAGCCATATTTTTTACCTCCTACTTTTTATGTATTGTCAAAAGGTTATACTACTTTCAAGGGTTTTATTCAATACGCAAATAGTGACAATTATGTTAAATATATGCATCAAGGTTTCGTCAGTTTACATAATTTTATACCATTCTTTCTTGACAAATGGCATTTTCAGCGATATTATCTTCACTAGTTAGAGATATTTAACTATAAAAGGAGGTTTAAAAATGAATCTAGCAACCATAATTGCTCTACTGATTGTACTGGCGCTATTCATCCCAGCCTCCATTTATTTATATAAAAATGGAACCTGCGGCAGCTGCCCAGACCACGGTGCATGTTCAGGACATTGCACTCACGATTTAAAACGTAACCTAAAAAAAGATCCTGAATATAAAGAAAAGAATAAACAGATTGACGAAATAATTAAAAAGCACCAATTATAGTTATGAGCTCCACATTAATAGTTTTGAATAACTTATAATAGATAGAGACTTGCATTTTGGGTTAAATTGTGCTAACATCTGTTAAAAATTGGGATTGTTAAAGCAATCCATATGGGAGGTTAGAAAATTGGCTATGGAAATTCATCAGTCTGCAGAGGATTACCTCGAAGCAATATTAATGATCAAAGAGAGAAAAGGATACGTACGTTCTATAGACGTTGCCACTCAGCTGGGCGTATCTAAGCCAAGCGTAAGCTACGCAACTAAGAGACTACGTGAGAATGGATATATTTCCTTTAACGAAGATGGAATGATATCTCTGACTGACTCAGGAATGGAGATAGCTAACAAGATATATACTAGACACAAGCTCCTCACTAATATTTTTATTAAGCTGGGAGTAAAAGAAGAAATCGCAGCTGAGGATGCCTGCAAGATAGAGCACGACCTCAGCGTTGAAACCTTTGATGCTCTTTGCAAATATGCAAAGGAACACGGTCTCGACGAGGAATAAATCCTACGCAGTGAGACCGGTATAGAGCTGATAGTACTTACCCTTCTGTTCTAGAAGTTCATCGTGAGTACCGCTCTCTATGACACGTCCTTTTTCAAGGACCATTATACAATCACTATTTTTGACAGTTGATAGGCGGTGGGCAATTACGAAAGTAGTTCTCCCCGCCATTAATTTATCCATTCCTTCTGATACTTCACGCTCAGTTCTAGTATCAATAGAGGATGTAGCTTCGTCCAGTATAAGCGCAGGTGGATCTGCAACCGCCGCTCTCGCTATTGCCAGGAGCTGTCTCTGTCCTTGACTCAGATTTCCACCATCACCAGTAAGCATAGTATTATATCCCTCCGGCAGCTGTCTAATGAAATGATCTGCATTTGCAAGTTTAGCTGCCTCTATACATTCTTCATCTGTAGCATCCAGTCGACCATATCTGATATTTTCCATAACCGTCGTTGTAAATAGATGTGTCTCCTGAAGAACGAGACCTAGAGATCTTCTAAGGTCCCCTTTCTTAATCTTATTTACATTTATATTATCAAATCTTATTTTTCCATCCTGTATATCGTAGAAACGATTGATCAGGTTAGTTATCGTAGTTTTTCCTGCACCAGTAGAACCTACAAATGCTATCTTCTGTCCAGGCTTTGCATCCAGAGATACATTATGAAGAACCATCTTCTCAGGTGTATATCCGAAGTCTACATCATCCATGAATATTGCGCCTTCAAGTCTCTTATAATCTATACTTCCATCTGCCTGATGCTGATGCTTCCATGCCCAGAGTCCAGTTCTCTCTGTTGTTTCAACAAGTTCACCGCTTTCTGTCTCTTTAACATTTACAAGACTTACATAACCTTCGTCTGCCTCAGGCTCTTCATCCATAAGCTTAAATACTCTGTCCGCTCCAGCAAGCGCCATTATGATAGAGTTAAACTGCATAGACACCTGATTTATTGGCATAGTAAGACTCTTATTAAATGTCAGGAAGGATACAAGTCCTCCGACTGTCAGGGGAGCTATTCCTGCAAAGGCGCATCCAGATACTCCAAACTTAGTCAGAATAAGTACTGCACCTACCACTGTACATATTACATAGCTAAGGTTACCCAGCTGAGCCATCGATGGCATGAGAATGTTGGCATACTTATTAGCATTATATGCACTATTATAGAGATTCTCGTTCAGCTCGTTAAATCTATCGATACTTTCCTCTTCATGACAGAATACCTTAACGACCTTCTGTCCTGTGATCATTTCCTCTATATAACCGTTTTCTATTCCGAGATTCTTCTGCTGTTCAGTAAAGTATTTACCACTCTTCTGAGAAAGTCCCATGGTCACTCGAAGCATAACTCCAACCATAATGAAGGAAACAATAGTAAGTGGAACGCTTCTTACTATCATACAAACAACAACACCTATCAGAGTAAGCGCACTAGAGTAGAGCGAAGGAACGCTCTGGCTGATCATCTGGCGAAGTGTATCAACATCGTTTGTGTAGACTGACATGATATCGCCGTGGGTATGTGTATCAAAATATTTAATTGGAAGCGATTCCATATGTTCGAACAGGGTATCCCTGATTCTTCTCAGAGTTCCTTGAGCAACCGAAACCATGATTCTGTTGTAGGCATAGTTAGAAAGAATTCCGACCGCATAGAAAGCCGCAGTTTTAAGAATTGCATGAATCAGAGGTCCGAAATCTCTGCTTCCACTCTCTACCATCGGATCAATGTAATCATCAATAAGAACCTTCATGAAAAGTGTTCCTTGAAGATTCGCCAAAACGCCTACCAATATGAAAATGAATACCAAAACCATTTGGAATCCATAATATTTAAATACATAGCCCATCAGGCGCTTAAATATTTTGCCTGGATTTTCAACTGTGGGCTTCATCCCTCTAGGAGTTCTCCCCTTTGGTGCTGGCATATCTTGCCTCCTCTATTTATCTATCTATCAAACAACTATCCCTTGAATTTATTCATCAAAATCTTTTGAACCACCCTGCTGCGACTCGTATACATCTCTATAGATTTCATTTGTCGCCATCAGTTCTTCATGTGTTCCAAAACCATTAAGCTTTCCAGAATCCATAACGATTATTTTATCTGAATCCATTACACTGGATATTCTCTGCGCTATAATAATCTTGGTTGTATCCGGAATATATTCCTTAAAGGATTTTCTTATCAGTGCGTCTGTTGTAGTATCTACAGCGCTTGTGGAGTCATCCAGAATAAGAACCTTCGGTTTCTTCAGAAGAGCTCTCGCTATACATAGACGTTGCTTCTGTCCACCAGATACATTGGTTCCGCCCTGTTCAATCTTTGTTTCATATTTGTCAGAAAAATTCTCTATAAATTCATCTGCTGCCGCCAGACGTGCAGCCTCTTTACACTCTTCTTCCGTCGCGTCCTTATTGCCCCATCTCAGATTCTCCATAATCGTTCCGGAAAATAGTACATTCTTCTGAAGAACAACAGATACGCTATTTCGAAGGACTTCCATGTCATATTCTCTGACATCCCGTCCGCCAACCTTTACCGAGCCCTCCGATACGTCATAGAGACGGCTGATAAGATTCACGAGACTGGTCTTAGAACTACCCGTTCCTCCGATTATACCTATAGTCTCGCCAGACTTAATATGTAGATTAATATTATCCAGAACTGGCTTCTCAGAATCTTTGTTATATCTGAAAATAACATTTTCGAAATCTATACTACCATCCTTAACTTCCATCACTGGATTTTCAGGATTTGTCAGATCACTCTTCTCTTCAAGAACCTCTGCTATACGCTTGCCACTTGCCGCAGACATGGTAATCATTACAATTACCATCGAAAGCATCATAAGACTTATAAGTATCTGCATACAATATGCAAGAAGCGTTGACAGATTACCTGTTGTAAGGTCACCGCCAGTTACAATAAGCTTAGCTCCCACCCAGCTAACCATCAGAATACAGAAGTAAATCGTCGATTGCATAACTGGCATAGCAATTGCCATTATACTCTCCGCTTTTACAAAAAGGTTGTAGATCATTCCGCTAGCTTTCTTGAACTTCTTATTCTCGAAATCTTCTCTAACGAAGCCCTTTACAACTCTGATGGCAGATACATTTTCCTGCACACTTTCATTCATCTCATCGTACTTAGGAAATGCCGCTGTGAAGTATTTAGTTACCCTGGATATAAGGAATCCACCTACGATAGCAAGGAAAATAACTGCATAGAGGTATACCATTGCAACCTTAGGACTAATCGCAAAGGCCGCAACCATAGCTACTATCAGATTAATAGGAGCTCTTGTCATCATTCTCAGTACCATCTGATAGGCATTCTGAACATTTGTAACATCAGTAGTAAGTCGTGTAACCAGACTAGCTGATGAGAACTTATCGATATTTGAGAAAGAGAAATCCTGTATATTCTTATACATATCTCTTCTAAGATTCTTAGCAAGACCTGCAGAAGCTTTAGCTCCATACATTCCGCCCATTATACCAACAAAAAGAGCCCCCAGAGCCAGCAGTATCATCAATCCACCATACATAAGTATGTGAGACATATCGATATTATCGCCCTCGGAAATATCTATAATTTTACCCATTACTATAGGAATAATGGTCTCAAAAATAACCTCTAGTATCATAAATACCGGAGTTGCAAAAGACGCCTTCTTAAATTCCTGAACTTCCTTCAGAATAGTCTTAACCATTTGGTTTCTGCTCCTTATCGCCAAGCATTTTTACGAATCGTGACTTAGTTTATCACATGTTTGATTTCTTTACAATCTACTTTAAGTAGCTTATAATTGTTTTGTCCTAGGGGACGATATAAATATCAGAAAGGAAATAATCATGATTGAATATAATGTAGGAATACTTGGCGCCGGAGTTATTGCCGGAGTTATCGCTGATGTTCTAAAGAATATGAATGGTTTCTGCCCATATGCTATAGCAGCTAGAGACGAGGCAAGAGCAAAAGAATTTGCGGAGAAATACGAGATTGAAAAAAGCTACGGTTCGTACGATGCGCTTCTCGAGGATCCAGAGGTTGAGCTTGTATATATAGCAACCGTCAACTCTAACCACGTGGAGCTTGCAAAAAAATGTATAGATGCAGGTAAGCCTGTATTTGTTGAGAAGCCTATATCTTATAACGCTAAGACAGCTGAAGATCTTCTAAAATACGCTGAAGAAAAGGGCGTCTTCTGCGGAGAGGCTATGTGGCTAAGATATAATCCACTTATGGGCCTTGTTTCTGATCAATTAAAGAAAAATATAATCGGTGACGTACGTCTCATCACCGCAAACCTCGGATATAATCTTGCAGGCAAAGAAAGAATCCTTAAGCCAGAGCTCGCCGGCGGTTCACTTCTGGATATCGGTATCTATCCTATAACTGCAGTGCTTATGCTTATGGGAAGACCTCCTATCCAGGTTGCTGCAGAACCTATGCTTACAACAACTGGTGTAGATGCTTATTCAACCCTGTATATGAGATTCCCTCAGGGAAGAGTTGCCATGGTTACAAATTCTGTAACTACCCAGCTCGATAATAAATGTATAATCTACGGAACACACGGAAGAATCGAAATAGATAATGTTAATAATCCTAAGCTAGTAACTATTTATGGTTCTGACGGAAAACCAAAGGGCGAAATGAAGCCTAAGAACGAAGAATATACTGGCTATGAATATGAATTTAAGGCAGCTAGAAAGGCAGCTATTTCCGGAAAGAAAGAAACTGACGAATATTCTATCGCTCAGACTATAGAACTGTACAAGATTACAGACTCTATCCGTTATATGTGGAATGAGATGTTCCCACTTCCTGAAGAGCCAGAGAAGAGAAAGCCAGAGCAAAAGCAGGCTACAGAAACTAAGAACGCTTAATATTTTTAAAAGTATATTTACTACAATAAATCACTACAATAAATATGAAAGAGGGATGCGTCGCATCCCTCTTTTAACGTTCTTATTTTTATCAATGAAAATATCTTATTTAGTATTTACTGGTTGGCAAGCATAGCGATCAAGTCGTCCGCTTCCATCTGACCTGGAGCACTCTCCATTCCTATCGAGGCAAAGGTCAGCGCAGAACCCGTTTCTTTTCCTTTAACTCTTGAAATAACGCCGATATCTCCCATAGATATAAGTGCCACTGGTTTATATCTCTCAGCTACAACCTTCTTATTAAGCTCCATAAGTCTTCTGGTATCAAACTCATTCTTTGGCATAACAGCTATCTTAAGTATGTCACCACCAAGTATATCCATCTGTCGTAGTTTTTCTTCTATATCCATATCGTGTGGAGTTTTATAGAAATCATGATAGGAAAGAATAACTCCGACTCCACCCTTATGAGCCCCTGTAGTTGCTCTGGCGATATTATAATTTCCAACAACTGCCTCTACATCAACTAGATCCACCAGTCCAGACATTATTACATTTTTATATACATTTTCCAGATGAGTGCCAACTCTATCATGGCGAAGCTCTCCGCCCTGCTCCTCACTTCTAAAGGTGAAGAGAAGTAGTCTATCTTCAAAAGTTTCTCTAAGCTTTTCTAAAACAGTTGTTACTTTTTCAGGCGTAGCAACATCGTTATAGAAGTCCGATCTCCATTCTATAACTGCAACCTTAAGATCTTCCCTGTCTGGATACTTTGCATCCAGTCTATCCAGTTCAGCCCTGATAACCTTTGCATGATTCATTATCTCCTCATCCGTTCTTCCTATAACAGGAACGCATATACGGGGAGTACCATTTCCAAAGGTGTAGTCTTTGATTGTAAATGTTTTACTGTTGTTATCTGAAAACATGTAGAACAACTCCTGTAAGAACAACCATTACGATTTCACAAATCGCAAAAATAACTACTATTCCGACATTATTTATCTTCAGATTCTTTTTCATATGATCATGGAATGGGAATCTGACATTCTTAAATAGATTAATCTTGAATACTCTCAGAACCGCCAGCTTCAACAGGCCAAGTCCTCCGTCAAACAGGAACACAAGTGAGAGCGGCAGGAATGCAAAAGGATGTCCTGACTTCATAGCTAGTATAGCTATAAGGAAGCCTATTGCTCGAGAACCTGCGTCTCCCATAAGAACCTTACTTGGAGTCCAGTTAAAGGCCAGATAAGCCACAAGCACAAAGGACATAATAACCGCCATAACTGAGAACTTACCAAGCTGCGCACCAAATAGCATAGCAAAAGCAAATAGTTCTATTATCGATACTGTTCCACACAGTCCATCTATTCCATCTGAGCAATTAGTTACATTTATAGAGCCCCAGATAAGTGCCACCGCAAGGATCACATAGAGAACTTTAGGAATATGAAAATGCAGGCTAAACAGCTGTACATCTGTAGAATTATAAATCACAAATGTAATTGCAGCGATTACTGCAAGAATAAAATCAAGTATTCCCTTGATTAGTTCTCCCCAAGGAGCCTTTGCCGCATCATCCAGATATCCAGTTATCATCATTACGACTGTAAGTGCCAGCATTATAACGAAGCACTTGTCATAGGCCATAGTTATAGGGATAAACAGAAGGATTGATAAGAGAAATACCAGAATCATCAGAATTCCGACTCCGGTCACCTTTCCATTTGAAGCCTTATTAACCTCTACTTTATTACCCTTAGCATCTGTTACAAACTTGCCGCCATCTCTTGGAAGAAATCCAAAAGGTCGAACAAGGAGTACATATGTAAGCAAGAATGCAAATCCTGCTGCTATAAGTACAACAAACCTATCTGCTATGTGTTTGCTTAATAATCCGTATAACACTTATCTACCTCGAATCTTATGATTAATATATTTTAGCTTCTTCCTCGCCATTCATCACACGAAGCGCTCCCTGTGCAAGTGCCAGAAGCTCATCCTCACCAGGATAAACTGTAACAGGAGCTATAAAGCTTACTCTATCTTTGATATCGCTTGTTACCTGCTCTCCATAAGCAATTCCTCCAGTAAGGATAATCTGATCAACCTTACCCTTAAGAACAGTTGCCATAGCACCGATATCCTTGCTTACCTGATAGATGAATGCATCAAATACTAGCTTCACTTTTTCATCAGTAAGACTACGCTTATAAACCTCTTGTGCATTATTAGTTCCAACAAGAGCGTTGTAACCGCCATTTCCTATGAGCTTCTTCTTAATCTCGTCCTTAGTATATTCTCCTGAGAAACACATTTCAACAAGAGCTGCAGGCGGAACGCCACCAGCTCTTTCAGGTGAAAATGCGCCTTCACCGGAAAGTGCGTTGAATACATCAACGATTCTTCCGCCTGTGTGAGCGCCTACAGACACTCCGCCACCCATATGTACAACAATCAGGTTAAGGTCCTCGTAAGCCTTGCCCACTTCCTTTGCATATCTCTTAGCAACTGCCTTCTGATTAAGAGCATGGAAAATAGATACTCTTGGAAGCTCAGGAACACCTGATATTCTAGCTACTGGCTCCAGCTCATCAACTACAACTGGATCTACGATGTAAGATGGAACGCCTATCTCATCAGCTATTCCCTTTGCTAAGATACCGCCAAGGTTTGAGGCATGCTCTCCACCAACACCAATCTTCAGATCCTCTATCAGCTTATCTGTTACTGCATAGGTTCCACTTGGGATAGGCTTCAGAAGTCCACCACGACCTACTATTACATTAAAGCTCTTTATATCCTCTCCCTTTTCAGCAAGGAAGTCCAGGATCATCCCCTTACGGAAATCCACCTGATCTACTATCTTTTCAAACTGAGCTATTTCCTCAGTTGTGTGTCTAAGTGTCTCTTCAGACACTAACTTTTCATCTTCAAATATACCCAGCTTTGTTGAAGTTGAGCCTGGGTTGATAATAAGTGACTTTATCATTTTATTTTTCCTCTTTTCCACATGAGACTTTTCACTTTAATCCAAGTAGCATTATTTCTTTAAGGAATCTGCCACAAGTGCTCCAAGCGCAAGTGAATTCACCTTAACCTCGAAGCTATCTGAACGTGATGTAAGGATAACTGGTGCCGCTGTACCTGTTATAAGGTTACCATTCTTAACCTTTGCAAAATGTACCAGACCCTTGTAAAGAATATTTCCTGCATGAATATCAGGGAACAGAAGTACATCTGCATCACCAACTATCTTACGTCCTGTTGCACCCTTATGCTGAGCTGCCTCAGGGCATGTTGCGAGATCAAGTGACAGTGGTCCATCAACTATACATCCTGTTATCTCGCCTCTTTCGTTCATCTGACGAAGCTCGTCAGCCTCAACAGTTTCAGGCATCTTAGGATTAACTACTTCAACCGCCGCCAGAGGAGCAACCTTAGGGTTATCTATTCCGCAAGCGTTGCAGATAGCAACTGTATTATTAATTATATTAGCCTTATCCTCAAGTGTAGGATATGGAACAAATGCAACATCTGTAAGGAAGAGCAAATGATCAACACCCTCCATCTCAAATACACAAACATGACTAAGAGGCTTTCCTGTACGAAGACCAACCTCCTTATCAAGAACTGAACGAAGGAAATCCTTTGTATCTATAAGACCCTTCATATACATATCAGCCTTACCATCATGTACCAACTTAACTGCAGCAAGTGAAGCCTCGATAGGATCCTTTACATCTACAACCTCGTAATCGCTGAGATCCATTCCTATCTCATCAGCTATCGGCTGAATCTTATCTAGATCACCAACAAGGATAGAATCAGCTATACCTTTCTCCTTTGCAGCCTTTACAGCTAAAAGTACTTC
This sequence comes from Eubacterium sp., assembly GCA_017480495.1. Taxonomy (GTDB): domain Bacteria; phylum Bacillota; class Clostridia; order Lachnospirales; family Lachnospiraceae; genus Eubacterium_Q. The sequence continues at coordinate 34,063 of JAFVAQ010000013.1, read as the reverse complement.
ATCATCCTGAGCAACTGCTACAGAAACCTTCTTCTTCTCGACCTGGGATAATCTGTCAAGAAGGTCGTCGAAACTCTTACTCATCTAATTTTTCCACCTTTCATCTCATTTAACACCGAGAATAAATTTATCATATTTAGAAGCGCTTTTCAATTAAGCTTACTTCTTTTTATCATCAATAAAGTCAGATATAAACTGGGCCGCGATAGGAAGTATCGTAAGTAGTATCGCTAGAATCGCAAGCATCTTGTCAGTATTCTGAGATTTAAGAGCCTTTGTATATGCCGCTCTAATATCCTTGCGTTCTCTTTTCTCCGCCTTCTTAGCCGCTTTCTTTTCTTTCTTACGAGCCTTCTTGGCCTCTTTCTTTGCTATACTAACTGCCTTCTTGGCACGTGTTACTCCATTCTTCTCCATACGCCCTCCTCTTAGTTTGGGAATTCTTTAGCTCCATATATGTGACAAATAACTGATTAATGCCGCCAGTCCTACAAGAACCAGAAATGGAACTACTCCGATAATAGTTTCCTTTATACCCTTTTTATGAACTCTATCATTTCCTATAAAGCGGTGAACTCCATCCTTCTCTATAAGTTCAACCTCTTCACCCTTTTCATAGCAGCAGAACATTGGACTCTGTTTAGCATAAACAGTATTTCCGCCCTTTGTTTTTATAGTCATCTCAATAACCGGCTTATGAGTCATTTCATCCTGAACCTTTTCCATTGACTTGATCTTGCCCGTTACCACATTCCAGCCCTTCAGCTTACGCTTCTTTCTATGAGCACTTCCTGCAGTAGCAAAAAACAGTTCAACCATGAAGATAATTATAAAAACTACTCCAATTATATTTTTTACCATTTTTATTATTTATGCGGTGCGCCGCGACCGCTCCCCTTTTCTCAAATAGTCGATTAACATTATACTTCAAAACCAGCAGAAAATGAAGAAGAAAAAGGCACCAAAAATGCACAGTCTATACAGACAAATATCAGAGAATATTGTATAATAGAGATACTGATGGGGCTTATAAGCTTTGGGGTATGTAAGCTTATAGCATTGACTACATAGAAGGAGGTTACTTTATGAACGTATTTACAACGGATAAAATTCGTAATGTCGTTCTGCTGGGTCATGGGGGCTCAGGCAAAACATCGCTTGTTGAAGCGATGGCATATCTTGCTGGCATGACGAAACGTATGGGCAGTGTTGAGAACGGTAACACTGTGAGTGATTATGACAAAGAAGAGATCAAAAGAGGCATATCTATAAGAACGTCAGTTATTCCGATTCCCTGGGATGGATATAAGATAAATATCCTTGATACCCCAGGGGCTTTTGATTTTATAGGGGAAACTGAAGAGGCTGCAGCTGTAGCGGATGCCGCAATAATTGTCATTTCCGCAAAGGCTGGAATAGAAGCCGGAACAAAGAGAGCTTGGAATCTCTGCGAGAAGAGAAATCTTCCGAGAATGTTCTTCGTTACTGATATGGATATAGATAAAGCGAGCTACAGAAAGGTTGTCCAGGAGCTTCAAGACCTGTATGGTAAGAAAATCGCTCCACTCCATCTTCCAATTCGTGAAAACGAGCAGTTTGTAGGATATGTAAATGTTATCCAGCAAAGAGCTAAGAGATGGAACAACCACGGAACCGTAGACAAATTCGATGTTCCTGAATATTCTAAGGAAAACCTCGGCATATGCCGCGATGTTCTGATGGAGTCTGTCGCTGAAACCAGCGAAGAATTCATGGAAAGATATTTCGATGGCGGAGAATTCTCTGAAGATGAGATAAGACAGTCCCTCAGAGTAAATGTTCAAGAAGGCTCTATCGTACCTGTTCTTATGGGTTCAAATACTCTAGCCAGAGGAATGTATACCCTCATGGTAGATATCATCAAATATTTCCCAAGTCCGGATAGATGTAAATGTGCCGGAATAAATACAGAGAGCAACGAAGTATTCGAGGCAGATTATAACTTCTCCAAGCCAAAATCGGCATATATCTTTAAAACAATCGCTGATCCATATATTGGAAAATATTCTCTTATAAAAGTTAATTCCGGAGTACTTAAAGCGGACGACGTTCTATTTAATTATCATAGAGACGCCGATGAGAAAATAGGAAAGATATATGTTATTACAGGAAATAATATCGAAGAAGTAAAGGAGCTTCACGCCGGAGATATTGGAGCACTGGCAAAGCTTTCTGTAAGCCAGACGACAGATTCTCTCTCAACCAGAAAGAATCCTGTAACTTATATCAGAACTCCTATTTCTAAGCCATACGTATATAGACGCTATACAGCTAATAAGAAGGGAGACGAGGATAAAATCTCACAGGCCCTTTCCAAGCTATCTATGGAGGACCTGACCCTAAAACTTGTAAATGATAGTGAAAATGCTCAGACACTTATCTATGGTATAAGCGAGCAGCACCTGGATGCAGTACAAAGTATGCTCAAAGAAAAGTACAAGGTAGATATTGAACTATCCCGTCCAAGGATAGCCTTCAAAGAAACTATACTGAAGAAGGTAGATACTGAATATAAATATAAGAAGCAGTCTGGCGGACACGGCCAGTACGGGCATGTAAAGATAATTATGGAGCCTGCAAAGGATAGAGAAACCACTTATGAATTCGAACAGACTGTAGTCGGCGGTGCAGTTCCTAAGAACTATTTCCCTGCAGTAGAAAAAGGTATCATGGAAGCAGTAAAGTCCGGCCCACTCGCTGGATATCCAGTTATAGGCGTCAAGATAAACCTCTATGATGGTAGCTATCATAGTGTCGATTCTTCCGAGCTAGCCTTTAAGGTTGCCACTGAACAGGCCTTCAAGAAAGGCTTTATGTAAGCTTCTCCAGTACTTCTTGAGCCAATAGCAACTCTGAAGGTTGTTCTTCCAGATGAATACACAGGTGATATAATGGGCGACCTAAGCAAGAGACGCGGTAAGATAACAGGAATGAATCCCGTTGAGGATGGCTATCAGGAGATAGTCGCTGATATTCCTTATATCGAACTATATCAGTATGATGCCAGCCTTAATTCAATGACTAGAGGAACCGGAGTCTTCTCCTACGAATTTGCAAGATACGAACAAGCTCCTGATGAAGTTGCAAAAAAAGAAATTGAGATTTCCAAGAATAAAGAATAAAGAACAACAATCAAAGAATAACCTAAGAAACCTCAAAACTAAAAAGTCCCAGACCATATGGTCTGGGGCTTTATTATCATTAATATAAGATTTACAGCTGAGGACCTGCAGCAACAAGTGCCTTACCAGCCTCATTTGTCTCATACTTCTTGAAGTTCTTTACGAATCTCTCAGCAAGATCCTTAGCCTTTGCTTCCCACTCAGATGCATCAGCATATGTATCACGAGGATCAAGGATTGCAGGATCAACTCCTGGAAGAGATGTAGGTACTTCGAAATCGAAGTAAGGGATCTTCTTTGTCTCAGCCTTGTTAACATCACCATTCAGGATAGCATCGATGATACCACGTGTATCCTTTATAGAGATACGCTTTCCTGTACCATTCCAACCTGTGTTAACGAGGTAAGCCTTAGCTCCGCTCTTCTGCATCTTCTTAACAAGCTCCTCACCATACTTTGTAGGATGAAGCTCAAGGAATGCCTGTCCGAAGCAAGCTGAGAATGTAGGTGTAGGCTCTGTGATTCCTCTCTCTGTACCAGCAAGCTTAGCAGTAAATCCTGAAAGGAAGTAGTACTGTGTCTGCTCTGGTGTAAGGATTGATACTGGAGGAAGTACTCCGAAAGCATCTGCTGAAAGGAAGATAACATTTTCAGCATCAGGTCCTGAAGACTTTCCATTTACATTCTTAGCAATATTTGTGATGTGCTCGATAGGATATGATACACGAGTATTCTCTGTAACGCTCTTATCAGCAAAATCAATCTTTCCAGCTTCGTCTACTGTTACGTTCTCAAGAAGAGCATCTCTCTTGATAGCATTGTAGATATCTGGCTCTGACTCTTTATCAAGGTTGATAACCTTAGCATAGCAACCACCCTCGAAGTTGAATACACCGTTGTCATCCCAACCGTGCTCATCATCTCCGATAAGAAGTCTCTTAGGATCAGTTGAAAGTGTTGTCTTACCTGTTCCTGAAAGACCGAAGAAGATTGCTGTATTCTTTCCGTCCATATCTGTATTAGCTGAGCAGTGCATTGCTGCCATACCCTTAAGTGGAAGATAGTAGTTCATCATTGAGAAGATACCCTTCTTCATCTCTCCACCATACCATGTATTGATGATAACCTGCTCACGGCTTGTGATGTTGAAAGCAACTGCTGTCTCTGAATTAAGACCAAGCTCCTTGTAGTTCTCTACCTTAGCCTTTGAAGCGTTGTATACAACGAAGTCAGGCTCATATGTCTCAAGTTCTTCAGCTGTTGGCTGGATGAACATGTTCTTAATGAAATGTGCCTGCCAAGCAACCTCAACGATGAAACGAACTGCCATTCTTGTATCTTCGTTAGCACCACAGAATGCATCTACTACGAAAAGCTTCTTGTTTGAAAGCTCCTTCTTAGCAAGATCCTTAAGTACTTCCCATGTGCTCTGCTCCATAGGATGGTTATCATTTGGATAACCCTCTGTTGTCCACCATACAGTGTCCTTTGAGTTCTCATCCATAACGATATACTTATCCTTAGGTGAACGACCTGTATAAATACCTGTCATAACATTTACAGCGCCAAGCTCTGTCTCAACACCCTTGTCATAACCCTCAAGTGAAGGATCCATCTCAAATTTGTAAAGATCCTCGAATGATGGATTGTGGATAATCTCAGTTGTTCCTGTGATTCCGTACTTAGTTAAATCAACGTTTGCCATTAATCTTTCCTCCTTAGAAATAATATCGGGTTGCCCCTGTTTTTTATTTTAATTTAAAGGCGTCGGCATTAGTTAACAAGCTCTAACGCCAACGCCTCTAGTATAATTTTTCTTAGATAATAAGTCAAGCGACACTTGAGATATTTTGTCGTATAAATAAGCCCTTATTACTCATTCTCTTCTACGTACTTTTCTACCTTTTTCCTAAGCATACCGAACTGACATGGGCCAGCATCTAGGATAGCTTTGTGGAATTCTTTTGCATCGAAGTCACTACCTAGCTCTTCCTCCGCCCATTCACGGAGTTCTTCTATTTCATAATATCCTACTGTATAGCTTAGATAAACTCCTGGGTCAGCTATTGACGAGTCCATTATCTCCTGTGCTACGCTCTCATCTATTCCTACCTTAGCAAGATATTCCTTTACCTCTTCTAAATCCCAGCCCTCATAGTTAACTCCGAGATCAACTCTCTCCTGAGCAAGATATCCTATTTCACTATTAAGCTTCTCCAGCTGAACAAAGACTTTGGCATTATCTTCCTTGCCCTCGAAGTCACATTTTAGTCCTACATCATAAGCTGTATAGACAGCCCAACCTTCAACATAGCCCTTATTGCTTTCAAGAATACGACCAGGATTTGGATTGGTATTTCTGAAATACCAGAACTGGAACATGTGTCCTGGGCAACCCTCATGAGCAAGAGTATTGAAGAGTCCATCATGATACTGTGAATTAACCTTAATAACGTTGTGGTCTGGCTCGTCCGCCGGATTCGTTACATAGTATGCAAGGGTAGTCTTCTTAATCTTAGATATACTGTCTGACAGGAAGTCTATCTCATATGGAATCTTTCCTTCAAGCGGATAGTCATCCATATATTTTTCCTGGAACATATCTACCAGTTCACTAGGCTCCATATCATTATATACAGAATAGATTTCATCGCCTCTTTCAGCAAAATCTTCGTACGCATCAGGATTAGAAGAATAAATGCTATAAAGTTGCATCATCAACTCGTCATATCTATCATCTATTACTTCTATTTCTTCTTCTACTGTTTTTGCAGAGCCTGAATACATAGGGAATATATAATCCTCATAATATTCCTTACCACCATCATAGTAGCAGATACCCTTATCATTTGTACCTGTACCCTTAAGCTCTTCTATGGTTGCCTTGATATCTTCATATACAGGAATAATTACCTCTTCAACAGCCTTCTTCTGCTGCTCCTTGAAGGATTCCTTCTCTTCATCAGTAAGGAAATCCATAGCATCTATCTTCTCATCAAAATCTGAAATAACGAACTCGCCCTTATTATTAAGGAACTCATCACACTGCTCTATTACTTCATCCGCTGAAGAATCCTTCATGAAGTAACCCTTTTCAGATCTAACCTTTTCAAACTTAAGCATCTCTGCCATTACATCTTTTGTCTGATTCATAAGAGTTAAATAATCCTCGACATCACCCTTATCATCAAATCTATACTCTGTGAAAAGAGTTGGTAGAGACTCCTGCCAACCACTCATAGGAGAAAATGCACCTCTAAGATAAACATTATCATAATAATGAAGGCTTATCTCTGCATCTGTCTTGAGGCATTCAAAGGTGAAGCGTTCATCCTCTGTAAGTTCTGCATCCTCAAACTCCATCAGTTTATCGTAGAATTCTTCGTCTTCCTTCTTCTCGCGCTCTATAGCCGCTTCATCCATAACTGCGTCGCCCCAGGTAGCTTCAGCAGGTTTAGGAATCCCATAAGAGGATTCATCATATATATAATCATTATATGTAATAGTATCTTCAGTTACTGTATCTTCAAAGTATTCCATAAGAAAAGCTTCGAAATCTTCATTTTCCTCAGAAGCATAATCTACGTCCTCAGTATCCTTTTCCTTGTCCTTCTTCTTATCCTTCTTATCTTCCTTCTTGTCATCCTTTTTTGAGCTGTCACTATCCTTACTATGAGTTTCTCCTAGGATAGTCTCATGGTAGAATTCATCAAAACTAGAGCATCCAGACATCGATAGCAGCATAGTAGCAGCAAGCACTGCAGCTAAAACCTTTTTTGTTTTTCCCTTTATTCTTTTAATCATCACTAATCCCTTCTATATAATGTTTTATAATAATGTTTTATAGTGTATTTTCATCTTATTATAACAATATCAATAAGCTTTTTATTTCAGATAAATCTCCGCGAGAATTATATCCTCCGGTGTCGTCACCTTGATATTCTCATAGCTTCCTTCAATCATCTTCGAAGGAATATCCAGATACCTTTCAACTACCATCGTATCATCCGTAATATCCGAATCTCCACTTACTCTAAGTCTCTCATAAGCTTCCTCAAGAGTCTTCCTATCAAAGGTCTGTGGAGTTTGAATCTGATAAAGTGTTCTTCTATCAGGTGTTTCTATTCCATATTCATTTTCATCCACGATTTTGATCGTATCCTTCACTGGCATAGCAACTGTACAAGCCTTATATCTTCTGGCTCCTGATATAGAATCAAGAATCATACGATTTGTCACACATGGACGCGCCGCATCGTGTATCATTATTATCTTGTTTCTCTTATCACAGGCTCTCAGCCCCTTGCTGACGGAATTGAATCTTTCCTTTCCACCCGCCACTATCTTACGAACCTTGTGGAATCCGTATCTTTCGACTATTTCTTCTCTTACATAGTCGATATCACTTCCTCGAGTCACCAAAATAATCTCATCCACTACGCTCGCATCGAAAACCTTTAGGCTGTAGTAAAGCAGCGGCTTACCATTTATTTCCATATATTGTTTTGCTTTATCGGAATTCATCCGACTCCCCTTGCCTGCCGCAAGGATAATTGCACTTACCATATTAACGTTCACCTATTTTTAGATTTGGAATTGCATTTAGATATAAGTCTGCTCTTCTTCCCGCTATGAATTCATGATATCCTGCAGCCGCTATCATCGCTCCATTATCTGTACAATATATAAGCTCTGGGCAGTGGAACTTAAGTCCTTTAGCCTCTGCTCTTTCCTTCATAGTTGTTCTAAGCAGCGAATTTGCCGCAACTCCACCAGCTAAAGCAACCGTTTTCATTCCATAATCCAGGGCCGCCTGAATTGTGTGATCTGCTAGGACATCTATAACTGCCTGCTGGAATGAGGCTGCTACATCCGCCTTATTTACTTCAAGTCCTTTCATCTCAGCACCATTTAAATAATTCAGAACCGCTGACTTGATACCACTAAAGGAGAAATCATACTTAGAATCACCTACACTTGCTCTTGGAAAATCTATTGCAGAAGGATTCCCTTCGCGAGCCAGTTTATCCACCTTAGGTCCACCAGGATATCCAAGTCCAATTGCTCGAGCCACCTTATCAAATGCCTCGCCTGCCGCATCATCGTGTGTACGACCAATAATTGTATACTTGGTGTAGTCATCAACTCTTACTATATGAGAATGACCACCAGACGCAACAAGACACATGTATGGTGGAGTTATATCTCCCGCTAAGTAATTCGCACATATATGTCCTTCTATATGGTTCACTCCTACAAGAGGAATCCCCTTCGCATAAGCAAGTGCCTTCGCGGTACTTACTCCTATTAGAAGTGGTCCAACGAGACCTGGTCCGTAGGTTACAGCTATAGCGCTAATTTCCTCCCAGGTTATCTTCGCATCCTCAACCGCTTTTTTGATGACCTGATTTATTTTCAGAACATGCTCTCTGGACGCAATCTCTGGAACAACGCCACCATAAAGTGTATGTGTCGGAATCTGTGTATATATTACATTTGATATAACCTCTCTACCGTCTGCTACAACCGCAGCAGCTGTCTCATCGCAAGAGGTTTCTATTCCTAATATGTATTTTCTTTCACTCATTATTTTATCCTGTCTCTTAGAGTTAATCTTCAAATTTTAGTTCAGTAGTACGTCTATCCTTACTGATAACAGAACGAGAGAATATCTCTCTTATGGCATCCGTGTACTGTTCTGGTTTTATCACAGAAGGCGAATAATGTGTCAGCCACATTTCCTTTGGCTGCGCCTTTCTCGCTATCTCTGCCGCTTCCTGCATAGTCATATGCTTCTTATCTTTAGCCTTCTGAATAGACTCTGTCTCACCATCTCCATACATTCCTTCACATATGAAGATATCAGCACCTGTAGCCTCTTCAACTATTTTCTCCGTTGGACGGGTGTCAGTAGTATAGGTAACCTTGAGGCCCTTTCGTGGAGGTCCCATAACCATATCACTGGTAAATGTTGAACCCTCAAATTCAACAGTTTCTCCATTCTGAAGCTTGCCCCAAAGCTGAACTGGAAGTCCTAAGCTCTTCGCCGCATCCGCATCAAACTTTCCTGCTCGATCCAGTTCAAAGCTATATCCATAGCAGAGCATGTTGTGGTTAACCTTGAAAGCTTTTACTCTAAGTCCAATTAGTTCGAGGACTTCTTCATCCTTATCAATATCAAGTTCTATACATTTCACTTCAAACGGAAGTCTAGGAGCTATAACCAGTAGTGAACGAACCACATGTTCTATCCCCTTTGGACCAACAATCGTAACTGGTTCCGTTCTATCTGCATTTCCCATTGCCAGGAGCATTCCTGGAAGCCCACTTATATGGTCCGCATGAAAATGCGTAATAAGTATTACATCTATTGGATTGAAGCTCCACCCTCTGCGGCGCACAGAAATTTGAGTAGCCTCGCCACAATCGACCAGAAGGCTACTCCCATTATATCTTAACATTAATGAAGTAAGTGCTCTGTATGGAAGAGGCATCATTCCGCCCGTTCCAAGCAAACAAACATCTATCATTTATCCATTCCTTTTATCAAGATAAGAGCATCATCATCAGGATTATGATAATAATTCTCCCTGACAAAGATCTCTTCAAATCCATATTTTTTATAGAGGGCAATCGCAGGAAGATTGTGAGCTCTAACCTCAAGACTTATTCTGTCCGTTCCCGCTTCTACAAGCTCCGATATCATATCCTTCATCAGCTTGTTGCCGATACCCGTTCTACGATAGCGTTTATCAACCGCTATTCTAAGGAGCTCTGCGTCTCCTTGAATATCTGCATAGATAATATATCCGACCACTCTTCCATCCTTTTCTTCTATGAGAAGGTGGTTGTAATCATATTCAAATGTACTCCCCAGACTTTCCTCACTCCACGCATCAGTAAAATTCTCCGCTTCGAGTCTGGCTATTTCCCTCATAATATTCATAACTCTTCACTCTAATTAATTGCGAATCACTTTTACTCTCTGACACGTTCCGCTTGAGATTTCCTTAAATACTCCGGCGCGAAATCGTCCGCATTTATATACTTACCTTCCTTATAAAGAAGTTCACCATACGAAGCTATCGAAGCACCTCGCTGCCTATTCATCATTGCAGGAGCCATCTGGCAAGGTATATCAATTTCTTTCCATATAACGTCCTGATATATAGCTACGCCATCCCCCAGGAAGGTTACTCCCTCAGCAGGTCCACCCTCTGAAGCCTCTCGCTGCTTCGAATAATCGTTGATATATTCTATAAGCTCGTGAATATCCATAGGCTGCTGTTCGAGGATAACTTCCACATTTCCCTTAACTCGGTAAAGCCCTGTATATACTTGATTCCGGCGCGCATCTATAATAGGACAAACCAGCCCCTCTGCGCCCCACATATTAAAGGCAAGTCCTTCGCAGGTTTTTATCGGAATGATTGGCTTATCTACCGCCATCGCAAGTCCCTTAGCAGTTGCCGCACCTATTCTAAGACCCGTGAAGGAACCTGGCCCCGCCGCTATAGCGATAGCATCCAGCTCCTCGAGCTTTGTCTCAGAGGTTTTCACTATCTCATCAATCATAGGAAGAAGGGTCTCTGAATGAGTCTTCTTATGGTTCATCGTATATTCAGCTATTATCACATCGTCCTGAACGATTGCAACAGATGCAACCATTCCTGAACTATCTATTCCAAGTATCTTCATATGAGCTTCCTAATCCTGATGATTACTGATAGTAATTAGTCTGTAATCAAATCCTTTTTCTAGATTTTTCTCTATCTTAATCCATGTAACATCCTCGGGAATTATTTCCTCTATGAGTTCCGCCCACTCAATTAGGGCCACTCCCTCCCCGCCTGCATATTCATAGAATCCAGTTTCTTCCATCTCATCTATATCACCTACACGATATACATCAAAGTGATAGAGTGGAAGCCGTCCCTCCGAGTATTCCTGAACAATGGTAAATGTAGGACTAGACATAGGTTCATTAACACCTATCCCTGCTCCAAAGCCCTGAGCAAAAACAGTTTTTCCCACACCAAGATCACCACTTAGACAATAAACCTCTCCAGGCTTTGCCTCTTCACCCATTTTACGGGCTATTTCAAAGGTATCCTCTCTGCTAAAGCTTTCTAGCTTATTTGCTTGTTCTTTACTCGTTATGTCCATTATCTCCATGCTCTTTTCACTAATTATTTGCCTTAAGTTCACATCAAACTATTTTCTTTAAATCTTCGATCTGAACATTACAGCTATCACAGAATTCTATCAAATCCTGAGAGCCCTTTATCAGCATATAATCATGAAACTTTCCTGTATCAATGTCAATGAAGCCTGCCACCTTCTCACCTGTGCATATACTGGTCTTAAGTGCAGGCATCTGTTTCTCTGAGTCATACTCTATTTTTTTCTTTTTACGAAATATACTCATAATCTATGTATCTAATTAAATACTCAGCGTTATCTCTCTACCGGCTGGCTCGTACTGACGGTACTTAACTCCCGTCATATCAAACATTTTCTTTGAAGCTATGGTGCTCTCAGTATTTGCATACTTATCAGAGAGATATATAATTTCAGATATTCCACTCTGAATTATAGCCTTAGCACACTCGTTGCAAGGGAAAAGAGTAACATATACCTTAGCCCCCTTGAGATTACGAGTTCCACGATAATTAAGAATCGCATTTAATTCTGCGTGACATACAAATATATATTTGCTATCTAGAGGAGAACCATCTCTTCCCCATGGCATATCATCGTCATCGCAGCCCTGAGGCATTCCGTTATATCCTACAGAAAGGATACGATTATCCTCCCCTACTATACAAGCTCCCACCTGAGTACTTGGATCCTTACTTCTCTCTGCTGATAGAAGTGCTATCCCCATAAAATACTGATCCCAGTTGATATAGTCTGCTCTCTTGTAATCAATTTGCTTAGCCATAAAACCCCCTAAAAACTTTTTTATCTCTTAATTGTATCTCTTAATTTCCGCCTTCATTATCCCAATAATCATCATATGCGAAGAAGCCTTCCTGCATATCCTCGTTGTATATTGCATATACTCCAAGTGTGTCCTTCATTTCCAGCCATGTCCAGCTAAGGAAATCCTCTGTAACCTCTGACTTTGGTTTCTTATCCGTATATAGGTAGAAGGTCTTGCCACCCTCTATTCCATAAGGCTCTGTATATACAAACTTAATCTCATCCTTTATTTCCTTAGTGCCATTTGCCTTAACTGTTTTGTAATCTCCAAGCTCCATCTTGTAGGTGTTATCATCTACCTTTGTTATATTCTTGAAGGTACCTGTGAATTCACTCTGGTAAACAGTTCCATTTGGATAATCCTCTCCTGTGTCGCCCATATCTGAATCACTATATAAACCTGAGAAGCTACCATCTGACTTAACTTCAAGCATAGTACTCCATCCGCCAGCACCGCTAGAGAACATGAAGCTCTTTCCCGAAGTTCCAAGTGGAAGTTCTACTGAATTCGCTGGAGCATCTTCCTTTTTCTCTTCAGTAGTTTTTTCTTCAGCTTCAGTTGTAGTTGCCTCTGTAGTCGCTTCGGTAGTAGCCTCCGTCGTTGCCGTCGCTTCAGCTGTCTCTTCCTCTTTTGAGTCCGCCACAACCTCTGTTGTCACCTCAGATGCTTCCTCATTCTTTTTACCCATAAAAAGATATATAACTCCAACTGCAATTATTCCAAGTAACGCAAGCACACCACATACGATACCTATAACCATCTTAGGGGAAGTACCCTTTTTCTCTTTATCCATTTTCACCCTCCTCGTGATAAAAACCACTACGTCGATAATTTTAACATTTTCAAAGTAATATAGCAAAATATTTCATATTAATTGCATCATATTAGATATGAAACAAATCTGATAATTAGAAACATAAATTAAAATCAAAAAAATAGTCCTCAATGAATGACGACTATTTTAGAATATCTTACAATATTATTTTTTATATATTTATATATTTTTTTTATACATTATTCACTTTCTGCATTTGCAGGCGCTTCACTAGCTTCAAGGTCTCTAAAATAATATGCGAAATTACCCTTGCTCTGTTTCTTATGAAAAATCATTATTATATTCGCAGGGAAATTCGACGTATAAGAATTGAACTTATTTACGCATTTATTATATGCAAGGCTTGACTTCATCAGTTCAGCTCGAGAATCATTAAACTTCTGGAGATGAGTCGCAAAATCCTCTTCCTCTTTAAGATCTTCATGCTCTTTTAATATCTCACGGAGCTTAACATCAGATCCATCCATCTTCTCTGAATTAACTGCTTGCATAGTAACTGACATTCCAAGTCCAAATGTATTTACATCCAGAACCTCCATATCCGTCTCTATACCCTTACCTTTAATTATCTCAGCAAGCTTACTAAGCTGAAATGCTCTATCCCACAGATTTCCATCTATTTCAGAGCTTTTATCTCTGATCTCAGCTTCCATTCCATTTATCTTAACAGTTAGATAAATGAATAAATATGCCGCTATCAGTACTACGATCACAAAGATCAGAAATGCCCACTTCATCATTCCCCTCCGATTTTTCATGGTACTTTGCAATCATACCACAAATGCATTTTAAATAAAAGGATAAAGAATTTTCGCCCTTGAGTCGGCACTTCATTTTTACGTAAACTTATTGTTTCAAAAAAATCAAAAAATTGTTACAAATTTGTTAATTTTTCGTTGCAATTATATTTTTTTTGAGATATAATCGATTTGCAGTATACATAACGAAAAATTTATGGTAAACTTCTTATGCGATTATGGTAAACCAAATCTTGGGGAGAAGATATTATGAGATATAATCTGAAAAAAACTATCAGCGCAGTGATGGTTGGAGCCATGCTACTTGCAGCATCTCCTATTCCACTCGCTACCACTAATATTGTCTATGCAGACGAGATGTCCGACGCTGAGGCTAAGAAGGCTGACGCCCAGCAGAAGAAGAAGGATGCTCAGTCTAAGCTCGCGAAGCTTGAGTCCGACAAGAAGGATGTTATGGAACTTATCGAAGATCTTGATAAGGAAATAACAAGCTATGAAGGTACTATCAGAGAGCTTCAAGGAAAGAGCAACACTCTTCAGGCAAAGGCAAGCGTAGCTGAGAACGAGCTTCAGATGGCATACATAGCTGAAGCTAATCAGTATGAGGCTATGAAAGAACGTATTCAGTTCGCTTATGAGAATGGCGACGCTGATTATATTGACGCGCTCGTATCTATCAAGGATTATGATAACGTTATTAATCAGTCCGAGTATGTATCACAGGTTTCAGGCTACGATCAGAAGCAGTTAAATGATCTGCTTGAGATTGAGAAGAGCATATCCGAATATAAGGCTACTATTTCAGATAACCTTAGCGAGGTTGCTTCTCTTAAGGAAGAAGCCGAAGGTGAGCAGGGCGCTCTTCAGGTAATTCAGGACGGTAAGCTGGCTACACTCAAGGAGTACAATCTTGATATTGCAGCCACAGAATATACTATAGAACAGATGAATGCAATTGAGGCTCAGCAGGATGCACAGATAGCTGCTATCGTAGCTGCCGCTAGTGCAAGACGTGCCGCCGCAGAACAGACAGTCACAAGAACAGTAACTGTTGAAGTTCCAGTTGAGACACCAGCTTCAACAGCATCATCAACAGATGCTACACCTCAGAAGCAGGAAACAAAGACTGTTACTAAGGAAGTTACAGAAACAGTTCCAGCTCAGACACTTCCTTCTTATTCCGGAAGCGGTTTCATATGGCCAAGTTATACAAGAACTATTACATCATATTATGGTCCAAGAACCTCACCTACAGCGGGCGCTTCTTCCTACCATAGAGGAATCGATATCGGTGCTTCTTATGGTTCAGGAGCTCTTGCAGCAGCAGATGGTGTCGTATCCTATACAGGTTGGTTCTCTGGCGGTGGTAATACTGTTATCATCGATCATGGAAATGGATTATCAACCCTTTACATGCACCTTTCAGGCTTTGCAGTTAGCCAGGGTTCTAGCGTAAGTGCTGGACAGACTGTTGGTTATGTAGGCAGCACAGGAATATCCACTGGACCTCACCTCCACTTCGCAGTAATGGTGGGTGGTTCATATGTAAATCCATTAGGATATTATTAGAATACTATTAGTTGAGAAACTCTCCTATAATAAGAGAAGCTCGTAGCGATTATCACTACGAGCTTTTTTCTATGTTATCTTTCGACTTTCATTTAATTATTCTTAGTTTACTATTTAGGCTGGAGGATTACATCCCTGCCTTCATATTTTTCACATATTCAGCCAGCTTCTCTGGGGCATTTACTCCTTCACTAGCTACTATTCTTACCATCGCTGAACCTACTATAACTCCATCAGCTACGTTCGACATTTTAGCCGCCTGCTCAGGTGTACTGATTCCAAAGCCTATAGCTGCAGGTGTATCTGTCGCTTCCTTGATCAGCTTTATTATAGACTCAAGGTCTGTTTTTATCTCGCTTCTAACTCCGGTTACGCCTAGAGATGAAACTACATAAATGAAGCCTTTAGCCTGTGCGGCTATTTCCTTTATTCTATCCTCACTAGTAGGAGCGATCATTGAAATGAAGTCCATTCCATACTTTGCCGCTACTTCATCAAACTCATGTCTCTCTTCAAAGGGACAATCTGGGATGATGATTCCGTCCGCGCCCGCTTCTGATGCATTCTTAAAGAATCTGTCAGCTCCGTAATGAAAAACTGGATTAGCATAAGTCATAAAGACTATTGGGATATCTACGTCTTTTCTAACTTCCTTTAACAGTTCGAATACCTTATCTGTAGTCATACCAGCTTCTAGAGCTCTTATATCCGCCTCCTGAATAACAGGTCCTTCTGCTATTGGATCCGAGAATGGAATACCAATCTCTATAAGATCAGCCCCTGCCTCTGCTACAGCTTTGAAGTTCTTAACACTAGTTTCGAAGTCTGGATCTCCAGCAGTCAGAAAAGCAATAAACGCTTTCTTATTTTCAAATGCTTTATATATATTACTCATATGTTCTACCTCTTATATAGATATATTCACATAAATCAAAAGATTATTCGTAAATGTCAACTCCACGATAACGCGCTATCGCCGCAACATCCTTATCACCACGACCTGAGATAGTACATACGATTATGCTATCCTTTGGCATCTTAGGTGCAATCTTCAGCACGTGTGCTACCGCGTGACTACTTTCGATAGCTGGGATGATTCCCTCAGTTCTTGATAGATACTCAAACGCTTCAACCGCCTCATCATCAGTAATAGGAACATACTGCGCTCTTCCTGTAGAAGCAAGATATGCATGCTCAGGTCCTATTCCTGGATAATCAAGTCCTGCTGATATAGAATAAACAGGTGCTATCTGACCATATTCATCCTGGCAAAATAGAGACTTCATACCATGGAAGATTCCCATTGAACCATTCGCCATAGTTGCCGCATTTTTTGGATTGTCCACTCCAAGTCCTGCCGCCTCACATCCGATTAGCTGAACCCCGTCATCCTTTATATATTCGTAGAAGGATCCGATGGCATTACTTCCACCACCTACGCAGGCTATTACTACGTCTGGAAGCTTACCCTCAGCCTCGAGAATCTGCTGACGACTTTCCTTGCTGATAACAGACTGGAAATCCCTTACAATAGTTGGGAATGGATGTGGTCCCATAACAGAACCGAGAACGTATAATGTATCATCTACTCGGCTAACCCATTCTCTCATCGCCTCATTTACAGCATCCTTCAAAACCTTTGTTCCGGTTTTAACTGCATGAACCTTAGCTCCAAGAAGTTCCATTCTGAACACATTGAGAGCCTGACGCTTAGTATCTTCCTCACCCATGAATATCTCACATTCCATATCCATAAGTGCCGCAGCTGTTGCTGTCGCAACTCCGTGCTGTCCCGCTCCAGTTTCAGCAATGACTCTTGTCTTGCCCATCTTCTTAGCCAGAAGAACCTGACCTAAGACATTATTTATCTTATGAGAGCCCGTATGGTTCAGATCCTCTCTCTTGAGATAGATCTTAGCGCCTCCTAGATCACGAGTCATTTTATCTGCGTAGTATAAAAGGGATGGGCGACCAGCATAGTTTCTGTTAAGCTCATCCAGTTCAGCTACGAATTCAGGATCATTTTTATAATGTTCATAAGCCTTCTCTAGCTTATGAATCTCATTCATCAGTGTCTCAGGTATATACTGTCCACCGAATTCTCCAAATCTTCCTTCTGACATATTTTCTCTCCTTTATTAAGATTCTTTGTTCAGAATTACATTTACTTACTATTCTTCAAAGTTCTGATCAGTTCAGTCTTGGAGGCGCTTCTCATTAGCATCTCTCCGATAAGAACTGCGTCTGTTCCATTATCTACCAGAGCCTTAACATCCTCTGGGCTCATTATTCCGCTTTCGGATACATATATAATATCCTCCGGAACCATCTCTCTAAGTCTTATACTATTATTTATATCGACTGTAAAGTCTTTTAGGTTTCTATTGTTAACTCCTAAGACACGAGCACCCGCATCCAGACACCTCTTTACTTCTTCTGCATCATGTGCTTCAAATAGACTAGACATGCCGAGTTCGTCAGCAATCTCTCTATATTGCACCAGCTCCTGGTCACTTAGTATCGCGGCTATTAGAAGTACTGCCGATGCGCCCATAACCTTGGCCTGATATATCATATAAGGATCTACCGTGAAATCCTTTCTAAGAACGGGGATACTCACTTCTTTAACTATGGCCTTCAGATATTCGTCACTGCCTTTAAACCTATCAGGTTCTGTCAGACAACTTATTGCGTCTGCTCCGCTTGCTTCGTATTCCTTAGCTATTTCAAGATAAGGGAAATCCTCTGCAATAATTCCTTTTGAAGGGGAAGCCTTCTTAACCTCTGATATAATTGAAAGCCCTGGTGAGCCAAGCGCTACTTCAAATGGATAATCAAACTCTTGAACTTCCATTTCCCTTTGCGCTATCAGTTCAGCTTCTTTACGAATATCATCAAACGATATATCATTTTTCTGTTTTTCTATCCTTGCTCTTGTTAAGGATGCGAGTTCATCTAAAATCATATGAATATTCCTCTTTGTTAGTATAAGAAAGATTCTTATTTATTACTGAGTTCGATAAATTTATCGAGGGTTTCGATAGCTTTTCCTGACTCGATTATCTCTGCAGCAAGCTTTATTCCTTCCGCGATAGAATCAGCCTTTTCTCCTATATAGAGTGCAGCACCTGCATTCATAAGAGTTGCATTTCTCTTTGCTCCTCTTTCTTCTCCAGAAAGGATAGATCTAGTGATTGCCGCATTTTCCTCTGGTGTTCCACCAACCAACTCTGACTTATTACAGGTTTCAAATCCAAAATCTTCAGGGCGGATAACTGTTGTTCTATACCATCCATCCTTAATCTCACAAACGGTTGTTGGTGAGCTAAGGGATATCTCATCTAACTTATCCTGACCGAAAACCACCATACCCTTCTTAACACCAAGGTTCGCAAGAACCTGAGCCAGCGGCTCAACTAAGTATTCGTCATAAACGCCAAGAAGCATTCTACTAGGCTTTCCAGGATTAGTCAAAGGTCCAAGTATATTAAATACAGTTCTGAATCCAAGTTCTCTACGGATAGCACCAACATATTTCATAGAAGTGTGATATTTCTGAGCGAAGAAGAAGCACATTCCAACCTCTTTCAGAAGCTCAACACATTTCTCTGGATCCTGCTCTATATTTACGCCAAGCGCTTCGAGGCAGTCAGCAGTTCCGCACTTTGATGAAGCCGCTCTGTTACCATGCTTTGCAACCTTCATGCCACCTGCTGCAGCAATAAGCGCTGAAGTTGTTGATATGTTGAAGCTCTGTGCATTGTCTCCACCAGTACCTACTATTTCGAAGATATCCATTCCTGTTTCAACCGGGATTGCATGAGCTCTCATGGCAGCTGCACAACCAGCTATTTCATCAGTTGTTTCAGCCTTCACACTCTTAGTAGAAAGTGCTGACAGAAATGCCGCATTCTGTGTAGGGCTTGTTTCGCCACTCATTATCTCGTTCATTACTGTGTAGGCCTCATCATATGTAAGGTCCTGCTTGTTTACTATTTTCTCAATTGCTTCCTTGATCATTTTCATGTACCTCCTCGATCATAATTCAGCTTTTTTATTTAATAATAATATTTCTCTTATTAATTTTTCCGTGATTATCATTCTTTTAATTATATGGAAAGGAAATTCTTCAGTATCTGTATACCATCTGGCGTAAGTATTGATTCCGGATGGAACTGAAGTCCATATACTTTATAATCTCTATGTTTTACCGCCATTATTTCACCATCATCTTCTGCAACCGCTATTATCTGAAGTTCTTCAGGTACAGTTTCTTTCTTGGCTGATAGTGAGTGATATCTAGCAACCTGTGTATTTTTTACTCCTTTGAAAATCTCCACATCTGGTTCCATGGAACAGAGAGATGACTTACCATGCATAAGTCTCTTTGCATATGTAACAGTTGCACCATAAACCTCGCATATAGCCTGATGCCCAAGACAAACACCCATGATAGGGATCTTTCCGGCGAATTCTCTTACCACATCCTCACAGATTCCGGCGTCCGAAGGTTTGCCGGGACCTGGAGATAATATGATATGTGAAGGGTTTAATTGTGCGATTTCAGCTATAGTCATTTCATCATTTCTGACTACCTTTATATCTGGTGTAATGGTTCCTACCAGCTGAAAGAGATTGTAGGAAAAGCTATCATAATTATCTATTAATAAAACCATTTTTCTACCTCTCTTTCTTACATTTTATCTGCTTCTTTTATAGCATTTATAACTGCCTGAGCTTTGTTCAGGCATTCCTGATATTCTTTCTCTGGAACACTGTCAGCAACTATTCCAGCACCACTCTGAATCGTTACCTTATCGTTCTTCTTAGTAGCAAATCTTATCGCTATACAGGTATCCATATTTCCACCGAAATCTATATATCCGATAGCGCCTCCATATATACCTCTGCGACAGCCCTCTAAATCATTTATGATCTCACACGCTCTTATCTTAGGAGCTCCTGAAAGGGTACCTGCAGGAAGCACTGTGCTTATAGCATCTATGGCTGAATACTTATCAGATATTTTGCCCTTTACTGTCGATCCGATATGCATTACATGAGAGTATCTAAGCACTGACATGTAATCAACAACCTCTACCGTCCCAAAATCACTGATTCGGCCTAGATCATTTCGACCCAGATCAACTAGCATGTTGTGTTCTGCCAGTTCCTTCTCATCTTTAAGAAGCTCAGCCTCAAGCGCCATATCTTCTTCCGGAGTTTTGCCTCTTGGTCTTGTTCCTGCCAGTGGGTATGTATATAGATCTCCATCATCCAGCTTAACCAAGGTCTCTGGTGAAGCACCTGCTATTTCAGTTCCGTCCATATCTAGATAAAACATATAAGGAGATGGATTTGATGTTCTTAGCTGTCTATAGGTATCAAAAAGACTTCCTGCATATTCCGCCTGCATCCTATTGGATAAAACCACCTGGAATATATCACCTTCAAATATATGATGCTTTCCTTTTTCGACCATCTCACAATACTCTTCCTTGCTAAGTCGCGGTGTGAAGTCCGATAGGAGTCGACCCTTTGGAATGGTTTTCTTAGTCCCATTCAGGATAAGGCTTTCCATCTCATCCAGTTCTGCCAGGGCCTCTGCATATCCTTCTGCCATATTTTCTGTCGAAATATTTGTTATAAGTATCAGCTTCTGTTTGATGTTATCAAATGCGATACATTTATCGAAAAGCATAAGCTCTGCATCTGCCGTATCATTTTCGTCACCAGGAATAAGTTTAAGAACCGGTTCCTTATATTTAATGAAATCAAATGCGAAGTATCCGACGAGTCCACCAGTAAATCCCGGAAGATTTGGAAGCTTCGGACTGGTGTATCTCTGCATGATCTCGGATATACTTTCCATTGGCTCAGATGCCCTCAGTTCACCGCTTTCTTCAGCCGATCCCTCATCTCTTAAATAGTTAATAGTCGTCTCTCCATTTCTCACTGAGAGGCTAAGCTTTGGGGCATATCCCAGAAATGTATATCGGCCCGTATACGTCTGATTCACTACACTTTCCAGGATAAATACCCTTTCGCTTACATTTTTCAGACGTCTCATAACTTCGATTGGAGTTACTGTATCTGAAAGGATTTCCTTCGCAACCGGAACTACACGATAGTCCTTTTCATACTTTTTAAGATCTTCTAATTTTGTTATCACCATATCTAATACCTCTACAACTTCTTTTGATGAAAACAGCTAAATAAAACAAAAAATCCTTAGCCCGGTCTGAGACTGGACTAAGGACGAAAATCATTTCCGTGGTGCCACCTTAATTTGGAATCTTTAAAATAAAAAATCTCTTTAATATCAAGTAATTAAAGAGAAATAAATAGAATTCCACACTCACAAGATACTCAACTACTCGTATTTATATCTCTTTCGATTAACGCTCGATTCACGTCATGGAATACTCTCCAACTACTACTCAGACGAGCTCGGATTTGACCATGCCCTCTGCGGTCCATTTGCTAAGCTGTTACTGCAAGACTCTCATCAAATGCCTCACTCTCTGTAATGCACATCTCTCAGCGTTATCTCCGCATCAATGGTTTACGCTTTATTCAACTGAAGCAAATTATAAACCTCATATATAATGCTTGTCAATAATATTTTTACGTTCATGAGAAAACATCAACTTATTTCTATTTGTTACAGGAATTCAGCATTGACTATTATGAAAATCTTGTGAAAAATAGGGCTTTTTCGGATAATTTGTTAAAATTTTTAAATATTTTGTAACAATTTTGTAACAAAAGGGTTGATGTTGACATAATTATATGATAGAATATGTTTCAATCGACGAAAAATCTTTAATAATAGTTTGGAATGGAGGAGGCTTGCATGAGATCTTCAAAAGCAAGAAAATTTGTATCCATACTTATCATATTCTTTATGATAATAACAACTGGATATAATAATGCCGCTTTTGCTGCTGAAACAGATACTACTACAGGTGTAGCTACAGCAACAGATGCGCAGGAAAATGAATCCACAATAACGGAGGAGGTAACTGAGGAGCCAGTCACTGATGAATCTATATCTGACGAAGAAACAGCAACAGATACAGATGCATTAGAAGAGAATGGTATATTCAACTATGCCGTTATCGAAGCTGATTATGTGACTGCACCAAGTAGTCAGTATATTCTGATAGATATCAGCGATACTACTGATGTAATTGAGTCAGCCACACTCAACTATACTAATTTAGATAATGGTAACACCTACAAAGCAGGTGCTACTATCCTTCAGGATACTGCAATCGTATTCAATCCATACTTCTCAGCTGGACAGGCTGGTGAGTATAAGGTTGAAAGCGTTGAATACGTTGTTGAAGGAAATAAGTATGAAATAGTATTCGACGAAATCGGCGCTGACCTTAGATTCGGTGTTAACGAAGAAGTTGATGTAGACCCACTTCTTTGGATCGTTGACGAGGATTACTCAGAGGCTGATTCAGTTTCAGTTGATGATGTAACTAACAAAGACTTCCAGAAGCTTGACGAGGGCGACTTCATCAAGATCGAGCTTGATAGCGAAGAAGATATCCAGAATCTTGAGAATGGAAACTATGATGCTATTACAGGTGATGATTCAGCTTCTATTGAATCAGATTCCCTTGTAGCTCAGGCTGAGACAGTTAAAGAGCTAGATAGCGAGACTGGTCTTTCAATGTCAACAAACGAGTTCTCAACTCTTGGCGCCACAAACGCTAACAGAAAAGGATTTATTATCGTTCTTGATCCAGGACATGGACAGAGCGGTGGTAGAGACACCGGAGCTTGTGCTAATGGATTAGTTGAAAGAGATATCAACCTTAAGATAGCACTTGCTTGTCGTGATGCACTATCTAAATATGATAACGTTATTTTATACATGACAAGAACAACATCTGTTTCACCATATACTCTTGGTGGATTAAGCGATTACGCTAAGAGCGTTGGAGCTAGCTACCTCATAAGCTTCCACAATAATGCTGCAGCAAGTTCTTCTGTTAGAGGTTCACTTGTATGTGTAGCTAACAGCAACTATAACTCATACGTATATCACGAAACAAACAATTTAGGAAATGCAATCCTTAAGCAGCTCGCTGCTCTTGGTCTTCCTAACAAGGGAAATCTTGTAAGAAATTCTGAGAACGGAACAAGATACCCAGATGGAACAGCAGCTGATTATTATTCAATAGTATATAACGGCAAGATCAATAATATTCCTCAGATTATTATTGAACATGCATTTATGACAAATACAACTGACGCAAATAATTACCTTAGAACTGACGCACAGCTCCAGGCACTTGGACAGGCAGATGCAAGAGGTATAGCTAACGCCCTTGGACTTGGATCAGGCTCTGGTCCTATTACAGTATATAATGGACTAGATTACTCTCCTGTTTACAACAAGGACTACTACCTAGCAGCTAACCCAGATGTAAAGAAAGCATTTGGCGGTAATGAAATGAAAACACTTGAGCACTTCCTTACTTGCGGAATGAAGGAAGGCAGACGTGCTAGTGCATCCTTTGATGTTAATTATTATAAGAACAGATACGGTGACCTAAGAAATGCATATGGTTCTAATCTGAAATCTTACTATTTACATTACCTCAATTATGGTAAGAAGGAAGGTCGTGTAGCTACAGATGGCAAGAATACCATTACAGTTCCTACATCAAGCTCATCAACACCAGCTGCATCAAGCACAACAACTGCAAAAGCTAACTATGCAACTACACTTAATGGTATCAACTATAGTGCAGTATATGATTACAATTACTATATTAATAAGTATGGTGATTTGAAGAAAGCTTTCGGAACAAACGATAAAGCAACTCTTCAGCACTTCGTAACATATGGTATGAACGAGGGTCGTCAGGCCAGTGCTAACTTCAATGTTACAACTTATAAGAACAGATATGGTGATCTTAGAAACGCTTATGGCAACAACCTTAAAGCATACTATTTACACTATATCAATTATGGAAAGAAGGAAGGAAGAAATGCCACAGGTACAGCAGCCGCTCCTGCAGCTTCATCCTCATCTTCATCAAACAAGGCTTCAAGTAGTGCTTCATCTTCAACTTCATATGCTACAACACTCAATGGTGTAAACTATAGCGCAGTATATGATTTCAACTATTACATTAATAAGTATGGTGATCTGAAGAAGGCCTTTGGTACTAATGACAAAGCCACACTACAGCACTTTGTAACATATGGTATGAAGGAAGGTCGTCAGGCTAGTCCAGCTTTCAATGTTACATCCTACAAGAATAGATACGGCGATCTGAGAAACGCCTTTGGTAACGATACAAAAGCTTATTACCTACATTACATTAACTACGGTAAGAGAGAAGGCAGAGATGCAACTGGAAATGCTTCTGCTCCAGCAAGCACAGCTTCAAAGAGCTCTACAAGCACATCAAGTTCTTCCAGCTCTTCAACAAGTAAAACAACTGTTTACAACGGTGTAAACTACAGCGATGTATATAACTTCGATTATTATATAAACAAATATGGCGATCTGAAGAGAGCCTTCGGAAATAATGACCAGGCCGCTATTCAGCACTTCGTAACATACGGTATGAAGGAAGGTCGTCAAGCATGCGCAAACTTCGAAGTAAATTCATACAAGAATAGATATGGTGATCTCAGAAATGCATATGGAAATAACCTACCAATGTACTACATGCACTATATCAAGTATGGTAAGAAAGAAAACCGAATAGCTACTCCAGGAAGCACTCCTGCAGCATCAACATCGGTTAATACAACTACACCAACAACATCTTCTAACCTTACACCAATCATGGGTACATCTAAGACAAATGTAGCTCAGATGGTAAGATACTTTAATGCTAACGCACCATACCCTGCATTCTATAAGAATTCAGATGCTCCTACTATTCAGGCCTTCTGCCAGATCTATTACGAAGAGGCAGCCGCTGAGGGAGTTAGAGCAGAGGTTGCATTCGCTCAGGCAATGAAAGAAACTGGATTCCTAAGATTCGGCGGTTCTGTAAGTATTACACAGTACAACTTCGCAGGACTTGGAGCAACAGGAAATGGTGTTTCAGGAAATGGATTTGGTTCAGTCAGAAATGGTGTTAGAGCTCAGATACAGCACTTAAAGGCATACGGAAGTACTGCTCCACTTAACAAGACTTGTGTAGATGTAAGATTCCAGTACGTTAAGAGAGGAACATGTCCATGTGTTGAAAACCTCGGAATCAACGAAGATCCTGTAGGTATCGGTTGGGCAACAGCTAAGAATTATGGATATAGTGTAGTTAACGACTACATGAACAAGCTCCTCACAAAGTAAGACGAGCACTGATTCATAAACATATTTAAGACAAACTAAAAGGAAGTTCAAATTTGAGATCATACACTCAGATTTAAACTTCCTTTTTTATTCTACTCATTCTCCCACTTATCTAGGAACTCTTTAAGCTTCTCACGTTCTTTCTCTATGATTCTTTTATCCTGCGAACCAAGAGCAAGTTCAAACTTTCTAACCTCATTCTCGAGAACCTCACGGTCAATTCCGAGAGCCTCTTCGTATAGTCTCTCAGCTCGAAGCAGGATGAGTTTGTTTGCTTCCTGTTCTCTAGGTGGAACCTTCAGATATGCCAGTTCCTTGAATCGTTCTTCTATCTCTTCGTCCGTCATTTCAGTATACTGACCTTTTATTATCTTTCGATACTTCTTATCAGTAGATATTACTCTTGCTTCCACCTCTAGGATTGAGTTGATATCATATGTATAAGTAACATCTACAGACTCATCTCCTGCCTTTCTCTGTGGCACTTCTATCTCTAGAACACCCAGCTCCAGGTTATTGTCCGCAAGTCTGCTTTCACCCTGAAGAACTCTAATACTGATTTTTGACTGATTATCATGTATCGTATAGAATCTATCAGTTCTACTTGCAGGAATGATAGTATTTCTTTCAATAATAGGACAGTAATGACCACTCTCCTTAAAGCCATTTCCAAGATCTACAACGACCTCAGTTCCAAGCGTAAATGGACATACATCTGTGAGGACAACCTCTTTAATGGATTCCTTTCTTTCCTTCATAGCCGCCTGAATAGCCGCTCCAAGCGCAACCGCTTCATCAGGATTTATGCTTGTATCTGGAAATGTATGGAACATTTTACTTACAAAGCTTCTAACACCAGCAAGTCTTGTACCACCACCTACTAGAACTATCTTATTAATATCTGTAAGCTTAAGCTTAGCATCTCCAAGCGCCCTCTTAACAGGCACTCTTATTCTATCGTACAGTTCCTCACAGGCCTTGTCATAGTCTGCATAGGATAGTTCCATAGTTACTTCCTTATCCCCCACCTTACAGCGCATGGTTGATGAACCATCATCAGAAAGCTCCAGCTTGCACTGTTCAGCTGCCTTATGAATCAGAGCAACCTCTCTATAGGTCAGCCCGTCCTTAGCTATGTCCGGATTCTTCTTATAGAACATATCCTCAATAACTTGAGTGAAGTCTTCTCCACCCAGGTAGTTATCTCCAGCTACAGCACGAACCTCAAGGATAGGTGGAAAATAGTCCAGAATCGAAACATCCAGAGTTCCACCACCTAGGTCAAACACAAGATTCTTTGCAGGTTTATCATCATTATAAAGGCCGTAAGCGATAGCTGCTGCTGTTGGCTCACTAATGATTCTCTCTACCTTAAGTCCTGCTAATTCTCCCGCTCTCTTAGTAGCCTTTCTACGCATATCATTAAAATATGCAGGCACGCTTATAACCGCTTCCTCAACTGGCTCACCGAGGAATTCCTCAGCGTCCTCTTTAAGGGAACGAAGTACCAACGATGAGAGTTCCTCCGCGGTAAATTCCTTACCAGCAAGGTTATACTTCTTATCACTTCCCATATCTCTTTTAAAAACAGCCGCACTAGACTCTGGGTAGAGTCTCATTCTCTCCTGAGCTGTTTTTCCAACATATACAGTTTCATTTTCATCGATACTGACCACTGAAGGTGTCAGTCTCTCTCCCAGTCTATTCGGTATGATCTTAGGACCCTCATCCGTATAGTACGCCACGAGACTATTCGTGGTTCCCAGGTCAATTCCTATAATCATTTCTAGTCCTCCACAACTCCAGCTAATTCTCTAAGAGCCATATAGATTTCAACATCATGATTTGATAGCTTTCTGGATAGCTTATACAGCTCAATTGCTCTTGGAGTATCTCCTGAAAGCTCAGCCATTCTCGCCTGCGCTAGTATTTTATCATAACACTCACTATAATTGCAAAAATCACATGGCGGAATCTGACTACAGGTTTCTACATACTTAAAGGCTTCCTCACCTTTTCCCATGAAGAAATATATCATTCCCAGATCACTTATTCTAAGTGGTGAGCTTTGCGGGAATCTAGCATAGCTCTCTATATCACCATATCCACGTCTGTAGCATTCCAGAGCTCTTTCTCCGAGCTCAGCAGCCACTTCCTTTAGGCCATATGCATAGCAAGCACCAGCAAAGTATCTATACATCTCACCCAGCTCACGAAGAGGAGCTTTTCTATCAACAAAATCTTCAGGTCTAGCTATCTTCGAAGCATTCTTTGGCTTACGGCCAAGTCCCACTAGCTTGCTCTTCATATTGATAACAGAACCCTTACCCTCTTCAATATGGAAGCGGATACATTTCTCAAAATATGTAATTGACAGTTTATAGTTTCTTTCATCATTTAGATAATAGTCCGCCAGAGCTCTATAAACCTCAGCATGCACCTGTCTAATATTACCCTTTACATGAACATCAACTGTTAAATCATCATATCTGTTTGTCGCCAGGAACTCATTCATCTGCTTTCTTCTTCTATCAGCTTCAGATTCATTTCCTGCCAAATGTCCCAGCCCAATAAGTCTTATATAGTTCTTCACTATATTAACATCGTACCATCTATTATTAGTATTTGCTCTCTGCTCCTTGAGATAAACATCTATTTCCTCATAAAGCTTAGTTGCCTCGAAATAATTCTTAGTCCTTGTATACAGTCTTGCAAGAGTCTGTCTTCTTGAGAGCGTATTACCAAAGATTTCTATGCACTTATTAACATATTCTATAGCCTTCTCAAAGTCTGACATGCACTCAAGACATTTAGCCATATTCATATAAGGAGTTGGTGTTTCACCCTGTTCCATCACCTCTATAGCTCTGCCAAACCACTTAAGCGCCTCATCATAATTACGTTTCTTGAGCATGCAGAGACCAACAGCATTATTGGCATAGGTATTGTCTTCTTTAAACTCAACCGCCTTACGAGCATCCTCCTCAGCCTTATCTAGCTCATATCCATCCAGATAAAGAAGGGCACGCTCTATTCTATAATAATCATCGTCTATTATCTCAAGCTGCTTAGTAGCATATTTGACCGCCTCGCCATATGCATCCCAATCCTCATCATCATTATATCTGTTCACAAGAATTTCCATCATCCTATTGCAGACAACTCTATGCTGAGGATCTAATTCATGACATTTCTTATACTGTTTAAAGGCTTCATTATCTCTTCTACTTCTCTTGAGGTATTCACCATATTCATAGTAAACCTGAGGATCATCTGGGAAGAGTCCTAGCATTTCTTCATATACAGGATCAGCACTTTCACCAGAAAACTCGTTCAAATCAGTTTTTATCCATAGAAGCCTCTTATTCTTTGGATCAATCTTTATACCCTTTTCCATATAGTTTTTGGATACATCAAGCTTTATTCTCTTGCCCTCTTCATTTCTGACATTCATATAAAATGAAGCTATATCGGCATAGAATTCAACCAGATCATCTATATCAGATTCTTCCTTCTCTATATTCTCTGCTATCTGAATATATATCTTCTCGGCCTCTTCATTCTCCCCCTGTCTCTCATACATTCTAGCCTTAACAGCATCCAGCTTGTCGCTCTTTATTTCATATTCTGCAGCCTTATCAAATACAGACTGAGCATCGCTATACTGCTCATAGATACAGAACACTCTAGCTGCGTAAACATAGGCATTTGCATACTGAGGGAAGTCCTTAATGATATTGTAGTAATCATCAATTACGAGTTGAGCATTTCTAAGCTCATGCGCAGTTTCCTGTCTATGAATATAAGCAGGCACGCAATGATCGATAGCACCGATCATGTCATCCCATACATCCATAGCCTCCTGATATCTGCCTCTTTCCTTGAGGAACTTTCCGTAGTTCTCCTCGTAGAACATTCTCTCATTAATGTCTCTATTATCCTTCTTAGCATCTTCGACAGCCATACTGTAATACTTTTCTGCAACATCTTCGCGTCCAAGCTTATCCTTGCAAAGAGCGTACATATAATAGCAAAATGCACTTCTAGTCAGTCGTCCCTTCTCACGTTCAGTGAGCTCCTCACCTGCCTGATCACGTTTTTTCAGATCTTCAAGCCTTAGTAGCCACTCATCTGAATAAGGTTCTGCCTCTTCATATCTTTCCTTTGCAAGATACGATCTGGCATAAAGCGTACAATAAGAAAATGACTTCTCTTCAGTTGGCTCAAATGTACCTATCCACTTAAGCACACTGTCCATATCTTCTGTTCTAAAATATGACCAGCATAGCTCCATCATCTGATCAGGAGTAGCTGTCCCCTCCTCAGCCTTCTCACTATAATCCTCGATAGTAAGTCTGCTTTCCTCCTTAAGAAATACCATAGCTTCATAGTTCTTCTGATTCTCATCCAGGATAGAGATTACAGTATCACTAGACTCCTCGTATTCCTTATCCAAAAGCTGTTTATAGCTCTTTGCCATTCTAAACATTGCAGACTCTGACTTCAGCTCCTCGAGTCTAGCCAGTTCACTAGCAGCAAGTTCATTATATTTAGCCTTATCTTCCTCTGTGAGAGAAGCGCCCTGCTCATTTGCATATTTAAGCAACATATAAGCAGCAATAGATCGAGTATAAACATGCTCCTCAACTAAATTGTCTTTTAGAACAGCTGTAGCAATAAGCGCAGCCTCATCTAGTCTGTCTAGAAACTCAAGCATACGCATACGCGCGCCCAGTTCTATTGGATGCCACAGATCAAAGCTTTCCAGGTACTCTAGCACACTACGGAAGAGGTCCATTTCACTTTTTAGTCCTTCCTCAGCTTCCGCCTTGGCATCGTCCTCTCCTGCCTCCATATCATATCTAAACTGAAACACAGCATTAACATGCCCCTGAAGGAACGAAACTCCACGAACATAACTATCTATTGGCACATCATAGCTTTCAGGCTCAAGCTTACCTGGAACGCCCTCGATCTTAATCTCTGGGAGCAGCTTTTCGTAGCGCTCTGCAAAAGCACTTCTCGGCTCAAAATATTTATAATCTACAAAGCTATCATTTTGTATCTGAAACGTCACATAATCAAGGTAATCTGGCGGGAATTTCTCTACCAGAATATCTCTATCATTTACTATGTTGAACGCCTCATCCAGAAGCTTCCATACCTCATGAGGAAGCATGAAATGCCCCATTATAGATACGAGACACGCCTCACGAACAGCATCAGCAGTATCTAACTCAGAGCATAGCGGATCTGCCAACCACTCTTTCCAAAGCTCTATATTTCTACGCTTAAATACATCTCTGTATATCTCGTTCATCTTATCTATATGAAGGTCAACTTCAGTTTTGTTCTCGTCAGACACTTCCTGTCCATCCTCAAGAACATCATCCTCAGTGGCGAATTTCATTGCCATTTCAAAAGCCTCACGAAGAAGCATGAAGCCCTCTGCATCATCCTCGGGATTAACCGTTACAACCTTGCTTCGATAAGCATTTACGATTGCCTCCTGATCCTTTGTAGGTTCAATTTTCAGAATCTTCCACATGTCAACTGTATTCATCAATAACCCCTTTCTATTCTCCTATTCCTATCTATCACACAAGTACCTTTCTTTGATACTCAACCATCTCATCAAAGATACGTTTGCAATTTTCATGGTCACTAAATTCATAAAAGTCGTCCGCTCTACTTCTATATTCCTCCTTCATCTTGCAACCATTTTTCATGTAATCAATTAATAATTCGACCAGTTCATCCCTCTTCTTAACTATTTCACCAAAAGCCATTGTAGCATAGTGAAATGTTCCTTCCTCGTAATGAGCCTCTAGCTCTTCAGGATGATAATAAACTAGCGGTTTTCTCATATAAGCAAAATCAAACTGGATACCACTGTAGTCTGTCACCATGAGACTCGACTCACGGAACATTTTCTCGTAGCTCATATCCCCAACTGAAGGAATGATATCTACATATTCGTTTTTATCAAAATCCTCTGCCTGTGGACTTACAATAGGATGAAGTACATAAGCTATTCTATAACCATATTCTTTAGCCGCATTAATTAGTCTCTCATCATTTATCAAGCCATTATATACCTGATAATATATAGTCTCCTTAAAGAGCGGATTATAGTCTCTCTCAACGCCTTCATTCTTTGAAACGAATTTTGCAGATTGCATTCTCCAGGTTGGAGAGATCATAATCTGTTTCTTATCCTCATCAATCAGACCATCATATCTAGGAACACCTGTCAGCTTAAGCGCATCGTAGCCTTGATAATCATAAACAGGGTGTGACAGATTCTCTATCTCGTACTTAGAAGCACAGAAATAAAGTCTAGTATTATCCCTAAGTCTTTGCTGCGCCAGCGCTATCTTCTGAACCGACAGGCCATGCTGAACACATACAACATGAAAATCAGGAATGCCCCTAATATATCTAGAATTCTCCATATAATAGTCATTAAATGCGAACACCGTAGAATTACTAACTATCATCATATTCGCATTTAGGAATATAAGTCTATGAAGAAAGCTTCCTCTCTTCAGTGGAGTATACCCCTCGCTAATGAGTCTCTTATAATCCGAATTGTTCTTATCCACAAGATAGTAAAGCTTGTCCGGATAACAAGTTGCCTCCTCCTTAGGTATCTCTCCAGAGTTCTTCTTTTGCAGCTGCTCCGCAGCATATTTATACAAATACTCTGACGAGTCTCCACCCTTATATATCTTATCAAAGAACATCCAAATATTCTTATTCTTAAAATAAGGCGTTGTAACAACCCATGCAGCTCGAAGTAAGAAGAATCTAAATCTATGCATCTGGAAGGAGAATAGCAGCTCCGCTCCAAGCCCTATTTCCTTTGCCGCCATGGAAGGCCAGTTATATTTCTTTATAGTGATAGCGGATACCTGATAACCATTACTAGTCTTGGAAATGTTATTCACAGCAAGATACTTACCAAAATGCCAATAGCTATTCTTTGGATATGCCGCCAGTCTACTGGTATGTGAGTCAAATTGATAACACACTCTATATTCCTTAGAATCCTTTTCAATAAAGAACTCCAGATCAAGCTTTGCTCCTGTCGACTCCTGCATCAGCTGATCCAGTGGAATACTTACATGGAAGGGATATCTCTTATAGGCAGATCTTCCGAAATATTTTGTTAATGAATATCTATCACAGAAGTCCACTTCGAACTTCTTTCCAGCTATCTTGAAATAGTACTTAAAGAGCGACTTATCATATATATCAGGAAGCGAGCCATCTATCTCTAGGTTCCCCTCTCTATAATCCACAAACTGAATATTACATCTAAGGCTGTAGCTACTATGAACAGGCACTCCGCCCACCGTTATAAAGAGATGCTCATCATCTATCATCTGACAGTGATGATAATCCTCTTCTGTGTAGTCCTCCAAAAGAAGCTTCGACGTATCTGATGTATATTCCTCGATATCATTTCCATATTTGATTCTAAGAAGCATCCTAGAATACTGATAATCCCTCTTATATACCGGGAATCTATGGGCATTCATAATAATATCGTCATCAATATATTCTAGAGCAGCCTTAAGCTTCTCTTGAAACTCATCTATCGTCTCAGCATCCAGGATATGACGATTATTATTATTCTTGTTGGCATCCAATCGGCATGTGATATTATACATTGCGTAGTACTGAACTAGAAATGGAATATCTCCTTCTGCCTTATACTCTTCCAGCATTGGAATAAGGAACTTGTCAAAGTTCGGGATATACCAATCCTTATCGTATATACCATCAAATTCTTTGTAATTTCCGTCTCCAGGTTCTCCCTGAAAATATTCTATATCCTGACATATAAGATAAGAATTATTCTTTATAACTCTAAGCAGAAATTCCGCCTCGTAATTAAATTTATACTCTTCTTTGATACGGAAGTTCTGCTTTACGAGTGAATCAACTCTAAACATTACGCCTGTTATTCTATTTGGAAATTGAAATAACTTCTTTGGAGTAGCGAGCACTGCATCCGGATTCTCATCCAGAAGCTTTGCAAGCTTTTTTGCCATTTCCTTTTCATATACTTCACCCTGTTTTTCTCTCTTAAATGTATCTAAAGGTGTAAGCACAAGAAGATAACCTTCTGTATGGTTATCTAAATAGGCATTAAATTCATCTATAAACTTTTCTCTATCATTCTTATGTAGAATATATATATCGTCTCTGTCCACGGTAATATCCTTATTTTTTCATATATTGAAACGCCCCAAAACCACGCATCCGAATCGAGTAGGAGGGAGATTAATTAATCTCCCGACCTCTCACACCACCGTGCGTACGGTTCCGTACACGGCGGTTCAATCAACTTAACAAGTAACACATCTTTCGGTGTAGTAATCTAACATTGAGACTAATCCAAAGCGG
>JAFVAQ010000012.1 GCA_017480495.1 Eubacterium sp. | reverse complement strand
TTCTCCGATATACCTACAAGCTGATAAACCAAACAGACATTAATTGCCACACCGTTCATGCCCAAACAACGACTATTCGTGACATTGGTGTAAGGATATATTGTTTTGTGCCGATAAATCAGATATATTTATAGTGTGTTCTTCACAGATAATTATGATCACCCGATATTTGAGGAAGGTGTGCAACTTATTGATATGGTGTATCTTCGAAAGGAGATTAACTAAAGTTTATTACAGGATATAGGAGTATAGGAGGGAAAATGAAAGCATTGATCATTAATTGCAGCCCTGTCAGAACGGGCGCGACAGCTGAGATTGTAAATATTATCGAAAAGGAAATCTCCGCACGATATGACACCAAATGTATCTGTATAGATGACTATGATTTTGATTTTTGTAAAGGCTGCAGATCCTGCCACACTACAGCGAAGTGTGTAATGAATGATGATATCATTAAGATTATGGATGAATATGATAATGCTGATGTTATTGTTTCTGTAGCTCCGTCTTACTGGGCAGATATACCGGGGCAGTACAAGGCATTCATAGATAGATGCACTCCCTGGTGTGATACGCATGAACCTCACGCTACAATAAGGGAGGGGAAGAAGGGATATTCGGTTGCACTCAGAACCGGTCCCGGAATGCACGAGTGCGACAGAATAATACAGAGTATAGAACATTTCTATGGACATTTGCATATTGAATGTTCGGGGAGTCTTGGCCTTACATCTATTGAATATAAGGAAAATGTTGAGCCCAAAAAACAGGAGATAATTGATTTTTGCAAAAACATTTAATTTCAGCATAACGATCCACCTTCTAGGGACTTAGTTCCCAAAACCAATTGAAATTTGGGAGAAAGAATAATATAATTGGGAGTAAGAGATTTTCTCCCAACAGATGAGATAATCTCCCAAAAGTAATTATAAAATGGGCGATATACAATTGCCATGGGAGAAAGGAGTTTCAGCTGATGCGACAATTTGATTATTCTTATCTCGCAGATAGAACATGGGATAATGAGATAATGTCGTATATTTCAAAGATTCATGAGTATAAGGGTAAGCAAGAACTTTTCTTGCGTCAAAGACCTGTGGAACTGAACAGACTCATTGAAATCGCTAAGATACAGAGTACCGAAGCATCCAATAGGATTGAAGGTATCATCACTACTAATGCCAGATTGAAGCAACTTGTAGCTGATAAAACAACACCTAAGAATCGTGATGAAGAGGAAATTCTGGGGTATCGAAATGTGCTTAATCTTGTGCATGAAAACTACGAGGTGTTACCGATTCGCAGTAGCTATATCCTTCAGATGCATCGTGATTTGCTGAAATATACGAACTATTCATATGGCGGTCAATTTAAGACTACTCCAAATGAGATAGATATGGTGCTTGAAAATGGTGAGAAGGTTGTTTTATTCAAGCCTCTTGAACCATACGAGACAGCACCGGCAATCGAAGAGATTTGCACCAAGTATCAAGAAGCCGTGGATAAGGAGCTTGTAGACGAGTTAATCTTAATTCCATGCTTTTTACTTGATTTCCTTTGTATTCATCCATTTAATGATGGAAATGGACGCATGAGCCGTTTGTTAACGTTGCTTCTGCTATACCGAAGTGGATATCTGGTAGGTCAATACATCAGTATTGAAAAAGCAATTGCTGATACTAAGGAAGCCTATTATGATGCGCTTCAAAGAGCCGACCAGGGATGGCATGAGGGGACGAATGATCCTAAGCCATTTATCAAATATATGCTGAGTATAATTCTTTCTTGTTACAGGGAATTTGAAGCGAGAGTGTCTATCGCTTATATATCAGGGGCAAAGAGTACATCTTATGATGTTGTAAAGGCTTATGTCAGCGAACGTATTGGTAAGTTCTCTAAGCAGGAAGTTCTTATGGGATGCCCAAGTTTGGGAAGTTCATCTGTAGAGTCAGCTTTGAAGAAACTTGTTGAGGATGGAACGCTTGTCAGAATTGGCGCTGGTAGGAAAACTATGTATGCCAGAGCAGATTCTACCATCAGTTGATGGTTGCTCTTCCAACATTATAGTAATTGAAGCATTATATCAGAAGACTGAGGGATGACAAAGGCTTAGTAAAGAATAGTTTAATTAATACATGGAGACAGAAGATGAGTTTACACAAGATTAATGATATAAGAGAAGCAGATTTTGGTTGTGAAGAGCATAGCGATGGTCCTCATGCTGTTCTCGTTTTTGAAGATGGTAACAAACTTGAGGTTACTGAAAAATGGATTGCTGAACAGGAAATAAAAGAGGGCAAATACATTTGGATTCGAGAAGATGGAAGCTATCTCAAAGCTGTTCGTGTTGTTGGAGCTATCATAATGGCTGAAAGGGACATCGGTGCAACTACTGGAATACAAAAGTCGATTTTTGCTACTCAGCGAGGATACGGAGACTTAAAAGATGGATGGGAGTTTCCAGGAGGGAAGATCGAGGAAGGCGAGACTCCCGAAGAGGCTATAGTCAGAGAAATAAAAGAAGAACTGGATACAGTAATTAAAGTTGAGAAGTATGTCGATACTATCGAATATGATTATCCAGAGTTTCATTTATCAATGGACTGTTTTCTTTGCAGTATTATGGAGGGCAATTTGGTTCTCAAGGAACATGAAGCTGCAAAGTGGCTGACTAAGGAAACGATTGATTCAGTTGATTGGCTTCCGGCAGATATAACTATCATAGGAAAAATAAAAGAATTATTCTGCTGATTAGCTAAAACCAGTATAATGCTGATTTACACAAGGAGAAAATAAAATGAAGTCATCAATAGAGAGTGTTGAATATGGGGAAGGAGCTGAGTATGGACTACAGCGTACTTATAATTGATGATGAGGTAGAGCTAGCTGATTCTACAGCGGAATATTTAAACATGTTTGATATCAAATCCGTTGCAGTATATACAGCTGATGCCGCATTAGAATTTTTCAAGAAAAATACTACTAAGCTAATCCTGCTAGATATTAATCTTGGAAATTCCTCTGGCTTTGAACTTTGCAAAAAGCTCAGGGCTGATTATGATATTCCAATTCTTTTTATAAGTGCGCGCTCGAGTGATGATGATATGGTCATAGCTCTGAATATTGGTGGAGATGACTATATAACAAAGCCATATTCATTAAATGTTCTGTATGCAAAAGTTAAGGTTGTACTGAAACGATATGAGAAGATGGGGCAGCAGCTTCCTGCAGGAAATAAATCAAAGAGTAATGAGAACATCTATACTATAGGGGATGTCGAGATAGACACAGAGGCGGGACTCGTTCGTAAGAATGGTGAACTGGTGGAGCTTACAGCTATGGAATATAAGCTTCTTACATATCTACTGGAGAATCACGATAAGATAATGTCGAAACAGAAGATATTTGATAATGTTTGGGAAGACAGCTTCGTGTCAGATGGAACTCTTAACGTCCACCTTAGGCACCTTCGTGAAAAAATCGAAGACGATCCGAATGATCCTAAAATAATCAAAACAGTAAGGGGACTTGGACTTATACTAAACTATAATTAAAGGGCGAATCTTATGAAGAAGAGTTTGATAATACTCGTAATAGTTACAATTTTCATATTGTCCGTTCCTTCTATTACGTATGGTCTCAGCAAGAAGAAGGATCCTGGAACGCTCGATGTTACAGAGGTAAATCAGCTTATCAAAGAGATAGAGAAGTCTGATGACATGATTGTTTCCAACTCAAGCGGTAAGTATAGCATTGACTATACTATTCTTGATATAGAGGAAAATGTGCTCTACACCAGCTTAGAGCAGGAATCAGAGACTGCTCATGCCATGTCAATTGTTGAGGCTACAAAAGAGAGGGATACGATAAGAGATATATACGTAGATGGTAAGCATGTTGGATGGGTTATCATATATAACAAGATTGCTGAGTTAGAGCTGGAGTTTTATGCATTTTATTCCAAGATATTTTTGTGGAGTTATTTTCTTGCGGCTATATTATGGATTGCTTATTCCGTTATGATATATTACAGGGTTGTTCGTCCTTTTGATAACCTGAAGGAATTTGCAGGAGCCGTTGCTCAAG
This sequence comes from Eubacterium sp., assembly GCA_017480495.1. GTDB lineage: Bacteria > Bacillota > Clostridia > Lachnospirales > Lachnospiraceae > Eubacterium_Q. The sequence goes on along the minus strand of JAFVAQ010000012.1, from coordinate 61,809 downwards.
GGGATCTGGATAGACCTCTTGAGATGGATAGAGGAAATATATTTGGTGCATTTACAGAGAGCTTCGATATAATGCGAGAGGAATTAAATGAAGCGCGCCAGCGAGAATATGAGGCAAATGTAAGTAAGAGAGAACTCATAGCTCAGCTGAGTCATGACATCAAGACACCGGTTGCTTCTATAAAGGCTATGTCAGAGGTTCTAGGTGCAAAGTCAGAGCAGTCTGGAGATGAGTTCACAAAGACTAAGGTTGAAGCTATAGGAGCGAAGGCGGATCAGATAGATAGTCTCGTATCTAATCTATTTGCTTCGACGCTTGAAGAACTGGAACAGCTGGAAGTAAAAGCGGTTGAAGTAGAATCCTTAGTTCTTAAAGAAATAATTAAAATGGCTGACTATAATTCTAAGGTTGTTTACCAGGATATACCGGAATGCATTATATATTTAGATAAGCTTAGGGTTTCCCAGGTTATAACTAATATTATTTATAATTCCTATAAATATGCAGATACTGAGATAGATATGGAGGCTCATACTGATGAAGAGTTCCTCTACCTAAGCTTTACTGATCATGGCGGTGGGCGCCGGAGGAGGATCTTCCATTTATTATGGAGAAGTTCCGACGTGGTAAGAATGCTGAGGGTAAGGAAGGAGCTGGACTGGGACTTAGTATCGCAAGGAATCTTATGAATGACATGCGAGGTACTATAGAATGTGAGAATGCTGCTGGAGGTTTCAGGGTGACTATAGGATTCAGGCTCGCTTAGCAAATTAATATAAAATTAATGTTCCGATAATGACGCTTAATATTTACTTCTTTATTATGAACGCATAAGGTTGATAAATTTATTTTCATAATAGGAGGCAGATATGAGACGTATCGGAACTTTTTTAATTGCAGCTACTCTTTTTACAGGGTCAGTAGTTGGAGGAGGATTTGCAGGTACAGCAAATGCAAATGTAGTTTATGCTTCTGAGACAGATGCACAGGAGTATGCTTCAGAGGAACCAGAGATAGAGGTTGTTAAAACAGAGGAAAAATCCTCAAAGACAAACTACTATGCTACACCAAAGCTTGTCATAACAGGAAGAGATATATCTGGAAATCAGGTTAAGGCGGGAGATGAATTCGAAATGGTGCTCCATCTTAGGAATGAATCAAACAGCACAAAGCTCCGCAACATAAGTCTTAAGATATCCAGTGAAGAGAACCAGATTACGACAGCATCAGGCTCCGACACAGTATATATAAATGAGATAGATAAGGAAGACGGCTGTGATGTGACAGTTAAGATGGTTGCCAAGAAGGATTTGGCGCAGACTAATTATCCACTGACAGTTTCTTACAAGTATGAGGATAATAACAAGAATACATTTGAAGACAGTGCCAGTGTTGTTGTTCCAGTAGTTCAGGAGGCAAGACTTGGAATATCAGAGAAGAAGCTGAGTAAGTCAGAGGTTTTAATAGATGGAAAGACAAGCCTCTCCTTTAAGGTTAACAATATGGGACTGGATACACTTAGAAATGTATCTGTAGAGATAAAAGGTGATACAATAAAAGAAATCAACTATTATGTTGGAACTGTCGAGGCAGGTGCAAGTGGAAGTGTTGATATGACTGTAACACCAGATCAGATAGGTGAAGACGATATACATATCAAGGTTACTTTTGAGGATGCTGTTGGAAATCAGAGTTCTATTGAAGATTCAGTTGAATTGACAGTTACACAGGCTGCTGAGGAAGCAGATAAGGAAGTAAAAGAATCCGGCATCAGTCCTGTATTTATAGGTGGAACAGTAGTTATGATTATAGTCATTGCTATAGTTGGTGGCGTTATCAAGAGAAAGAAACAGAAGAAATACGAATAATTCATTAAGGAAAAACTTTTATGGAAGAAAAGAATACAATCATAAAAACAGATAAACTGTGTAAGTCATTTTCCGTTGGTGGAGTCCAGCATCATATCATTAAGAACATGGATCTGGGAATCTACGAGGGAGACTTCACAGTAATAATGGGTTCCTCTGGAGCGGGTAAATCTACACTTCTCTATGCCCTTTCGGGAATGGATAAGGCAAGTCTAGGGAAGATAGATTTTTGTGGAAAGGATATAACTAAGTTCACAAGTGATCAGCTAGCTATATTTAGAAGAAGACATTGTGGCTTTGTGTTCCAGCAGATACATTTGATAGGGACCATGAGTATACTTGATAATGTTCTCGCAGCAGGCTTACTTACGGGACAAAACAAGAAAGAGCTGGTTAAGAAATCTAAAGAGCTTCTTAAGAAGGTTGGTATAGAAGAAAAGCTATGGAATAAGTTTCCGAATCAGTTATCTGGTGGTGAGGCTCAACGTGTAGGAATAATTAGAGCACTTATCAATAGACCAGATATGGTATTTGCGGATGAGCCTACAGGAGCTCTTAATAGTGCGAGCAGCGATGCTGTTCTTGATATACTTACTGATTTTAACAGAGATGGGCAAAGTATAGTAATGGTTACTCATGATATGAAATCAGCCAGAAGAGGAAACCGTATCATTTATCTAAAGGATGGAGCTATCTGTGGCGAATGTCACCTAGGTCCTTATGTGACGGGTGACAAGGAAAGACATGCGAAGCTTCGTGCATTTCTAGGAGAGATGGGTTGGTAACGATATGTTAACAAAAATAATAAAATCAAACTTCAAAAACGACTTGTCCCATATGGTAACCTTTTTCCTCATAATGGTTCTTGCGGTATTCATGTTTCATACAGGAATAGCGATTTTACTAGGATATTCTTCGCTTCATAGAGATAAGCTTGAGGAGTATAACTTTGCAGATGTATGTGTGCTGAGTGCTCTGAAGGATGAGGATAAAGATAAGATTGAAGAGATTATCTTAAATGATGAGGGGATAGAATCCTATGAAAAAGTCTATCCAGTAATGAAAGAATTTCAGATGAAAAAAGATGGATCAGAAGAAGATTCGAAGAATATGTATGACATGTCAACATATACTCTGCCGGTTCTTCCATATGGAGAGTGGGGTGAAATTGAAGCTCCACATTTTGTAGAATTATCAGAAGAGGAATATGAGAATCCAATCTATTTATCGTACTATTATAATACTAATCTGTTTAAGGCGGAGCTGGGCGATAGTATAGATGTAAAGGTTGGCAATAAATATTATACTTTTCAAGTTGCTGGAATTTTTGAATCTTTAATTTCAAGTGCGGATGGAATTACATATGTTTCGCCCTCGCTTTATAACGAGTGGAAAACAGAGGAATATAACTTACAGCAAAGTGCTATAGAAAAAACTGCTGAGGAACAGGGCGAGACAGAGAATTCGGAAAGAGATTCTGGATATTCGACAACAATATTTTACATGAAGCTTGCTCCGGGAGCGAAATCTTCAGATGTTGAGGGGCGACTTACTAAGTCCTTCAGTGAACATAGTATTCTTGCAAATGCAATAGGAGTAGATATAGTAATAGCTTCTTTCACATATATGCAAAATTTAATTGCTGCAATGATGTTTGCATTTGCACTTATCATAACCTTAATTGCTGTAGTAATCATATATTTCAGGATTTCAAATAGTATAGAACAAAATATAGTGAATATCGGAGCGTTAAAGGCTTTGGGGTATACATCCAGACAGATAAGGCTAGGGATAGTTATAGAGTTTATGCTAACTACTGCATTGGCCACAATTCTGGGTATTGTTTCTTCAAAAATAGTTTTACCTGTTTTTGAGTATATGATACGAGGCTTTAGTGGAGTTACGTGGGACTCTACATTTACAACCGGCGCAATTCTTATAACAATGATTATGATACTTGGATCAGTTCTTATAGTTTCCTTTACTAGTACAAGAGGAATAGGAAAACTGGATCCTGTTGTAGCACTACGGTTCGGAATAAATACTCACAGTTTTAAGAAGAATTATGCACCCATCGAAAAAACAAGTGGACCGCTTACTTGGATAATGGCACTAAAGTCAGTACTAAGTAGTGCGAAACAGAACGTTATTCTCTTTATAGTTATGACTTCTATAGGGATAGTTACTACATTTTCGGCATTCCTGGCATATAACTGTGTTTATGATCCATCTTCTCTATATAGAATGCTTCAGCTGGTCGGGTCAGATGTCAATTTTATTTTTAAAGAGGATCCAAATGCAATAGCTGAGATAAGGGAAATTCCTGGAGTGGAAAGCGTGTTTTGGGAAGATTCAACTGGAATGACAGCTGAGGGCTATGCAGTTGATTCGACAATAACAGATGATTGGAATGCTATACCTGATGTAAATGTATATGAGGGCAGAATACCTAAGTATGATAATGAGGTTGCCGCAGGTGGAGCTCTTGCTAGAACTCTTGGTGTGGGTATTGGCGACGAGATAGAAATATCGTATGGAACAGAGAATCGAAAATATATAATAACTGGGCTTGAACAATCAGCATCAAATAATGGAATGGACATATCTCTCACAGAAGAGGGAGCAGAACATCTGGGCTATAAAGCATCCAAGAATAATTATTGCATATTTGTTAAAAATCATTCTGTGGCTGATTCCAAGAAGATAGTTGAGAGTGTTCAGAATATGTATGGTGATAAAATAAATGGCTTTGGAAATGTTTTAGAATCTCTTAGTACTGGAGAAGATCCTGTGATTTTAATAGCGTCACTCATGGTTGGTGTTATGGTTGTCATCTGCGTTCTTGTAATTGTGCTATCTCTAAACCTTTTGGTTAAAACACAAATTATAAAGAAACAGCAGGAGATAGGAATAAAGAAGGCGCTGGGATTTTCAAGTGGTCAGTTAAGGATAGAACTTATACTTTCTATGTTGCCTCAGATATTTGTTGGAGCAGTAGTTGGTTCGGTACTTGGAGGTATGTGGTCGAATTCGATACTTGCTGGATTACTTTCTTCTATAGGCATAATGAAATCAAGTATGACCATGTTCACATGGATGCCGGTAGTGTCTGTAATTTTCGGACTTGTTGTTTCAGCAGTTTTCATATGGATAATGTCCAGCCGTATAAAGCGAATCTCCGCTTACTCATTAATAACAGAATAATGTAATTAAAAGATTTTGGTTGTCCACTGAGTGCAGTCCCAAACTTCTGTAGCTATATCTTCGTAGAATTCTGGCTCGTGGCAAACCATAAGAATGCTACCCTTATAATCTTTTAGAGCTCTGGCGAGTTCTTCCTTGGCGTCTACATCGAGATGATTTGTAGGCTCATCAAGAACAAGCAGGTTGGACTCTCGGTTAATAAGCTTGCAGAGTCTGACCTTTGCCTGCTCGCCCCCAGATAGGACTTTACATTTACTTTCGATATGCTTGGTGGTGAGACCACATTTTGCTAGAGCAGATCTTACTTCATATTGAGTAAAGCCTGGGAATTCGTTCCATATTTCCTGAAGACAAGTGGTTTCGATATCGGAAGGCATCTCCTGTTCGAAGTAGCCGATTTCAAGGTTCTCGCCTAATTCAACGGAGCCGCTTATAGAAGGGATAAGGCCGAGGATACTCTTAAGTAGAGTGGTTTTACCTATACCATTTGCACCAGTCAGGACTATTCTGGAACCTCTCTCCATTGAAATGTTGAGAGGAGAAGAAAGGGGTTCATCATATCCGATAACTAGATCTGTTGTTTCGAATAGAACCTTGCTAGGTGTTTTTGCAATCTTGAAGTTGAACTCTGGCTTCGGCTTGTCATAGATCTTCTCAATGATATCCATGTTGTCGAGCTTCTTCTGACGGGACATGGCCATATTACGAGTTGCAACTCTAGCTTTATTTCTTGCAACGAAATCTTTAAGCTCTGCGATTTCCTGCTGCTGACGATTGTATGCAGCTTCTCGCTGAGCTTTTTTCATTTCATATACTTCGGTGAACTTGTCATAGTCGCCCACATAGCGGTCCAGGCTGTGGTATTGGCCATCCATGTGATAGATGATATTTATTACACTATTTAAAAATGGTATATCATGGGAAATGAGTATAAATGCATTTTCATAATTCTGCAGGTATCTCTTAAGCCATTCGATATGCTCCGAATCAAGGTAATTCGTTGGCTCGTCGAGGAGCAGTATGTCAGGCTTTTCTAGAAGAAGCTTACCTAGAAGAATCTTAGTTCTCTGGCCTCCGGAGAGCTCGGTCACATCTCTATCTAGTCCTAGGTCGAGTAGACCTAGAGCCCTTGCAACTTCTTCTACCTTAGCATCGATCATATAGAAGTCGTGATTTGTAAGAAGGTCCTGGATAGTTCCGGTTTCTTCCATGTACTCTGTCATTTCTTCCTCAGTGGCATCAGCCATCTTATCATAGAGCTCGTTCACTCGAGCTTCCATTTCATATAGTGAATCAAAGGCACTTGATAGGACATCGCGAATAGTCATGCCTTCCTTAAGAACGGCATGCTGATCGAGATAACCAACCTTTACATTTTTAGCCCATTCGATTTTTCCTTCGTCAGGCATTAGTTTCCCGGTTATTATATTCATGAAGGTAGACTTACCTTCGCCGTTTGCACCGATAAGTCCAATATGCTCCCCTGCAAGAAGTCTGAAAGATACATCATCAAAGATAGCTCTGTCACCAAAACCGTGAGTCAGGTGTTCAACATTTAATATACTCATTTTTGATTCCTTTAATTTGTTATAGTCTGGGACATATTATATATTTTATTTCCTAATAAATAAATGGTGATTTTGATTGATTTTTCTGAGTAAATGTTTATAATTCATTTTCGTGTATAGATGAAATGAGAGGTCGATCAAGTTGGAATTAAAGAATAAGCTTATTGAAATATTTAAAAAGGATTCGGTGCTAATCATATCAGGAGTTCTCGCTTTGGTATCCTGTATATTCGTAAAGCCTGATATGGATTATATTGGTTATATAAATTTTCGTGTGCTTGCGATTCTTTTCTCGCTTATGCTCGTAGTGAGTGCTTATATCAGAATAGGTACATTTGATTTCTTCACTAATAAGCTACTAGGAAAGATTCACTCTGAAAAAAATATCTCACTGTTTCTCGTGGTTTTATCCTTTTTTATGAGTATGCTTCTTACAAATGATGTTACTCTCGTTACGCTTGTGCCTTTTGCACTAAATGTATTAAAGGCCTTTAAAGATAGAAGAAGGACCATGTTTACTTTGATTCTGATGACCGTGTCTGCAAATCTTGGAAGTATGCTGACTCCAATCGGAAATCCACAGAATCTTTATCTATATACTGAATATCATATTGCACTTACGGACTTTATTAAACTGATGCTTCCTTATAGTGCTGCATCACTTATTCTGCTAGTGGTAAGTGTAATTCTTCTAAATAAAACGGATAAAACGGTTGATACTGCGGTGACAGAGGAAGTATCTTCTCCCAAGAGAGTGCCTCTTATCGTTTACACTATTTTATTTGTTTTGTGTCTGCTTACAGTTTCTAATATAATTAGTTTTACAGTTATGCTAGCAGTGGTTGCGCTAGTTGTTTTAATATTTGATAGGAAAGCCTATAAGGGAATAGACTACGGATTGCTTCTTACTTTTGTATTTTTCTTCGTACTAATAGGTAACCTTGGAAGGATTGATGTAATCCATGATACTTTGTCGAGAGTAATAGAGAAAAATGTTACTCTGACGGCGATTCTTTCCTCGCAGGTTATAAGTAATGTTCCTTCAGCAATGTTACTTTCAGCTTTTACCAAGAATGGTTCATCACTTTTGGTGGGTACAAATCTTGGAGGCTTGGGAACACTTATAGCAAGCATGGCAAGTCTTATAACCTATAAGTTCTATAACAAAGTGAAGTCAGAAGGGGAACACTATCTACTTGCATTTACAGTTATTAATATCATTTTCCTTTTATTGCTTCTGGTATTATATCTAGTGCTTTCTTAGAGTAGTTGTGATGTTTTAAAGTATTTGAAAGAGTTTAGGTTCGAGTTGGAGAAGTTAGAGCTATATGATGATTATCAAAAGTTTTGCGGTTAAAAGAATAGTTGTTATCGCTTTCGCGCTTGTTTTGCTGCTGTCACCTGTTGCGTGTTCGAGGGTTGACCTTTCCGATAAGCTGAAAACAGATCCGATGGGATATACCCCTAAGCAGATTAAAGAAAAGATAATGCCTCAGGTTGCGGAAACTGTTGTTGAAGCGTTGGAGAAGGATGACGAGGATAAACTGAAAAGCGTATTCTCGAAAAGTGCCCTTGCAGATACGACAGATTGGGATCTGGGATGTGAGTATATGTTTGATCTATATGAGGGAACCCATACTGATATAAGAGACTATAATTATTCGCAATATGAAACCTATAAGATGGACGAATCGATAAATGAAATAAGCTGCATCTGTTATATAGAAACAGGAGATAAAGTGTATCGCCTCGACTGGGTAGATGTTCTCGAAAATGAGGCCGATGCAGATAGCGTAGGTGTTTATAACCTGTGTATTCGTGAATGGGAAGAAGGCTATGGAAAAGAAGGTGGAGTCTTTCCGGGTATCGATTATCCAGAACGTTTCAGTGGTTCGTATATTACAACAGCTATAGAAACGGTGGGTGACTATGCCAATAGCTCACTAGATATGCCACTGCTATATGTGTCTGATAAGCTTCTTGGTAATATGTCTGAAGATGAGAAAACGGATCTGGCAAAGGCATTACTTGCAATAAATAATAAAAATATAAAAAAGAGATGGTGTGAGCCCAGTGACGAGGGCGGGCAAGGCAGCTTTTTCATTGATGCTGATATCTCAAGCGTGGGCAAATGTGTTCTGTCCTTTATTTGCGATACAGATGTGAGAAATGAAATCACTGCTTTAAAGATAACGATGTATGACGGAGATATTCCAACTTCGTCCGAACTAGTCGCAGAGGAATATAAGGCAGAGGGAATAAATGAATTCGTACAAAAGTGCATAGCTGGTGGAGTTGATTTTTCTCAGTATCCAGAGACTATGGAGGAAGCCTTCGCAGATGATAATAAAACTATACCTGAGATTGAATACGAAGGAAAAACACTTAATCTGATTCCCGAGATACAGAACCCAGGAACAAGCGAAGGTGAGGTTCTAGGAAGAGTTGAGATAGAGGATAAAACATATCCGGTTACGAAACTTAAGTCAGACTATGGCTGCGATGTATATCTTATAAACTACAGCGTATATGCTGAGAGTAAGGATGTAGATGGACTAGTCGATTATTATATGAATAAGGCTGATATAACATTTACTTATTATGAATATAAGAAGAGTGGAAGTGACGAGCATGAAATCGATTTCTCTATGAAAATGTACAGTCAGCTTCGGGGATATAATGATGAAGGTCATGAGATGCAGGTGTTTAAATTAGATGCCCCGGCACATAGCTTTGAGATTAAGGCGAATTCCGCTGATGGTGTATATAATGGGCACATCTCGATTCTGGAATATGAAGACAATATGGTCCTAGGTGCTAAGACAGTTCCATATGTCGCAGGCAAGGGATACTTCCTCTCCGCCGAAGAAATAAAATATATCCAATCTCATATCAAATAGTGCTGGCGAGGACAGTTCATGAGTTTTGAGAAAAAAGGAATGGAAGTAGGAAAAGGAATAGCGATAGTAATAGTCGGAAGGAGTTAGTAAAGGATGGGAATAATAGATAACTATGATATCTTGATGTTTGATCTTGACGGCACACTTACTGATTCAGGACCAGGTATCGTGAAATCTTTTGAATATACAATTAATACTATCAAGGGAGAGGGCTTCTATACAGGAGATTATCGAGTTTTTGTAGGACCTCCTTTGGAAGATTCTTTTAGCGTTATTCTTGGGTTTAGTGAGGAAGAGACAGCTAAGGCGGTTAGTACTTATAGAGATTATTATTTTAATAAGGGTGGTATATATGATAATTCAGTATATCCCGATATAGAAAGTACTTTGGCAAAACTAAAGGAGCTAGGTAAGACGCTTGTAGTAGCTACCTCCAAGAATATGAAAGCTACAGATATCGTGCTGGAACATTTTGATTTGAAAAAATATTTCTATTTTGTCGCTTCATCAAACTTTGCGGATAGGCATACAAAAACCGATGTCATAAACTACGCGCTTAGTCAGTTTGAAGGCGTTGATAAAGAAAAGGTTCTTATGATTGGTGATAGAAACCAGGACATAAATGCCGCTAATCAGATTGGACTTGATTCAGTCGGAGTACTTTGGGGATACGGAGATAGGGAAGAGTTAGAGAACGCTGGTGCAACATATATTATAGAGAAGCCAGCCGATTTGTTATAGATTTGGTGACCAGTGGGGACGGTTCCTGTGACAACTTTTGTGAATTTATATGGCGTTACGAAGGATAATTCGTAATGCCATTTATAATTTCAAGCATTTTGTTGTGTATCATTACGTTTTTTAATATAATATAACCTGTAGTTTTATGGCCTTCAATGGGCCGGGTTTTTCAAAGGAGAAAGGGGTTAAGTATTATGGGAAGCGGAGCAACAGTTCTTATTGTGATACTAGTGATTGTAGTTGTTATAGCTCTTAGTATTATCGGATGGTATGTATCAACATCTAATAACATCAACAGAGTTAAGCTTAAGATAGAGGAGTCTCTGTCAGGAGTAGAGATAATGCTGAGACAACGATATGACGTTCTCATGCAGGGAAAGAAGGTTGCAGAGCAGTATGCTCAGCACGAGCAGAGAGTTTTCGAGGGCCTGAGACATCTGACACAGGTTCCTACAAATGCAACTGTCAGCCAGCTGAATGAAGCGGCAAAGTCACAGGAAGAAGTTGTGAAAGGTTTCTTTGCACTGGGTGAGGCTTATCCAGAGCTAAAGAGTGCTGAGATTTTCAACAACCTTATCAACAAGCTATCTGAGCAGTCTCAGCAGTATTCTGCATCGAGACGTGCTGTTAATGGAAACATCACAAAGCTTAATAACTATGTAGTTACATTTCCTACATCCATCGTTTGCAATTCTAAGGGTGTAACTAAGATGGATTATATTCATGAAGAGAATCTTAATGAGCTTAAGAATATTGATATGAATATGAATTTTTAAGTGAAGCCTATTCAAGAAGAGTTTGAATGATAAGGAAATGAAATATGGAACTTAGTGCATTTAGAAAAAGGCTAAAGACCGGCGATGTACATCTGGCAAATAGGGAGAAACTCCTAGAGGAGTATAAATATTTTGCCTCGATTGCTCGCAAGTCGAACATGCCCAATTTTAGGAAATATACCAGTAAGCTAGGCGAACTGACTAACGGAAATACGACAGTTACTATTATCGTGATGATTCTTTTGATTCCAGTAATAATAATGGTTATGTCGATAGCTATGCCGGTTATGCTAATGCTACTGCTGGTCTTTGCTTTAACGTCTATGGGGAAACAGAGTCCAGAGTATAAGAATTATGATTACTTTCATAGGATAGCGGATGCGAAGCTCAAGCTTTTTGATGATAAGCTAAGCGCGAATTTTACATTTGATGGAAAAGACCTTGTCGAGGAACCTTTGTCTTACGACGACGCTCTTGTTGAAGGATATATGGTTAAGCCTTTTAACAAGAAAGCAATCGGAAGGTTCACCTCTATGTGTGCCTATGACTGGCAAAATGTGACTAACACAGATGCCTTCGAATTCATGGGCTATAAGATATACTATGAGTGGAGAGATGATGATGGCGATACCCATGAGGAGGTATACTTTAATGGTACTATTTTTAAGTTTCGTACCAGTTTTACCACAAATGGAGCAGTCCACATCATGAGCACAACGACCAAGAAGGGCGTCATGGGCGGCGAAAAAGAGGTTAACAAGTTCAAGAAGATTAAGGATAAAGAAGTAAATATTATTGATACTGAGAACCCATATTTTGCTGAGAATTTCGACACCATAGCAACCTATGATGATGAAGCCTATAGATTTCTAACTCCATCAATGATAGAAACTCTGCTAAATCTTCGTAGAGACTTTTTCTTTGCCATCACTTTAAAAGGAAATGTCATGACTGTAGCTATAGATGGTAATAGTTTTAGAAATGCAGGAAAAGATGTAATGGATGTGAATAAGCCATACTTTGGTCCGAAGGATCCTGAACTTGAAATGAATCAGGAGATTGATTCCTGCAGAAAAGCGCTCATTTCCATATATGAGCTGAAGGATATACTCGATCCTGGGGCTAGATGTAATTAAAGACTAAGAGGTATAAAACATTGTATAGAGTAATGACAGCCGACGAGGCTATGAGCTTAATAAAAGATGGAGATGTAATCGCTCTCAATTCCTTTCTAGGAGTTGATAATCCGGTAGAGCTTCACGAAGCATTATATGAAAGATTTAAGAAGACGGGTTCGCCTAAGCATCTGACCTGTGTATCAAGTGCAGGCTTTGGAGTTTGGGACGAGAATAGAGCGGCCGAAGGATATATAAGAGAGGGCGCAGTGGACAAGATCATCTGTGGACATTTCGGTGCGATGTATAGCACTAAAAAGCTGGTTCTCGAGGATAGATTCGAGGCGTATAATCTTCCGTTGGGGTGCATTTCTCATGCGCTGAGAGCTCAGGCAGGTGGACTTCCGGGAGCACTCTCGAAGGTTGGTCTAGATATATTTGTTGATCCAAGACTTGAGGGTCCTGGCATCAATAACATTTCAAAGGATGATTCGCTCGTTAAATATGTTGAGCTCGATGGAGATGAGTTTCTGTATTATAAGCTGCCTAAGATTGATGTTGCGATAATCAAGGGTACAGCTGCAGATTACAAGGGAAATATTTCTTTCGAGGATATGTTTACAGCCGGCGACGCATTGTCTATATGTCAGGCGGTAAAGGCTAATGGTGGTACAGTCATCGTTCAGGTTGACCGTCTTGTGGTTAGACCATCCAGGCCTCACAGTACCATTGTTCCAGGATGTCTGGTAGATGCGATTGTAGAGATAAAGCCAGAGCCTAGACATGCTGCTTATGAGTCCCTCACAGGTAGCTTCGAGATACCATATTCTCAGTGGATGGACTGGGCGGAAATGCTTGAGAAGCGCACTATGACAAAGAGCTTCGTTAATACAAGTGCTGAAATAATAGGTAAGCGTGCAGCGGAAGAGCTAAAGCCGGATGATATAGTTAATATCGGAGTTGGTATTCCAGAGCAGGTTACTAAGTTTGCTAGACAGAGTGGAATACTTGAAAAGATTACTCTTACAGTTGAGTCTGGTGGAGTTGGAGGCTTCCCTGCATCGGGTAAAGTTTTTGGTGCGGTCATTGGTGCGGACTCTATCTATGATATGGCTAATCAGTTCGACCTTTATAATAATGGTGGACTGGACATCTGTTTCATGGGTGGTATAGAGGTTGATCAGTATGGAAATGTAAATGCTCACAAGGGTCCGGGTGCCTTTGCTGGAGTAGGTGGTTTCGCAAATATCACTGCCCAAACAAAGACGGTTGTTTTCTGTCTGACCTTTAACACGAAGGGTCTTTCTGTAGAGGAAGAAGACGGCGAAGTTGTAATTAAGAGCGAAGGCGCTATTGATAAGTTTGTGGAAAATGTAAAGAGCATCAGCTTCTCTGCGAAGCGTGCTAGAAAGAACGGACAGAGAGTTATATATATAACCGAGAGATGCGTCTTTGAGTTGGGCGAAAAGGGCCTGAAGCTCATGGAGGTTTATCCAGGTATAGATAAGGAAAAAGACATCATTAGTAGACTTCCATTTAGGCTTGAAGATTAGTGAGTAGTATGTAAGAAGTTTTGAAATGGAGAAACGAAATGACTATATATGACATTTCCCAAGAGGTTTTTGGCTGTGCAGTTTTTCCGGGAGATCCTTCTCCTAAGAGAACTGTAAAGATGAGTATAAAAAATGGCGATGTCTGCAATCTGACAGAGCTGGAAATGTGTGCGCATAACGGAACCCATGTTGATGCGCCATATCACTTTATAGAGGATGGCAAGACCATTGATGAAGTTGATATGAAAAGATTCGTAGGCTATGCTTACGTGGCAACTCATGAAGGCGATGTCACAGCGGAGGATGCAGAGAAAATACTGAGTTCGGCAAGAGAGGCTGTGAAAGCATCTGGTAATGAGGACTGTGATGCCTATAACAGAATTCTTGTTAGGGGAAATGCTGTTGTTACAGAAGGCGCGGCAAAGGTTTTTGCGGGTAATAATATCCTTCTATTTGGAAATGAATCTCAGACAGTTGGCCCTGAGGACGCGCCTATGGCAGTACATCTAATAATGCTTGGTGCCGAGATAGTTCTTCTTGAGGGTATTCGACTTGCTGAGGTTGAGGATGGAATATATTTATTAAATGCTGCTCCAATTAACTTGGGCGGAGCAGACGGAGCCCCTTGCAGGGCACTTCTTATGAAGTAAATAAGCAAAAGACTTTAGTTCTTTGCAAAGAAAAAGGAGTAGCAAATGATAGACTATTCACTTAAACAAAAAGTAGATGCGACATTTAGATTGATGGACGAGGTTCAGAATTCTGATCCGAAGCTCACTCTGACGACAGGTATGACGTTAAGAGAGATGCTGAAGTATAATCTCCTTCAGTTCATAGGATTTCTTTTTGAGTCAGACGGAACGGACGGACGACTTGAGCTGGATTTTATAAGTGATTATCTAGGGACGAGAATGAACATTTCTCAGTTCATGAATTTTAAATATGGAAAATGCATGGATAAGGAATTTATAAATACTCCTCCAAGATGCATGCTCTATATTACAAAAAGTGATCTGTCTGGAGGCATCAAGGCTAGAAGTGGAAGACCCGTTGCTAAGGAAGTGGTGGAGCTATATAAGGAGCTTGGCGCGGCTTATGTTGCAGTGAATGGTGAGACAGTCACAGAGGTTGCTAACCTTTCAAACTTTACAATGATGCTGGATGAATTCCTGAAACAATACGGACTCTACTTCACTGATGGAGTTGGTTCTGGTAAAGTGAATCCTAAGAGTAAGAATCTGAGAAACCACACTCAGACAGGAAAGACTGATAATAATCTAGCTTCAAATGCAGGTAAGGCAATGTCCTCTGAAGGACTCGATGTTCAGCCGGAAGAGACTTTGGAACAGATGATGGAGGAGCTAAATACTCTTGTTGGTCTAAAGTCTGTGAAGCAGGATCTGACGAATCTGATTAACCTAGTAAAGATCAGAAAGCTCCGCGAGGAACGTGGAATGAAGCAGCCGGATATCACGCTTCATCTTGTATTCTCTGGAAATCCTGGAACAGGTAAAACAACCGTTGCCAGACTTCTGGCAAAGATATATAAGGCTCTTGGCGTTGTCAGCGAGGGACAGCTGATAGAGGTTGATAGATCCAATCTTGTAGCTGGATACGTAGGACAGACTGCGACTCAGACTGCAGAGGTTGTTAAGAGTGCTATCGGTGGAATTCTTTTTATAGACGAAGCCTATACTCTTATAAAGGGCGGAGATGAAAAGGATTTTGGACAGGAAGCCGTGGATACCCTCCTCAAGCTGATGGAGGATAATCGTGATGATCTGATAGTTATCGTTGCGGGTTATACTGACAAGATGGAAGAGTTTGTTAATTCGAATCCAGGTCTTAAGTCCAGATTTAATAAATATATTTTCTTCGCAGATTATTCTGGTGAGGAACTTACAGAGATATTTAACAATATGTGCAAGAAGCAGGAATATGTAACAGATAAAGAGGCTGCTAAGTATGTTGAAGAATATCTGACCAAACGTGCGAAAGAACACGAAGATAACTTCGCAAATGCAAGAGAAGCTCGAAACTATCTGGAGAGATGTATCGAGCGTCAGGCAACTAGAGTAGTAACTATAGAGAATATCAGTGATGATGAACTGAAGACTCTTACTGTAGCAGATGTAAGTGAAGAATAAGAAATATTTTAAAAGCTAATTTATTATAAAGATATGCTGTATTCATGTTTGTAAGCATTTCTTACATCCTCATATGTATTGAACTTTTCTTCTAGGCAGAACTCTTTGGACCAGGTCATGTAGTAAGCCCATGGAATGTGAGATTCTGCTAGTTTATTCATGTCAGGAATATATCCTACTTCGGTGATAGCTGGGACCTTGCGAGAGGTTGTATTTTTAATCAGCTCCTCGTAGCGGTCCTTATAGTCGGTATATTCCTTCTCTGGAAGATATATATCCCATCCAATCACATCGACATAATCGTCTCCAGGATACGACTCCTTAGTAGGCGCACTCCAAACCCACAGTAAGTTGTTTAACTGTCTCTCCTTTACGAAATAATTAAACATCAGGTGATACAGCTCTTTTGCGACCTCGCCACCTTTTGCACCCCACCAGAACCAGGTACCTTCTACCTCGTGGAATGGTCTCCAAAGGATAGGAATATCTTTTTCTTTAAATATCTCAAGCTGATCAGCGATATGTTTCATATCTGAATAGAAAGCCTCGCGCTCCGGAGAGCCTTCTACTAAAACCTTACTGGCATCAAATTCGGTGTTCTTTGTGTAGAATGCTTTGTCGCGTCCTCCTATTGGTGAAAACCAGTGGAAGCAAAATGTCAAAATAGAATCTGTGTTTTGAGAAAGCTCCAGTGCTTTTTCGAGAGTATTTCTATTTTCATAAACTTCTGTAAGACACTCCTCGTCAGCATCCTCATAATTGATGTTTGGGCTGTACGATAACATCTCAAATCCGACTACTTTTGGATACTTACCAGTTAGCTCGTGTATCAGCTGATACTCCTCCATAGGTATTGTCTGTGTATGCTGTCCAGTAAGGATTGCATTTCCGGCAACACTTACTAAATATTCCAGAAGTTTTTTTGCCCTTGCTGACGCATTTTTATTTACAGGTAATGTATCGTAATTCATATGTTATCCTCGCGTGTATAGATTTAGAAGAATCAACTATTTTCTATAGGAAAGGATAACTTATAGGCTTTCTTGCTGTCAACAAACTTTTGCCCTGAAAGTATGTGAAGATACGGATAAAAAAAGTCTACTTTGTGATATGTTTTTTAATTCCAAGATGGTATAATAAATATCTGAGTTGTAAAGAATAAAAACTGATTATTAATAAGGAGTCAGCTATGAAATTCAGACCTTGTATAGATATACATGATGGAAAGGTAAAACAGATCGTTGGAGGCTCTCTGGATGACGTGAAAGGAGCGGATACAAACTATGTGGCTGAGCATGGAGCAGAGTATTATGGAAGGCTTTACCGTAATTGCAACATCCCTGGCGGCCACATTATTTTGCTCAACAAGGCCGGTACTTCTGAGTACCTGGAGGATATAAGAGCTGCATCTGAAGCCATGAAGGAATATCCGGGAGGCTTCATGATAGGTGGAGGTGTTACCGATCAGAATGCCGAAGAGTATATCAAGCTGGGAGCTTCTCATGTTATCGTCACTTCCTATGTTTTCAGGGATGGAGAGATCGACTATGAAAGACTGGTCAGTCTTATAAATCTTGTTGGAAAGGATCATCTCGTTCTCGACCTTTCCTGTAGAAAAAAGGCAGAGGATGGAAAATATTATATCGTGACAGATAGATGGCAGAAGTTTACAAATACCGTATTAAGTCTCGACACACTGGATATGCTGTCTGAATATGCTGATGAATACCTGATACATGCTGTTGATGTAGAGGGTAAGAGAAGCGGAATAGATGGTGAGCTGATAGAGCTGCTGGGTAGCTGGGGTGCAAAGATTCCTGTGACCTACGCGGGCGGAGTATCAAGTTTCGAAGATCTAAGGCTCATAAAGGAACTGGGAAAAGATAAGATAGATGTTACTGTCGGAAGTGCGCTTTCGATATTTGGCGGAGATATGGATTTCAAGGAAGTTTTAGATTTCTGTATTTAGGAGGGTTTATGAAATTAAGGAAATGTGTTAGCGCGGCGCTTGCATGTATGATGGTACTGGGGATGACTGGTTGTGGTGGCAAGACACCTGCTACAGAGGGGGCGACAGGAGATATAACCGGAGTAGAAAGTACAAATGATGCGTCTGCATCGGAGGCAACTGAGATTGCAAGTAGCAGTCTCAAGGGAACTGGCCCGGCCAGCCTGGGCGATGCTTTTGCATCAGGAGATGAGGGCTCGGCTCAGCTGAAGGATGGCGACGTTCTGGTCGATATCAATTTTGATGATAATGATGTTGATGGATTCATGTCCTATACTAACGGTGGTACATTTGACCTTAGTGCGAGCGATGGTCAGCTCGTTGCAAAGATTAAGAATTGCGGCGGACTCGATTACGCGAACCAGATCTACTGGGATGGATTTGCACTTAGTGAGAATTGCGTATATACATACAGCTTCGACATTTCCAGTGATATAGAGAGAAAGGTTGAGTATAGACTTCAGTTAAATGGTGGAGATTATCACGCATATCAGGGTGAGGTTATTGATGTTGGTCCTGAGGTTACAAATTTCACAGTTGATTTCGAGATGACTGAGGAATCTGATCTTGCTCCACGTATTGTTTTCAACATGGGCAAGATGGAGGATATGAGCAGTGATCCTGGAGAGCATACCATTACCGTAGATAACATCAAGCTCCAGGTTAAGGATGCTTCAAATGCTATTGAGGTTTCAGCTCTTCCGAACTATGTAAATGTTGGTGTGAATCAGCTGGGATATGCTCCTGATGACAGCAAGATTGCAGTTGTCAAGACAGAAACTACTGATGACGAGGAGTTCATAGTATGTAATGCAGATACAAATGAAACTGTTTATGCAGGACTGCTGGGAACTCCTATACATGACTATGGTGCTGATCTTGATGTTAGACCTGCGGATTTCTCCAAGCTTACAGAGCCAGGTAAATATTATGTATTTACTGCGGAGGGTGCGAGCTATCCATTTGAGATATCTGACACCGTTTATGCGGATCTGTTCAAGGATTCTGTACTAATGCTTTATAAGCAAAGATGTGGAACCCCACTTAGTGAAGCAGACGGAGGGGCATTTGCTCATCCGGCATGTCATACTATGGAAGCTGTCGTTTATGGTGATGAAGGAACAAAGGTCGATGTAAGTGGTGGCTGGCATGATGCTGGTGACTATGGTAGATATACAGTTTCTACTGCCAAGACAGTCGCAGACCTTCTGAATGGTTATTCTGATTTTATTGTAAATGATGATGATATAGGAATTCCTGAAAGTGGAAATGGTATACCAGACCTTTTGGATGAGGCAAGGGTCGGAATTAACTGGATGATGAAGATGCAGGACCCTCAGACTGGTGGAGTATATCATAAGGTTTCCTGCCTTGTCTTCCCAGAGACAGTTATGCCTGAAGAGGAGACGGACGAGCTTGTGCTTGCTCCAATATCTGTTACCGCAACGGGTGATTTTGCCGCAATTATGGCTAGAGCCGGTGTTGTATATAATGAGATAGATCCCGAATTCAGTGAGAAGGCTTTGGAGGCTGCAAACAAGGCGTGGGATTATCTGGAATCTTTAGAAGAATATAAGGGTTACAGGAATCCTAAGGATATAGTTACTGGTGAATATCCGGACGACAATACTCTGGATGAAAGATATTGGGCAGCGGTTGAGCTTTACCTTGCAGGCAACCAGGATATGAAGTCTGTGATCAAGGAAATGTCGGCGGATGAAAGTCTGGCGGAGGGACTTGGATGGGCTGATATCGGACTATATGCTAATTATGATCTTGCTAAAAGTGGTGATGATGAGCTAGCCGAAATCGGAAAGAAGTTCATTATGGATGCTGCAAATGAGAAGTTGGAACAGTCTAAGAAGACAGGTTATTCTCTCGGATTTGGTAGTAATTTCACATGGGGCAGTAACATGAATATCGCAAATGATGGCGAACTGTTCTATATGGCTTCTAAACTGGATAATGATAATAAAGAATTTTCTGAGCTTGCTGAGAAGCAGCTGGACTATATACTTGGAACAAATGCTCTAGGTTATTCCTTTGTGACGGGCTACGGAACTCTTTATCCAGAGAATCCTCATCACAGACCTTCACAGGTTGCAGGCGAAGCGATGAAGGGTATGCTGGTGGGTGGACCTGATAAGAATCTGGAGGATCCATATGCTATAGCAGTACTGACGGAAGAAAGTGCAGCTATGAGCTATGTTGATAATGCGCAGAGCTATTCAACTAATGAGGTAACTATCTATTGGAACTCTCCAATGATTTATCTTCTAGCTGCAGAGAAATAATAATGAAAAATTTGGGATAAATATAAATGAAAGAACTAGAATCTAAGGACACAAAAAAAAGAAAAACCTTTTTCAGTCGTAACTGGTCGTGGATTATTTCCACGGCCATTACGGCTGTCTTTATGCTTATCATGATGATCGCCATGAGCGTTGCGCCCTTCGGTAAAAATTCATTTACTTTGGTAGATAGTATTCATCAGTACATTCCTTTTTTTAGCATACTGAATGATAAGCTGCATAGAGGAGCGGATCTAAACTATACCTGGAATGTAGGTATGGGTATTAATTTCCGTGCGCTATATCTATACTACATGGCATCACCTCTGAATATAATCGTTTATTTCTTTTCGAGAAAAAATCTAATAGCTTTTTTCTCTATTCTTGTGGCTCTCAAGATTACTATTTCTTCAGGGGCATTTAGCTTCTATCTATCTAGACGTAGAGGTAAGCCAACTAATAATCTGATGATAGTTGCACTTGGTCTGGCATATGGTCTGAATAACTACATGTGTGGTTATTATTGGAATATTATGTGGCTGGACTGTATCATGGTACTGCCACTGATAATCCTCGGATACGAGCAGCTGGTGAAAAAGTCTGATCCTAGACTATATATCGCCGCACTGTTTTACAGTATGTATTGCAACTACTATATCTCATTTATTATCTGTATATTCCTTGTGCTCTGGTTCTTATGCTCAGGTCATAAGGATGTGAAGAAGTTCTTTACAGATGGACTTAAGTTTGCGGGCTGTTCGATTCTTGCAGCGGCAATGTCGGCATTCTCTCTTGTGATTGCTTATCTTGGAATCATGAAGACGTCATCTGCCAAGGCTCCTATGCCTGAATGGAACTGGTATCAGAACTTCTTTGCTATGATCCGGTCTCAATTCATGATAAGTAAGCCGGTAAATATGGATACCTTTGATGGCAGTGCAAATCTCTACTGCGGAACTATTTGTCTTATACTTCTTTTTATTTATATTTTCTCGGAGAGGATTAGACCTGTCGAGAAGATAAGGAAGGCACTGCTGGTGGCATTTCTGCTTCTTAGTATGAATCAGGAACTGCTGAACTTTATATGGCATGGCTTCCACAATCAGTTCGGTATACCTAATAGATTTTCTTTTGTATATATTTTCGTGCTGCTGGTTATCAGCTATGACATGATCATTCAACTGAGGAAGACTTCCTATGTAAGTATAGGGTGCGGAGTTGCGGCTTCCTTTGTGGTTTTGGGCCTCTGCTATAAGTTCGGTGATCTGGATGGCTTTATATCTGATGAAAAGCTTCTTATTCTATCAGTTATTCTCATTTCTTTATATACTGTAATAATCATCCTGCGCCGTGCGAATACTGTGAGCGTCAAGGCGAATACTATAATCATGGGTGTCTATCTGGTCCTGGAGATTCTGATAAATGCAGCCATCGGTATCGGAATGAATGATGTGGCAGATGGTGAATACTATATGCAGTACGCCGACGAGATGCAGGCGGCTACTCAGAAGATAGAGGAGATGGAGAAAGGAACGGGGCACTTGTTCTATCGCCAGGAGATTTATAATCCGATTATGATGGACGAGACCAGCTTCGATAATATAAAGGGTGTAGGTACATTTTGCACTACTGTAAGAGGCGACCTGGTTAAAACTGCGAGTTATCTGGGGCTCTACACGGGCGCGAATGAATTCCTTTATAAGGGTGCTACGCCTGTGACGAACGACCTCTTCGGTGTGCGCTATGTTTATATGCGAAAGAATGCTTATTACGCAGGGGTTAGTGACATGGAAAATGTTCTCTCCACCGACAACATGGTTGTTTACAAGAATGATTCTGCGCTACCTATTGGCTATGCCATCGACAAGGATATAAACAAGTGGAGCTATGCAAATCACAACTGTGCCATGGTCCTGAATCATTTTGCAACATATGGAGCGGATATAAGCAATAATATATATAACACTACGAATCCTGATTTTACCGTGTCTGGTACAGGCTGTGACACAGAGTTTAATCCAAAGTCTCCGAATGTGATTAATTATACAAATGGCAGTGGTAACACTATGTCGATACTGGTTTCATTTATAGTTGATGATCCGGGGAAATATTTCATCAATATAAGAGGAAACTATATGCAGACAGTTAGCTACAGCCTGAATGGTCTGAAGAAGGGTTCGGATAGATACCAGACTCAGCTGATGGATCTGGGAGAACTGGTGAAGGGCGATCTGGTAACCCTTGAGATAAAGTTTAGCAAGGGATGTTCAGCTTCAGGTTCTCTTACGGTTTATACTTCTGTTCTTAACCGAGATGCACTTACTGCTTTTCGTGCAGAGATGACGAAGCGTGGTATGGAGGTTACTGAACTGAAGGATGATTACGTTAAGGGAAATATCAGTCTTGAGGAAGATCAGCTGGTGATGACCTCTATACCTTACGACGAAGGATGGACTGCATATGTGGATGGAAAAGAGGTTGAGATAGAGAAACTGGCAGGGGCATTTATCGGTATAGATGCAGGTCCGGGACATCATGATATCGAACTCAAATTTTGCCCTGAGGGTACGAAGGAAGGTCTTATAGTTAGCGGATTTGCCTGGTTAGTTTACATAGTACTTTTTATCTATATAATTCGCCAAAAAAGCCGAAGAAAAGCTAAACATTGAATTGACCAATAACACAAAAAAAAGTATAATCTAGTAAGTTGGATAACAATCATTTTATGATCAAGATAAAGGGGTGGAAAGATGGACAAGCTTAAGAACATGGAGCCAAAGAAGCTGGGCATTATCACGGCAGCTGTGGTGGCTGTTCTGGGGATAGTAGCGGCAGTTGTATCAAAGAATATAATAGTTGGTATAATAGTTGCTGTACTTCAGGCAGCTATCGTTTTCTTTATTATTAATTCAGGTTCCGAGCAGGCACAGGAGAAAACACAGAGTGATAAATATAGAAAGCTCTTCAAGAATCTTCCTATAGGATTTGCACAGGCAAAGATTCTTATAGATCCTGCAGGGGATGTTACAGGATATCAGGTAGAGGATGCAAATAATACATTTGCAAGCTACTTCAACCTTGACAAAGAAGAGTTTATCGGAAAGGTTCTAGGCGACAGCCATATAGAAGTCCTTCAGGATATAAATGCATGGTTCAAGGCTTACAACACATCTGGTACTAAGGAAGGGGACCTGATGGATGTTGAGATAACTATGGAGAAGCTCGGCAAGATCTTCAACACAGTTATGTATAAGTCTGAAGCAGACTACATTAACATGGTAGTTATTGATGTAACAGAGCAGAAGGAAACAGAGGCTAAGCTTTCACGAGCTATCGAGGATGCAAATGCTGCATACAAGACTCAGGCTGAGTTCCTTGCAAATATGAGTCATGAGATTCGTACACCTATCAATGGTATCCTTGGAATGATTCAGCTTACACTTATGGCGGATGATCTTCAGGCAGACTACAGAGACAATCTGATAACAGCTAAAAACTGTGCAGATAACCTTCTCAGACTTATCAATGATATCCTTGATATTAGTAAGCTTGAGGCTGGTAAATATAAGATTAAGGAAGAGATATGTGACATTAAGGCATATATCGAGGAAACAGTTGCAGCTCATGTTCCTGCAGCTAACGGTAAGAATATTGCACTTGATTTATCCTTTGGTAATAACATTCCTAAGCTGGTTCGTGCAGACGGACAGCGTATACAGCAGGTGCTTAACTGTCTCTTATCAAATGCCATCAAGTTCACGTCTGATGGTGGCGTAAGAGTTAAGATAGCAACTATAGATGACTCGGATGAAAATGTAAAGCTTCGTATAGCAGTTGCAGATACTGGTATCGGTATATCAGATGCAAATATGAGTAAGCTCTTCGTTAGATTCTCTCAGGTAGATGGATCTGATACACGTAAATATGGTGGTTCTGGACTGGGGCTTGTTATCTCAAAGCAGATAACAGAGCTGATGAACGGTACTATATCGGTACAGAGTAAGGAAGGAATTGGTTCTACATTTATCGCTGAGATTCCTGTTAAGGTTGTTAAGGCAGCTGAGATGGAAGTTCAGGAAGAGGTTAAGAAGGACGATCCGGCACTCTACTCAATTAATAATGCAAATGGTAAGAATGCACGTATCCTTGTGGCTGAGGATGAGCCTGTAAATCAGCAGGTTATCGGAAAGCTTCTCGGCATGGCAGGCTTCTCCTACGATATAGCTGAGAATGGTGAAAAAGCTGTTGAGCTCTACAAAGAGAAGAGCTACGACGCGGCTCTCTTCGATGTTCAGATGCCTATTATGGATGGTATAGCAGCTACTCAGGAGATTCGTAAGATTGAGGCTGAGAATCACAAGCCAAGACTTCCAATCATCGCTGTAACAGCCAGAGCTATGTTTGGTGATAAGGAAAGAATCATGCAGAATCAGCTGGATGACTATATCGCAAAGCCATATAACCTGAATACAGTTGTTGATACACTTAATAAGTATATCGAGAAGGATGAGAAGAAGGACTGATAGTCTGACGGGCGTTTAGTTAATAATACGTCTAGTAATTAATAGAATATAGTGATGATTTAATGAACAGATACTTTTGAGGGAAACCTCGAGGGTATCTGTTTTTTTGTTTGAATTTTATGGTTTACATTTTTCGGGATGCTCGAAATCCTTTCGTCGGTTTTAACAAAGAGTGGGGTAATAATAGACAATTCATAATTTTTTAGTGACCGTTTCTGCTTATCTTATCTGATTCTGTTCTTAACTTCGTCAAAAGTAGTCAAAAATTCCGCAACAAATCCAAGCATTATTTTTAAAGAATCTAGTATTTCTGCGGGTTTTTGGAAAAATAGCAGGCAAAATGCTACAAAACCAAGCGCTACATAATCGAGCATTTCTTGGGTGGTTAGCCCTATTTCCTGGTGGTAGTCTAGTAGCAATCACTTCGAGAAAGGAGAAAGGAATGAAGACCTACCGGGTAGGCATCTGTGACGCGGATCTGGACTATGCGACAGCACTTATGGACTACATAAATGCTGCTCCAGAAAATAGATTAAGAGTTATCGCATTTTCGGGAATAAATGCAGTTAAGGATTATCTAAGTGTTCAGGATCTGGACTTATTACTAACAGATGATATTACTGACTGTGACGAAGGAGACGAGGGACTAAGTTTACAAAGTGTACGAGTTATACCGCTATCAGAATATAGAGACTGTGCAGATGGCTGGAGAGATGAAAGTTCGCAGGAAGCGTACATTTATAAATATCAGAATGCCCAAATGATAATCAGGAGTCTAAGTAGTTTTTTAACTCAGAGGAGTCAAAACAGACGTCAGATATCCAGGACTATCGCGGTGTATTCGCCCCTTGGAAGATGTGGAAAAACCCGACTCGCAGGAACGATAGCAGCAAATGACGAAGTGAGAGGCGGACTCTATGTCTCGATGGAGACATTTGGGGAGCGGCCAGACCTGCTGGATAGTAATATTTTCTATTTGATTAAGTCAGAATCGCCTGAGCTTGAGGAAGTCATTTCAAGGCAGATCGAGTTGGATAATGGTATCTACAGACTTTATTTATCGAGTTCATTTTTAGATACACGCGATGTTTCATTTGAAGATATGGAAATGCTTATTAAATGTCTTCTCAAGTCTGGGAGATTTACTAGTCTTGTTTTCGATATAGGTTCAGCAGCTATAGCTGATATGAGGATTCTCTCTTTGTTTGATCAGATATATATGCCGGTTCTTAGTGACGATGTATCTATTAGAAAGGTTGAGGTTTTTACAAAGCTTATCAAGGCAATGGGGGTCAGAAATATACTGACTAGACTTGTGAAGCTTGAGCTTCCTGATGCTGAGGAAAACAGTAGTGAGATGGTTGCAGCACTATGGAAAGCGAGAAATGATGGAGGGCTGGATTAACTGGAAAGAATGGAAGAAGGTTTAAAGAATAAGCTTCGGACCAGTGTTTTGGAGCAGATAGATCTAAGTGGTGAGATAAGAGATGAGGATGTAAGCAGACTGATAGATGGTTGTATTGTTAGCGAATCTATGCAGGGGTACATACCGCTCAGGGAGAAGCTCGAGCTTAGACGGGAGATATTTAATTCTATTAGAAAGCTAGATGTTTTGTCAGAGCTACTTGATGAAGATGAAATAACAGAAATCATGATAAATGGTCCAGATGACATTTTCTATGAGAAGGCTGGAAGGATGTACAAGTCTTCTAAGAAATTTGAGACCAGTGAAAGATTAATGAGTGTAATTCAGCAGATTGCAGCTGAGGCAAACAGGATGGTCAATGAGTCTAGTCCCATTTTGGATTTGGTGTTAAGGGATGGCTCTAGAGTGAATATTGTTCTGAAGGGAATCTCTGTGGACGGTTCAGCCGTGACTATTAGAAAGTTCCCGAAGGAAATAATGGGAATGAAAAAATTGATAGAGCTTGGGGCTATTGATGAAAAGACAGCAGGATTTCTAGGTCTACTTGTGAAGGCTGGTTATAACATTTTCATTTCAGGCGGTACCGGTGCTGGAAAAACGACATTCCTAAATGCACTTACTGAATATATTCCCAGTGAGGAGCGCTTGGTGACGATAGAGGATAGTGCAGAGTTGCAGATAAGAGGGATAGACAATCTGGTCCGGCTTGAAGCGAGAAATGCAAATATTGAAGGAAGGAATGAGATAACGATTCGTGATCTTATTAAGTGCAGTCTCCGCATGCGTCCCTCCCGGATAATTGTTGGCGAGGTCCGTGACGCAGCGGCGATAGATATGCTTCAAGCTATGAATACCGGACATGACGGTAGCTTATCAACAGGACATGCTAACTCAGCCCACGAGATGTTAATGAGACTAGAAACTATGGTGCTTACTGGCGCGGAACTACCGCTTAGAGCGATAAGACAGCAAATAGCATCAGCGATAGATATAGTGGTTCATTTGGGTAGACTCAGGGACCATTCGAGAAAGGTTCTTGAAATTAGAGAGGTGATAGGAATGGAGAATGGTGAAATTGTTACACGAGAACTCTATAAGTATGAAGAATCCGGAGATGACGAGGAGGTTGTCGAGGGTGAGCTTCAGAAAAAGAGAGATCTAATGAATGTGGGAAAGCTAATGAGTGCGGGCCTGATCAGAGTTTATAGAGAGGGTTATCTATAAATGAGGAAGGGGCAGGATTTATTAATCGCATTTATTAAAACAGCTCTTCTTATTGGTGGAGTTGCATATGTGTTCTATGACAGCATATTTGGTCTGATTCCTGGTGTTATTGCAGGGACGTATATATATAGAACGGAACTAAAGAATGTGCGTGAGAAAAGACGAAGACGCGTCATGGAATATTTTAAAGATTTAATTACAGCTATGCAGAGCGCTCTTGAGGCTGGCAATTCTATAGAGAAATCCTTTCTACTTGCCGGACAGGAATTATCAGATATGTATGGCCATAGTAATGAGATGGCCAGGGAAATCAGAGTTGTTGGTAAAAGGTTAGAACTTAATATCACGTTGGAGGAGGCTTTGCATCAGTTTGCAGATCATTTCTCGATAAGGGAAATGTACGATTTCATAGAGGTGATTTCAACGATTAAGAATACCGGGGGTAATGCAATACAAATTACACGGGATACAGTTGGACGAATAGTTGAAGGTATAGAGTTAAATGCTGAGCTTGAGGTTACAGTCGCTGCCAAAAGATTAGAACAGCAAATAATGACCTTCATGCCTGCTGTGATAATAGTTTTTCTTAGGGTTACAAGTCGTGGGTTTCTGAATCCTTTGTATGGAAATATAGTTGGGATACTCATCATGACAGTAGTGCTGGGAATGAATGTATTTGCAGATTATCTAGGAAAGAAAATCGTAGAAATAAATATTTAGTTAGGGAGGTAATGATGGTTAGGTACATATGTATATGTATTTGCTTGGTCACTCTACTGCTAGCGATGATCAGCAAGAAAAACTATAGCAAATATAAGGATGGAGTTATTCCCTTATGGTGGCTTGCAAGGAATATGACTTGTCATACTACTCCGCTGGTTCGGGAAAAAATAAGAGGGTATATCAGACGTATTACTCCGTTAAATAAGTATTCTTTAGAGAAGGAAACAGATAGAAAGATAACAAAATATTACTATTATCTGTTGATGGCTGTTTTAGGTTTATCAGTTTTGGTTATATTTCAAAGCTTTATGCCTGAGGAGAATATAGATCCTTATAGGATTGAAAGACCTGGTTCAGATTCTGTGCAAAGCTATGTAGATTTAGAGCTTACAGATAACAGTAATAGCACAAAAGAAAGATTTCGGTTAGAGGTTCAGCCTAGAGAGTATACGGATGATGAATATAGTAGAGCGTTGAAACAGACAAGGGCTTATATAGATTCGGTAATTTTGGGAAATAATGAAACTAAAGATTATATAACTAAGGATTTGGTTTTTCCAAAAAGAGATAAAGAGACAGGTCTTCGGATAACATGGGAGACCAATATGCTAACAGTTATAAGTAGTGAAGGTGTTGTACATACAAAGGATATTGTTGATCCCATTAATGTGGATATAACTGCCACTATCAGAGATAACAATCATAAGGATACGTATACAACTACTGTACGGGTAGTTAATGATACAGATATGACAGATTCCGAAAAGGCAAAGGTCGAAATGCTAGAGATTGAGTCAGATAACAGGTCTAAGGAGGAGTTTGAAATACCTAAAGAGGTTGGCAGCGTTCAAATATCAAGGGATGTAGAAACTAAGGAAGATAGAGAGGTGCTGATATTTATCTTTGGTTTTTTACTAATACTCATGGTGGCATATTACATATTCTATCGATTGAAGGAGAAGGCGAGACTTAGGGATGAAGAGATAGGAGATTCTTATTATGGATTTGTGAATAGGTTGACTATTTTTCTGGGAGCGGGATTTACATTGCAAAGAAGCCTGGCATCGGCAATTAAAAATGAACCATGTGCTTATTTAAGTGATGAGGTTGAGTTTTCTTTAAACTCGATAAAGTCGGGGGTGGCCGAGTCAAAGGCATACGCAGATCTGGGTAAAAAGCTGGGACTTGAGGAATATAACAGACTAATGGGTTTAATTAGCCAGAATCTTGCTTTTGGAAATTCGAATCTTATAAAACTGTTGGAAACAGAAGTTAAAACCAGTTATTTCCTGAGAAAGGAAGATGTTAGAAGAAAGGGAGAGCAGGCATCTGAGAAGCTGCTGCTTCCGTCGGCTCTACTAATGCTTTTAGTAATAATAATTGTCATGTACCCGGCATTTATTGGAATGAACTAATTAAAATTAAAAATGGGAGGTAAATGATATGAGCTATTTATATAACGGTGCAAGAGAATATATAGAAAAAATGAAAAATGATAACAGTGGTGTGGCTGTTGTTGAGGTGATACTTATATTGGTTGTCCTGATTGGACTAGTTTTCATCTTTAAAGAACAAGCTATATCACTTGTAACAAAGATATGGAATAGCATATCAGATGGATCAAATGCTATTACAGGATAAATATATACACTAAATGGATAGGGAGGATATTTATAAGATGCGAAATAAAGGATATGTAACGGTCTTCGTATCTCTGATGTTAGTAGTAATGATAATCCTTGTTACTGCAACTATGTATATCACTGATATGAGTAGTGCCGAAACCAAAGCCTTAACTGCCACAAATAGCGCAATGTCTAGTGAATTAGCAAATTATAACAGATTGATATTCGATCGTTATCATATCCTTTTATTAGATAAAACCTATTCAGGAATGGGTGAAGGAGCAATAGAACAAGGGATAGAAGAATCTCTATCTATTGATTTAGGAGAAGATTATGAGATAGAACAAGTCGAGCTATCTGGAACCTTAGGAATATTAGATGATGGTTGTGCTGAATTTAAGAGACAGATAAAGGACAACTTTAAATACGAGGTTATGGAATACAGCATCGACAAGATTTTAGAAAAAACAGATGGACAGGATGAACCAGTAGATGGTGAAACTGTTGAGGAAATTGATAATAAAGTGAGTAGTGAAGAAAAGGCTATAACTGAGGCGGAAGCAGAAAAGGAGGAGGACGCTACAGGGGAGAAAAAAGAAGACATCTTTGCTGACCCAGTTGTGGACCCCAGAGATACTCTTAAGGTATACGTTGATGCTGGAATAGCTAAGATTATTTTGCCGGATGTTTCAGTTCTCAGTGAAAATATAGTTAGAGAAGAGGATATTCCCTCAGCGGGAAGACCAAAAAACAAAGTTGAAGCCATTCAGACAGATTTTAAAGATCTAGACAGAATGGAAGTGGATAGTACAAAAGGAAACGGGTGGGGAGATTCTCTGCTTACAAATGCAGAGGCAATTATGTATGCATCGCAGAATTTTAGTTGTTTAACAGATCAAAAATATGATGACACTTATCTGAACCTTGAGATGGAATATATCGTGGGTGGTGAGGATAACGATGGAGCTAATTACAGTAAGGTGGTAGATGAGATATTGCTTATCAGATTTGGCTGTAATCTGGCCCATATTTTAACTGATACAACCAAAATACAGAAGTGCGATAAACTTGCCCTTGCTCTTACAGTGGAATTTCCGCCTGCTCAGCCTTTTGTGAAATATCTGCTGGTTGGATGTTGGGCATACATAGAATCGGTGGCGGACGTGTATAGAATGCTGCGAGGTCATAAGATTCCATTCATGAAGGACAGTACAACATGGACTACAGATTTTGAGAGTTTGGCTAATCTAGAGAGTCTGGTTAGTGAACCCTCAGATGATGAAAATGGACTGGGTTATAAAGAGTATTTGATGATATTAATGTCGCTTCAAGGAGACAAGATCTATTACAGAATGCTTGATCTAATGCAGTTAAATGTTACGCAACCGGATATAGAAGGGGGAGATCCTAACTTTAGGATGTCTAACGCCATAACAGCCTTCGGTATAAATTCTGACGTTGGTTATAAATCGAAGGTTTTCAACATACACGAAGAAATAGGATATTAGTCTTTCGAAAAATGCTAATGAATACGTCTCTCATCAGCGTCGGAAGGAGGAATAAAAACTGCGATAGACTGATAACCGTAGGAATTAAAAAGGAGATGGTATGAACAATAAAGGTGCTGTTTCAATTGAGGCTGCCATTTCTTTTCCTCTTTTTCTATTTACCATGCTGGCGCTTATTCTTATTACGGAGACTCATACTGTTAGAGGTATCGTATATGAGGGAGCGGTTGAGACGGCTGAATATATGGCTGAATACGCTTATCTTACTGATAGTTTTGAAGAGGCGTCAGCAATGGATTATCCTATGGCAATGCTTAGGTTTAGGGAGTATGTAGATTCGGATGCCCTCCTGGACAAGTATGTTGTTGGTGGAGTAAGTGGAGTGAGTTTTCTAGGCTCCAGTTTTCCTGACGACGAAGGATATATCGATCTATATATAACCTACTATATACATATAAATGCCCCTTTTATAGGGGCATTTAAACACAAGGTGACAGAACATATTAGACAAAGAGCGTATCTTGGCGCGAACTTTAGAGATGGAGGAGAAGAGGGCGATGATAATGACAGGTATGTATACGTAGCGGAGAATGGAGTCGTTTATCATGATACAAGAAATTGCACGTATCTTATGCCTTCTATAAGTAGCGATACATTAAGTTCGGCATTGGCTTCTGGATATGACAAATGCAAATACTGTAGCCCGCCGACTAACAGTGTAGTTTTTATAACTGAAGAGGGTGAATGTTATCACACGAGTATATCGTGTTCTAGGCTAAAGAGGACAGTGAGTAGAAAGAAGCTAAGTGAAGTTAATCTACCGCCATGTTCTAAATGTAGCCATTAGTAGGGAGATGACAGTTTTGAATAATAAAGGATATATGACAATAGAAGCTAGCTTCATTATTCCACTAATTTTGATGGGGATATTTATGTGTCTTTTTGGATTAATCCTTGTATATGAGAAGGGAGTTATCTATTCGTCACAGTATGCGGCGGTATATAGTGTTCCGATAAACAATATAAGGAATGACAGCATAGAAGCATATCTGGATAGTAAGGATTATTCAAAAGGCGTCCTTTTTGGAAGTCTCACAGTAGATACATATTATTCCAGTCATAAGGCGGGATGTGATGGGCAGCTGAGCTTATATGGAACTCATCAGCTAAGCAGTATTCATGAAGTGGATGCGAGAACGGAAAGGCTAAGGAGGTGGCAGTTTTATGATGATATTATCAACCAACAAGGGGATTAGTAGATACTTTGAGGTGTGTGATATTTCACTCGCTGATAATTATGAAATCAAAATGCTTAAAGAAAACTCTTTGGATCATATTACTTCGGCGGATATTAGAGAGATAGATGGAGATAAAAGCCTTATGGTTAAAGTAGATGGCATGATGA
The DNA here is from genome assembly GCA_017480495.1 of Eubacterium sp. GTDB lineage: Bacteria > Bacillota > Clostridia > Lachnospirales > Lachnospiraceae > Eubacterium_Q. The sequence continues at coordinate 29,204 of JAFVAQ010000012.1, read as the reverse complement.
CACTTTCTGGTAGATACAGCAGGAGGGCTCCAGACATAAATGATATTAAGTCTCTGATGCAGGATATACGAAAATGTCTTGTGGAAATGAAGAATTATTTATTATCACCAGGTAGCCTGGTGATTAATTTTAAATACATATTATTTGATATGGAGAAAGAGTTGTATAGGTTCATATATGTCCCTGGACATACTATGAGTTTTAGGAATCAGATGAAAGAACTCTTCGAGGAAATCATGGTCATTTTTGATCATAAGGATAGAGAGGGGGTCTCTTACTTGTACGATTTATATAGCTATTTTTTAAGAGAAAATTTTACTCCTGAACTATTCTGCAAAATAGTTAAAGCAGATGAGAAGTGTGAGGTAAAAAAGAATTCTAGCAGTAGGGAGACTTTCTATAGAGAAGAATCAATACTAGTTGGCGATAAAAGTGGAGTTGAAGAGGAGTTGATTAGAGAAATTGATATTCCGGAAATAGATGATTCTAAGGAAGAGTCTCTGGCAATTAATAAAAGTATGTACATGCTTGCTTCGGTAGCAACTGTAGTCGTTGCGGTTGTTCTTTATATAGTGTTCGGTATTCCCTCGCTTAAGTTTTCTGCAGTATTATTCGTTTCTCTTAGCATTTATATATTAGTGGATGTGATGCATTTTAAGGAGAAGAAGGAAACAGAGGAAATAGACCGGATAATGGCAAAGCAAATGGAGCGTAAGATTCCTGATGATAATCCAATTGTAATAAATGAACCAAAGGATGAGGAACTAGATGTTGATACATCTGTTCTTGCTATGAATAGAGAAAATGAAACTGTGTCTAAGCTAGTTCCGCTAAGTGATAATGGCGGAGAAGTAATACTTCTGATTGAGGGGGATACAAGAATAGGGAGAAAAAAGAGTTTATGTGATTACTGTATAGATGATTCTTCTGTTAGTCGTGTTCATGCAATTATTAGTAAGAATGACAAGGTAGTAAGGGTTCGAGATGCAGGGTCTACGAATGGGACATTTATTAATGATAGAAGGATAGAAGTAGATGAGGTTTTGGAGGCGAATATCGGTGATCTTATAAGCATTGCCGGACTCCAATATGAATGTTGTTAAAAGACAGGAGGGCATATTGAAAGATAAATATAGAAGAGTAATGGCGTTTATTATGGCTGTTATTCTAGTTATAGCATTTACTATTGATGATTTATATCAGAGCCGAGTTTTGGCTGCATCTATATGCAGAGTTGGATCAAATGGCTTAGATTTTTCAAATAGAGAAATTCTTGTTGATTGTGACGAGAATTCATTATACACGTGTGGTCTAGAGGAGGCCGGGGAGTTAGAGGGGATATATCTCGTTAGGTATGAGAGTGTAGATGCTGCTAGAGAAGCATATAACTATTATATCGAAAACGGTTTTAGTTCAGAGTTAAATATAAGTATATCAGTTGATGAAACTAGCTCGCCAACGGATGCTACCTTTACGGATGCGGAGGAGGATGGAGCTGAAGAGGAAACTACGGAAAAAGATATAGAGATAAATTCTGGAGATGATGCATTTTCGATACTAGATGATATGGTCATTGAAGATGCTTCCGGCGCTATCGCTCTGATTGATACAGGTGCAAGCGGGGAAAATGTATTTAGAAGTGTTTCAGTAATTGGCGAGTCTACTGCGGATGATAACGGACATGGAACTAATATGGCTAGAACTATATATCAGCATAATTCGGAAGCTAGGATTCTATCGATTAAGGCGCTGGACAGAAGCGCATCGGGATCAATCGCGGATATTTATGCGGCGATTGTTTATGCCACAAAGGCTAATGTTAAAGTAATAAATCTGTCTGTCTCATCGGTGAAGGTGGGTTCAAGTATGATGTTGAATCGTGCTGTTTCAGAAGCAATTAGTCGTGGTATAGTTGTTGTTTCTTCTGCAGGAAATGAAGGAAGACCAGCATCTTGCTATACTCCTGGAAATATACCTGGAATCATGACAATTGGTTCCTGTGATGAAAATGGGACGAGGAAAGATTTTTCAAATTATGGAGCGGCTGTTAATTACTATATAGTTTCTGATTCGACTTCGGCGGCTTCATCTATTTTTTCGGCATATGTATGTACGGGTGTAGATATTGCGTCATACCCTGATGTATATACGAGAGAAGAAGTCGAAGATAATAGAGAAGAAACTGGAGAACAGGAAAATACAAATGATATAGAAACCACGGAGAATACAAAGGATCTAAAACAGGGGTCTCGCACTGAAGAGGACGATTCTAAAAAGGGTGTATATAGCGAAGAAGAATATTTAGAACATCTTAAGGATCTGCAAGCTAGTGTCAGACTAAGGGGTTGCGTAACGGCACCTAGAGGGTTGCCTAATTCATTTTCTGCGAATGTGCATTTTGTGCAGGTGTCATCAGTTGGAAAAACATTTAGAGGTTCCTTTACTGGAATTAGTGGAGTGTCTGTAGGTGGGCTAAATATATCCCCAGTAGAGGTTTGGTGTAACTGTTCAGGAAAGAATCATAGACCGGGTGGATGTGCTGATCCAGGACCTGGGGAACATACAATTACTGCTTCTAATTTTGAATTTACGGGTCTGTCAGATGGGTACGCAATATATGTAAATGATCCCGAAACAGTTGATGGTCAGTCGCATGATAGTGGTTATCAGGAGATAGGTGCAGAGGTTAGAGTAGAGGTTCCTATAATTCATGATTATTATGTTGGGATTCATAAGGTTGATGATACAGGAGCGGCAGTAGCTGCATCCTTTGATATATATTCTAATTCAGGAGCGGGAACAACTGGCGGTACGAAAATAGGAAGTGTAACGACTGCGGCTAGTACGGGACTTGCATCACTAGATGTATCATCTTTTTATAATAGTGGAAGTAAATACTTTTATGCGATAGAACGTTCAACTGCTGCAAATCATGAAATAACATTATCTACAAAACAGCTGCCAGTTCATGAAGATAGAATCTCCGCTGAGGAGTATGTTCAGTGGCTTAACCCAAGATCGGTTTATTTGACATTAACGAAAAGTTCTTCCAACAGTAGTATATCTTCAAATAATCAAAACTACAGTTTGGCGGGTGCGGTATACAAGGTATTTGCAGATAGAACTGTAGCAGATAATGCTAAAAGGACAGGAAACTATAGTGGTGCTATAGGCACACTTACGACGAGTGCGAGTGGAACGACAAATATTATAGAAGTATCCGATTATATGAATAAGAACACTTCTACTGGGGCATTTACGAATACAACATTCTATGCAATAGAAACTGCGCCCCCTAAAAACTATACATTGGATAATACAATTAGAAGTGTGACGGTAACTGCTTCAAATGTAAGCAGTAATCCAGCAAAGTTTATATTAACAGATGCTCCTCAAAAAGGTGTGCTTAAAATTGATTTAGATAAGATATTTGCAGGAACAAATAAGGTAGGACTTGAAGGGGCACAGTTTCAGCTCAGTTTCTACCCAGAGGATATAACCAAGAATTATACATATTCATATTTGCAAAGCAGAAATCCTTCTATAAAAAAGGTCTATACTTCTCAAAATAAAACAAATGGAAAAGTTGGCATAACAATAAATGAGGAGTTCCCGTATGGTTATATCGTTTTAGAAGAAATAAAAGCACCTGACGGTTTCAAGATAGGCGGCGGTCAAAATATTTTGGATGGAGCATCGACAAGCTCAAAAATGGTTTTTGTTATTTCGGGAAATGCTGCTCAAACACATAATATTGTTGTTTCGAATGATGCAATTAGGGGAGATATAGAACTTCAGAAATATGAAGACTATACTAGTGAACCTATTTCAGGTGCGCAGTTCAAAATTAAAAATCTAGATACAGATGAGGAAGCTATTGTTAGGACAGATGATGAAGGCTATTATAGTACGTCGTCCTCTTATGAAAGTCATGATAGTGGAGTCTGGTTTGCTAAGGGGATAAAGAATACCGAAGATGAGACTCCTGATGATTCAAAAGGGGCATTGCCATACGGAAGATATGAGATAACTGAAATTGATGCTGTGGATCATCAGAAGGAAGAACCTATAACAATAGATATTACTGAAGATGGAAAGCTTTACAAGATATACGATAAAGGTCGCGGTGATGGATTAGAAGTGATATCAGATATGAATATGCCGGCGCTTGGAACGACTGCAACTTGTGAAATGCCATATGGTGAAAGTAAGATACTTCCTGCATCGGAAGGACAAAAAATTGTAGACATATGTCGGTATTCGAATCTTAGATATAATACTGAGTTTACCTTAATTGGGAAGCTTATGGAGGTTGGAGAGGATGGAAGTGTTAAACCTTATCTGCTGGATGGAGGAGAAGTAGAGGCTGTTTCGCATTTCAAAACTCCTGATACATACACCGTATCACAATTTGATTCGTGTGGTGAGGAAGAGGTTGTATTTGAAAATCTAGATTTTACTGATAAGCAAGGGACTTCATTCGTTGTTTTTGAAAGACTTTATCTTGGAAATATAACGAGGGAAGATGTTGAAAATGATACATACGACAAGAAGTATGTCGACTCAAATAATGATGTTGTAAATTTTCCAATTGTTCACGAGGATCCGCAGGATGATGGTCAGACTGTTATAACGCCAGATGGTTGTACGAATGCTACTTCGGACTTGACGGGCGGTAACATTTCGAAGGCAGACAAAGTGTCGCTTACAGATAAAATAGAATACCATGGCCTTAATCCTGAGAGGGAATACACGATTAAGACTAAAGTATATGTGAAACCAGATGGAGTACTAAAGGATGAGAATGGAGAAGAACGTGTATGGGAGAGTACATTTACTCCTGAAAAGTCAGACGGATTTACTGAGGTGAAGGTTGAACTGGATCTTAGCGAGTCTGCTGATAAGTCTCTCGTTTTCTTGGAGGAGGTTTACGACGAAGATATCAGAATGTTTGTTCATTCAGATATAAACGATGAAGCTCAGTCTATTCATGTTCCACTTATAAAAACTAGAGCGCGAGGAGAGGGTGGAACTCAAATAGCATATGCAACAGATGACGTTACGCATTTTACAGATACTATTGATTACCAGAATCTTGAATCAGGGAATTATGTGGCTAGAGGTTATATAGTTAATAAGCAAACTGGAGAGGAAATCCTGTTGAATGGCGAATTAATAAAAGCTGAAACTCATTTTGATGTAGTTGCAGATGCAGAAGGAAATAAAGGTAATGAAGGCTTTGATGGGAGCGTCGATGTTGAATTTAGTATAGAGAATGCTGAGGAGTTATTTGAAGGAAGAGATATAGTAATTTATGAAGAGCTTTATAGAGGTGATGAAGTATCAGAGAAAAAACTTGTAGCAGAACATAAGGACATAAATGATACTAATCAATATTTAAAATTTCTTAAAATTGGTACCTCTGCTTCGAATGAACTGGATGGAAGCAAACTTCTTAAGGCAACGGGTAGATACCGTGTAGTCGATAGAGTTGCATATTCAAACATTGATTTCGAGGAAGAGAATGAATATAAGATAGAAGGCATCATGATGGACAGAAGTACAGGCGAGGCTTTTATAGATAGTGATGGACAGGAAGTGGTTGCTTCTACGGTGTTTATTCCAAGTAAGGCAGAGGGAACTGAAGATGTTTCTTTTGATTTTGCGACTGATAAAACAGATATAGATATAGTTGCATTTGAAAAGGTATATGTAAAAGACCCTAGTAGCGAAAATGGTTGGACATTAATAGAAGATCATTCGGATATCAATTATGCAGGCCAGACAGTACACATAGCTCCAAAGGAAAAATCGCAGCTTCCAAAAACTGGAGATTCAGATACATTATTACTCTGTATCACTTTGCTATATCTTTCTCTACTTGGTGGAACCGTGGTTATAAATTCAAAATCAAAAAAGAAATAATTGAAACATGATAGCTTTTGTGCTATCATAAATTATAACACAAGGAGAATAATTGTTTAATATAGATTTTTATGAGGATTATAAGGGATGTTCTGATGTTAGAGACTTTCTTGATTCATTGTTTGAGATTGCTAAAGAGAATAAGGATGCAAGGATTCAGTTCAAGCAAATGGTGAGAAATATAGAGTTGCTACGAAATCATGGTTATAATCTTCCTAATGAAATAATAAAACATGTGGAAAAAGAAATATGGGAATTAAGACCTGGAAAAAATAGAGTGTTTTATTTTCTGTATGAGGAAAATACATATGTTTTACTTCATCATTTTAGAAAGAAGACTCGAAAAACACCTAGAAGAGAAATTGATCGAGCATTTTTAGAAATGGAAGATTATATTAGACAGAGGAGAGTAAAGGATACATGAATTGGGTCGAATATAAAAATCAAGTCAAATCAAGAGATGAGTTAGGTAAGCAGTTGATAGAAGAAGCTGAGTTAGAAGCGGAAATTATATCAGCTATTATTAAACAACGAGCATCACTTGGCTTAAGCCAAAGAGATCTTGCGGCGCTTTGTAATATTCCTCAGTCTTCTGTTGCTAGAATTGAGTCTAACAAAACAACTCCAAGACTAGATACCTTACTAAAGATTTTGGGACAGTTGGGTTTACAGTTGAAAGTGACACCTATAAAAAAATAGAAAGAATTTATTTGAGATGGAAGCCACACCGTAAAGGCGGGTAGTCTAAGGGATTGTTAATCCTCGAAAGAATCGGCATAGTTGGAATAGCATTTCCGGCTATGCCGTTTTATTCTGGGTAGGTATTTCGCCTATGCAGTTCCAGATGATTCTGACACGCTGGGTTTTCTGCCCGTTTATCTTTTCAGGATGATAGACATATACCTTTTCTATAAACTCTCTGATGATCTCTGCCGTAAGCTCCGGCACTTCGGTATATCTCTTTACGAGATCAAGGAAGTGATTCACATTCAGAGAATTCTCTTTATCTGTTGCTATTTCACATTCAAGCTCCGAAATCCTTGCCTTAAGGCTTTTCTGCTCATCTTCATATGAAGCGGACATTTTCATAAAGCGTTCGTCTGAAATTTTGCCTTCAACATTGTCTTCATAGAGCTTCTGGATGATGGTATCGAGCTTTTCCATGCGCTTATTTGACTGGTCGAGCTCACGCCTGTTATCACGCTGGCTTTTGTTGATTTCAGCCTGTGATTTGTTAGCGACCATTTCCACAAACTCAGATTCATGCTCTCTGGCATATGACGTTATCTGCCTTATGCTGTCCAGCAGGATTTTCTCTACAGCCACATTTCTGATCTGATGAGACTTGCAGCCGCCTTTGATCTTCCTGTAAGTACCGCATACAAAATGGTATTTATCATATGTCCAGTCCTTACATCTGACCTGGTACAGTTTCTGTCCGCAATCTGCGCAATAGAGCATTCCGGATAACATCGGCATGTCGCCCATATCTGTACGCCTGCGCCTGCCTTTGCGAATGTTCTGGACGATCTTGAAGGTTTCCTCATCGATAATAGCTTCGTGGGTGTTCTCGAAGATCTGCCAGTCCTCTTTGTCGTGATACATCTGCTTTTTATTTTTGTAGGACTTGCGCCATGTCTTGAAATTTACTGTATGTCCAAGATACTCCATGCGTTCGAGAATACGGGCTACTGTGGAATCCTCCCAATGATACGGATTCTGCCTGAGTGATCTTGTCGGACAGCTGATACCTTTACTCTGGAAATAGAATACTGGAATCAGGATCTTCTCATTTTCCATATAGGAAGCAATCTGGGTAGGACCGTAGCCTTCCATGCATAGCTTAAAGATGAGCCGTACATTATCAGCGGCCTCAGGATCCACAATCCATTTGTTGTTATCATCAGGATCCTTTATGTAGCCATATGGCGGGTTTGTGGTCAGGTGCTTCCCGGCTTCACCCCTCGCCTTCATAACCGCGCGGATCTTCTTGCTGGTGTCTTTTGCATACCATTCGTTGATGATGTTAAGGAATGGGGTGAAGTCGCTGTCATTCTGGCTGTCAGAATCCACTCCGTTATTGATAGCTATGAACCTCACATCAGCGTTCGGAAATTTGATTTCCGTGTACATACCGACCTGAAGATAATCCCTTCCGAGGCGGCTCATGTCCTTAACAATGATGGTTGCTACTTCTCCGTTATCGACCCTTGCGATAAGCCGTTTCCAGTCCGGGCGATCAAAATTTGTTCCGCTGTATCCGTCATCCACGAAGAATTCTGTGTTGATAAAACCGTTATCAGTTGCGTATTTCTGTAAAATAGCTTTTTGATTCTTTATACTGTTGCTGTCGCCCTGGAGCTCATCATCCCGTGAGAGCCTGCAATACAGGGCTGTAATCTTTGAAAACTGTCTGTCTGCATTCATGAATCCTCCTTCCCGACAGTCTTCAAGCGGTAACCTAATTATATCGTTACCGCAGAAAACTGTAAAGCGGTTATTTTGAAATTATGACGCCTTTTTAAGCATTTCATCGAGGTTTCCCAGAATCAGCCGTTTTACCTTGTCGGTGGCTGTCTCTCTGGCTCTGTCAGCAGTCACGGACTCTACGATGAAAAGCGTATCGCCGATATATGTACTTGTAGTGTTCATGGCTTCAAGTTCCATAAGCTCCTCCTTCCGACAAGCAAACCGCACAGCCGGTTCCTTTGTACTGATTTCTGTTTTGTCATTGATACATGAATGCTGTGATGCCCTAAGGGGGAGGGAAAATCTCTGTGGCTATATTTCTCCGGTAACGGCGGGGGAGCTTCACGCACAAAATCGCGAAATCAAAAGTGAAATTACCCCTCAATCTGATAAAATATAGTCATACAGAGATAAATCCCCTGTAATAGATTCTTTGAAAAATCTAAAAATCAAACATTTTAAACCTTTTCAATGCTTATGACCGTTACGGCATCGCTTCTGATCAGCTTTCCGTCAAGGAACTCATAAGCACGGTAGCCGATATGTCCGGTATTCAGATACAGTTCTTTAAGCGTCTGTACAGAAGCAGGATCCCTGTCAATAATCCAATAGTAGGAGAAATCTCCAAAGGCTACAGGCTTTGCTCCGGCCTTGATCCCCGGCATATATTCGGTTATCACGACAGGTTTTCCGAGTATTGTGTCATTGCTTGTATTCCAGAGATAGTTGCCGTCATCATCCTTGAGTTTCCTTAAATAAAGAGCCGTTTCATCATTCATAAGCCATACAGCATTTTTGCGGTAGCGCTTATCCGTGGAATGATACAGAGTGAGCATATTGTCATAGGTGAGTGTAGGTGTGGTAAGAGCCACATCAGCTCCGTTTGTATCAGCAAGAATCCCTGTAGGCTCGTTTACACCGGTACCGTTTATAAAGCCGTTATCTTCGGCTCTACCGAAATTCTTTCCAAGTCGCTCTATCAGGTACTTCTCGACAGGGAAACTTACGTCATGGACGAAATCACTTGTAAGTTTCACTATGACTGCCAGCTTATGACGCTCCACAGTATACGGTGTAAAATCCTGATCGGCATCAGATCCGGGAATTTCTTCGCCGGGAGCAATAAAAGCCGCAATATCATCACAATCCTTTGCAAGGATATGATTATTTCCTGAATATGCCTTTATGCTCGTAGCAATCTGACGGAATACGGATTCTTTGCGGATTGCCTCTGAAAGCTTTCCGGAAGCTTGTGCAGGCAGTTTATATCCGCCCGTTATATCAGAAGCCGCCTTGTCGATTACGCTGTGATCAGTTACTTTGTTTCTCATTTCTGCCCAGAACTGAGTATCATATTCAGGCTGAGCTGTTACATCCATAAATCTGTTCATTGTGGTGTCCTCCTTAATCATTGTGGTTGCAGCAAGGGCAGGAATAAAGCCCAAGCTCGTTAAATGTGATCTGTCTTCCAATCTGTTTTAAGCGATGACCGCATTTCGGGCAGTTGATGTCATACGCAAGTGCCATTTCCTGCGTATGGTTCTTGACGGCATTGAGTCTGTAATACTTCACAAGGCGTCCCTGATCATTACGGGCAAATTCATCCTTAAGATATAGCTTGTGAAGGCTTCTTACGCATTCCTCCGTATAGTATCCATGACCTGCATTGTAAAGATTTTCGTTGTGACTTTTGTTGTTTTTGATAAGTGGATAAATCATTTCAAAACCTCCTCATTGTTGTTGCAGCCGTTACATCTGTAAAGGCTTAAGTTATATTCATCTGCATTGACGGAAATCTGTTTCATAGGCTTTCCGCACCTCGGACAGCGAATTTCAAGTCTGTCCGTGGATTTCTGTGTCATAGCCTTTTTTGAATGGAGCCTGAAATGCTGTGGTGTGATCTCCGATAGATAAAGAGATATTTCACCCTGCATCATCTTTAGATCAGTAACCGCAAACATTGGTATCCGCTTATATCTTTCTGAATCAACCGTAGTCAGCGGATAGTATCTTGTATCTGTCATATCCAAGGTCACACCGCCTTTCCGCTACTGTCCTGAAATCTTCCCCGGCAGTAAGCTATGGCCTCTTCGTATGTTCCGAAGAAAATGCTGGAAAATCCGAATACGACTTTCCAGATAGGAAGGTCTTTATCCTTGTTCTGGGAGATCACAACAGGTCTTCCTTTGCGATCTTGCAGAAGCGCCTTACAGCTATAATTTCCTCTGTCAAAGTACCTTCTGTCAGATTCGGTAAACTTAGGTGCTGATCCGTAAATGATCTTACATGTCATAGTGGCTCTTCCCTTCGCCATATTCCATGCTTTGAACTTAAGATTAAAAATGCTTTCCCTGTTATCTTTGCCAATGTGGATCAGATCCTCGCTGAAATCGTGAAGATCTTCTACAACGGAGCCGATGTCTTCGCGGCATACATCATGTACGGTCTTGACGATAATGCAGTCAGGCTGTTTGTCTCCGTGCCAAAGATAGATTGTTGCCTTCTTACGCATGCTTGTTGTGTACATACCGCTGATCTCGACATTGAATCCATTGCCGAAATCCCTGTATACGACAGGTTCAAGGTCTATAACAGTTACTCTGTAATCTTTTCCGAGCCGTTTAGCCAGCGCTCTGATACTGGAATCTCTGTTAGACATATTTTTCCCTCCGAAATAATACCTGGGTAGCAGATATGCTTCCCATTTGTAGCAGTTGGTAGCTGTGCATGTAGCAGTCTTTTTTATGAGAAGTCCTCTTAAAATAAAGATGTCTCGTCCGTAGGTTGAACTTGTAGCAATAACCACAGTTTTATAATCATTCCATACAAACTTTGTATCGTTTTATAAGTCCTTACACACTTTTATTATTTGTGGCTTATGAATTAGTACGACTGCTACATTTGCTAAATTTTATCCATAACCCACATAAGGACTTGCTCTGTTTGGGTAGCAGTAGCGACATATGTCTGCTACCTGGGTAGCTACCCTATAAAAATTCATTCCCGTCATATCCGTACTCCTTGCTGAATAGCTCTTTGATTTCACCTGTAAGGGTGTAAGCCTTAAAATAGGTGTTGCCCTTGCGTCTTGTGGTTATGTCAGAAAATGAGGAGTCAAAATATTCTGCAAGCTGCTCTCTGAAATCCTTATAATTTCGTGCATAACCATTATTGTTTTCACGACACCATGCCTGATAAACTTTGAAGATTCTTCCGGTTGTGCAATGGTAGTTGATTTTGCCGTCCTCCCACGGACACATACATTCTTCAAAAAATGTGATAACGGTACTGTTTGTGCTTTGATATTCGTCTCGCGCTCTTATGACGCTTTCAGGCTCTGAGAAGCTGTATCCGTTTGCTATAACTGTCTGCAATGCCTTTACAGCCTTATAAACAATGCCGTCACGCTCCGCATACATCTTGTCAAGAAGCTGCTTATCTTGATTTGCTTTGGGAATGACATTCTTGCACTCAACGACCATGATTCTGTCATAAACCCATTTGCCGGAGTCCCCGCCAAACTTCGGAAGCCTATTCATACAGAACCATAGGAGTCCGTTATAGGTATATTCAAATCCCTGCTGGCCTTTGAACTCAGCGTATATGCTGTCACCGCCGGTCATCTTCTTAAATGTCTTTAATTCATCAACGGATAGAAAACTCATATCGGAACTTCCTGCGAGCCTCGTGCCATATACGGCTCCGGTTCCAAATCGGGCTTCAATCTCTTTAAGGTCGATACCGATGTAGTTGCCTTTTCCGAGAAGCATTTCCACAAGGCTTTTCAGCTGGGATTTACCGGTATCACCGTCACCGACGAGAAAAAGTGCCTTTTTCATTCGCCAGCCTTTGATATTGGATAGGCAAGCTCCGATGAATTCCATAAGAAGCTGTTTTACTGCATTATCGCCGTCTGTCAGGGTATCCATATAGGAATCGAATACCGGCGTCGATGTTTCGATTCCTTTCCAGATACAGGGAATCTGTATTGTGGAGTAGATATCCGATGTATGAGGAGTAGTCGTCAGTCCGAGCCGGTCACTCTAAGCAGCGTATTCTCAAAGTTGATGATGGTTTCATCCGAATTGAGATCATCCTGACTGATGTAATTCAGATCTGTGCTGATGTGCTGCAGGGTTTCCGAAACTTTCCTCATGGAGACAAGCTCTTCATCATAGTCAGCGATAAACTGTTTAATCCTGCCCATCATCATATTGTCTGCGTAAAAGCGGTAGCAGCCGTTATCATAAATGTACTTGTGAAGTGCCTGCTTGCCGTTATCACGAACAAGGATGTACTGCATATGCTCCCGGCAGTATTTCGCCAGAAGTGGAACTATGACATGCGCCTGTCCGTTATCATCAAACCTGACAAATGGCGGATGTTCCATCACAGAACGGTGAAAGTTCCCATTACAGCTTTCAATCGCATAGCGTATAGTGTTTTCCCGGTAATCATTCCTGTCCCATTTAGGGCGGTACAAAGCTGAATCACGGAATAGTCTGTTAATCGCTTCAGGATCCGGACCGGTACGGAATGCAAGCATGGAGCAAAGCCCTACGTCTGCTTCCGATTGTGATCCGTAACCGCAAGCCTGCCAGTCACCGCGATCGTACAGCCTTGAGAACTTCTCACCGTTTTTCTGCTTCCGTAGGTTGCAGATAATATCGAAATCATCTCTGTTGCCATCCCGGTTTTCGCTGTAGTTGGTCTTTGGCTTTCTGCGCATATCCTTATCAAGTGTAGTAAGGCAGGCCTCTGTGCCATCGGTAAGCTCCTTATCATTAAGTGCATTGCCGGTAAAGGTTGCATACCGGTTAGTTGCGTGCCCGAAATACAATTCAATGTGGTTGTTCGGATTCTTCTGATAAAATTCTCTGGCTATAGTAATTCTGTCTTTGCCTTCATCCCTGATAAAAGGAAGCCTGTTATTATCACATGTTCCCAAGATATGGATTCCGTTACCGCTGGGAGAGGTTTCTGCATAGGTATCATGCCTTTCGAGAAGAAGCTGCACAAAACCGTCATCAATCGGTCTTCCGTCAATATCGAGGAAGTACATATTGTCCGGAACCTTGAAACCTATACCGGCAGCCGAAAGCTTTTCCTTTGCTAGGATGGCAGTATCATAATCAGCCCATGTACTGCGGAAATTTTCCGATGTACCGGTAACACTTCCGTCGACTGACATTGGAATCTTTGTCTTCTTGCCATTCTTTCCCGGAACATAATTCCAGAGAAACCATATTTTCATTGCTTTGAGCTCATCTAAGGTCATTTCCTGTTTCACCTCCTCCCGTTAGATTTTTGCTTCGCTTCAATCTTTTATTGAGTTCTTGATCAGCCATTCCCTGAATGCTTCCACAGGGATCAGAATTCTTGCACCGACCTTAATGGTCGGGAATCCCGGTTCCTTAACAAGCTCGTAAGCCTTCGGAAGGGATATGCCCATCTGTGCGGATAGCTCCTGCACGCTCATGGTCGTCTTTTCCATTGCTCTCACCTCCAAACGTGTTGTACATATTTGTATAAGTTTTTATTGAATTCAACGCCATTTTAGACTATAATGTAACCGATGTCTAAAAACTGGCGGTAACCCTAACGGTAACGCATATGTGAAGGATTGAGGTGTAATAATGCCATTTAATTGGAACGATGAATACATTCCATCTAAGGCCGATAAGACAACAGAAATACTGGGATTGAAGGAGATTGGAGGCGTCGGACAGCTTGTATATCATCCGTTCAGGTTTAAGGACTATACCTATTCATTCAACGGAAAAGATCAGCTGGTTTATCCTGTCTGCAAGCCCGGACAAGAGCCGGAATTCCTGTCATGTGAGGGATTAACAGGGAAAGAACTGCTTATAAGCCTTTGTAACCTGGCTAAGATTATTGATAGTCATGACAATAAAGTGCCAAAGGAACAGCTTATACTTAAATGGTGCATGGAAAATATGCATCCTTACAGGATCGATTTTATATATTCGGAACTTACGCAGGATTTTAATATCAATTCTGTAGAAGCTGATCTTGTAGAGCGTGACGGTATTTTTGAAATTGACCGGTTTATGAAGGATCTCGGTAACCTTTATAATGCCGTTCGCTTTTATGTGGCTCTTGAAGGGCTTATATACTCTGATGATGAGATAGCTTATAACCTTTATGAGGAAGGCCGCTATTTTGAAAGCTACAATTATTTTGAAAAGTACAAGCATACTGAACCGGATATTCCGGATGATGTATTAGAACAGATAGAAGATTCATCGAACAGCATTGTGGAAACAATACAGCGTGCAAAAGATTACGCGGATGAACATCCGGCGCCTCAGCCTGCTGAAGGAGAATTCGACTTCAACCATAATCCGTATGACGATTATGACGAACTGCGCACAAAGCTCGTAGAGTTTATACCGGATTTCAATATGAGGCTTAAGTTCAATTCGGCTACCGGCAGATTTGATTTTTCGGCAGATATTGATTCTGTATTTGATATCGCATGGTATACGCTGGCAAGGATGATCTCTGAAGATCCTGCTCTTGAGAACAGACAACGAGAAGAAACAAGACCGGAAGGAATCATGATCTGCTGCAGGCATTGCGGAAAGTTCCTGATCAGACGGAGCAACAGACAAGAATTCTGTGATTCCGAGGAATGCCAGAGAGCAAGAAATGCAAGAAAACAGATGGCTTATCGGAAACGAAAAGCCGGAAATGCTTCAGAAAAGAAGCGTAAACAGAACAAAACAAAGGCATAACAAAAAGTGTCACCGGTGGTGACACAATTCAAAAGAGGATACAAAGTTATGAATGAAATTGATAAAAGCTTTGAGCAAGTTGTTGCTATCATAGAAAATGCGCGTGAAAATGCCTACCGAAAAGTAAATGAAGAACTGATACTTATGTATCAGAGTGTTGGACGCTTTCTTTCGGAACAATCGAAGGAAGCCTCTTATGGTGACGGATATATAGATTCTCTTGCATCCTTCATACAGGATCAGTTTCCCGGGATCAAAGGTTTCAACCGGCGTGGATTGTATAGAATGAAGCAGTTTTTTGAGCTTTACGACGGAAATGAAAAAGTGTCACCACTGGTGACACAATTAAGCTGGACGAATCATCTTCTAATTATGTCCGGTTGTAAGTCTGATGAAGAGCGAGAGTTCTATATGCGATTGGCCGTAAAGGAGCGGTACAGCAAGCGCGAACTGGAGCGACAGATGGACAGCGGATATTATGAACGGTATATGCTTTCCAAAGAAAAGCTGCTTCCGGAGAAAATAAAGTCCGAGTTGAATCCGTTCCTGGACTCTTATGTAATTGAGTTTCTCGACCTGCCTCCGAAGTTCAAGGAAAAGCACCTAAAAAAAGGACTTATCGAAGGGATGAAGAAATTCATTCTGGAGCTTGGTAAGGACTTCACTTATGTGGATGAGGAATATACCATTATGGTCGGAGGCGAAGATTATCATGTGGATCTTCTGTTCTATCACAGGACGCTGCGCTGCCTTGTGGCGATGGAATTAAAGACCGGCAAATTCAAGCCAGAATACATATCCAAAATGGATTTTTACCTTGAAGGTCTTGACCGGCAGGTGAAGAAGCCTGATGAAAACCCGAGTGTCGGGTTGATTCTATGTGCTTCAAAGAATGATGAAGTCGTAGAATATGCCATGAGCAGAACGATGTCGCCTATGATGGTGTCCCAGTATCAGCTGCAATTACCAGATAAGGAAGTGTTGAGGAAAAAGCTTCAGGAATTGGCGAGTATACCAATGATTGAAGATAATGAAAGTAAAAGTGACTGAGCCAGTTCTTATTTTGTTAAGCGGCGAGAAACAAAACTTATAAGGCCGATTGCTAACAGGAAATGGCTGTACTTCTTAGGGCAAAAGAAATGATGGAACGAGAGGGTTTTGAACTATGAGGCTTAAGATCGCATTGCTTCAATTACTTCCGGGCGGAAGCTTGGAGGAACAACTGAATATAGGGAAAACTGCTTGTATTAAGGCGAAAGATATGGGGGCAGATATCGCTCTGTTTCCTGAGATGTGGAGTGATGGCTACTATTTGCCGCAGGAAGTTGGTGCCATAGAGAAACTTGCTATTGCTGCGGATAGTGATTTTATTTGTTCATTTGGAAATCTTGCCAAAGAATTGCAGATGGCAATAGGAATCACATTTCTTGAAAAAGGCAATTCTAAACCGCTTAATTCCATTCTTCTTTTCGACAGATTTGGAAATGAAAGGCTACACTATTCCAAGGTTCATACCTGTGCTTTTGAGGACGAAATAGTTCTTTCGCCCGGTGAGGATTTTTATGTAACGGATCTGGATATTGGAAGGGGAATGGTAAAGGTTGGCTCTATGATCTGCTTTGACAGGGAGTTTCCAGAGAGCGCAAGGATTTTGATGCTGAAGGGAGCAGAGGTTATACTTGCACCTAACGCCTGCCCGATGGAGTTGAACAGACTTTCGGCTCTGCGGACAAGGGCGTATGAGAACAAGGTTGCCATAGCTACCTGCAACTACCCCCAAGGGCAGCCGGATTGTAATGGTCATTCTACTGTGTTTGATGGCGTGGCATGGGTGAGAAAAGAGCCGGGAGTGCGGGATATGTGTATCTTTGAAGCACCGAAAGAAGAAGGGATTTATTTTGCTGAGATAAATATGGATATGCTAAGGGATTATAGAGAACATGAAGTTATGGGGGAGAAATACCGGCATCCTGAGAAATATAGCATACTAACAAGTGAGGACAAATAGATGATTAGAGAAGCTGCAGGAGAAGACCTGAATTCTATGTTGGAGTTATATCTGTTCCTTCACGAAGAGAATATTCCAGAGTATGATAAACATCTTACAGAAACATGGGAGCAGATTATAAACGATCGGAATCATCATATGATTGTTAATGAAGTCGATGGTAAGATCGTATCATCTTGTGTGTGCGTGATCATTCCGAATCTGACAAGGAATGTTCGACCGTATGCCTTTGTTGAAAATGTAGTGACGCATGAGGACTACAGGGGAAATGGATATGCCGGCGAGTGCCTGGAATATGCCAGAGAGATCGCCAAAAAAGAAAACTGCTATAAGATGATGCTGCTAACCGGTTCAAAGAAGCCAGAGACTCTTCGGTTTTATGAAAAAGCCGGATATAACAGTAGTGATAAGACTGCATTTATACAGTGGATAGGAATGGAGAACTGACATATGGGCACAGGAAAGAGGTTGTTTTTATTTGATTTGGATGGGACACTGCTCCGTTCTGATAAAACAATTTCAAAGAAAACTTTGGTAGAAGTCAAGAAGCTCCGTGGCCGTGGCAATATAGTGGGGATCTCAACATCCAGAAGTGAGCAGAATTGCAAATCATTTTTTGGAGAATTCAGACCGGATATCATGGTTGTAAGCGGCGGAGCTTTGGTGAAAAAGGGCAATGATTACATATTTAAGGCAGTTTTCTCAAAAGAAAGAACAAGGAATTTGATCAGGACTGCGAGAAAAGTGTGTGGCACTTCCTGCGAAATAACCATAGACACAATTGACAAGCATTATTGGAATTATAAGGTGGATCCAAAGAAGCAGGATCAAAGCTGGGGGGACAGCATATGGACAGACTTCAGTGACTTTGACGAGGAAGCACTGAAAATGTGTGTCGAAATATTTGAAGAGGAAACAGCCGAGCGCTTGGCAGATGCGTTGCAGGATTGTGATGCGGTAAGGTTTTCAGATGGATTCTGGTATAAATACACTAAAAAAGGCGTCACAAAGGAAGATTCTATCAGAGTTGTGTGCGATGCTTGCGGATTATCTGTGGACGATATTATTGCTTTTGGTGATGATTATGCCGATATTGGCATGCTTAAGATGGCAGGGATTGGAGTTGCCATGGGAAATGCTATCGAAGAAGTAAAAAAAGTAGCGAATATAGTTATCGGAACAAATGATGAGGATGGTATCGCAGATTATCTGAAAAATTTTAATTAGTTAATGTCAAAATGTCAAAAGTGTTGGAGACATATAAATGATGGATGGAACAAAGGTAAAAATAGAATTAAAACCTGTACTCCAGGATGATATAGTAACAGTATGGAAGATGCAGGTTGAGGCATTTTCAGAACTACTTAAAAAATATCAGGACTATGATATAAGCCCTGCAACTGAAAGTATGGATAAAGTTTCTGCAAGGTTTGAACAACCGTGGACGACTTATTATTTCATTGTCGCAGATGATGAAAAAGTCGGGGTGATTCGTGTTGTAGATAAAAAGGATGGCAGCAGAAAGAGGATATCTCCTATTTGGATCATGCCGGAATATCGAAATAAAGGCTATGCTCAACAGGCAATCAGGGCAGCTGAAAAAATATATGGATCTGATCACTGGTGTCTGGATACAATTCTGCAGGAAAAGGGAAATCTTCATCTTTATGAGAAGCTCGGATATCACCAGACGGGCAGGGTCGATAAGATCAATGATAGGATGGATATCGTATTTTACGAAAAAGATGAGAACAAACCGATGAATTATTCGATAAAGAAAATAACTATAGATGATTATGATGCTATTTATGAGCTTTGGAACGCTACAGAACAGAGCCGTAG
Source organism: Eubacterium sp. (assembly GCA_017480495.1). Taxonomy (GTDB): domain Bacteria; phylum Bacillota; class Clostridia; order Lachnospirales; family Lachnospiraceae; genus Eubacterium_Q. The sequence goes on along the minus strand of JAFVAQ010000012.1, from coordinate 10,202 downwards.
AGCACTAAATCCAGTTGATGATTCCCAGGAAGGGATCGCTCGGTATCTAAAGAGAAATCCCGATACATGCTTCGCCGCAGTAAAGGATAGCAAAATCATTGGAGTTATCCTGACCGGCCATGATGGCCGCAGGGCAATCATACACCATCTGTGTGTGCATCCTGACTACCAGCGCATGGGTATAGCAGGGCATCTAGTTTCTCTTGCAGAGGAAGCCCTGCAGAAAGAAGGAATCCAGAAGGTATTCGGACTGGTTTTTAAGGATAATGAAACGGCAAATGCTTTTTGGGAACAACAGGGGTATTCGCTCAGAACAAATCTGAATTACCGCAACAAAAGTCTGAATGATCAGATTCCAGCAGGAGAGTAATATTTTATAATACTCTTGAAAGCAAGCACATAACCTTGCGCTGTAAGGAGGTCATGTAATGTTTAAATATCGATTAGCCACAGTTTCCGACATAGACGCGCTCGTGCAAATCAGATTAGAAATGCTTCGAGTGGTTAATAATTTGCGAGATGATTATATTTTCGGTGAAGAATTTATACAGGCAAGTAGAGATTATTTTCAGGATGGGGATCAGATAACTGTATTTGCTCTTGACGATGACAAAATAGTAGGCTGTGCGTCTATATGTTTTTTACAGGTCATGCCAACATTTTCTCACCCTACCGGAAAGCGTGTACATCTTATGAATGTATATACGGAAGCTGCTTACAGAAGAAAAGGGATAGCATATAAAATGACTACTATGCTTATTGAAGAAGCCTGGAACAAAGGCGCTACAGAAATTAGTCTTGATGCTACAGAATCCGGAAGAGCGCTTTATAGAAAATGCGGATTTAAGGATTCGGATGAATGTATGGTATTGGTTAGAAGAAAATAACTTTGTGTCAACATCGTTGTCACAAATTAGTTTTACATTACGATATATCATGCACTTATTGGGTACAAGTTATACAAAGGGAGATCGTGATGAGTATTATGTTTGATAAATATTACGGGAAGCTTCTGAAGCAATTATCCATTGATTATAACTGCACTTCGGAAAATTTCCTTTCAGCAGACAACGTAATCACTATTTCTGCATTAAATGAGGGAAGAAGAAGTTACAGTCCCGGACATCCCTTTTTGGAGATGGTTACTTTAGGAAGGAGTGCTGTTATTATGGCGGACACCTGCCTGCATAGATTCCTTCAGGATTTCGCTCTGGACAAGGAGGGACACCGCCTGTTTGAACTTGATAATCTAATGAAGCTGAATGAAGAGCTTAAACCATTCGGTTACCAAATGGCTCCAACCCATCATATGTTTCTGCCTTGTCAGGATGTGATGATAGAGGCGGACTTTCAAGTGAGATGGCTTTATGATGATGAGATAAAATCCTTCTATGGTGATACGCGGTTTCCAAACGCAATCGCGTTTCCGGAGCCATGCCCTGTGCGGCCTGACCGAATTGCTGTCATTGCACTAGATGGAGAAAATATCATGGGGATGGCAGGCTGTTCGGAGGATGCGCCTCACTGGCAGCAGATAGGAATCGATGTTTTGCCGGAGTATCGTTCAAAAGGGATTGGCTCCTATCTTGTTACATTACTAAAGAATAAGGTTATTGAAATGGGTGATATACCTTTCTACGGAACCGCGGCTGCTAACATTCATTCGAAAAACATAGCATTTAGAAGTGGCTTTAGACCTGCCTGGGTGGAAACAGAGGCAATAAAAATTGATGAGAAATAAACAGCCGATGGGGTAACGAATTGCTACTCCATCGGCCTTGTTATTAAGTGTTGATTGTTTCTTTGTCAGTGCGGATGATTATCTTCCCATCATCATAATCCACGTGGATTTTATCTCCGACAGAGAAACCTATGGCTTCAAGCCATTTGCCTTCCATCTGGATCTTTGGTACTTCCAAGTACCTTCTGCCAGTGTATCTGGTGGAATACTGAACTTTGATTGTCTTTGTCATAGGTGACCTCCTTCAAGCGAAATGTGGATACAGGAGTCTCTCCGGCTCGATATCCAATATCAAATTGCATTTCCGCTTGAAGGCTGTCTGTCAAACGACTGTAAAATCAATGTTTCTCAAAAATCCCTATGACGCACCGCCAAATGGTGTGGCTTTTTTGTGAAGAGAAATATACTCTAGCCCTTACCCCTAAAATAATGGTATAATTATACTTTAAAATAATATAATGAGAGGGTGAAAACATTGTTTAGAGTAATTGGGTGTAGTGATACTCCAGCTGATACTCTTCAGCATGGAGAAAATGTTTTCTTAAACGCGCTAGAACAGGGTAAGGGGTATTACCATGTTAAGGGCGCACCATTTGGGGATTATGATATTGAGTATATCAAGAATAATGAGCTGGTTCCTGAGAATTACCGTAATGCGAAGAAGGGACTGGACATTTACCCATCTTATCTTTCATATGACATGGATGATGTTGATAATCTTGATTTGTCTATCCTAAAGGAAAATAAATATATATTCTTTGAGGAGTTAAATGAGTATTCTATAGTCTTGGGAAAGCTGGCATTACTATATACTGATGCTAAGGTTTTCTATCATGACCGCAGGGTGCTTGGTTTTATTGATGCTAGCGATAGACTTATTATTACAGATGACTTTCCATTAAATGATTACAAGGAAGATGAAATCATACACGTTGTGGATGAATTCGTCAGTGGAGCACTTGAGGCTAATTTCCATTATATAAGTACTATGCCGCTTTTCCATTCGGTATTCTTTTGGCAGGATTTGGTTTCCGGCAAGAAAGGACAGATCAAATATGCAGAAGTTGCCGTTACAAAGAGCGTAGGAATAGGAGGAGTTCTTTCCTACTACGCGCAGGCTGAAAGGGTATTTGCGAAGAAGGGGTGGATAACCTTTCTACAAAAAAATGCATCTAGATATTCTGATGAAATGCTCCAGAAATATTTCCGATTCTCTGAAAATCCAACCGATAGTGATGAAACAAATACTATATATGTTACCGACCTTACAACAGTTTCCCTTACATACCTTAGTTCAAAGATTTCTGCAGAGATAGATACATCTGTTTTGTCTGACATTTTTAGTGCTGAGTTAGATGAATATGCAGAAGCAGTTTTAAGTGATCACAATGTGCTTGGAATCCTTATTAGAGGAACGGATTATATCGCTTCGAAAATGTCGGGCGCAAGAAAGATGGCTACGGTAGACGAAATGCTACCGATGATTCATGAGTGGATAGAAGAGGATAAGTACGACAGGATATTCCTTGCTACAGAGGATCAGGATATTCTCGAGAGGATGAGGGAAGAGTTTGGTTCTATGGTTATCGCTATCTCACAGGAACGTCATCGCGTTTCTGACTTCACTGATGTTAAGCTGATAAGTGAGCTAGAGAAGAAGGAAGATAGTGGAGCGGAATATGAAGCGAAGCTAGAGGATAATACGGTTAATTATTTTTATGCATTATATCTTCTGTCCAAATGCAAAAGCTTTATGGTTTCTGGCCAGTGTCATGGTTGGACGGTTGTAAATTCGTTTAATAAGGACAAGTTCCTTAGAAAATATAAATTCCAAGTTGGAGTTAATAAGAAGTAGTACAAGTAGTAGTAACAAAGGAGTTGTAGTATGCAGGTTTTATATGAGGGTAAAAGTATAATAGTTAAACTTCCAGAGAGAATCAGTGCTGAGACTATTGCTGAGGTAGATGCAGGTCTTAAGGGTCTTGAGATTCCTGAGGACACACAGGAAATTGTTTTGGATGCAGAAAAACTGCAGTACATATCATCAATTGGGCTTCGCTCTATTCTGTCATTGGTAAAGGGTAATCCAGACAAGGTAAAGGTTACAAATGCGAGTAATGAGGTATACGAGATATTCGACATTACTGGATTTATAAATATGATTAAGGTTGAACGAGCACTAGAATTTATAGATACTGAGAAGCTCGAAATACTTGGCGCCGGAATGTATGGAAGCGTTTACCGTATCAACAGGGAGCAGATCCTAAAGGTATTTAATGGTGAGAATTCAAGAGATAGACTTGCAAAGGTTTCGGCCGATACAAGTACAGCTCTTATTCACGGCGTTCCTACAATCATTCCTTTTGGGGCAGTTAGAACAGACAAAGGTCTCGGACTTATATTTGAGCTTCTAGATTCAGATACCTTTGCAAATAGAATTCATAAGCATCCCGACAAAATATCTAAATATGCACATGATATGGCAGAGCTTATTCGTGATCTTGCGAAGGCTGACTTTGATGAGGGAAATCCTTCGGAGTATAAGGATATGCTCCGTGCTGAACTTTCAGATTCTCAGCTGGTACTTTCTGAGGAACAAATTGCATTTCTAGAAAAGTACTTGGATGCAGTGCCAGAAGCCTCTGGTGGTGTACATGGTGATTTCCATGCCAAGAATATAATGATACTGGATGATGAACTCCTTCTTATAGACATGGATGACTTTGGTAGAGGACATCCTATCTGGGATATAGCTTCGGCATATAGAGGCTATCAGTTCTGCGCAAATATGTCTAAGGATTTGTCGCTTAGACTCTTTGATCTTCCAGAGGAACTCCCTTATGAAGATTTCTTCAGCAAGATCTTCCAGATAAATATAGAAGAGGCCAATGAGATGTGGAATCTCTTTATAAAGGATCTCTTAAATGATGTTGAGGAAGATAAGAGAGAAGGATACCTGAAGCTTTCAAAATGTTATTCAGAGTATATGACTATCAGGTTCATAGTTGATCAGTGTAAGGCGGCTAATTATCCTCCAGAAAGACTTGAGGTTAAGAAGCAGATAGTTGCTGAGCTCATTGAGAATATGAAAGAGATGGATGTAGCTGATATACCGGGAATACTAGCGGTTTAATATAGATAAAATATGAAGAAAAATAAGGAAAAAAACTTTATCATTGGCTTCATTAATAGAATGATCCCTTCGATGATTGCTGGTCAGCTGGTAGGTACGATATGTACTGTTATTGATACCGCCCTGGCTGGAAGATTCCTTGGGGATCAAGCCATGGCTGCGGAAGGAATGGGAACTCCCATCTTCCTTTTTATTGCAGCGCTTTCTTCTGTTATGGCGGCAGGAAATGCTAATATTTGCAGTAATCTGTCTGGCAAGGGAGAGGCCAAAGAAATAAGCAGAGTTTTTTCTATGAGCATATTTGTCTCGGTTACATTTTCCATATTCGTAACAATACTTATTTTACTTTTCTTAGATCCTATATGTGTCATGCTAGGGCTGAGCAAGGGGACGAATCTTTTTATCCTTAGTAAGCAGTATATCGCAGGATATGTGCTAATGATGCCTGCGGCGGCCCTCGTGATGGTCATGCCACGAATGCTCCAATTGGAAGGAGATAATAAGACGAGTCTGGTAGCATTAGTGCTTCTGTTTATTTCAGATATGATTCTAGACGTAGTCAATATATTTGTAGTTCATGGAGGAGTCTTCGGAATGGCTCTTGCGACTACAATCAGTTTTTATCTAGCATCAGCGGTTATAGTAATAGCATTTGTGAGAAAGCGACATATAGTGAAATTTTCGCTTAAAAATATGGGATTTGAATATTTCCTGAAGGCCTTATCCTACGGAACCCCAGCGCTTGTAAATAGCCTGTGTCTAGGACTTGTGTCTGGATGCATCAACAAATCTTTTCTGATAAATGGCTCAGAGAGTTATGTGGCTGCGTGCACTGTGGTTGTTAGAGTGGGAGACCTTTTCCTAGGCTTTGGACTTGCTATGTGTGAGTTGGTATCTATGATTACGGGAGTAGTAAATGGTGAAGAAGATCGGAAGGGACTGGCCGATATCATTAGGTTCTCCGTAGGCAAAATGAATAGGATTTATTTTGTACTGATAATAGTTGCGCTTCTTCTGGCAAATATCCTTGTTCTTCCATTTACATCAAATAGTGACACCATTAGAATGGCGGCCTTTGGTCTTCGGATATTTTCTCTCCAGCTTTTATTCCATGGAATATTTGAATGTTTTATTGGTTATTATCGCGGGATACAGAGATTCATGCTTGGAAATGTCATGCTTATACTAATGACGGTTTTCTCGGCAGTTGTAGCCTTTGGCCTTCCTCTTCTTGTAGGAGTTAATGGAATCTGGTTTTCCTATGCAATTGCGAAGGGGCTTAGTGTACTTGCCATTATGATTATATCTGCTATTTATTCGCATAAGTCACCTTTAAAGGCCGAGAATCTTCTGATGAAATCGGAAGAATTTGGTATCCCTCAGGAGAATTATATAGAGAAAAGTATATATTCATTGAAGGAGCTCACGGATTATTGTGAGAGTGTTACAGCGTTTGTACGCGGACATGGTGGAGATAACAGACAGGCCTTTTTCATTCCATTATGTATAGAAGAAATAGGAAGAAATGTTATCGAGTATGGCTTTGATGGCGGGGACCATGTGATGGCTATCAAAGTAATATCTAAGGATGGAAGATTTGGAATCAGGGTGAGGGATGATTGTAAATCCTTTGATCCAGAGGAATTCTATAAGATTCATAAAGGAGATGACAAAATAGATAATTTCGGAATCCGTCTAGTTTTTAGTCTAGCGGAGGATGTGTCTTATATGAATACGCTTAATTTGAATAACCTTTTAGTGAAATTATAAAAAAGGAGAAGATGTATGGTAGATTTTGTAGAACGCTTTGAATATATCGCTGAAAAGTTTAAGGATAATATAGCGCTCGACGATAATATTCAGAGAATTACATATGGGGAACTGAATGAGAGGGCGTCGAAGATATATGCCTATCTCAAGGGGCAAAATATTCAGAAGGAGGAAGTGGTTCTTCTGTTTCTCCCAAGAGGAGTTGATTTTGTTGCTGGATTTATAGGAGTAATGAAGGCGGGAGCGGCATTTGTTCCTCTGGAAGATTCTTATCCAAAAGAAAGAGTGGACTATATTGCAAAGGATACTTCTGCCAAGCTTATTCTAGATATTGACTTGGTAAAAACTATCTATAAGGATACGGAACCACTCGAAGGGCACGAGAAGACGGACCCACATGATCTTGCATACATTGTATATACTTCGGGAACTACAGGAAATCCAAAGGGTATCCTTCATGAATATGGAAATGTAAGTCAATGTATTTCCACGGGTCTTACAGAATCGAACCGTATAGTTGGCCTCGTGGCACCATTTTATTTTGTGGGTGGTGTTATGGGAATATTTATGTATGTCACGAGAGGAGACATGACATATATTGTCTCTCATGATATGCTGCGAGATTTTCCTACTCTTAAAAAGTACATTTATGATACTCAGATGGAGCTAATCTACCTACCTCCATCCTATATCAGGATATATACAGATCCAAGTCCGTATCTAAAGGTTGTGGCTACAGGAAGCGAGCCGGCAAATGGACTTTGCTATCCTAACCGTACGCCTCATATCCTCAATACATATGGTATGTCTGAGTGCGGCTTTAGACTTATAATGGGAGAGCTTGATCAGAAGTATGACGTAGCGCCAGTTGGTAAACCAGCTACAGACGTCCCTCTATTTCTTGTAGATGAAGAGGGAAATGTAGTCGACGGCGAAGGCACTGGTGAGATTTGCTTTAAGAATGAATACGTTCGAGGATACTTAAATCTTCCGGAAAAGACCTCCGAAGTTTTTGTCGAGGGCATTTACCACACAGGAGATATAGCTAACAGAGATGCAGAAGGAAAATATTATATCGTTGGCCGTGCTGACGATATGATCAAGATAAATGGAAATAGAGTTGAGCCGGCTGAAATAGAAGCAAAGGTTCAGGAAATCACTGGATTGGAGAAAGTGGTCGCAAAGGGCTTCGCGCTTGAGACGAGATCCTTCGTGTGTGTTTACTACATTAAATCAGAGGCTGAGAAGCTAGGTATTATAAACGAGGGGGAACTCGTGATAGATAAGGAACGTCTCAAGGCCTTGCTTCCTGACTATATGATACCTGCATATTACGTTCCTCTAGATGAATTTCCACTTACGGCAAGCGGCAAGATATCCAAGAAGCTTCTGGCGTGTCCAGATGTGGAGGATTATCAGAGAGATTATGAGGCTCCTATAAATGAGAAGGAAGCTTATTTCTGTGAAGTATTTTCAAAGGTTTTAAAAATGCCAAGAATCGGAAGAAAGGATGATTTCTTCCAGATAGGCGGTGATTCCATAAGAGCTATTCAGTTTACTGCTGAATGCACCCAGTACGAGGTTAAGACTAAGGATTTGTATGAGAATCCAACTCCAGAACAGTTAGCTCTAGCGTGCAGAGAATATTCGGAAGATGAATCTGCGGAGAAAGAGAAGAGACTTGCGGAAGGGTATCGTGAAGAGAACATTTCTGGTCGTCCTTTCATGGAGGCGCTTCAGAAGAAAGTTTTATCTACCTCAGCAGTTACTCTGAAACATGACGTTGATATAGAGAAGCTTCGTAAGGCTTGGGAAAATGTACTTGTAAAATATCCTTTCTTCAATCAGCATTTAGAGATAGAAAATGGAAAGCTATATTATGTTAGAAGCAAGATTGATACAAAAGTTCGTCCAAATGATGAAATCCTTCCTCTAGAAAACTATCCTCGAGTAAGTGCTGAAGGAAAAAGGATAATGTTCCGTATGCCACATGCTTTTACAGATGGATTTGGAATGAAGCTTTTTACGGGCTACGTTGTTCGTGAATACTTAGAACTTATGGCAGGGATAGAGAAGAAACTGGAAGCTCCTATATATATAGAAGGACAATACTACGACATGCTGGCCGAGGACCTGACGGAGTATGGCAAAAATATGCCAAAAGTTTATGCGGAGCTCGGGGAAGTCTTCCATATATCTGATCCAAAGGGAGAAGAAGCAGAGCTCTATCAAAATGAAATGATGCTCGAAGCAGAAGACGTTGCAAAGCTAAAGGCAAAATTTATTTCAGAGAAATACAAGAATTCAGCTGCAGGAATAGGTGGAACTCTTTCGGTGATAGTTGCAAACCTTGTGGCGGAAGCCATAAGAAGAACCAATCCAGATAATGTGCTGCCAATTGGTTGCAGATGCCCAGTAAATCTGAGAAATGTATTAAAGCATGAAGACAGCTTAAAAAATATGAGTCTATGTCAGGCAGTTATTCAAATGGACACTGGTGATATAGCTAGTTCAATCACGAGTTCACTGGAGAAGGCTGATCAGGCACTGGAGGAAGCTGCGCTTAGATGGCAGCTCGCTAAGATCAAAGAATTTCTAACAGGAGTAGAAATGAAGCCTGAAGAAAAAAGTCTTCTTCTAGGAAGAATGTTTTCTTCTACATTCCTACTTACAAATGTTGCAAGTGATGCAACACAGGCTTCCCCTGATGAAATAGTTGGAATTGAATCGGAGAACAGGACGGATATTCCGCTTGCAGTAATTATAGGAAATGAAGGAAATAAAATCTCAATTAGATTCCTACAGCAGTTTGAAAGTAATGGATATTATGAGAATTTCAAAAAGTGTATCGAAGAGCTTCTATAAATCTCTTCTATAATATATAGAAGAAATAATGTAGATAACCACTATATTTTCCAATTTGATAAGACAAAACTACAATATATAGAAGAATAGAAAATGTATATTTAAGTATCCTGTAAGGTTAAGTTTCGAGCTCCTCTTACAGGATATTTTTAATGAAAATTAAAGCGAAAAAAAATATCAAAAAAAGTGTCAAAAAGTTGTTGACATAGATATTCTCTTTTGCTATTATAGACAAAGTCGCTGGAAAAAAGCGACTACTTTTATGAGAAAAATTTCATCATAAGATGACATATGGAGAGGTATCGAAGTGGTCATAACGAGGCGGTCTTGAAAACCGTTTGTCCGCAAGGGCACATGGGTTCGAATCCCATCCTCTCCGCTCTAACTGAATACAGTTAGTTATTATCGAATCAGTTATTTGGAGAAGTACCCAAGTGGCTGAAGGGGCTCGCCTGGAAAGTGAGTAGGTCGTTAATAGCGGCGCGAGGGTTCAAATCCCTCCTTCTCCGTTGATACTTGGATAAACTATCCATGATTCGAGACTGTACATTAACAACAGAATAATGATGACAACCCCGAAAATTCTTTTAAATAATGAATATTCGGAATTGAACGAATCCAAATAAGAACAGTAAATTTTGGAATGGTAAAGCTAACGTTTTAACATGACAAGGATCGTTGAGAAATCAACAC
>JAFVAQ010000011.1 GCA_017480495.1 Eubacterium sp. | reverse complement strand
TTCAGCAATCGTAACGGTGACCACAAGGTTGCTGCTAATATAGGAGTTGATAATATGATACTATTGGTTGTAGATACACAAAAGGGTTGTTTTAATGAAAATTTGTATTTGTTTGAAACAATAAAGAAGAATATAAAACAACTAATTTCTTTAGCAAGAGAGAATAATGTTGAAGTCGTATATGTTCAGCATGATGATGGACCGGGAACTGATCTTGATAAATCTGCTGATAACTATGAAATATATGAGGAATTCGCTCCAAGAGATGGAGAAAAGCGTTTTGAGAAAAATGTAAACAGTGCCTTTCACCCTATGACCGGACTTACAGAATACCTGCAGTCTAAAGGAGAGAAAGATATTATAGCAATAGGTGTTTCAACAGACTATTGTATGGATGCAACGGTCAAAAGCGGATTTGAGAAAGGCTTTAACATAATTATTCCTGAGTATACAAATTCAACCTATGATAATCCGTACTTTGATAAAGAAGCTGCTTATCATTATTTTAATGATTTCATGTGGAATAAGCGATACGCAAAGGTTATTTCATTTGAGCAGGCGGTTCAACTATTGCAATCTAAAGATAATAAAAAGAATCCATGGGAAGAGATAAGCCTTGAGACTTATGAAAAACATATGAGTTTGGATAGTGTTAAGCAGTTGCAATTGATGAATCGGATAATGAAAAGTCAGTTTGAAGATTATCCTGTTGATACAGTAATGATCCTAGGTATTGCCGGTGGTAATGGTTTGGAGCATATTGACATTAAGAAATACAAAAAAGTATATGGAGTCGATATAAACGAGTTATATCTTCAGGAAACCCAAAAGCGTTATTCTAATCTTGCTGATATTTTGCAGTGTTTACATCTTGATATAGTTTGTGAAACTGAAAAGTTGCCTCAGTCACAATTACTGGTTGCAAATTTGTTAATAGAATATATTGGATATGATGCTTTTGTTAGGGCGGTTAATATAATCAATCCAGAGTATATTTCCTGCGTGATTCAGATTAATAATGATGAAGAAATGTGGGTTTCAGACTCGCCGTATATTCATGCGTTTGATGGTCTGGATGAAATACATCATCAGATGGAATCTGATGTTCTTAATGAGAAAATGAATTCGATTGGTTTTAAATTGATATTACAGGATATAACAGAACTTCCAAATAGTAAAGCTCTCGTAAGGCAGGATTACCAAAAAATGATATGATTTCATAATTGTTTATTTCAGGATAATTTACGAGAATATGTTTTTAGGGGTATATTAGAATGAAAGAATTAAAAGCTAAAGAGTATAAACGTTTTGAGGATATAAAACATATCAGAGAGGATGGGTCGGAATATTGGAGTGCAAGAGAACTTGCGTCAGCGTTGGATTATACTCAATGGAGAAATTTCTCAAAAGTAATAGGTCGCGCTATGATTGCTTGCGAGAATAGCGGACACGATGTTTTGGACGATTTTGCTGAGGTCAGCAAAATCGTGAATGCAGGTGCAACCTCTAAGCCGATAAAGGACTATGAATTATCTAGATATGCTTGTTATTTAATAGTTCAGAATGGTGATCCTCGTAAAGAAGTAATTGCATTAGGTCAAACATATTTTGCCATCCAGACATATCGTCAAGAAGTTGCGGATCATTTTAATCAGCTCGATGAGGATAGGAGACGATTGGTTGTACGCGGAGATATTAAACAGTGGAATCAATTGCTAGCTGAAACAGCGCATGATGCAGGTGTAATTACCAATGAGGAGTTTGCAATATTTCAAAATGCTGGTTATATGGGACTATATGGTGGTCTTGATGTTGAAGATATACATGAAAGAAAGAAACTTGAGGTTGGGCAAAAGATTCTTGATTACATGGGGAGTACAGAGCTGATAGCGAATCTATTCCGTATATCTCAAACGGAAGAAAAACTTCGTAAAGATAATATTCAGGGAGCTGATGCGGCTACGAGTGTTCATTATAATGTTGGAAAAGAAGTTAGGACTGCTATAGAAAAGATAGGTGGAACGATGCCTGAAGATTTGCCAACACCTGAAAAAAGTATACAACAGATAGAACAAGAGCAGATGGCAAGATTAAAGGCAAAAGCAAAAAATGGCAAAATAATGTTAGATGAGTAGCGTTTTACATTGTATGGGTTTGAAATAAAGTTTTAAGGGGGATCTATGATTAGTGGTGGTATTATATTTTTGGATGTATTTCTTGGCGTTCTAGGGCTTGTTATGGCACTTGGCTTTATTGCGGTAAATGATTCACGTAGGAAAAGATATAAGCTTATGAAGGTTAAGACAATTGGTAAAATAATTACTACTGAGTCTGAATATAATATGAATACTAACTGGAGACGAGATGATACTCCATCAATGAAAAGACTTGAAGATAGAATGGCAAAGTATGTTTTTTCTGTAAATGGTGTTGAATATAGAGGAAATGGCGAATGTTCTCTTTTTAAGTTTACGGGTAGCACTGTAAAGGTATTTTATAATCCAGACAATCCGAATGAAAATTGTACTGCCTATCAAAAAAGATGGCAGACTGGAAATGGAGAGGCGTTAGCAACAATAGCCATTATTGGTGTAATTATAATTGTTCCAATTTTGCTAAAACTATTAGTTAACTAAACCGGAAGAAAATAAACGAAATCTATAGAATATACCTTTGAAGATCAGGTTCCGGTTGCAATCTGGGGAGGAAAATGTGTAGTAGACTTCAAAACTATCTATAGTAAGATAGAGTTTTTATATGGCTTGTTTAATATGCCAGGGGATTGATTTCCCCTGGTTTTTTTATTGACAAAACTACCGAACGGTAGTAATATTCCAAACAAGCGGTAATGTATACTTCAGATGATTATATCAAAAAATAAGGTAAAATATCATGAATGATAGAAAGAACGAAATAATTAAGGCAACACTTGAGCTTGCTGCAGAAAATGGTCTTGGTACAGTTTCTATGCAGCAGATAGCAAGTAAAGTTGGTATAACAAAAGCTTCTCTTTATAATCATTTTTCTTCAAGGGATGAGATAGTGGAAGAAATGTATGTGGTCCTCAGGGATATATCAAAAAAGAAAGCATCCGTGGGCGGGATAGATTACGATAAGTTGGGCACGCAAGTTTCTCTGAAGGATATTCTGATGGGAGCAGTCAGCTCTTACCGAAGTATGGTAAATGATCCGGATATGTTTCTGTTCTACAAGGTTATCATGTCTGAAAGAACCATCAATAAGGTTGCAGCAGAGATAATGGCGAAAGAAACTGAAACAATGATAAATGCTACAAAGAGTTTATTCTATGCGCTGGAAGTGAAGAAGATAGCACACTTTGATGATCCGGATTCAGCAGCATTTTCATTTGCAATGACAGTTCACGCTATACTTGATTATGAGTCTGACCTGAAGTTCTCAGGTTTAAATAATAAGCCGGAAATGATGAGTGGTTTTATTGAAGAGTTTTGTAGGATATATGGACATAAGGAGAAAATAGATGGGTAAAGAAGATAATAAAAAGAAACTGATCAATTGGCTTGGGCTTATAGGAATAATTCAGCTGATTTCATATACGGCAGCAATTGTATTTTCACCAATGGCATTTCCGGGTTATGACTGGAAATCTATGGCTGCCAGCGACCTATCTGCAATGGATGCTCCTTCAAGAATGCTATGGGATCAGCTGTCTGCTTTTTACAATGTTGGAAGTGTTGTGTGCGCTACATGTGTGTCGATATATGTTTCCGAAAAGAAAATATCGACGAAATTATTTAGACTTGGCGTTTACCTTTTTACAATCATGAATTGGATATCCAATGTTGGATATAAGATGTTCCCTCTCAGTGATTCAGGCAAGGATATAGCGGGCTTCCAGGAGATAATGCACATGGTAACAACTGCTGCTGTAGTGCTTCTTTCTATTGTATCTCTTGTTCTTTTGATAATAGTCGGATGTAGGAAAAAGGAAGTGAGAGGTATCGGAATATGGGCAATAATTGCTCTTATACTTATGTTTGCCGGTGCCATTGGAAGTGGCGCGGTACCACCAGAGTATTTCGGAATCTTCGAAAGATTTAGTACATTTTCAGCAGTCGGTTTTAATGCTGTTCTGGGAGTTTATTTATTCAATTGTTTTAAAGTAGGATCCTCAGAGGAGTGACCTTTTCTATATCTTCCGTATAGTATACCGTCATCGACAAATTTATCCATATCAGAAACCCATACAGGAAACGATCCCGTCTCTATTGCTGTCTGACCGTTCAGCATACCTGTATGGAAAGATAAATGTCTGAACTGGCGAAGTACCAGCTCCATTCTGGTATATGTACAGTTCTCTGGTTTTTCATAAAGCATGTCATCTGTAAGTGAATCTATATACTTCAAAGTCTTTTCTTCTATTTGATCCAGGTAACTCAGCAGATCCTCGTCGGAAAGTACGACACTGGTTGGATTATCCGGGTTGTCCATTCCTTCTTCGTGGAAAGAAGGCTCGTCATATATAAAAGGATTTATAAACCATTTATCTGCAGAATGAAGAGCGTGGTATGCCCATCTCCAACAAGGGGCGCCGCAGCAAAGAGCATTTCTGTCATATGTCTGTATAGAAGTACGGATATTTAAAAAGTTTGGTCTTACAGTTTCTCTGATTATCATACATAATTCGTTCATTTTATAGTCCTCCTTATTTTCTCCTGTTGTGTTACTCTTGATTTAAATGTATAATAGCATCAAACTTATTATCAGTAAAATTGAAATAAATGATAGATATATTCAGTAAAACTGAATGATATTTTGGCGTCAATAAACACTTGTTAGATATAAAAGGGAACAGAGAATGACAATTACACAGTTAAATACATTTTTGGAAATAGTGAAGCAGGAAAGTTTTTCAGCAGCTGCAAATAGTCTTGGATATGCGCAGTCTACTGTAACGATGCAGATCAAGCAGTTAGAGGATGAACTGGGATGTCCACTTTTCGAAAGGCTTGGAAAAACTATTACACTTACATCAGCGGGTGAAAGGCTTGTCAGCTATGCAGAGAGAATTCTGCAGCTTGAGAGAGAGATACATTTAGAGGTTTCAGATGAGGAGAATACGTCTGGAGTTTTAAAGCTGGGAGTTTCTGAAACGTTGTGCATAAGCCGTCTCCCAAAAGTTTTGATGGAGTACAAAAAGAGTTTTCCTCAGATGGAAATAAGAATACAGTTTATTAATCATGAGGATATCGCCGCGAAGCTCGCAAGCGGAGAGTTGGACCTGGTTTATACACTTAATCCACTAATAGAAGATGAATCGTTAATTGTTATATTTAAGAAGAAAGAAACTCTGGGCTTCTATGTATCGCCAGATTTTTCCATGGTGAAAAGTAGAATAAGCGAAGCCAATCTAGATGGAGTTCCTCTTCTACTGACTGGTCATGATTGTAATTTCAGACATATGCTGGTTGCTGATCTTTTGGAATGCGGAGTCGCACCACAGATAGAAGTAGAAACAAGCAGCAAGGAAGTGTTAAAACAATTTGCTAAGAATGGACATGGCATTACATTTATACCGGATATGGCTGCTGAAAAGGAGGTTAGTGAGGGAGCGCTGAAAAGACTTACTTGGAAAGGAAAGGAATTTCGTATATACTCACAGTTGATTGTCCATAAGGATAAGCATTTGAATAAGGCTATAAGTGGCTTGATTCAGCTAATAAAGACTGATGGCGTGAATGAGTAAAGATGCTCAAGGCATGGTGGTACACTAAAATGATAGATGAGACTACAAATGATTTTGATAAAGATAAACTAGATAAGAAAAGCATTTTAACTAGCGTAGTTTTTGTGACGCTAGGCGCTATGGTTTCATGTCTTCTGTGGGGAAGTGCATACCCGATGATCAAACTCGGATACGAGGAGTTTAAGATCACTTCGGATATGATGACTTCGCAGATACTGTTTGCTGGAATAAGATTTACACTAGCAGGAATTCTGGCGGTGCTGTTGGGGAGTGTGATTAGGAGGAAAGTTCTTCTTCCAAAGAAAAGTAGTATTCCAATGATCTTGAAACTTTCGATGTTTCAGACAGTTGGTCAGTATTTCTTCTTTTATGTAGGACTGGCCCATACAACTGGAGTCAGAGCTTCAATAGTTCAGGGGACAAATGTTTTCGTTGTTCTAGTTGTGGCGAGCCTAATATTCAGACAGGAGAAACTGTCATTTGCTAAGACTTTCGGATGCATTATAGGCTTTCTTGGAGTAGTGCTGATAAACCTTGCAGATGGAGGACTTGGGGAAGGAAATATAATGCTTGGGGATCTCTTCATATTCCTATCGACAGTTGCATATGCATTTTCGTCTGTGCTATTGAAGGAATACACTAAAAAGGAAGATCCGGTTGTTTTAAGTGGTTACCAGTTTATCGCCGGTGGGCTGATAATGACATTTACAGGATTTCTGATGGGTGGACGACTTGAGACGGTGACTACACGTGGCGTCATAGATATAGTTTATCTTGCTTTTGTTTCTGCCGTTGCATATTCGGTATGGGGAATACTCATGAAACATAACCCGGTATCGAGAATCTCTGTCTATGGTTTTCTGACACCTATATTTGGAGTTATCTTGTCGATAATACTTCTGAAGGAAGGCGCTGGATTTGGGCTGTTTCATTTGATCGCACTAGTGTTAGTATGTGTAGGAATAATTATAGTTAATCTAGATAATATAGATAAAAAGCATGTCGATTCAGATTGATTGTATCATGGGAGGTAAGATATGGATACAGGAGAACTTCTTGAGAGATTAAAGGAAATGGCGATTGCAGATGAGAATCTGAGAAAAAGACTACTTGCTACTAAGGGCTCGGAGACTGCACTTTCGGACTTTTGTAAGATCAGTACCGAGGCGGGAGTTCCGCTTAATAAAATGGATATGATTGAATTTGGAGAGTCTTCTTATGCGGCTATGCGCAGGAGCACAAATGGTGGTGGCGAGAATGCACCACTTCTTCAGTGGGAAGATGATGCTTACGAGATGTTTATGATGGAACTTGAGATGATATAAGAAGCTAGTAGTAGATTGAAGAAGATTGAAGACGATAACTGATAATTTAATCTTTAGGAGAATAATATAAATATGGGAACAAATGATAAAAGTAATATAACCCTTGTCGGAATGCCTGCTTCAGGGAAGAGTACAGTAGGCGTAATACTGGCAAAAATTCTTGGAATGAATTTTATAGACACAGATCTCGTGATTCAGCAGAGAGAGAATGCGCTTTTATGTGACATTATAAAAGACCGCGGAGTAGATGGCTTCCTTACGGTTGAGGAAGAGTCGATTCTTTCAATTAATCCTTCAAATACTGTGATTGCAACAGGTGGAAGTGCCATTTATAGTCAGGCTGGAATGGAATATTTAAAGAATATAGGTAAGGTTGTTTATCTTAAAGTTGATAAGGAAGATCTGTTCAAACGTCTTCATAACATTAAGCAGAGAGGCGTTGTGCTACGACCAGGAGAAACACTGGATGAAATGTATGATACTCGAAGTGCACTCTACGAAAAATACGCAGATATAGTCATAGATGAGACAGACTCTACAGTCGAAGAGACAGTCGAGATGATACAAATGAGTATATAGGGACGGTTCTTATTTACTCATCTGATGAGTAAAAGAGAACCGTCCCCATATACTCATTTTCACGCGCCACTTGACAGAAAATGTTAAGTGGTATATATTTTTAATGAAAGTTAGTTCTGACTAACTATAGTTTTTGAAATGTGTAATAAAGGCGGTGAGTAAATGAGTGGAAATATATTAGTCGGTTTAATGATTCCTTTTCTTGGGACAAGTCTCGGTGCTGCCTGTGTTTTCTTGATGAAAAGTAAAATGAATAGGCGCTTAGAACGTGCGCTTACAGGCTTTGCTGCAGGCGTGATGGTTGCTGCGTCGATCTGGAGTTTGCTGGTTCCGGCTATGGAACAGTCGGAGGGGTTGAAAAGACTTGCATTTTTGCCGGCTTTTATAGGCTTTTGGACTGGGATCTTATTTCTTTTGTTGCTTGATTCGGTAATACCTCACCTTCATCTTAACTCGGATGTTGCAGAGGGTCCTAAAAGTAAGCTACAAAGAATGACTATGATGGTACTGGCAGTCACACTTCATAATATTCCTGAAGGAATGGCGGTAGGTGTTATATATGCAGCATTTAAATCTGGAAATGCAAACATATCCGCAGGTGCAGCCTTGGCACTATCTCTTGGTATAGCAATACAGAATTTTCCTGAAAGCGCGATAGTATCCATGCCACTTGCAGCAGAGGGGAGAAGTAAGAAGAGGGCATTTATCTATGGTGTATTATCTGGTGCAGTCGAACCTATTTTTGGACTGCTGACTATTTTGGCGGTCGGATTTATCGTTCCAGCAATGCCGTATCTTCTAAGCTTTGCAGCAGGTGCGATGCTTTATGTAGTGGTTGAGGAACTGATACCGGAAATGTCTGAGGGCGAGCATTCGAACATAGGAGTTGTAATGTTTGCAGTTGGATTCACACTAATGATGGCTTTGGATGTTGCACTGGGATAACAATATCAGGGATTGACAAAAAAAATATGGCGTGATATTTTTATGAATGAATATTCGTTCAGTCAAAAAACAAGGAGATCTATCATGCCAAAGACAGAAGAACAATGTAAAAAGATGAGAGAAGACATGAGGGATAAAATTCTTAAGATGTCTTCTCTTTATTTTGCTAAAAATGGTTTTGGAGATACCAAGATAGGAGAACTGGCAAAGCATATTGGAATAGGCCAGGGAACTATCTATCTCTATTTCAAATCAAAAGAAGAACTATTCGAGGAAATCAGGAAGAGGGCAGAAAATGTAGATGATATAAAGAAACTAAAGACTCTTGTTAAACTTCCAATCCCAGCGAAAAAGAAGATTGATATGATATCCGCCGAGATGGAGAAGAAACTGAAAACTGATGAGGAATATACAGTAAAAATAACAATAAGAACTCAGCTTTTGCTTGAACAATATGAGGACATTTATAGCGACGATTTGTATAAAGAACTGGCAAAGATAATTAGAAAGGGCCAGAAGGAAGGAAGTGTAATCAAAGGTGACGCACTTTATCTTGCTGATCTTTATTGGGGTACAGTATATATGTACGCTCTTAGGAAGCTTTTTGCACCTAATTGTAAGATGGTATCGAAGGAAACATTATCCAGATTATTGGAGGTCTAATATGAAGAAGGTAGCAATTATTACTGGAGCGACCGGAGGAATAGGTACAGGATTTGTAAAAGAGTGTGCAGCGATGGAGGACATCGATGAAGTCTGGGCTATTGGAAGAAATAAGAATAAACTTGAAAGTCTCAAATCTATTAGCCCTAAAATTGTTACAATTGAAGCGGATCTAAATGCTGATGGCGTTGAAATTCTTAAGGGCAGACTCAGTCAGGTGCAAGATGAAGAAAAAATAGATGTGAAACTCCTGGTTAATGATGCAGGTGTTGCGTACATGGGTGAGTTTGAAAAAATGAGTACGAAAGAGGTAGAACGTTTTTGCAAGATAAATTGCAGTGTGCCGTCAGAGATTATTTCTATTTCGCTTCCGTATATGCATGAGGATGCAAGGATTCTAAACATTTCCTCTGCATCTTCTTTTCAACCGAATCCATATCTCACGATGTATTCGGCAAGCAAAGTATTTCTAACAAACTTTTCCAGAGCGCTTGGTTTGGAACTTAAATCCAGAGGCATAACTGTGACATGTGTTTGTCCTTACTGGGTTGATACAGAAATGCTTCCGAGAACGAGAGATGATGGTAAAAGGATTAAATACCCTGGTATGATCAGCGTTGATAAGGTTGTGAAAAAAGCATTAAGGGACAGCCGCTGGGGACGCGATATGTCAGTTCCAGGCTTCTTCGCAAACTATTTCAGATTCTATTCCAAAATAATGCCGACGAGTGTGGTTATGAGACAGTGGATATTTGGAATTAGAAATTACATTTAACATTGGGCAAACTCAGTACCTAAATTGAAGGTTTAGGAGGTCGAAATGAATAGAGTATATATTGAAACAGAAAGACAGGATCTTTTTGATGTAAGTATCGTAATAGCTATGCGTTTTCACATAAGTGGAAATGTAACTGAGCAAGCTTTGAGAAATGCCTTTGAAAGAGCTGCAGAATCACATGAGATTCTTAGTACAAAAGTAGTGATTGATGCAGAGGGTAAGGCTTTCTATGAGAAGCCTGAGAAAGAGAATTCTGTGAATGATTTAGCAGACTCAGATAATACTTCGAGTAATAAAATATTTTTTGAGGTGAATGATTGGCAAAGCATAATTCATCGAGAAGAGAAGAAGAGATTCAAGATAGAGGAAGGTGAATTCATCAGGGGATTCGTTTATGAATCAGGTAGTGAAGAATCCGGCGAAGGAGTGAGCATTCTCTTTATGATGCACCACTTGGGCGGTGATGGAAAGTCGCTGGTTTATTTCATTGAGACGTTTATGAATTATTTAGTAGATGATGGTTCGAAGTTACTTAGTAGTGATAGATCAGATAAAGATGGATTAGACAATAGTGATGTAAGGGTTCTTGAAATGAGAACAATTCCGGCAGGGGACATTTCTGAAAAAGCTTTAAGAGATAGAGTTGGACCGCTTGCCCTGGTTCCTAAAATCTACAATAAAAAGTGGCTTAAAGAAATGGACTCTAAAGAAGAGGCAGGTAAGAATGAAAAGCGGATATTCACATTTTCAGATCTTGATGAGGCATATGATGAATACTGGAAAGATAGGGAGTCCGAGATCAAAGAGTATGTCATTGCTCCAGAAACTATGACTAAAGTTCTTGAAAAATGTAAAGAATGGAAGATAGGTTTTACGGCTTACTTTACTACTGCATTTTTAAGAAGAATGGCTAGAAAGCTTGATATCGGATATGCAGTAGATGCTAGGGAAGATGGCAATAAATCCATGGGTAATCAGGCGACAGGAATCTCGATTAAGTATGCATATAATTACGATAAATCATTTAGGAAAAATGCTGAAAAGGTTCAGAGCCTAATGTCGAATAAACTTGAGGATGACGGTGCTCGTAACTTTATACTTCCGTTTATGGCTGCATTTGAACCAACGCTTGTGGATGCGATAAATCTTGAGCATGCGGGTGCATTTAGAAGCAAGACCTCGAAAAGTCTGGCGAACATGTTAGGCTATGGTAAGAAGACAAAGGATCTGTCGATAACAAATCTTACGAAGCTGGATATTCCTGATACGTATGGAAGTCTAAAGCTGGATTATTTTTCGTTTATACCACCGGTTGTTTCGTATGGAAGGAATATAATTGGCCTCTCAACTTTAGGGGACTGCACAGTTCTAACAATCCACCGAATAAAGTGAGTATATACTCAAAAAAATGTTGACAAGATAACACTGTTATGTTTATAATCCTAGGAAAGTACATAACAGTGTTATTTAATTTTTGAAAGAAACGTAAGTTTACTATAGGAATATCGGATATGTAATATGGAAAATGAAAAGGAAACAAAAAAGAAACTTCTTGAATGTGCTATGAAGGAGTTCTCTGAAAAGGGATATATGAAGGCTTCTATTAGAAATATATGTAAGGAAGCTGGAGTTACAACAGGTGCCTTGTACTTCTTTTTTAAGGATAAGGAAGATCTGTTCGGAAATCTTGTAGCTGAGACTTTATACGGACTTAATAATATAATTGAGCAGCATTTTATAGAAGAGGCTATAGCTACGGAGGCTCTGTCAGGGGGAGATATGAGTATAGCAGCTCTTGCGGCAGCTCAGGGGTTTGATGATGATATGGCTATTGCCCGTGAAGTAATCCGTTATCTATTCAAACATAAGGAAGTTATTGAATTACTTCTTACCAAGTCTCAGGGATCCTGCTACGAAAACCTTCCAGACCAAATGGTGGATAAAGTTGAAGTGCATTATACTCAGATGTATATTGCGATGAAGGGTTATAAATCGAAGAAAGAACTGACTAAGGAAGATAAGTTTATCATTCATTGGATGTCTCATGACCAGATTGACATATTTATTCATATAGCAACTCATTGTAAAAATGCCAAAGAAGGTGAGAAACAAATGGAGAATATGATGGCCTACATGATAGGCGGCTGGTATGGAGTTATAAATAACAAATAAAAATAATACTTATAAAAATATGGCTTGGAGAAATCCGAGCCTAAAAATAGCATTTATACATAACGCTGTTATGTGAACATATTTACATATAAAATCTAGGAGGAAGAAAAATGTTTGTTGAAGTATCCAACATCAAGAAAAGCTACGGAGAAGGCGGAAGCTATGTACAGGTTCTAAAGGGGGTATCTGTAGGAGTTGAAAAAGGAGAGATGTGTGTAATCCAAGGAACCTCTGGTTCCGGTAAATCCACACTGCTTAACTGCATTGGCGGACTAGACGAAGTGGATAGCGGTTCAATAAAAATAGATGGAAAGGAAATAGTTGGACTAAAGGGCGAGAAGCTTTCCGACTACAGAAGAGCTACTCATGGGTTTATCTTCCAGTTTTACAACCTGATTCCAAATCTGACGGTCAGGGAAAATATCCAGGTGTGTGAATATCTAACCAAGGATCCACTTGATATGAATGAGCTTCTCGATGTTTTAGGACTTACAGAACATCAGAACAAGTTCCCATCTCAGCTATCCGGTGGACAGCAGCAGAGATGTGCTATAGCAAGAGCGCTTATTAAAAATCCAAAGCTTCTTCTATGTGATGAGCCAACCGGTGCACTGGATTCTAAGACTTCAAGAGATATTCTAGTCCTTATGGAAGAGATTAATAGAAAATACGGAACTACGATGCTTATAGTTACCCACAACAACTCCATAAAGAATATGGTAGATCATGTTATCTACATAAAGGATGGAGAGATTTCTAAGAATTATATAAATGAGACTAAAGTTCCAGCTTCAGAATTGGAGGATCTGTAAAATGCAGAAAGTACTGAGAAAAAGAGTTTTTAGGGATTTAAAGAAGAACTTCTTCAGGTATTTTGCCCTTGGACTTATGATAGCTATGGGAATCTTTCTAGTTGTTACGATTGTCGGTTCGGCCGAGACTCTGACGAAGGGAACAGAGAATCTAGCGGAGGAGACAAATCTTGAGGATGGTGAGTTTGAAGTTTTTGTTCCTCTTAGTAAGAAGGATAAGGATCATATCTCTGAAATGGGAATTGATCTGGAAGAGCATTTCTTCTATGACTATCAAAAAGACGACGCTGATAAAAGTACAGCTCGTATTTTCAAGGTTCGTGAGTCTATTGATAAGATACATTATATAGACGGCGGGGAGCCTAAAGATGCAAATGAAATCGCAATTGAGAAGAGATATGCAGAAGAGCATGACTTAAGTGTAGGGGATACATTTGATCTTGCTGGAAAGAATTATACGGTATCAGGTATCGGAGTTGTATCTGACTATGATGGACCCTTTAAAGAGATTTCAGATACTTCCTGCAACTCAATAACATTTGGCCTTGTATTTATAACGGATGAAGCATATGAGGAATTCAAGGCATCAGGAAATGCTCAAAAATCTGAAACATATCTCTATGCTTATAAGCTCGGAAATGGCAAGACAGATGCTGATCTTAAGAAGTACCTAAAGGACATAAAGATTGATCCTTCCGAGGTGGATGATGAACTGTTCCAGGAGTACTGGGACAGAACAGGTGGAGTTCCAGATGAGCTTCGCGACGCAGTGAAAGAACTGCGAGATGCAACTGAGGATGTGAGGGACGGGCTAGATGAGCTATCAGAGAATAATGATGATATAAATGATGCTACGTCTGAACTTTTTGACACATATCTTGAGGAAACTACAAATGCCCTTAAGGGAAATGGTATAAATGTCGAGCTCACAGAAGCAAATTATGAGGAAGAGCTTGATAAATTAATAGATGCAAGTCCCAGTGCATTTATGAGATTAACGCTTGAAGATACTAAGAAGCAACTCTCTGAAATGAAGGAATACAAGGATGGGCTTTCTGATTACACAGAGGGCATAGATGAACTCTATGATGGTCTAGACGATATGGCTGATGGTGTGGCTGATATGGACGAATCTGTGGAGGATGCGCTGGAGGAGTTTGACTTTGAACTATCGAACTTAACAATGTTTTTGAAGTACTCAGATAACCCAAGAATCTATGCAACTAAGAATGATAAGATCGTTGATATAGAAGTTGGTATTATCGCTGGAGTAGTAATATTCATACTTCTCGCGTATGTAATTTCAGTATTTGTAGTTCATTCCATTGAAAGTGAGAGCAGTATCATAGGAACACTTTATTCCATGGGTGTTACCAAAAATGACCTGCTGACACACTATATAACACTTCCGGTTGTTGTTACATTTATCGCTGGACTCGTAGGAGCGCTAGTCGCATCAACAGGTATACTTGCACCTATGATTGCGGAAAGTTCATATGTATATTTTTCGATTCCGGTGTTTACATTCCATATACCATTTTACTTGTGGATTTATTCTGTGGCTGTACCTCCGATTATAGCGGTAATCGTAAATGTACTCGTCATCAGAAGCAAGCTGAATAGAACTGCTCTTTCGCTTATCAGAAATGAGCAAAAGCAGAAGGGGATTAAGAAGGTTAATCTAAAGGGTATGAACTTTGTGTCAGCATTTAGAATAAGACAAATGCTTCGTGAAATGAGATCAACACTTGCAGTAGTTCTGGGTATGTTCCTGTCGCTGCTAGTATTCATGATTGCAGTTAACTGTTTTGTGCTCTGTACGAATATTGCAAATGACTACGAGAAAGATACCAAGTTTGAATATATGTATAATCTGAAATATCCCGAAGAGGATGTTCCAGAGGGTGGCGAAGCTGCATATGCATATGGCTGTAAGGCAAAAACCATGGGCTTCAACTTTGATGTTACAATACTTGGTATAGATGAGGATAATCCATATTTTGATGTTAAGCCTGGTGACAGTAGAATGGATGTAGTTGTGTCTTCATCCTTCGCAGAGAAGTTCGGGCTAAAGGAAGGCGAAGAGTTTGTTGTAACGGATGATGACAAAGAAGTTAAGTATGC
The DNA here is from genome assembly GCA_017480495.1 of Eubacterium sp. Classification (GTDB taxonomy): domain Bacteria; phylum Bacillota; class Clostridia; order Lachnospirales; family Lachnospiraceae; genus Eubacterium_Q. Next base: position 15,543 of record JAFVAQ010000011.1, on the reverse strand, counting down.
ATTTTCCGTAAAAGAGATAACCAATTATTCAACGGGATACTATATTTTCATGGATATAGATGAGATGCGAGATATGATGGGAGAGTCAGATGATTATTATAATGTAGTATTCTCTGACAAGGAACTGGATATAGATCCTGGTAGGTTATATTCTGTAACAACACGAGAGGATATAGTTAAAGGTTCATCAGTCTTTACAAGTTTGATGATGCCTATGATTTACGTGATATCATTTGCGTCTGCGATTATCTTCTGTGTGGTTATGTACCTAATGATGAAGGTGATGATAGACAGAAGCTCCTACAATATATCGTTAATCAAGGTGTTTGGTTATAAGCGTAAAGAGATAAGAAAACTCTATCTGGATGGTAACTTCTATATAATTGCAATTGGTTCGCTTATATGTCTCCCACTTGCAAAAATAATCATGAATAAGATGTTCCCATTTATGATTAAAAATGTAGCTTGTGGTTTAAATGTAAAAGCGCCGATAAGTTTCTTTATCGTAACTTACATAGTAATTCTATTATTATACTTCGTAATAAATTCAATTCTTGTCAGTCGTTTGAATAAATTTACACCGGCTGAAGTGCTTAAGAATAGAGAGTAAATATAAGAATCTATATAATATTAAAATGGAGTAGCTCTTTTTAATCAGGAAGGGCTATTCCATTTTTTTCTTGAAATCTATATATTTGTATGTTATAACCTAATAGTTAGATATAACTAATTATAAATAGATATGTATAACTAAATGGTTCGCAATATAGAAAATTTTGAGGTTTAACATGTCTGATGAGATGATTGTTGAGTTTTGCTCACCTACACTTGCAGGTATTAAAACTGGAAATCTGTTTTCATGTGAATATAGTGATTACAACCAACTTGTGAGGGATTTGAGAAGAGTTAACGGTATTTTATTAAATAAGGGGATTAAGGCAATACCTATAGGGTATCTAAATCACAGAGCTCTTATATACATATTTCGGCCATCCTTCCTGGAAAAAGATCTCTGTGAGAAGGATACCGCTACTTTGTTAAAACAGCTGGGTTATAACGTTAACAATATGACAGAATGCGTAAGATGCCTCAGTAAAAAGCTTAAGGTTCTTAAATCGAGTAAAGATTTTCCGCATGAGATAGGATTTTTCTTAGGTTATCCATATGAGGATGTAAAGGGTTTTATAGATCATAAAGGTGAATGTTCTAAATGTATCGGATGTTGGAAAGTGTATGGAGATGTTTCACGAGCTGAAGATACATTTGACAGATATAAGAAGTGCACCTGCGAATATGTTTCAAGACTTAAGGAGGGAATGACCTTGGAACAGCTCGCCGTGTGTGCATAAACACTCCGGTTTAGTTCGGAGAATAAATAATATATAAGGGCTTGTCCCTGGAAAGGAATTAATATGAGTAAAGTAGCAGTAGTTTTTTGGAGTGCCACAGGTAATACTGAGGCTATGGCAAATGCAGTAGCAGAGGGAGCTAAGGAGAAAGGCGCAGAAGTCACAGTTTTTGGAGCTGGTGAATTCTCAGCGGATAAGGTTTCTGAATTTGATGCTATCGCATTTGGTTGTCCTGCAATGGGAGCAGAGGTTCTTGAAGAGACAGAGTTCGAGCCTATGTTTGCATCTGTAGAGACATCTCTTGGCGGAAAGAAGATAGGAATCTTTGGTTCTTATGGCTGGGGTGATGGTCAGTGGATGAGAGACTGGAAGGACAGATGCGATTCAACTGGGGCTGCTCTTGTTAACGATGGCGTCATGGCTAATAATGCTCCTGATGATGCAGCACTAGATGAGTGTAAGGATCTCGGGGCTTCACTTGCATAACCTAAGGCATTAGTACTAGCTTTCATTGGGATGAGTAAGTCATATGGTCTTTCTTATAATCTTGTGGTAGGGATTAAATGAGCTTTTGCTATAAAATTACTCATCCCATATTTATAAAAAAATCATAACTCAGAGAGGAGATTGTAATGTATCTTGAAATTGAAAAGGTAGTCGGTAGAGAAATACTTGATTCAAGAGGAAATCCTACAGTAGAAGCTGAGGTATATCTTATTGATGGAACAGTTGGTAGAGGAACCGCGCCTAGTGGAGCTTCTACAGGAGAGTTTGAAGCTCTGGAGCTTCGTGATGGAGATAAGAATCGTTATCTTGGAAAAGGTGTTCAGAAGGCAGTTGATAATATAAATACAACTATTAATGATGTTCTCGTAGGTCTTGATGCATCTGATACTTATGCAGTAGATGCGGCTATGATTAAGGCGGATGGAACAAAGGATAAGTCTAATCTTGGAGCAAATGCTATTCTTGCAGTATCAATAGCGGCAGCTCGCGCAGCAGCCATTGCTCTCGACATTCCACTTTATAGGTTTCTCGGTGGTGTACAAGGGAATAAGCTCCCTGTACCTATGATGAATATCCTAAATGGTGGAGCTCATGCTGATAGTGCTGTTGATACACAGGAGTTCATGATTATGCCAGTCGGTGCTCCTACATTTAAAGAGGCACTTAGATGGTGTGCAGAAGTGTTCCATAAGTTAAGAAGTCTCATTAAGGATATGGGAGATGTAACAGCTGTAGGTGATGAAGGTGGATTTGCCCCTAACCAGCTAAAGAGTGATGAAGAGGCAATTGAGAAGATTCTGGAAGCTATTAAGGCTGCAGGATTTGAACCTGGAAAGGACTTCATGATTGCAATGGATGCAGCTTCTTCAGAGTGGAAGAGCGAGAAGGGTAAGGGCTTCTATAAGCAGCCTAAGTCTGGAAAAGAGTTTACATCTGATGAACTAATTGCTCACTGGGAGGCTCTTGTAGATAAGTATCCTATAATCTCTATCGAAGACGGACTTGATGAAGAGGACTGGGAAGGCTGGCAGAGAATGACAGAAAAAATAGGTAACAAGGTTCAGCTTGTAGGTGACTACCTCTTCGTTACTAATACAGAGAGACTTTCAAAGGGTATCAAACTCGGTGCAGCTAATTCTATTCTAATTAAGCTCAACCAGATTGGTTCTGTATCAGAGACGCTTGAAGCAATCAAGATGGCTCATAAGGCAGGATACACAGCTATATCATCACACCGTTCTGGAGAAACAGCAGATACAACTATAGCTGATCTTGCGGTTGCTCTTAATACTTGCCAGATTAAGACAGGTGCACCTAGTCGTTCAGAGCGTGTAGCTAAGTATAACCAGCTTCTTAGAATAGAAGAGGAGCTTGGTGCTTCAGCTGTTTATCCTCAGAAGGATGCCTTCAATGTAAATAAATAATGCCCCCAAAATAATGACCTATAAAAGTTAAGTTATTTTTTACAAAATTAGCGACCAATTGAGAATCGTGCCTCAATTAAGGGGAATGCTAATTGTGGCGACTCCTTCTGTATTCCAGAGGTTTACATTTATAATAATCATGGAATACCTTGGCGAAGCGGCCTTGATTTGAATATCCGATACTATTAGCAATATCGAAAATAGAGAGTGAAGTATTCTGCAGTTTGTCTGCGGCGTACTTCATTCTTTTTTCTTTCATATAGTCTGATATGCAGGAACCATATACTTCTTTAAAATAATTCTTGAGGCTAGTTTCACTTACACCTAATTCTTCTGCTATTTCGCGTGCAGATATATGTCTGCTCAGGTCACTTGTCAGACGCTCGTGTGTACGTCTTGCTATAGCGGCCTGACCAGAAGTCAGGTAATTTGACTTGGAAGGAGATATAACTTCTTCAGATATTAGCATCTCAAAGATCTCGAGAACCTTGAGTCTGATTCTTCCAAGATTTTTCATGTTAAGAAGTTGATATAGTTCCTTGAAAGAAGTTATTAGTCTTGTGTCAGTTTTACCGATAAAGGTTTCGGTGTTTTTTAGGTACTTAGATATTAAAAAATCCATATCAATAGAAAATTTATTAAGAAAATCCCTAGTAGTTTCATCTATAAGACTTTCAATTATGCTAATCTCTAGACCAGTATAATACCCGAGTGGGTAGTAGAAGGCATCCATTCGTCTTTTTCTTGCGATGCATGTAAGTTGTGGAGATATGTAACTCACAGCTTCGCCGGGATGCTTAAATTCACACCTTCCAGATAGACATTGATTGATGGTTGTTAGTTCATAGTTATACTTTTTCTCATCAAATGGTATAGAGGAACCAATTTCCTCATTAAGGGATAAAAATATTCCTGTAGTGATTGGGAAAATGGTAATCTTTATGCTTCCCGTTTCATAATCAGCTTTTAGTTCTTTTATTTCATTTTTCGAAAAAAGCATTTCTTTTATTGCTGTTGAAAATTCTTCCTGCTGAGACATGTATGTTACTCCTCAAAATGATGCTAAATGAACCTTTTTTAGCCAAACTGGCATAGAAATTCTTGGTGGTTATATATATTATACACAAGTTAACGGTATATAACAAATGCAATTTAAATCAAGGAGGAATGGAATGAAGCTTACTGATGCTAAGGAAGGATATCAGGGCAGAGTGATGTCTATGGATGGCGATAATCATATGATAAGTCGTGCGGTGTCTATAGGTATAGTGCCGGGGGGTATCGTAAAGGTTTTTAAAAATAGACGTAAACAGCCAGTTCTCATATATAGCCGCGATTCTATGATTGCGCTTAACAGAGAAGATGCGGCCTGCATCGTGGTTGAATGATTCGTATAAGCTAATAATATTGATTAGAAAGAGGAAATGTGATGAAGAAGATAGCTTTGTTGGGACAGCCAAATGCTGGAAAGTCTACTATATTTAATGGACTCACAGGTCTTAGACAGCATGTTGGTAACTGGCCAGGAAAAACGGTTGAGAAAAAGGAAGGAACATTTACGGTAGATGGACAGGAGATTCTTGTTGCAGATCTTCCTGGAAGCTACAGTCTTTCTGCTAATTCAGACGAAGAAATCGTAACAAGGGATTATATAATCTCTGGAAATGCTGATATGGTTCTTATCATAATAGATGCATCGCAGCTAGAGCGAAGCCTCTACATGATGGCGGATTATGCAGGTATCAAGGTGCCTGCAGTACTTGTACTTAATCTTATGGATGTTGCTAAGCAGAAAGGTATGACAATAAATACGGATGCGCTCAGTAAGAAGCTTGGTATTCCAGTCATTCCATTTGTTGCGGCAGACAAGAAGGGCTATGATGGCTTGAAGAAAGATTTATCAAAGGCTCTTGCCGAGAAGAAAAGAATGTCAGCGGAGGTTTTTGAAGAGCAATTTGTAGGCAAAGCTTTTGGCTACGAAGATGTAAAAGAAATCGTAAGCACGGCAGAAGATGATCAGGTTTCCTCCCTCTGGTATGCGGCTAAGGCGCTGGAAGAAGATGAAAATGTAATGGGAATTCTTAGGAATAAGCTTTCCTCTGATGAATATAAAGAACTAGAAAATAATGTTAAGGGTATAGAAAAGGCAGCGCTTACATCGGGTATCTGTAAGTTTGACGCAGTGCATAATCTGACAAGTGAAGTGCTCCAGAAAAAAGAGGAAACAGAGAAATTATCTCGCTTTGACAAAATCGCAACTGGTAGAATAACTGGAAAGATACTTGCCTTTGTTATGGTGCTACTGGCATTTGCTGTTGCTATGGTGATTGCAGCTCCAATCATGGGTATAGCGGGTATGATTCCTACAACTCTTAGTGAACCTGTAGCAAATGCACTAAATGGGTGGGGCGTTCATCCTTTCTTAGTTAATCTTATATCAGTAGTATTTCTGAATATTTTATTCTTCGTTTTATCTATGGCAGGTTTTGTGCTGGGTGTTAACTTTGCATTTTCAATCCTGGAAGAAGTTGGATATATGGCTCGTATATCTTTCGTATTCGACAATATGATGCGTAGACTTGGTCTTCAGGGAAAGAGTATATGCGCCTTCTTCATGGGACTTGGTTGTACCATGGGTGGTGTTACAGGAACAAGAGTTCTGGATAATTATGGACAGAGACTTCTTGCAATGGCACTGATTTGGTCTGTTCCATGTGGCTCAACCTGGTCGGTTATTCCTACACTTGCGGCTGTCTTCTATGGTCCAATTGGATCCATGGCAGTTACCTTTGCGATAGTTGCAATTATGTTTATATCAATTATGCTGGTATCTCTCATCTTTGGTAAGAAGCTTTCTCCAGTTGAGCAGAGAACAGGTATTGTAATGGAGCTTCCACCATATCATAAACCTAGATGGGGACATATAATTAGAACAACACTTATCAAGGGCGTTGACGTATTTAAGCGTGCGCTTAGTACAGTTCTTGTAGTTTCAATAGTATTCTATGTGCTTTCTTATGCATGGAACGGAAAGACAAGCATTCTTATGACAGTTGGTCAGGCTATAGAGCCAGTAACACATCTCTTCGGACTTACCTGGCAGGCATTTATGGCATTCCTTTCCTCTATGCTTGCAAAGGAATCTATGCTTGGAGTTCTGGGCGCGCTCTTTGGTGGTGCAACTGATGTCACAAGTATTGCATTTAATGCGAAGAGTGGTATAGATACTTCCGTTATGAGTACTCTTCCTCAGTACTTTACAAAGGCAGAGATGCTTGCGTTCCTTTTTGCGGTATCCTTTAATATGCCTTGTGTAATGGCAATGAGTACAACCTATAAGGAAAACCATTCAAAGAAATGGACTGCAATAATTGCTGGCTACTATACAGCATTTTCACTTGTGCTCGCATTTATCGCATATCACATAGGACTTATAATATTTTAACATAACTATTTTTCATAAATAGACTAAGCCGTTATGATTAGTTTCATAGCGGCTTTTTTGTGAAGAATAATAATAGTCTAATTCATTGACAACTATTTGGAAAAAAGTTATATATAGTACAAAATCTTTATTTGTGGGGGTGGGGCTATGGATGTATCTTTCATAACTGTAAATGCACAAAACAGTATAAGAATTGATGCAAATGGAACTATTATCTATGTTGATCCATATCAAATAGATGAGGAGAATCATGACGCTGATTTTATCTTTATTACACATGACCATTATGATCATTTCTCACTTGAAAGCATCAATAAAATATTGCAGCGTGAGACGGCATTTATTGTGCCTATAGCTATGGATAAGAAGGTTAGAAAGAATACTGCTGTGGGAATAAATCATCCGGTTGAACCAGGGGAAGCCTACGAGGTAAATGGTCTTAGTTTTGAAACGGTTGCCATGTACAATAAGTTGAAGCCCTTTCATCCTAAAAAGTCTGGATGGTGTGGATATATCATCGATGTATCAGGAACACGTATTTATATAGCTGGCGACATTGATGATATAGACGAGGCAAAGGAAGTAAAATGTGATATAGCCATGATACCAATTGGTGGCTTCTATACCATGAATTATAAAGAAGGAGCGCGCCTTATCAATACTATGAAACCGAAGGTTGCTATACCAACACATTATGGGACAGCTGTTGGAAGTCCATCCGATGGAGAAAACTTCGCAAAGCTTGTAGATAAGGATATACAGGTGGAACTTAAACTTTCATTCTAAAAATAAAATGGAGCATTAATATCAAAATGGAGTGGCACATTCGTGAAGAATGTGCCATTATTATATCCGGCAGTTAGATACTTCTAATATTAATAAAGTAATATTAATTATAAAGATTATTTGAGGTTAAGTTATGAATGATAATTTGATAAGCGGTGTTCTTCGTAGTAAGGGCTTTGGATCGAATGTTCAGTCTGTCGCTGAGAATGAAAATGCACACGTTCTTAGAATCCAGTCTCCTACAGGGGAAGGGTATATGACCCTCTATATGGTGATGAGGGGCGTATATGTTATGTTTGATGAGTTTCACCTGGAGTCCTGTGAGTCTGAGTTTAAGAATATGGAAAATGTATTTTGCATCGACCATTGCAGGCAGGGAAGAATAGAACATGAGAACCTGCTGGGCAACAAGTTCTATATGGAATCAGGTGATTTGAAGCTGGGAAGACGTATAAATCATTCGGGGCGTATTCACATGCCGAATGGATATTACTATGGGATGACGATAGGCTTTGAAATTGGAGAGGCGGATAAAAGTATTAAGAACGAGTTTCCGGGAATCGATATAGATATTAAGTCTATCGTTGATAAATTCAGTTCTGGGGGCAAGGCAATTGTTTCCGAAAAGAATAACTTTGCTGCTGAGGAATACTTTATCAGAAGAGATAGCCTTCTAAAAAATGATGAGTATATAGAGCGAATACTTGATGAAATGTATAACGTTCCAAAAGAGATAAGAATGGAACTTTTTAAAGTGAAGATTATGGAGCTTCTTCTTAGACTAAAAATGTTGGATAAGACTTTATACAAAGATGAGAGACTCTACATCCCGGCAAGTCAGGCAGAGAAGATAAAGGAAGTTCATAAGCTTATCATAGATTCTCCGGATAAAAATTATACAGTGGAGGCGTTGTCTCAAATGTTTAATATACCGGAATCCACGCTAAGGAAAAACTTCCGAGAGATATATGGAAGTCCGATATATAAATACATAAAGAAGATCAAGATAAATAAGGCAGCGGAGCTTATAAAAAACGATAGTGACTTAAAAATATCGGATGTGGCTGAAAGAGTTGGTTATGATAATCCATCAAAATTTGCGGCTGCATTTAAGGATGTGATGGGAATAACCCCGCTGGAATATAAACAAAAAAAGAAATAGAGGTAGTGAGATGAAATCATCAGACAATTGGTTTAAGACGTTGCTGTCTTATGCGAAGGGCAGCGGAACAAAGCTTGTTATATCAGTAGTACTTTCGGTCATAAGCCTAGTATCAGGTATAGTACCGTACTTCTGTGTATATAAGATGCTTGATGCATATATGACGAAGGGACTGGATAAGGAGACAGTGCTTTTCTGGGGGTTAATCGCACTCGGAATGTATTTTATAAAGGTTTTGGCCTTCGGTTTATCCACAGGAATATCGCATTATGTTGCATTTAATGTCCTAGAAGGAATGAGACTTAAGGTTGCGGATGTATTTATGAAAGCCCCTCTCGGAGAAGTATATGCTCACTCAATTGGTGAGATAAAGGGAATCATAGTAGATAAGATTGAAGATATAGAACCGCCACTTGCACATTTTGTTCCAGAGGGTTCAGGACATCTGGTACTTCCGATAGTAAGTTTTGTCGCTCTATGCATGATTGATATAAGAGTTGCCCTAGGAGCGCTTGTGGCACTTCCTATAGGGATACTTTTCATGGCGCTGACATTTTCTATAAGCGGCAGAAACCTGACAAAGTACCAGGAAGCAAATGCGCATATGAATAGCGTGATAGTTGAATATATTGAAGGAATCGAAGTTATTAAGGCCTTTGGTAAGACCGGTGTAAGTTATGAAAAATATGCCGGAGCCATTATGAATTATCGTGACTTTGTTATCGAATGGATGAAGGATACCTGGGTTACTATGAAGCTGGCCTTTGCATTTATGCCTGCAACCCTTCTGGGAGTTGTTCCTATCAGTGTTCTTCTGATAGACAAAGGAAGTATGACTGTTTCTGAAATGGCTCTCGCAGTTATGCTTGCTATGTCTATGGTCATAAGTATGACAAAGATTGAGGTATTCTCCAACAGCCTTAGAGAGATGGAGTACACAGTTAAAGAGATACAGAAGCTTTTTGATATGAAGACGCTTAGTGAACCAAGTGAGGAAAAAATACCTGAAAAGTATGATGTACAGCTGAAAGGAGTACATTTTACCTATGATGAAAAGGAAGGAGAGGTGCTTCACGGAATAGATCTTGCTCTGCCAGAGGGCAGCTTTACAGCGCTTGTAGGACCAAGCGGTGGAGGTAAGTCTACTGTTGCTAAGCTGATTGCAAGATTCTGGGATGTAACGGATGGAAGCATAGAAATTGGTGGAGTAGATATTAAGGACATGAAGGTAACAAGCCTTGCGAATCTTGTAAGCTTTGTTACTCAGGATAATTTCCTCTTCAGATGTTCACTCCTTGAAAATATAAGACTAGGAAATCCTGATGCTACTGATGAAGAGGTTAAAGCGGCGGCCCGTGCGGCGTGCTGTGAGGAATTCATTCTGAAACTTCCTGATGGTTATAACACATCCGCTGGTGAAGCAGGAAAGAGACTTTCTGGTGGCGAGAGGCAGCGTATTGCGATAGCGAGAATGATGCTGAAAAATGCACCTATAGTAATACTGGACGAAGCAACTGCATTTACGGATCCTGAAAATGAAGATAAGCTTCAGCAGTCGATTGCTGCGCTTACAAAGAATAAGACACTTTTAGTTATAGCTCATAGACTATCCACGATTAAGGGGGCGGATAACATAGTGGTTTTAAGTGATGGCAGGATCGAAGCATCAGGAAAGCAGGATGAGCTTATGGAGAAGTGTCCGCTTTATAACAGAATGTGGCAGGCACATATAGGTGCACAAAAATGGTCTGCAGGAAAGGCGGGTTGATAGAATGTTCAGTACAGTAAAAAGAATAATAGCGTGGTGTGGAGATTTTAAAGGTGACCTGGTTTTGGGATTTGTATTCTCTTTCTTTTCGTCCTGGATGGTAGCGGCGCCTATAGCCTTTGCGGGATTTACTATAGCCGAAATAGTAGAGATTAAAAAAGCCGGAGAAAGCATCCCTTCGAATTTATGGCTTAAGTGTCTTGGAGTTATAGTTGGGCTTACAATAGGAAGATTTTTATTTGATTATCTTAAAGCAAGATTCCATGAGAAGATAGGGTACCTGCTTATTGCAAGAGATAGGATTAAGATAGGTGAAGCTTTAAAAAGGGTATCACTTGGATATTTCCAGACTAACGATACTGGTGCGATTCTTAATGCCATAACTACGGGACTTCATACCCTTGAAAACATGGGAATCAGAATGGTGGATAATTTCGTAGGAGGATATCTTAACTTTATATGTATCCTCATATTCCTTGGAGTTATGTGTCCGAAGGCGGCTATTATTGCTGTACTTGGAGTTGTGGTTTCATTTATCTTTCTTAGTATGATATCGTATCACAGCGGCCGAAACACCAAGGTTTTAAATGCAGAAAATGAGAGACTCACACAGGCAGCACTTGAATATACAAGAGGACTTCCGGTCGTAAAATCCTTTGGAATGGAAGGTGCATCTATTGCTTCATTTAGGGATGCGGTAGCTAGTGCTAAGAAAATTGCACTTAAGATAGAATGTGGATTTATTCCTTATAACTGCCTGCACCTTTTTGCTTTAAAGGCAGCCAGTGCCTGGATGGTAATATCGGTAATGTATGCAGGTATTGCTGGAGATATGGAACTTAAGTATGTTTTGGTTGTAGCATTTCTCTCCATGTCCATATTCGGAAGTGTAGAACCGATAGCGGACAGCGCACATGTTCTTGCAGTTATTAATAATGCTCTGGATAAGTTAAATGAAATCTCAGAGGGCAGTCTATTAGATGAGAAGGGAACAGACATTAAGCCTGATAGGTTCGATATAGAATTTGAAAATGTAGACTTTTCATATGATAACAAGAGACAAATTTTGAAGGGTGTTTCCTTTAAATTGCCTGAGGGAAGTACTACTGCAATCGTTGGTCCTTCGGGAAGCGGTAAGACAACTATATGTAATCTGATTGCAAGATTCTACGATATATCTTCTGGAAGCATATCTCTCGGAGGGCATAAGCTTACTGAGTTCACCTGCGACAGTCTTCTCTCTAATATCTCTATGGTATTTCAGAATGTATATCTCTTTAATGATACCATTAGAGCGAATATCTGTTTTGGTAGGGATAATGTAACTGAAGAAGAAATGATTGAGGCTGCAAAGAAGGCCAGATGTCATGATTTTATTATGGAGCTGCCAGATGGATATGATACCGTGATCGGAGAAGGCGGCGGAACTCTGTCAGGAGGACAGAAGCAGAGAATATCTATAGCGAGAGCGATACTTAAGGATGCGCCGGTCATAATCCTGGATGAATCAACAGCCAGTATTGATCCAGAAAATGAGCATCTTATACAGGGGGCTATTACAGAGCTTTCTAAGGGTAAGACGGTCATCATAATAGCTCATAGACTTGCAACTATAGAATCGGTAGATCAAATACTGGTTGTAGATAATGGATTCCTAATAGAGAAGGGTACTCATGCCGAGTTGATTGATTGTGGTGGAAAGTATAGCGAATTTGTAAAGATAAGACAGAAGGCGGAGAACTGGCAGATGGCATGAGATATCTAGGAGCTCCGATTTGTTTTGTATTTTACTGCAATAATGATTGCTGGTATAATATATCAGACAAATAATAAGGGAGCATAAAACCATGGATATTTCAGATATTTTTTTAATTGTAGTAGGTATAATTTTATTGTTGATACAGTTGCTTATATTATATTTTATAATCACAGGTATCAAAAGTATAATTGTATGTACGAAAGAAGTAGTTGCTAAAGTGACGTCAGTAATAGATGAAGAGAAAAGATATGAAGATTCTAAAACAGGTAAAACTGAATATAGATATTATTATAATGTGACTTTAAAATACGATTATAATGGTCAAGAGTATGATACGACTCGTACGTATAGTGATAGTAGTAAATATTCTAAAGGTGATAATCCTACAATAAAGATAAATCCACATAATCCGAAAGAAACCAGTGGGTTAAAAGGTGATATTAGTAATCTTTTAAAATTATCTTTATCAATACCGCTTTTTGCATTTTTTGATCTTATATATATATCGATTTTATCGAATGTTTTTTAAACTCTATGTTCACGATATCTATTATTCTGTGAATAAATAATTTACAATCATGGCTGTCAGCTCTCGTATGACAGCCTTTTTGTTTTGTAATATTTTGAGTTATATGATACTATATATGATTAGATGCAACTAACGAAGTGGGTTTATATACAGAAGATTGTAACTATTAATGAACAATCTTTTAAGAGAAAGGTAATTTGAGAATAGAAATGAATATAGTGGATAATGATATGAGCAAGGTTAATAAGATAATGGCTGGAGCCGGAATTGCGGGTACAATTATATATGCGATAGCCGATATGTTTTTATATATAGGGCAGGATGTATTATCCGATGAACAAATGGCTCTGTGGGATGTCCCGGAGTGGAGACTTATGACTTCAATGTGGATAGGTGTCATCGGCAGTCTGCTGCTTCTAATGGGATTTATAAGCCTTGGGAAGATGTATCATAATGTGTTTAATAGATGGGGGAATGTCTTAATTCTGCCTTCACTGCTTTGTATAGGTGGAGTTCTTTATATGCATTTTACACTTGGTGTATATAGTCCTTTAACATATAGATCAGCGATAAATGCGGGTGTGTCTGAATCACAGATTGTGACGCTCATAGAACATGCCCAGTCGTACCTGAATCCGCTTACTTATACTTTGGCTATACTTGGATATCTCACTGAAATAATACTGATTTATGGTATTCTGAGTGGAAAATTCGGTCTGAAAAAGAGAAATGTTTTTTATATATTCGGTGGATACTTCATTCTGGTACTGATATTTGTTGTGTTTGCAAAAATCACGGGAGAGTGGGGTGTTACGGGTTCACTGGAGAGTCTTCTTGAGATGACATTTTTTATTCCGGCATATTTATATTGGAGGAAGAAGTAAATGAAAAAGAACAGATATGACAAAATAAAAGAATATAATCCTTTATTCTTACATCTAAGTAAAGCTTATGGCGACGAACAGGCTGATAGGATTAAAAAAGAGGCAGACGCAGAATATGACCGTATGGCAGGAATTTTAGGAGACGTTGTTAAGACCAATAAAATGCATGCTACATTCATCCTTGAAAGGGCGGCTCTATATAAAGTATTAAAGGAATATTATCCTGATAAAGCCTATAAATGGATAGAAAAATGTATAAAGAAGAAAAATGAATCTAGACATGAATCATTTGCAAAAATGACCTCTACCAAAATTGGAGCAGCCTTTTTTATGAAGCTATGCGGTATTTTGACTAACACTGCATTTGGTGAAAAGGCAGGTTTTAAGGTTGAGTGGGTACGGAAGGATAAGGAAGAAGTGTCCTTTAATATGAAAGCTTGTCCGTACTGTGATTATCTTTCAAAACTGGAACTGCCTGAACTTACTAAGACCTTTTGCGATAGTGATGAATATGCCTACTGTGGTCTGGATAATGTGGACTTTATAAGAACCATGACACTCGGAACCGGTGGAGACAGATGTGATTTTATATACAGAAGATCATAAGCTTTCATATGTATGATCTTATAAGGGAAAGGTGACTAAAAACAAAATGAGATACGGATTTATGGGTATGGCTATGCCACTCATTATGGATAAAGCTGTTTACAATTTTTTAAGGGATTACGGAATAGATGTGACACCTGCATTGAAGAAGAAAATAAGGAAAGAATATAAGGAAATAGTGGCCAGAACACCGGCATTGGGTAAAGGGAATAGTCTAACCAAAATTCTTTATATAGGCTGTTACATGATATCATTTCATAAAGCGTCTCCGGATGTTATAGATGAAAAATGTTTTGAGGGACTCGTCAGGTATCTTTGTGACGAAATGCTCCGCAGACAGAAAGAGGATGAAAGTTCATTTTCGGAGAAGAATATCAGAACCCGTGAAGAAGCTGCCAGAAAATCACAAACATCCTCCTATGAAATGGATTGGAAATCTACATTCAGGAGAATTGATAAAGATAACTATGAATTCACTTACACTAAATGCGGACTTTGTGAACTTGGTAGAAGAGAAGATTGCTTTCATCTTATCAAGTATCTATGTATGACTGACTTTATTAGTTTTGATAAAGGAGGAGCTAAGCTGATCAGAAATCATACACTTGCAAACGGAGATGATTATTGCGACTTTCATGTGAGCAGGAAGGAGAAATAATGATACAGGTTGCTTTGGTTGAAGGACTGATATGGTCTGTTTTATGGATTATTTATGTTTATATATTGGTTACGAAATTTCCGTGGGAGATGCTACATGATTATCCGGAGGATATACAGAAGGCATCTACACTTCCGGAACCTTCGGCCGAACAGAAGAGAAAAGCTCGGGTTTTCTCAGCTCTATTTTCTATAGTGCTATTTGGTATATTGATCGTATTTGGAGTCCTTCAATATA
The DNA here is from genome assembly GCA_017480495.1 of Eubacterium sp. GTDB lineage: Bacteria > Bacillota > Clostridia > Lachnospirales > Lachnospiraceae > Eubacterium_Q. Next base: position 429 of record JAFVAQ010000011.1, on the reverse strand, counting down.
GTGGAGGGAAAACATCGTTTTTGAATTTGACTTTATTTACATTCATAATAGCTATGAGCTGGAATGTGGTTGACCTTATCGTAATGGACTGGATTATCATATGCAAGCTGACGGCTAAATGGGTTGTAATTGAAGGAACGGAAGGTTGTAAAGGCTATAAGGATTATATGTATCACTTTAAAGGATTTTTGATAGGGTGTGTATATTCGGCGATAATGGCTCTGATCATATCGGGAATAGATTATTTAATACTTAAGTTTATAGTATGGTAACCTGGTAAGATATAGTTATGTCAAGCATTTTTGATTATGTCCCGAAATGATTAAAACATTTGCCCTGGATTTTCCAGGGCTTTTGTTATACTTGGGGTTCCACCCCAAACCCCGTCCTTCGCCAGGAAGGCGAGGGAACAGCTTTTGCTGTTCCAGG